>JBEBPB010000001.1:0-542038 GCA_040396195.1 Paenibacillus nanensis
AGCTGCGCTATACGTACAATGCGATCGGACAGATTGTGACGGAAGCGGATCGGCAATACCGCTATGACGACCTGAAGCGTCTCGTTTCTCGCAACTCACCAGGACGTACAACGTGGCATGCCTACGATAGAGGCGGCAACCTGACAGAGAGCGGCGAGGAGAAGGACACGACAGCGCACTACAGCTATAGCTCGGATAACCGTCTGGCGGGGTGGGGAGATTACCCGACAGAGATGGATCAGGAAGGGAACCTGCGCTATCTGACCGATGGACGAGATATGGACGCGTATACGTATGACGCCCGTAATCGCCTGATCAAAACGCGCACAAGCGAGTATGGCTACGATGCGGAAAACCGCCGCATCTGGCAAAGGGAGCGAACGAAACAAGGCTGGCGTGAAACCCACTATGTGTGGGATCCATCGGGGATGCAGGATGGACTGGATCACCTGTTGATGGAGCTGGACGAAACAGGGGAAATGACGGCCACCTATATTTACGGGCATGGATTGATTGGGAGAGAGGATGCTGCTGGGCATTACCAAGCCTATCACTATGACCTGCGTGGCAGTACGACGCTGCTCAGTGATGACCGAGGAAATGTCACTGACCGTTACCGCTATGGGATCTATGGAGAAGACGAGGGACAGGAAGGGACAAGCTGCCAGCCGTTTCGCTATAACGGCCAGGATGGGGTGCAGCAGGATGGGAATGGCTTGTTGTATATGCGTGCCCGTTACTACCATCCTGGGCTCAAACGCTTCTTGAACCGTGATGTCGAGCGCGGGGGGATAACAGAAGGGCAAACATTCAACCGCTATGCGTATGCCAACGGCGATCCGATCCGCTATGTGGATCCATTGGGATTGTTTAAGTGTTTGAAAAGGTTGCCGGGTGAAGTTGCTGAGGTTACTCTTAAGTATGATAGTAAAATGCCAAAACGTGAATTCGAGAGAAAGGCTAACAAGCTAAAAGAATTAGGTGATCAAGGTTTATTATATAAAGCAAAAAATCCTGTACCAAGGGACCCTACGGTTACAAGGCAATATCGGCAGGATATGATAAAAAGGATTTGGAAACAATATGGACAGAATAACCCTGTGTTTGGTAAAAAATTAATAGACAGGATAACAAAACGCATGCAACCGGACCATGTTTGGGAGCTACAGTTAGGTGGACCAGATATTGTTCAAAATTTAAAATTCTTAGATACTTTCACTAATTGGCATATTGGTGTTAAACAAATTAGACCACAAATTAAAGATTTACCTACTGGTACAAAGATTAAAATTAACGTTGACATGGGGGGAAGTAGATGGATGGACAGTTAAAATCTATAATAGGGAAAGTAAAAGAAAAATTGGTAGCTGAACCTGATAGTATAATTTATGGTGAATTGAATGAAGGTAACACAGGCATAAAATTCGATAATGATTATCTTAAACAGTACTTTGAGTTCTTGAAAGAATCTGATGGTGCAAGATGTGGAGCAGTTGACTTATGGTCATTTAATGAATTGTCTTTACATCAGTCTCGTGTTTCTGATTTCTTGGGAGGAACAGAAAAATGGATTGAAGTTGGGCAAGTTTTATATGAGCCTTTAGTGATTGAGAAGTATTCTGGACAAGTATACTATTTCTATCAAGGTCATCCAGCTAGGGTGGGGCAAACCTTTGGAGATTTCAATTATTTTCTGCTTAATTATGTTTTTGGTCGAAGATACGAAGAGTTGGTACCTGATGCTCATTTAGAAGACTGGTATCAATTTCTTAAAAGGTTTAACATAATTTAATCTTTAGAAGACTACCCATTATCGATTGAATCCATTATTCAACCAAAAGCACATATAACCCAGTAATATCTGTATGGAGATTTCGCTATTTTGTTTGCAAGGACATCAAACGCTTTAATTTCATAAATTAAATAACGCTTTTCCGTTACATTTAACGGGTCGATTATGGCCAGAAAGCACCATGATTGACCTGTTTTTTTTGTGCGCCCGACATTGGCGGATAACTAGGTGGTGAAAGTCGAACTGGCTTAGGAATAGGACTTGTTAGAGAAAAAAATAAAGACATTATTGTCGTAATGTAGCGACCTATTAAAGGATAGTACAATTAATACTAGATGATGGGAGAAGGATATGGAGAAACTTATAGCATTGCGAAATATACTAAATAATATTGAAAAATTTGAGTGGTCAGATGCATTATTTCTTCCAGAAGATGAGACGTGGAGTCTAGATACACAAGGCTATAATCGATCCAGATGATGTAGAAGATGACAGTGATGAAGTTCCTAAATTTGCAAAGGATAATAATTTAATGTACGCATTAGATATTCAAACTATAAAAGGAATTATAAAAAATGCTTATGAACAAAAGACAGAGTGTACAGATAAAGATTTAATTGAAGCTTTTTTATACTATTATGATAATGATGCCTTTATAGTAATTAAATAATCATTAAACCGACTTTATGTGTGATTAAAGAGAATCAGTATATCAATAGTTTGGTGTATTTAACCTTGGTCGGCTATAAGCCTTTCAAGGTTTCTTTTTTTGTGGGGCAACCCAGTGCCCGAATGAACTCATCATTCAACCAATAACACACTTAACCCATGTAATATCGGTATGAAGATCCGCATTATGCTTGAACACTAATCAAATACTTTCATTCTGTAACCTAAATAACGCTATTTCGTTACATTGAACAAGTCAATTATGGTTAGACCTGTTTTTTGTTATTTAACGTATGATGCGGCGAGGCGTCTGACCCTGCTGCGGGATCTGCGCAAGCCGGGCATTCCGCTGCAGGAGCTGCGCTATACGTACAATGCGATCGGACAGATTGTGACGGAAGCGGATCGGCAGTACCGCTATGATGACCTAAAGCGTCTCGTTTCTCGCAGCTCGCCAGGATGTACGACGTGGTATGCCTACGATAGAGGCGGCAACCTGACAGAGAGCGGCGAGGAGAAGGAAACGACAGCGCACTACAGCTATACCTCAGATAACCGTCTGGCGGCATGGGGAGATTACCCGACAGAGATCGATCTGGAAGGGAACCTGCGCTATCTGACCGATGGACGAGATATGGACGCGTATACGTATGACGCCCGTAATCGCCTGATCAAAACGCGCACAAGCGAGTATGGCTACGATGCGGAAAACCGCCGCATCTGGCAAAGGGAGCGAACGAAACAAGGCTGGCGTGAAACCCACTATGTGTGGGATCCATCGGGGATGCAGGATGGACTGGATCACCTGTTGATGGAGCTGGACGAAACAGGGGAAATGACGGCCACCTATATTTACGGGCATGGATTGATTGGGAGAGAGGATGCTGCTGGGCATTACCAAGCCTATCACTATGACCTGCGTGGCAGTACGACGCTGCTCAGTGATGAACGAGGGAATGTTACCGACCGTTACCGCTACGGGATCTATGGAGAAGACGAGGGGCAGGAAGGGACGAGCCGCCAGCCGTTTCGCTATAATGGTCAAGATGGGGTGCAGCAGGATGGAAATGACTTGCTGTATATGCGTGCCCGTTACTATCATCCCGGGCTCAAGCGCTTCTTGAACCGTGATGTCGTGCGCGGAGAGATAACAGAAGGGCAAACATTCAACCGTTACGCATATGTCAACGGCGATCCGATTCGCTATGTGGATCCATTGGGATTGTTTAAATGTGAGGGGAAGGGGACGGGTAAAACTAGAGCAGAGTATTTGAGGGAGAAGTACGGAAAATTAAGTTCTGAACAACTTCATGCAAATATTAATGATAGAGCAGGAATTAGTTTTCCACAAAGATCAACTAATAGTAAACTTAAACAGGGTGGTTATGGTACTAACGATGTAGATGCTTACAAGAAAATGAGTCCCAATAAGAACCGCGCGCCAGGATTCGGTACGTCGAAATTAGATGGACTGGTACAGGCTCACCATGCAATACAAGATGAATGGGCCAAACTATGGGCAAAGAGAAATGGAATAAAATATAGTAGTTCTAATGCACCGTCTTTATTGTTAAAATCAGTATCAGGTGAATCCCATGCTATTATATCAGCATTACAAAGGGCAAGAAGACGAACCGAGGGTTTTAATACAAGTATTGTGCATGAATTTAATGAGTCATATAGAGAAATGATTAAAGCTGGCGTTGACCCTAAAGTTACCAAAAAGGTAATCGGGGAAGCATACAGATTCTTTGATGGACTAGGAGGCTTTAAATGATAAATTCACAATATTTGTCAAATTTCAATCTTTATCCTGCAGTTGATGAAAATGAAATCAACAAGTTGGAGGTAGAAATGGGTTTGAAATTCCCTAATGTATTTAGGGAACTTCTTAAATTGACTAACGGCTTAGAAACAGAAGAAGGTGTCGCAATTTTTGGTACTGATATTATTATTGAAAGAAATCAAACATATGAGGTTTCAGAGTACGCTCAGGGTTATTTAGCTGTAGGGAGTAACGGCGGAGGCAAGTTCTACTTGATGTCAGCAAATGAGGACTCTACTGAATTATTACAAGTAGATGCAGGAGTTATGAATCCAGAATTTGCTTCATTAGTCAGTGAAGATTTTATAAAATGGATAAATAATGGGGCAATAAACATTGATTTGTTAGAAGAAGAGAATGAGGCGGATCAAGGGCAACTTTGTGATCTTATTTTAGTAAATCCACTTAAGGGTGGGGCTACTGATTTGAAAAAAATACAAGATGTCTTTAATATAAAAAAGGGGCTATTTGATTTGTTGAAGGGCTCGAAGCAACTTCCTTTTGTATTAATGAAAGACATTCCTGTTGATGTAGCTAAAAGAAATTTAAAAGATTTAGGCGAACTTAGTGAATTATTGAAAATATCAAATGTGAACTGAGGTCATCTATTTACAGTTATAATTGCATATTAAAACGAAAAGACCGATGTTTAAATCCATGATTTGTTTCGTGCCTTTTAGGTTTCTTATTTTGGAGGGGGTGGGTGACGAATGAACTCATCCTTCAACAAATAACACATATAACCCATGTAATACCCGTATAAGGATTTAGTCATATTGTTTGCACGCACATCAAATGCTTTAGTTTTATAACCTAAATAACGCTATTCCGTTATGTTGAACAGGTCGATTATGGTCAGATACCACCATGATTGATCTGTTTTTTGTTATGTTCGTTTTCTCACAGTTTTTTCAAAAATCATCGAAACTGTAGAATACCTCACGACGATAGGGAATATGTGAAGGTAATATATCGCATCTTCTAGGAGGGATAGCCCGACCAATAATATTGTCAGGACTTATCTGCAAATTGTCCGCAACGAATGGGCTACTTGCCGCGATGGTTACAGTGAACGAACAATCTGGTGACGACCAGTTGACATAGAACAGGTAAGGATACGTGTCAGGCTAGCCGCCTTCCCTACTCCATAGCCGCCCTGTGGCGGCATAACAGCACAAGAAGGAAGGGATTGCAGATGAAAACGAAGTACAACGACTTCTGGTTGATTAAGAATAATAGAGCCGCTAATGCGTACATGGACGAAGTTGCCAAGGAGAGCAACTTTACAGGACATCACAAGGGATATACCATCCTGTCGCATAATATCCATAGGTGTTACGGTTTAAGTCCATATGAGAAGCTGATTCTCGTCGATATTGTCGCGTATATGAGCGACCAGAGCCAGTGTTACCCCACCATTGAGATGATAGCCCGAAATGTTGGATGCAGTTCCAAGTCAGTAGAACGTCATATCGCAACATTGGCAGAGAAAAAGCTCATTCTGGTCAGTCAGAGCAAGAACAACACCTACTACGACGGAATACAGGGCGACGGCTACTCTAACAGAGCGGCAGGCAAGTTGATATAATGGTGGTAATTGGAAAACCGATTGCCACTTTCTTTATTCCCAAGTTTAAGATTACTACTTAGGGGACGGGTGAAGTTGCATCAGGTCTAGGAACTGTACAATCAAGGATAAATATTGCGAATGGGAGAACCAGATTTACTCCATTAAGAGATACAGGTGAACCAGTTTCAGCAGGATTTGATCATATTCTTGAAGGGCATTGATTTTTACTGCAAATCTATTGAAGTAATCTCCATAGAAGGGCTTTACAGCTAAGGCAAAGAGAGTTGATCACAGCACAATTAATTACACCGATGTTTTTCTAAGCTTTTTTCTTTTGGTTGGGCTACTCAGTGCCGAATGCAACTGTCATCCAACTTATAACATATACAACCCATGTAATAGGCAAATATAACCTTGTCCTTTTATTTGTATGCACATCAATAGCTAAAAATACCGTTATTTCATTATGATGATCAACTCGATTATGGTCAGATATCACCAGGATTGACCTGCTTTTTGTTATGACTTATCTGATGATTTTGTCAAGGAGAAGGTCATGTGTTAAAGGTTAGCCATCTGCCCCTCTAAATTTATAAAAGATTCGGAGGGCAGTACATGAATGGGGTCACTGTATCCTTAGATGTATTGTTCTTTACTTTACAAACGTGTACTGATGATCACGAAGGTTGAGACAATAGAGTAGCATGAGAGCGGGGCTCAACACATGATGGTGCCATGATGTTGAGGGGGCCGATGATAACAGATGGGGCACAGCATTCGACGATTTATAATTTATGTAGCAGATCCTTACAGAGATGGATCAGGAAGGGAACCTGCGCTATCTGACTGGTGGACGGGATATGGACGCGTTTACGTATGACGCCCGTAATCGCCTGATCAAAACGCGCACAAGCGAGTATGGCTACGATGCGGAAAACCGTCGCATCTGGCAAAGGGAGCGGACGAAACAAGGCTGGCGAGAAAAGTGTGGGACCCATCGGGGATGCAGAATAGACTGGACCACCTGTTGATGGAACTGGACGAAACAGGGGAAGTGAAGGCCACCTATATTTACGGGCATGGACTGATTGGCCGTGAGGACGCCGCTGGGCACAATCATTACGATAGATGGGACGTTGTCATCTGTAGATGAGGCGTACTCCTTATCCAAAGCTAGTCAATCATATGCGAATCGTATAGATAAAGGGAAACTGGCCAAGGAACGCCTTATCAAGGAACGGCTAGAGGATTACATTCCCAAACTATTAGAGCTACCTATTTTAAAAGACAATAATCTTATTATTGCCCGTGAAGATGATGGGGAATTTCATAATTTAACAAGGGATGCAACAGTTGGTATGTTTACAATTATATGTATGATGGTCATGCTTGCTAGTTTTTTTGTGCAAGGTGAATTAATGCGTTTCTTACTCGCCCCTTTATCCAGATCAGGCTTTGGAGTGGGATGATGATACTTACAATATCAGTGATGAAGCAGTTAAAACTTAAAGTGTAAAAGTATAAATATTCAAGCTACTCTGCGCTGTTTGCTTGAAAGTAGCTGTTTTGAGGTTCAGTTGTTACAACCAAGAACATAAGCGAGGCGAGCGAGAGGCTTGGATGAAACTAGCTCCTGAATAATCCAGCATGCTCATTTCCTCACGATATCTACAACGCTTATCCCTTCAAGTAAACTTGGTAAAATTACTCTGCTTCGCGATCCAGTTCGCGATGCAGAGTAAACCAGATCCACAAGCCTAAAAATCCAATTGTTGCAACGATGGACAGGCCGACACCTGTGAAATACATAGTGGGAGCATTAAAATGATCGAATAGCTGTCCGCCAAGCACACCACCTACCATGCCGGAGATACCCGCCATAAATAAGCCATTGAGAGCTTGTCCAGAGGTACGCAGATGTTTGGGAACCAAGTAGTTACATAACTGTGTGACTGTATACATGGTAATTCCGAATGTAAAGCTATGAAAAACTTGTATGAACATAATATGGATTGGTGCTGTGCTGATTGCCATTAGAACCCAGCGCAAAGTGTATAGCAAACCGACAATAACCATTAAGCCGAACATAACCCGTGCCGATGTTTGCAAATAACGATCGAGCAGTAGAAAAATGGGTATTTCGATAATAGCCGCCAAAAACCAGGACCAGCCGATAGTTACTTCGCTGCCGCCGAGTTCGGTAATGAATACGGCAATGAAGGTGCTGTTCATCGAATTGGGAATGGAGAGCAACACAACAAAGATCAGGAACAAAATAAAGATCGGCTGTGTTAACAAAGCGAACATATCCTTACCAATTCCTTTTTTGGCAGGTACTTTTGTTTTTTTCTTTGGAAGCTTAAAGCCAAGGAATAACGTAATTAGTACAAAAGAACCATAGAGATAACCTAGATTTTCTACTCCTAGCCATTGGATAACCGGGCTGGCAATTAAGATAATGATGGCGAAGCCAAGTGATCCCCATAGCCTAAATGTGCCAAAAGAATAAGCGGTTCCTTGTATGGTTTGGAAGATAAGGCTGCTAGTAAGCGGATTTAGTGCGGTTTGGAAAGAATAAAAAATGATCATGACCATCAAAATGAATGAAAAACTACTCAATTGAAAATAAATTTGGCTCATAATAATGTTTCCCGTTAACATAATTAACAGGATGAGTCTAGTATTTTGAGTTCGGTCGCTCCAGTAACCCCAGAAAGGATTAGCAATAATTGAGATCATAGGACCAATTGACATTAATAGTCCAATTTGTAGATTATTAAAACCGATGTTCTGAAAATAAATAGGCAGGAACGGATTAAGCAATGACCAAGAACCAAACATGAATAAATTAAATAGTTTCAGTTGCAAGTATGGATCATACTCACGTTTTTTGAATAGTAGCATACAGCATAGCCTTCTTTATAAGAGTTATGTATTGGATTGTACTACAGATAATAGGTTTAGTCATGCCGTCCTACTAGTAAAAAAGTGTAGAAGTGCAGTTGTAGGCGGATTATCTGCTCTATTACGACCCTTATTATTTTCAATAAAAAAAGTGTTTCAGTGGAACATGTGAAGGTGCTCACATATATCTTACATTCTAAGAGAATAAAATTGAGAGATGATAAGATGAATAGCATGCTATATCACGCTTACTTGCCCGCAGGCCATGAACATTATGTTTCTAGGGAAGAGATTATGTCGGGCGGTATAAATCATAGAACAAAATCTAATCAGAATTTACGAGTAAAATATTAGTCTTTGATGAGGAAATGTTCTTATCCATTTATGACCAAGCATTTTATGAGGATTTGAAGGATACTGATGAGAGAGCACTAAATTTGGATACAGGTGAGAGTATTATTGATTTATCGTAGTTTATACTAGTTCAAATGATTACTTGAAAGAAGTGTTTATTTTGAAAAAAAGTCATCTATATGGTGAAATTTTATATATTGGGCTTGTGGCAGAGAAGGGGAGAGTATTTGGTCAATTGTGGAGATCTAGTTATAGAAAAACACTAAGGATACATATTGCTTTATGGCAAAAAATAATTAAAAGAATGATTGTTAGTGATTACAGGGAAGAAGATGAACAATTAGTAATGGAGTTTATTGAATTATGCAAAAAAAGAAACGAAATAGGTAAATATTACAAAACCCTGATTGATTCATTTTCTGAACTTGAGCAAAAAGTGCTCATTTGTGCTGAAAAAGTTCCTCATAGCCAAGAAGAGAAAGTAATCATAAACTTTATGAATGATTTGGTAATAGAATTAACAGAATTACTGAAACCTAGAATGTTGGGGAATAGAAATAAAATTTATTTAACGATTAGAGCACTTCATAATCTTCCAAGAATTTTTTTATCAAATTCACAAGCACACATTTATGGGCTGAACAACGTTGCTTCAACTTTTCATGATGTAATTGAGTTTTCATTTAGTAATATGGATCAAGAGATGCAAAATCGCTTTATAAAATACAAAAACATTTAATTAGAAAAATGATGTACTCTATACTTGAAAATAAGTGGAGGAGAAAAAATGGAACAGGAGAGCGCTAGTCCGTCAACATCTATTTCAAAGCTACTGTTACTTTGGAGACTACGCTTAAACGATGGTAATCTTAAGAAAAGGGGGATTCCGATAGTAAATCAAATCGAAGTTAATATTAAAAATGCATTGTATTACCCTAAAATGAAAAACTATGGTGAAATGATTGATAGCATTAAGGATTTTCAATATATTTTTACAAAAGGTAAATCCTATGGGATTATCGGCCAATGTGGAGAAGGTGGCTGGGGGCTATCTTATAATTTAGCTGGCAGAGAACAATTTATTTCAGGAGAGATTAAAATGGACGGAAAGTTAGCTACACTAGCTGACTTAGAGAATATTAGCTGGTATATTGGCGAAGGAATCTCAAGTAAAGGTTTTCTTCCAAAAGGGAAAAGTATAATTAATCAGCTAGAGGAGGCAATTAAACGGAATCAAAGTGGTACTATACACAGTGCTACGGAAATTATTGAACTTTTTAATTTATCACAGGATAGATTGAATCTAAAACTGGAGGAACTTAGTTGGGAAAAATGGAAAGCCTCTATTGCTATTGGTTATGCCTACGGTAAACAAATATTTTGTTTTCCGTGGATGAGTACAGGGTGGATAAATGATTTAATATTGAATTGTGGTATTCATATCTGTATTGATATATTAAAAAGTACAGATGCGATTATCATACTTCCTACACAAATGGCAGAGGGTGTAGATTATTTTGTTGACGAGATTGTATTTCTCCGTAACTCAAGGCATGTACCTTCCCAGCGAGCAAAAGAGAATGTAGAACATTATATACAGAGTAAGTAGTTTATCCTCTATCAAGATCAAAGGAGTAGAAAATAGTGCAGCAGGAAGAATTAATAGAACAGTTAAATATATTTTTAACTGAAAATGATCCCTCACATTCTCTATTATTGTTAGGTATAGGTAAAGCTTCAGATTGGGTTAATGAATTGAAATGGCGTGAAAGAAAATTAATTTTTGATTATTTTGAAGAAAAACTTTCTTTAGATGGTGATTTACCAGTAAAAGACCGGATTATTAAAATACTTGGACAGATCAGTGGGGAAGATTCCATCGAGATGCTAGATAAGGTGGTACTACAGGGTGAAAATAAACTCGGGAAATATATAGTCCAAGATGCGATAAATACAAGATTAAAAATAAAAAACTTTAGACCTTGAGTGGCTGTATGAGTCGTTAGGTGATCCTTATGATGGTACAGAGCTAAGTGCCCAAGAATGTTAACTTTCAATGATAATCAATCAAAATGTTGACAATTTAGAAATAATACTAGTACAATGATGCAATAAATATTATATAGCGATGACCAAAGACATGATTCCTGTTACGGACTGGCCAGAGAGAGGGGCGATTGCTGAGAGCCTCTTCAGAAAACGGACTGGAGTTACCCCTTTGCAGCTTGCGAGGCTGAACAAATAGTTGATTGCAATTCAATTTCTGTTAATTGCGACAATTATGTTTAGAGTAGGTCTGGCCGTTTAATCTTCGATACCGGATTGTAATGAAGAACCGCTGCCGTCAGGCAGATTGAGGTTGAATTAGGGTGGAACCACGAGCCGAACGCACTCGTCCCTTGCAGGGAGAGATGCGTTTTTTTGCGTTCAATTTTAAGCATAGATCGGGATCGAACTGCACTTAGAATTATATTTGAAGAAGGAGGAGGAAGTAAGATGGAGTTTGTTGTGAAGCTAAAGAACGGAGCAGAGAAGAGGGTTCAGCAAGGAACCACTTTGGCACAATTGGTTGGAGAGATTTCAGTTAGCTTGAAAAAAACAGCAATTGCCGGCAAAGTAGATGACAAACTCGTTGATCTGGACTACGTGATCAATCATTCTTGTGAGGTGGAGATTGTTACACTCGAAAGTTCAGAAGGATTGGATATATACCGTCACAGCATAGCTCATCTAATGGCACAAGCGATAAAAAGGCTATATGGCCAAGAAGCAGTTAAGCTTGGTATCGGGCCAGTCATTAAAGATGGCTTTTATTATGATATTGATTTGAATGCTTCGCTTAGCTTGGATGAACTTGAACATATAGAGGCTGAAATGAAACGTATTGTTAAGCAAAATCTCCCGATTGTGCGAAAAGAGCTAAGCAGAGATCAGGCGGTTGAGTTATTTACCCGGCTAAATGATCCATACAAGCTGGAGTTGATTGCGGAATTACCGGACAGTTCTGTTATTTCTGTTTATGAACAGGGCGAATTTATTGACTTATGTCGTGGTCCGCATTTGCCAGCAACAGGTATGATCAAAGTTTTCAAATTGCAAAGCGTAGCGGGTGCATATTGGCGCGGGAATTCAAATAATAAAGTGCTGCAGCGTATATATGGCACTGCGTTTGTTAAACAATCGCAGCTTGATGATCATCTTTATAAGCTGGAGGAAGCTAAAAAACGGGACCATCGCAAGCTAGGAAAAGAATTGGAGCTATTTATGTTCTCAGGAGAAGCGCCAGGCATGCCGTTTTTCTTACCAAATGGAATGACAATTCGCAATGAGCTTGAAGACTTTGCAAGACGCTTGCAGCAAGAAAGGGGATATGACGAAGTAAGGACGCCTTTAATGATGAATAACAGAGTATGGGAGCAATCCGGGCATTGGGAGCATTATAAGGATAATATGTATTTTACTGATGTGGATCAAACAAAGTATGCGCTAAAACCAATGAATTGCCCAGGTCATATGTTAATTTTCAAGCACACTCTACGCTCCTATCGTGACCTGCCAATTCGTATTTCCGAGTTTGGTCAAGTTCATCGTCATGAATATTCAGGAGCGTTGAGCGGGATGATGCGGGTCCGCACTTTTTGCCAAGACGATGCGCATATTTTCGCTTCTACTGTGCAAATTGAAGAAGAAATTAGCGATGTCCTCTCTTTGATTGATCATGTTTATAAAGTGCTAGGTTTCTCGTACACAGTAGAGTTGTCAACTCGTCCTGACGATTTTATGGGCTCAGTGGGGCTTTGGGATGCAGCAGAGCAAGCTCTTGCGAATGTATTATCTAAAAAGAAGATTGAATATTCGGTCAATGAGGGAGACGGTGCTTTTTATGGACCTAAGATCGATTTTCATATAGTAGATGCTCTTGATCGGAGCTGGCAATGCGGGACTGTTCAACTGGATTTCCAAATGCCAGAGAAATTCGATTTATCTTATATCGGTGAAGATGGACAGAAGCATCGTCCCGTGGTGATTCATCGCGCACTATATGGTTCGATAGAAAGATTTATTGGTATATTAACAGAGCATTTTGCAGGAGCATTTCCTTTATGGCTTGCTCCAGTTCAAGTGAAGTTGTTGGCAGTGTCAAGTAAATTCGAAGCATATCTGTTCTCTGTGAAAAAGAGATTGAATCAAGCAGGGATTCGTTGCACAGTGGATATGCGAGAAGAAAAGCTTGGTTATAAAATTCGTGAGGCTCAGCTGGAGAGGGTTCCATATATTCTCATTATAGGAGAACAAGAGCAAGAAAATGAACATGTTTCCATTAGGCAAAGAGGAAGGGGAGATATTGACGCACTTCATATAGATGCGTTTATCAAATTCATTACTGAACAAAGAGATGTTTATGAGTTGACATAAACATTTGTTGAAAACCGCAATGCGAGCCGAAAGCTCATATTGCGGTTTTTTCATGCATATTTACATACGAGAAGTGCGTCTTGGTACAAAATTCGACAAGAAAACAACTTTTGTTATAGCTTTTAGCTATATCTAATCATAATTAAATACAGTTATCCACTCGGAATTAAACCATGCTATTGTATATGTAACAAACAGACAATAATTGTATAACGAAGGAGAATGTGAAATGACAATTAATAGTATAGTGGGTTATCCGAGAATTGGAGCAGACAGAGAGTGGAAAAAAGCGCTTGAAGCATTTTGGGCAGGCAAGTTGGACGAACAAGCTTTTGAGGCACAGCTGCAAGCGATTCGTTTGAACCATTTGAGCAAGCTAAAGGATAAAGGTGTCGATTTGATTCCAGTTAATGATTTTAGCTACTATGATCATATTCTTGATACGGCTGCTATGTTCGGCGTAGTGCCGAAACGCTTCGCTTACAATGGCGGTCCCGTATCGTTGCAAACCTATTATGGCATTGCTCGCGGCACAAAAGATGCGCAGGCAAGTGAAATGACCAAATGGTTTAATACAAACTATCACTATATTGTTCCAGAATTGAACGATGCAGAACCAGTTCTGACTGAAAACAAACCGTTGAATGCTTATAAGGAAGCAAAAGAAAAGCTTGGAATCGAAGGAAAACCAGTTGTAGTAGGGCCGTTAACATTTGTAAAGCTGGCAAAAGGCTATCAGAAATCCGAGTTTTCATTGTGGATTAATAAGTTTATACCTTTATACGTGGAAGTTTTACAGCAGCTTAAAAATGAAGGTGTTCAATGGGTACAAATTGATGAACCCGTTCTTGTTACAAAGCTGAATGACGATGAACTGGCTGCTTTGAAACAAATTTACGCTGCATTTGCCAAGGAAGTACCTGGTCTGAACATTTTACTTCAAACTTATTTTGAATCGGTTGAGCATTATGAAGAAATCATTTCTTTGCCTGTTCAAGGAATAGGCTTGGATTTTGCACAAGGGTTGGAAGGCAATCTTGAGTCGATTAAAGCTTCCGGCTTCCCGCTTGATAAAGTGCTTGCTGCTGGCATTATTGATGGACGCAACATTTGGAAAGCCTCTTTGAAAGAAAAATTAGCGATAATTAGCACGCTGGAAGGAATCGTTGATTCTAAAAGACTGATTATTCAATCTTCATGCTCCTTGCTGCATGTTCCGGTAACAACAAAATCCGAGCAGAAACTGGATAACTGGCTAAAAGACGCTTTGGCATTTGCAGATGAGAAAATCGATGAAATTGTTTTGCTGACTAAAGCGGTGAACAGTAATGATCCTGCGGCATTCCAAGCTGAACTGGAACAAAGTGAACTAGTTTATGAACAATTTAAAAATGCGGAGCAAAGAAAGCGTCCGGCTATCCGCCAAGCCATTGAGGAAATTGTTAGCCAACCGGTTTCACGCGGCATTGGATTTGCAGAGCGCTATGCGAAACAAAAAGAGGAGCTGGCATTGCCTCTATTCCCAACTACAACGATTGGTAGTTTCCCGCAAACTGCCGAGGTGCGTAAAGCAAGACAGTTGTGGCGCAAACAGGAATGGTCAGATCAAGCTTATAACGATTTTATTCAAGAGCAAATTCGCGAATGGATTACGCTGCAAGAGGAAATTGGTTTGGATGTTCTTGTACATGGTGAATTTGAACGAACGGATATGGTTGAGTTTTTCGGAGAGAAGTTGGCAGGTTTCTTCTTCACTCAAAACGGATGGGTGCAATCTTACGGTTCCCGCTGCGTGAAGCCTCCGGTTATTTATGGAGACGTTGCTTTTGAAGAAGCTATGACGGTTAAGGAAACAGAATATGCACAGTCGCTAACGAAGCAGCCGGTAAAAGGGATGCTGACAGGTCCGATTACGATAATGAACTGGTCATTTGTTCGTGATGATTTGGCACGCGAGCAAATTGCTTACCAACTAGCATATGCACTTCGTCAGGAGGTTGAGGCGTTAGAGGCGGCAGGTATTAAAGTCATTCAGGTGGATGAACCAGCTGTTCGTGAAGGCTTGCCGCTAAAAGAAGAGGAGCAGGCTGGCTACCTCGATTGGGCTGTTAAATCATTCCGTTTGACAACTTGCACAGTAGCGCCTACTACGCAAATTCATACCCATATGTGCTATTGCGAGTTCCACGATATGATTCAGTCGATTGATGATATGGATGCCGATGTTATTTCGATCGAAACATCACGCAGTCATGGCGAGCTGATTCATAGCTTTGAGACTAATACGTACAGCAAGGGAATCGGACTAGGCGTATATGACATTCACAGCCCGCGTGTTCCAGTAGTTGGTGAGATGTCGTCCATGATCGACCGTGCCTTGAATGTACTTGATCCATCGATATTTTGGATTAACCCGGATTGCGGTTTGAAGACCCGTGGTAAAGAAGAAACAGTAGCTTCATTGAAAAATATGGTCGAAGCGACAGAAGCAGCTCGTAAACAATATAGCGCTCAAACGGTATAGTTTGGATTACAATGATAGGATGTGGACAGTTTGTTGAGTGAAAAAATCAGCAGAAAAGAGGCGGGGATACTTACTTACGGCATAACACCGCCTAAATGTACGCATACCCCTGAGAAGATTGAAGAGATATCAGCGTTGCAACTGCAGCGGTTAAAACAGCTATCGATTGACGGCTTGATATTGTATGATGTACAGGAAGAAAGTGAACGCATTGATGAGAACAGGCCGTTTCCTTATCTACCCACTGTTGATCCGCTTGTATACAGCGAGCAATATTTAAAGGAACTGGATCTTCCTAAAATAATTTATCGTTGTGTTGGGAAAGAAAACACGGAGCAGCTGCGCCAATGGGTACAATTGCGATCAGACGAACAAAGATACTCTGTATTTGTAGGAGCGTCGTCTGGAAAAGAGCAGGTTAAGGTTACACTTCCTGAAGCGTATTCAATAAGTCGTCAAGCTAATCCTCAACTTGTGTTTGGCGGGGTAGTCATTCCAGAGCGTCATATGAAGAAGAGTGATGAGCATATTCGTTTGAGCCAAAAAGTGAACAACGGCTGTCAATTTTTTATCTCACAAGCAGTCTTTAATGTTGAAGCATCCAAAAACTTTTTATCCGACTATTACTATCATTGTTTGGAAAATGAGCTTGAATTTGTTCCGATTCTGTTCAATTTGGCGCCATGTGGCTCAGTTAAAACGTTGGAGTTCATGAAGTGGCTTGGAATTAGCATTCCAAAGTGGCTGGACAATGATCTTAAGCATTCCAAAGATGTTCTTGAGCGTTCGGTAAGAGAATCGTTAAAAATATTTGAAGAGCTATTTCATTTTGGAATGGATAAAGGAATACCAATCGGCTGCAGTGTGGAAAGCTTGTCAACTCGCAGAGTAGAAATTGAAGCTTCGATTGAATTGCTTCATAATATAGAGGCAATCATGAAAAGTGCCCGGCAAGCATCAAAAGTAAGCTAGGTTGGCATAATATTTTACATCTATCACGAAAAAAACGTCTGACCATCGCTCGAATGAGTGTGGGCAGGCGTTTTTTATTGCAGGAAAGTACCATTACTGTAATCGCGATAGGCTTGTACAATTTCGTCGTACGAATTCATTACGAAAGGCCCACGGGCTACGACTGGTTCACACAATGGTTCCCCGGCAACGATAATACATTTCAATCCTTCAGTTCCAGCTGTAAGCGTAATTCCGCCAGTCTTTATATCTGTACTTGATGGTGCAATATCAAGCACTTGACCTTTTGCAGCGGCTGATTGCGCAGCACCAATTACTCCTGAACCCTTTAGTATATAAATAAAGCCGTTATAGCTTTCTGGAAGCTCTTGAATAAAGCTTGCATTTGGTTCAATTGTAATTTCGGCAAATAAGAAAGGTGTGTAGTTCAGCGCAGGACTGATTGCATTGCCAGCTTGACCAGAGTAAACCCGGACCGTAGAGCCATCTTCTTTATGAATCGGCGCGTCGGCAAAACGAATTGTTTGGTAGCGAGGAGCGGTCATTTTATGCCTCGCCGGGAGATTTAGCCAAAGCTGCAATACATGCACAGCATCTTCTCCTTCGGGTGTTTCATTATGAACAACACCACGCCCAGCAGTCATAATCTGCACATCACCTGGATATAACACACCTCCGTCTCCAGTGGCGCTATCGTAATGGCTGATCTCTCCATCGATAACATAAGTGACTGTTTCGAAGCCGCGATGGGGATGAACGTCGAAAGCTCCTTTTTTGAAATTGTCCTCCATCATAAGCAGGAAGGGGTCGTATTTTTCCCAATGACCGGGCTCTATAACAGGAGCTGCCTGGTGGATCGTACTGACAGCTTTTAATTGAACCGTCCGGATATCACTAATCATCCGCGATTTTTCAAAGAGCTGGGATGATGGGAGATGTTGTTGAGTAGACATAATAAGGTCCTCCTCTAAAGTTTCATTTTGAAAAAGTGAAGAAATGCATCTGTTTATGTTATTATGATATATAAGCTCACTTTTTGAAAGTAAGCACTTTTATGTGCCATAGTTACTTGGAAGTAACCGCTTTGCATTTTCGTAGAAATGAAAAAGTTGAAATTTTTATATACTGGTTTAGTATGGATCAAAGGAGGAGCAGTTATGTCTAAGCAGAAGGAATTGGAAGTGATCAAGCCAATACCGGCACTTTGCAAGGTGGAGGATACACTGGATATTTTCACAGGAAAGTGGAAGACGATGATTTTATTAGAGTTGTTGCATGGCGGCACCAAACGCTTTGGGGAACTGAAAGTTGCTTTATCTGGCATCTCGCAAAAAATGCTGACAGCACAGCTTCGCGAGCTCGAGGAGCATGATATAGTGGAGCGCATTGTTTATCCTGAGGTTCCTTTGCGGGTTGAGTACAAAATAAGTTCTTATGGCAGGAGTATTGAACCGATTCTTCGGATGATGCATGAGTGGGGGCAGTTGCATGCGGAAAGAAGACAAAAGAAGTTGCTGGGGAAAAACTAATAGTTGCCTCGGTAATTTTTTTTTGATAAAATCAACTGACGAACGTTCGTTAGATGCGTTCATTGGATAGAGGTGAACAATATAAAAAGTGAAGATATTAAAGAAGCAGCACTAAAGTATTTTACAATACATGGATATGAAGGTGCATCGCTTGCACTTATTGCTGATGATGCGGGAATTAAGAAGCAATCTATTTATTCGCATTTCAAAGGCAAGGATGATTTGTTTTTGCAAGTTTTGTCTGATGCAAAGGAGACTGAACTGCAGGCAGTGGAGGAATACTTTAATAAGTATGCAAGCGGAGGAGCCAAGCAGAGTCTGCATGGTTTTCTTTTATTTTTAATTAATTTATTTCAAGAAAACGAGCATCTTCGTTTTTGGCTTCGCATGACCTTTTTTCCTCCGGCGCATTTGGCTGAAATGGTGGAAGAAGATGTTATCGATATGGAAAAAAGAATTTACGCACTTTTGTATGAAAAATTTCAAGGTTGGATTACAGCTGGTGAAATTGAACAGCAAGATGCGAATATTCCGGCACGCGCTTTTCTAGGAGTAACCGATTCGCTTATGATAGAGCTAACTTACGGGAAAGAGGAGCAGAGCCTAAAAAATAAATTGAATGCATTCTGGACGGTGTACTGGAGAGGTATATCTGTTCGTTGAGACAGCAGATGAGGGGTTATTATGCAAAAACCGATTAGAGAACAAAGAGCAGTTTTGCTAATATTGCTAAGTAATATATTTATTGTTTTTTTAGGAATTGGACTTATTATTCCGGTTATGCCGTCCTTCAAAGATTTAATGCACTTATCTGGCGAGACAATGGGGTATTTGGTTTCAGCCTTTGCAGTAACACAGCTAATTGTTTCACCAGCAGCAGGCAGATGGGTTGACCAGTTTGGAAGAAAGAAAATGATTATTATCGGACTGCTTTTGTTTGGTATATCCGAGCTTATTTTTGGTCTTGCTCATCATGTGTCCGTGCTATATTTCTCAAGGATGCTTGGTGGTGTCAGCGCCGCATTTACAATGCCTGCGGTTACAGCCTATTTGGCAGATATTACGACAGTGAAGGAAAGACCGAAGGCAATGGGCTATATGTCCGCTGCGATTAGTACAGGCTTTATTATCGGTCCTGCCGTTGGTGGGTTTATTGCAGAATTGGGCATTAGAGTACCGTTTTATTTTGCAGGGGCGCTTGCTTTTGCCGCTTGTTTTATTTCAATTTTTATTTTGAGGGAGCCTCTCTCCAAAGAAAAAATGGAGGAAATTTCTGCACACAGCAAAAAATCAAGTTTTTTTGGGGATATTAAAAAATCGTGGAAGCCTGTTTACTTAACAGCATTTCTGCTCGTCTTTATTCTTGCCTTCGGATTGTCTGCATATGAGGTTGTATTTAGCTGGTTTACTGATCAAAAATTCGGCTATACTCCAAAGGATATCGCTGTTATTATTACAATCAGCTCCATTATCGGGGCAGTTGTGCAGCTGTTTCTATTCGGAAAAATGGTTGATCTTCTCGGCGAGAAAAGAGTGATTCAGCTTTGTCTCATCGCAGGAGTTGCTATGGCAGTAGTCTCTACATTTATAACTGGTTTTGCACTAATTTTAATCGTAACAAGCTTTATCTTTTTGGCGTTTGATTTATTACGCCCGGCACTGACAACTTTCTTGACAAAGGCGGCCGGAAAAGAACAAGGCTTTGTAGCTGGCATGAACTCAACCTATACATCGCTTGGTACGATTATCGGACCGGCGATCAGCGGCAAGCTGTTTGATGTCAATATTCATTATCCATATTTATTTGCAGCTGCCGTTATGTTCGTTGGACTTCTGCTATCAGTAATTTGGAAAGAAGAACGAATGAAGAATGCATTGCAGTAATTTATATAGCTCAAAAATCCGCCTCAACCCGTCAAATTGACAGGTTAGGCGGACTTTTTTTATCGTTTGGCAAAGACAAGCTACAAGCTTTGGTGACTAGTGAGCGCTTGTTACAATTTTGTCAATAATTCCATAGTTCAATGCTTCTTCTGCCGACATAAAATAATCGCGATCCATATCGGAAGCAACTTTCTCACGGGCTTGCCCTGTACAATCGGCAGTAATCTGTATAACAGTATCTCTGGTCTTTAAAATACGACTTGCTGAAATTGCAATATCGCTTGCTTGACCCTGTACTCCACCATGCGGCTGATGGATCATAATTTCGCTGTTCGCTAACGCCATACGCTTGCCTTTTGTACCTGCCATTAGCAGAAGTGAACCGAAAGAGGCTGCAAGTCCCGTGCAAATCGTCTGAATATCGGGTTTCACAAATTTCATCGTATCAAATATTCCAAATCCTGCAGTTACTGATCCACCAGGACAATTAATGTACATATGAATGTCTTTGTTAGGATCTTCTGCATTTAAAAATAAAAGTTGCGCTATAATGGAATTAGCGGTTTGGTCATTAATTTCCGACCCGATAAATATGATTCTGTCCTTTAGAAGTCGGGAATAAATATCATACGATCGCTCACCGTACTTCGTTTGTTCAATAACATAGGGAATAGCGTAGCTCATTATAAAATCCTCCGTTTCGTTGTGGTCTTTATATATTGGTTATACACTGAAAACGGTTAGAGACACTCATCTGTAACGATTTTGACGAAAATAAAATAAAAATTATTTCATCGATTTTCGTAACGAATTGATATGCTTATTCGTTTACGTTATAGGGAGAATTATAGGGGATGATATGGAGGGGGACTTGAATATGACCCGGATTTTAAAAGAGAATAAGATGGTGAATATAAACTCAAATATGGAGCAGGAAACAGTAGCTGCTCACTATTGTGCCCTGCAAAAATATTGCTTGAAGATAACTGGTTCAACATGGGATGGGGAGGATTTGGCGCAGTCGGTTTGGATGAAGTTTTTCGATAAAAAACAAAATCTGAAGCATAGCAATATAGAGGCTTTATTGTTGCGCATGGCAAAAAATATGTGGTTGGATCAAGTTCGAAGAGAAAAGACACTGCGAATGCTTATGAAGCGTGTACATATTGATCAAATAGCTTCTTTGAAGCAGGGAATTGAGGAGGTGGACAGGCAAGAAGAAACGACAGCTGTTTTTCGTTTTTTGATGAGTCATTTGTCTAATCTGCAATGCCAGGTAATGACGCTTCGGAATTTTTTGGACTTATCCGTTCGTGAGACAGCAGACTTATTAGCAACGTCTGAAGGGGCGGTCAAAGCGGCAGATTATCGTGCCAGAACAAAGCTTGCAGCCTTATATTCCAATCGAACGGGCGAATGTTTTTCGGGAAAATATACGGTTAATGAGATAGAAGCAGCTGCTGTTGCAGCCGCGTATTTGTCAGGCGATGTTCGTTTGCTTGCTATATTGCTTGCCAATTCAGAAAGTGAAGAAGGCAGTACGCTGCAGTTGCATGGATTCAGTAAACAGGCTTTCAGTGATTATGCAGGTCAGTTGAACCATACTTCAATACCTCAAATGTTCAACAACTATTCCTATTCCAACGTATCCATCAGAATGGCAAGCTAAAAAAAGGGTTGCCCCAAAGGCTCTTTAATGAATGAGCTTAGGGACAACCCCTGTTTCTTGATTGCCTATCACTTATTTGGCAGATAGAAGGCGCATTTCGCTTCACAGTGTTGAACCAAGCAGAAGAGCTGCTCCAAGCAAGTATAACATAAATAGATGAGGTTATTTTTGATCAACAGGTATACGTCTTATTGTTCTAAGTAATACATAATTGGAAAGAATGGGTGGCTTATGAATGAAATTGAATATACATCACCGCATCCAGAGAGTTACCAAGAACTGTTTGTAATTTATGAACAGCTGGGCTGGGGAGGCATTGGATTAAGCGAGCTGCAGTTGGAGCAGATGTGCAAGCAAAGCTGGCATGCCGTTTATGCTTATGTAGGAGGGCGAATGGCAGGTATGGGGCGTGTGATATCAGATGGTATCATCACGGGATTGATTTGCGGACTATGTATACATCCTGATTTTCAAGGAAGGGGAATCGGTACTAGCTTGCTTGAGCAGCTTGTACAAAGGTGCAGAGAAAGCAACGTTATTCCACAATTGATGTGCAAGGAAGAACTGGTTGATTATTATAGTCAGCAGGGCTTTCAAGCATTTGCAATCGGTATGAGTTATCGTTCTACTTCATAAATAAGGCTGTTGAAAAATGTGGTTTTAACTTTCAGAGTATTTTAGAGATGGATAACGAAAAATACAACTATTATAAACTTGATATAAATACTTGAGCAGACAAACGTTAGAGAAATTGCAAGATCGATTCAAAAATAAATATTGACTAAACTAATGGTGTTAGTTTATAGTGTTTTTATAACTAACGTCGTTAGTTTCTCTGAATGAAAACTAATGGTATTAGTTAATCCATTGTGCAAACTAATCTAGGAGTTGTCAGAGGATGAAAATTATACACCATAATGAATTATATCAGCTTACATTTATGCCGCGAATTTTCCCTGTTAACTGTTATTTTACGAAATACGGAAAAGAGCTTATATTAATTGATACTGGATTGTCATACAGTGCTAATGCAATTTTAAAAGCTGCTGACGATATAGGATTGCCTATTGCTCATATTGTATTGACTCACGCTCATCACGATCATATCGGTGCACTTGATGAATTAAAACGACAGTTGCCGCATGCAATCGTTTATATTTCTGAGCGCGATGAAAAAATCTTAAAGGGAGATGTTGCTTTATTGCCAGACGAGGGAGAAATGCCTATCAAGGGAGGCGTTCCCAAACCAGGCGCAATCAAAACAAAAGCTGATATTCTACTTTCAGCAGGCAAGCAGATTGGCCCATTAACCGCTATCGACACACCTGGTCATACACCGGGCTCGATGTCTTTTTATAATGAGCAGACAGGAACTCTGTTAACAGGTGATGCGTTGCAAACAAGAGGGGGGCTTACTGTATCGGGACAGTGGAACATATGGTTTCCATTTCCGGCAATGGCAACCTGGAACAAGGAAAAAGCGATTCATAGCGCTCAAATGATTGAGCAACTTAAACCGAATGTAATAGCAGCAGGGCACGGCAACTTATTATATAACCCTCAATCAGCATTGAATAAAGCAATTGAAAAAGCTAATAAAAAAGTGAATACTCAATATTAAGGAAGAAAGTTTAATGTAGCTAACTAATGTCATTATTAACTGCGTTAATAAAAACAGGTGTTTTCCAAATAGATTTATTTTATGCAGTTAATTAATTCATTTAATCAAAGATAGAGGTGTAATATGTCCCCAAGAGCTGGTTTGAATGTGTCGAGTATTACAATTGCAGCTGCAGATATAGCAAATGAAGAAGGACTAGAGCAAGTTACACTCGCCAAGGTGGCAAGAAAATTAGGGGTTCGCTCTCCCTCGCTATATAATCATATTGGTGGATTACCAGATTTGATTGAGAAGCTAGCTGTATATGGCGTGGAAAAAATGCATAATGTGATAAAATATGAAATGAATAGTGGGCATGGAGAGAATGGTTTGAAAGCAGTAATGACCGCATATTTGACCTTTGCGCGTGCTGAGCCGGGGGTTTATGAGGCTGCGCAAAAGGCTCCCGAGCAACATAACGAAGTATGGCAAGCGGCTTCAAACCAGTTGGTTCAAGTGCTTTTAGCCGTCGTAGCTGCTTTTGATTTAGAAGAGAAAGCAGCATTGCATACAGTAAGGGTACTGCGAAGCGCACTGCATGGATTTGTTATGCTTGATAGAGCGGGAGGATTTGGATTGCCCCTGGATTTGCAGGAGACGGAAGAAGTAATGTACAAACTTATTACAGCGGGAATAGCGAAGCTGTAAGA
This sequence comes from Paenibacillus nanensis, assembly GCA_040396195.1. Taxonomy (GTDB): domain Bacteria; phylum Bacillota; class Bacilli; order Paenibacillales; family Paenibacillaceae; genus Pristimantibacillus; species Pristimantibacillus nanensis_A. The sequence goes on from JBEBPB010000001.1 coordinate 24,419, forward strand.
ACAATAGTTTGTTTATCTTCATTAAAGTTCAAAATCCGGAAGCTATTTTATAGGCTTTCCGGATTTTTGCAATTGTGATCTGCGAGTAAAGATTTTGAATAGCAAGATTGCAACAATTACGATAACAGCTAATATAATTGCATTTCGAGAATAACGCTCTACTAATTGAAGAAGGTACTTCCATTCATCGCCAAACAAATTGCCCAGTCCGATAAAAAAGATGACCCAGAAAAATGCGCCGCTATATGCAATAGCCGCGAACCTCTTGAAGGGTATACCTAAAATCCCTGACAGATATCCGGTAAAATGCCGCACGCCTGGAATAAAGTAAGCAAAAAAAAGAAGCCAGGGACCATATTTGTGAAACCAGTCGCGTGTTTTAGAAAGCTTCACAGGAGTAAGAAACAGCCATTTTCCAAAACGTTCAATAAAGGGCATTCCCGCCTTCTTGCCTATTATATAGGTGATGCCCATACCAGATATTGTCCCGGTAAAAGCGATCAGCATCGCTGTCCAAGCATGTAAGACGCCCGTTGATGATAAATAGCCGACATAGATCATTGTGAGCTCTCCAGGAAAAGGAAGGGCAATAAATTCAAAGAATAAACCAAAAAACAAAACCCAATAACCGTATTGTTCAAATAAAGCTTCTATATTCAATCATTTCACTCCTGCTAAACGAATTAAAGAGGTATAATTAACTACTACTATTATAAATAAATGTTATCATGAAGTACAATTTTGCAATATGGTACTGGGAAAAAATGAAATACTTGATTGAGAGGGATGGGGCAACGATGACACAAACAAGCTGCTGGATTACAAATACTAGATTAGAAACCGGGTTTCATTACGAAAATGAACTGGTTATCGGTACTAAGACAGAGCTTCATCATTTGAAAATTGAGAATGGTAAAATTAAAGAAATTGTAAAAGGCGGGTATCCTGTCGAGGAAGAACAAGCGGCTCTGCCGATGGTGGATGCGGACGGTTTATTGTTGCTGCCATCGTTTAGAGATATGCATATTCATTTGGATAAAACATACTACGGTGGTCCTTGGAAAGCGCCTGTTCCTGCTACAAAAGGCATCGTATCCAGGTTGGAGGAGGAACAAGTTTTGTTGCCGCTGCAATTGCCTGTAGCAGAGGAAAGAGCGACTAAACTGCTTGAATTGCTCATTGGTAACGGTTCAGTCCATATTCGTTCTCACTGCAATGTCGACCCGATTATCGGGCTGCAAAATTTGGAGGCTACACTTCGGGCGGTTGAACGATACAAAGCTAAAGCTGCAGTCGAAATCGTAGCATTCCCCCAGCATGGCTTGTTGCGCAGCAACGCAGCACAGCTTGTAAGAGAAGCACTTCGAAATGGTGCATCCATTGTTGGAGGGGTAGATCCAGCTTCTCTGGATCAGAATGTTGAGAAGTCGTTGCATACGATTATGGAAATTGCTGTCGAAGCAAATGCGCCTATTGATTTACATATACATGATAGCGGCTATCTTGGTCTTCACACCTTCAAAAGATTAGCGGAATTGACAGCCGAGGCAGGCTGGCAAGGAAAAGTGACGATTAGCCATGCGCTGGCATTTGCAGGAGTGAACACAAATGAAGCGGCAGAGGTAGCCATGATGCTGGCGGAACAGCAAATCGATATAACGTCTGCACTATCTTTAAGAAGCACAATCCCGTTTCCTCTATTAAAAGAAAATGGTGTTCAAATTTCCCTCGGTGATGATAGCATTATGGATCACTGGTCACCGTTTGGAAAAGGTGACAGTCTGGAAAAAGCAGGCTTGCTTGCGCAGCGTTTCGGCTGGAGTGACGAACGTGCGCTAGGGCAAACATTGAGCTATATTACAGGCGGTGTAACACCGCTAAATGAAGCGGGAGATCAATGTTGGCCGCGCGTTGGGGACGAGGCAAGCTTTGTATTTGCAGAAGCATCGTGCTCAGCCGAAGCAGTAGCCAGAAGATCGACCAGAGAAGCAGTTATGTATAAAGGAAATATTGTAGCAGGCAGCTTGAAAGAAGGGGATTAATCAAACCAGCGGAGCCATCTAAAGAGAAAAGCAAATGATTTGAAAATAAATCCAAGGATAGATAATAGATGACCGAAAAAAAACAGTCCATCTACCCAATCATAGATGCGTGACCAGACAGATTTCCGTTTAGGGATTGTCATCGCGTGATACCTCCATGAATTAAATCCCCTGCAGACTTTGAGCAGCAGCAGGGGATTATTGTTATTTACTGACCGTTCGTTAAAGCATATTCAAATTAGGGTTGGTATTATAATTAACCCACACAGTAAGAAATGGGGATTTTCCTTTAATTATAGCGAACGGGAATAGTGGTTGTCTAACTGAAAAAAGTCCAGTTGGTGGGACGTTCAGAAGAAATGATTCTAAGAAAATTACAAATTACCTTCGATAGAAATGTTATCCGCATGATTTAGTGTTGTTATTACCCAATGACTTACATAATGAATAAATTCAGTGCTGGATGGGTTGCTGATAGCTAGTTTAGACCATTGATTCAGGATTACTGTCCAATCTGATGCACAAATGAAATTGATGCCGGTATGATCAAAGTTCTCATAGCCGTTGCCTTTAAGTGGGTATACTTCCTTGATTCCTTCATATAAGAGATGAAAATCCTCACGATATATCCATAAGCCGACATCCAAATTAAGGCGCCAATGTCCCTTCTCATCTTTCATATAAGGGGATAAGCTATAGCCGATATTTCCATTAACGCGACTATGAAATTGCCGTATATCAATGAGATTTTCTTTTTTGGTAATATGGAGTGTTAAAGCAGGATGTTCCATATGCGCTTTTATTTGCAAGACAATTTTCTCGAATTGCTTCTGTCTGCTGTTATCTTCGTAACGATTATAAAAGCTGCAGTTCAATAAAAAATGCCCGCTCCAGCTAACCTCCTCCGTCCATTCAAAAAGAAACAGATCTTTAGTTGTTTGGTCTGGTCTGCCTGCATTTACCCATTCAAAAAAAGCTTTCTCCTCCTGTATGGCTGTTATAGTTAAACCTGTTTCAACAAGATAAAAGTGAGCTGTGCCAAAATACTCTATTAAAAATGACTTGATCCGTAATTTTTGTTCATGCAGTGTCAAGTAAGATGTGCAAGCAATATCAATGTCATAACGCAATAATAGAACTCCCTTCAATTAAGGTAATGGGGCAGGTCTCGGTTATAACTGTATTATTCGTTCGACCGTTCAACTTACTACGACTGAAGATAGTGGTCTGCTGTCATTGTACCATTACGGTTATGTCTTGCGGTAAAAGGAATGGTTAGCAGGTTTTATTACTCTAATCCTGTAGCATGAAAGGTCAAAGCATCCGAAAATCAGTCCGTTAACAGAAATAGGGTTGACTTAAATAGGCTTGGTGTATATTATTTAGTTATTCAGTAATTTAGTAAATTACTAATTTTTGAAGATGAATTGTCGTATTGTGTATCTTGCTAAATCGTTGGTTCACCAACGATATATGGTGCATTTGACTTCACTAATCAAGCTCGCAAAGCAAATATATAATCAGGTCCTATAGAAGCACAATAAATTCCATAATCAAAGGATGGTCGAATAGAGATGAATATACCTACAACATTAAAACATAAACCTGTGATTGTGGCTGAAAACTACGAGCAAGTAGATGGGCGATCAGCAGGGGAGTCTGATGCGAAAGGCTTGTCGCTTGGCTTGGCGCAATGGAATGACCGGGGGAAGGTCGATATTTCTGCAAAGGTTTGGCGTTATACTGGCGAAAAATGGTCAAGGCAATCTGAGGAGCTGCCGCTGCATCGTGTTCTGGATTTATCTATTTTAATCTGTCGAACTTTAGAGCATTTTAGAGAGGCTTACAAATATGATGAATTATATGATGAGAGCAACCCGGTCATTGATCGAATAGGGTTGCAGGGGGATGCAATGACGGTTGAAGTATGCACCAATAATGAAAAAATAAAAGAAGACATTAAATTGTTTAATCAGGCTTTAAGCGATGATGGAGAATTGATTGGTGAGAGGCTAAGAACACTGTCTCAAATTTTGAAGGAAATGGGATATTAAATTTAAGCAGCTAGACATGGGGGCGTTATTGTGGATAAGGACAAAAGAAAAGAACTACAAGAATCGTATAAGCAGATGAAAACTTGGTGTGGGGCTATCCAAATTACGAATTTGAGCAACGGGAAAATTTATATTGATACCTATCCGAATTTGAAAAATAAATGGCTGACACTAAAAATGCAGCTTGATAGCGGTAGATTTGCAACAGCTGAATTGCAGCAGGATTGGAAGAACGAAGGAGAGAGTTCATTTAAATATGAGGTGCTGGAACAACTGGATGCTTCGGAATTAAGCGATGTGAAATGGGAAATGAAGCAGCTTAAGAAAAAATGGCTGAGCAAGCTGGAGCCATATGGTGAAAAAGGCTACAATAAACCGATTGCTGAGTGAGAAACGAAATAGATGGGAGTAAAGTGATGGGGAATGATGTATGCGACTCTATTACTGCCGAACGCATCATTGAAGCCGAAAAAGCATTTTTCACTTCCAGAATAGAGGCGGTTAAAGAGCGAGAAGGCAATCCAGAAGGAGCAGAAGTTTCTTTTTTTGGAAACACTGCAGCATGTTATATTCGCACGATGCCTTGGGGTGTATTCAACTCGGTGAAAGGCTTCTCGAATAAGGATTTGTCTAGTCTGAAAGAGATTGTGCTGTTCTATAAAGAGCGGAATCGAAAGCTTTTGCTTGATATTAACCCAGGTCATGTTGAGGAGCAGCTTTTAATCAAACTAGCTGAGAATGGTCTATATCAGCAAGGTTTTCATAGTGTGCTATGGTCGCCTTTGCCAGCTGCAGGTCAACAAGAAAACAATCTTCCAATTACAGTTCAAACTGTGTCCAGTAAGCAGCAATTCTCAAGTTATGTAAAGGTGCACTGTGCAGCTTCCGGAATGGCGGCGGAACACGAAATTCATTTTTACAACAATAATGCAGGTCTTCTTTATAAGCCGGAATGGACGCTGTTGGTTGCAAGCTTTGAAGGCGAGCCTGCTGCTGTTGCAGCAATGCATGTTCATAACAGGACAGCATCGCTGGCGCTTGCCTCTACATTGCCTGAATATAGAGGAAGGGGATTGCAAGCGGCGCTTATACAATCCAGGCTTCGTTTGGCAGTTGAAAAAGGATGCGATCTGGCAGCGGCTCAAGCAACGTACGGCAGTATAAGTCATCGTAATATGGAGCGTGCAGGCTTAAGGCTGGCATTTACGCGGGCAGTCTGGAGCCAGTTGAATTAAGCGAGACATCTATTATTTTGTGAAAAGACAGCGTGGATGCTGTCTTTTCTTTTTTTTAGAGATAAATATTGTTGACATTTTGTAAAAGGTTGAGTAATATTAGCAATTGATAATAATGATAATCATTATCAATAAAATGAATAAAGAAAGGTGACATCATGATTCATTATTCTAAAAAATTACTTATAGGGGTAGGCATACTCATGCTTTTGCTTGCACTAAGTGCTTGCGGAGCAAAGCAGGAAGAGACAACAACGCCAGCAATTAGTCAGACACCAGCTGAATCGGCGGCGATTGAAAATCCAAGCGCAGCACCATCAGAAAGCGCGGAAGGGGTACAGGAGGAACGTGTAGTAGCTACTGAACTGGGCGATTTGAAGCTGCCGCAGCAAGTTGAGAAGGTTGTAACACTTGAACGAAGTCTTGCGGATCATTTGGTCGCTTTAGGCGTTGCCCCAATTGGGGCGGTAGTACGAGATGGGGGAGATTTTGAGCCATACATATCAGAGTCCTTAAAGGGAACAGAGTCTGTAGGGCAAAGCGGCGCACCGAATTTGGAGAAAATATTGGAATTGAAGCCGCAGCTTATCATTGGTACAGATAAAGATCATTCCAAATCATACGATGTGCTTTCGGAGATTGCTCCGTCGCTCATCATTTCCTCAAAAGAGATGGAGAAGGACTGGAGAGAAGTTTTTCGGACAATTGCGACTGCAATGAACAAAGAAGAATTGGCAGAGCAGCAGTTGCAGCAGTTCCAAAACCGCATCGATGAGTTAAAGAAGGAGCTTGAGCCTGTTTTGAAGGACAAGACCGTTGTTTTCTTCAAAGTAACGGATAAGGACACCAGAATTCTAGGGAATTTAAGTCCACTGGGGAAGATTGCATATGGTGAGCTTGGTCTTGTTTATCCTTCTGAGCTGGAGGACGAAAAAAATGAGACGAAAATTGCCGCAGAAAAACTGCCTGAGATAAATCCGGATTATATTTTTGTTATGGATATTAACGTTCCAGACTATGCGCCAAAGCTGGATGAGATGCTGCAAACACCGCTTTGGAAAAATTTGAACGCGGTGAAAAATGATCATGTATTTATGGTTCCGCTTCGTGCAACAAAAACAGGGTTTGGGCTAGTCATGCATAATCAGTTTCTTGATATTATTAAGCAAGGACTAGTGGAATAGTGGGAAAAGCAATAGTAGTAGAGAAGCCTCAGAAAGGGAGGAAGAGAAGGATCTCTTCTTCCCTTCTTTTATATATGTTGAGCGCAGGGCTTGTTGTTGGAATGATTTTGTCAATTATGATTGGAGCCGCATCTATTTCACTGGAACAAGTCTTGCTTGCCTTTTGGCAATACAATGCTGAAAATGTACAGCACTATACTATATTATCGGTCAGACTGCCTCGAGCTTTGGCTGCCGCGGCTGCTGGAGCCTGCTTTGCAGTTTCTGGTGCAATTATGCAGGGTTTGACGAGAAATCCTCTTGCCAGCCCAAGTATTATGGGGGTATCTGCAGGTTCAAGCTTAGCCATTGTACTGGCTATAATTTATATTCCAATGCTTGCTTACTATGAAAAAATCATATTGTCTATGCTTGGTGCGGCAATTGGATCGCTGCTTGTATATAGTATTGGAGCGGCTTCTGCCAAGCTTGGCGGAGCCGGAGCCGTATCACATGTTCGGCTGGCACTGGCGGGCTCCTGCATCAGTGCTCTGTTCGGTGCATTGTCGGAGGGCTTGCAGCTATATTACGGTCAAGCACAAAATGTGATGCTCTGGTACGCTGCCGGTATTGCAGGAATAAAATGGATGGATGTGCTTGTGCTGCTGCCTGCCTTATTTATTGGCGGTGTCATTGCAGCCAGTATCTCGACACAGTTATCCGTACTGGCGCTAGGGGAGGATGCAGCTGCCGGACTTGGCAATCGGAGCGGAAGAACGAAGCTGCTTGGCGCACTTGCTGTGCTTTTATTGACCGGCGGTGCGGTAGCGGTATGTGGTCCAATCAGCTTTATCGGACTGATTGTACCTCATTTGGTTCGCTATATTGCAGGGGTAGATTATCGCTATATCTTGCCATGCTCTGCATTTGGCGGAGCGCTGCTTCTATTGCTTGCTGATACGGGCTCGAGACTCGTCAATATGCCGCGCGAGACACCGGCAGGCATTATTACTGCATTGATTGGCGTACCGTTCTTTCTTTATTTGGCGAGAAAAGAAGGAAGGGTGAAAGTATAGCATGGATAAGTCTTATAAGGCGCAGATTAATGTTGCAGATATTTGTAAAAAGAAAACAAGGCAGCTCATTGTTCGGCTTGCCCTTATTAGTATGGTTCTGATTCTGTTTTTTTTGCTGGCATCCTTTAGCGGCTATACCTTGCTTGGAGCAACACAATGGTGGCAAGCATTGCTGCATCAAAACAACGCAGAACCAGATCCTTTGCTTATTATGTGGGGAATCAGATTGCCACGAATAGTTTTGGCGATGCTTGCAGGTGCGGCGCTGGCTGTGTCCGGATTGATTTTGCAAGGCGTTTCACAAAATGGATTGGCAGATCCGGGGATACTCGGCATCAACGGAGGCGCTGGTCTTGGTGTAACGATATATATTACTTCTTTTTATGGAAAGATGCAGTTTGCTCCGTTGTTTGCCTTGCCGATAGCAGCCTTTGCAGGAGCAGCGCTTGTAGCCGCATTTGTGTTTGCATTTGCCCGCAAGAATGGGAAAATTACGCCGGCACGACTATTGCTGACAGGAATTGCAACCAGCACGGGGATTAGCGCCTGTATGCTCTTTTTTACTTACTATATGGATACCTATACCTACGATATTGTGAAAATATGGATGTCCGGCAGTATTTGGGGAACCAGCTGGCTTTATGTAAAGGTAGCGGCTCTATGGTGTGTCCTTTTGCTGCCTATCATTTTCTACAAAGCTAGGCGCATTAATATGCTGGCTTTGGGTGATGAGCTTGCGGCTGGACGAGGGCTTTCTGTATCAAGTGAGCGAAAACAGCTGCTGCTGCTGGCAACAGCATTGTCTGCAAGCGCGGTAGCACTTTGCGGCAGTATTGGCTTTGTTGGACTTGCTGCGCCGCATATGGCTAAAAGAATAATTGGAGAAAATTTGAAAGCAGCTATTCCGGCAACAATGCTGATAGGCGCTATTTTAGTATTGGCAGCCGATACGATAGGCAGGACGATAGCTGGTGCGGTGGAAATCCCTGCTGGAATTGTTACAGCTGCAATCGGCGGTCCTTATTTTATATATTTGCTAATTCGGCACAGAGGGTAGCTGTTCTGCCTCATTGTGATCTAGTTTGGCATGGTATATGCGGTGATTATTATACAATTGAAGACTTTATTACAATAGCTGTCGTCCAAGATGCAAAAGCAACCGTTTACAATGGAGGGGAGCAAGCAGGTTGAGCATTTTTTAGAAAGGCAGTGGTATTATGGAAAAAAGAATGGTGCGCGCTGATGATCTCTATTCCTACCAATGGCTCAGCGATCCTCAATTAAACGAAAACTTTAATAAAATTGCCTATGTAGTCAAGGAAATAGATCGAGAAAATGACAATTATAAAACTTTTATTCAAATTTTGAATTTAAGTAATAGTCAAACTGAAACGATTAATGGATTAACCAGCGAAGACCAGCCAAAGTGGTCGGATAACGGCCGTTTTTTGGGTTTTACCCGAATGACAGCAATCGAGGGAACGGATAAAAAAGCAAAGCAAATTTGGATGAAATCTGCTGAAACGGAAGAAGAGCAACAAATAACGTCTTTCAAAAAAGGTGTCGGCACATTTGAATGGTCTCCTTGCGGCAAATATATATTATTTTCAGCCAGAACAGATGAGTCATCAGAGCAGTTGGAGAAGATCAAAACGCAACTAGAATCAGAATCCGAACCGGGAACGATTGTCGCTGCAGAAAAAACAAAAGGAATTGTATCAGTTCGCTCTGTACCGAAGTTGGAAGGTTCAGGTTGGAGAGACGGATTATATACTCACTTATTCTTGCTGGAGCTTGCAACGGGATCTGTACAAAGACTTACTTTTGGAGCATTCGATGCCACTCAGCCTTTTTGGTCGCCTGCTGGAACTGAAATTTCATTTATCACCAGATTATTGCCTGGTGAAGCAAGCGGCGAAACACGTCAACATAATAAAGAAGAACAGATTGATATAGACCTGGTTGAATATAATGATATGATTTCCATCGATGTGTCTGATTGGCTGAGCGGCGGCATAGCCAATCAAGCAGGGCAGCGACCTGTGATGCGCAGAATAACCGATTCTACCCTAGGTATCAGCTATGCTGGATATACACCTGATGGTCAACAAGCTATTCTTATTGCCAATGATCGACGTTTTGGCGGGGGCACTCATAATCAGTTATTTGCAGTAGATCTGCAACAAACGACGGATGAGGGGCGCATTCGTGCTATACATGAACCGTATGAGATACAGATCGGCAATACAATGCTGGGTGATATGAAGGCGACAGGATCTATTCAGACGATGGCGATTAGGGAAGAACGGGGTCAGTTGTTTATTTATGTGCTAGGTACTTGGCATGGAGAAATTCAGATGTATCGGGTAGCAATGGATGGCAGCTGCGAGGCGGTTACCACAGGTGAGCAGGAGGTGTACCAATTCCAGCTTGCCAAAGACAGCTCGTACATGATTGCAGCCATTTCAGAAGCATTACTGCCATGCGATCTATTCCGAATTGAGCTGGAGAACGCAGGCGAGGAAAAAACTGCAAAGCAACGTTTAACTGAATTAAATAAAAGTGTATTGGACAGTTTTCAACTAAGCGAGCCACAAATGTTCTGGTTCAATAATAATGCTGGGCAACGGCTGCAAGGCTGGATCATGTATCCGCCACATAGGGAGGAAGGCAAAAAATATCCAATGCTATTGCAAATTCATGGCGGACCTCATGCTATGTACGGAGCCAACTATAGCCATGAGTTTCAATTATTAGCTGCTCAAGGCAATATTGTATTATATATGAATCCGCATGGCAGCAGCGGTTATGGTCAGCAGTTCGCTGTCTCTTGTCAGGAAGCAATTGGCGAGCGGGATTATGAGGATTTGATCGATGCGGTAGACTATGCATTGCAAGCTTATTCTTACATAGATGATGCAAGATTAGGCGTTGGCGGCGGAAGTTATGGCGGCTTTATGACCAATTGGATTGTTGGTCACACGAATCGCTTTAAGGCAGCGATTACAGACCGATCCATCTCCAACTGGATTTCTTTCTATGGTGTGAGTGATATAGGCATGTTATTTACTGAAAACTTGCTGGGTGACAATCCGTGGCGTGATCCAATGCGGCTATGGGAAAAATCACCGCTTGCTTATGCGGAGCAGATGGAAACGCCACTGCTTATTATTCATGGTGAGCTGGATTATCGCTGCCCGGTAGGTCAAGCAGAGGAGCTCTACATTGCATTGAAAAGACAAGGGAAAACGACAGAGATGGTTAGATTTCCGAAGTCCAATCATGCCTTGCATCGAGCGGGTATTCCTTCTTTGCGGGTCGAGCGGTTAGAGCGTATGATCAATTGGTATAAGGAGTATTTATAAGTGAACGGCTTCAAATTGCTGAGCGAATTATACGGTAAGATGTGAATCAAATTAATCCTGATAAAGTAAGCAAGGGCTGCCTCAACACCTTTATTGGTATTGAGGCAGTCCTTTTTAATAGTGGATATAATGTCTGGCATAAAACTGTCTATTCAAATATCTGATTGCTCTTGCGTAAAGGAACGTGCTATCATAGTAAAATTACTTTGAAAGGAGGTGGATGAAAATGGGAACGACGATTCATATGCTTGCAGGAATACCAGGCAGCGGGAAAAGCAGCTATGCGAAGCTTTTGACAAAGGAGCATCGAGCAGTTATCGTTTCTACTGATCAAATTAGAGGCGAGCTGTTTGGCGATGAGGCTAAACAAAAAAACACCTATCTTGTATTCAATAGGGCCTTTGCTCAAATTGACGAAGCGTTAATGGATGGGCGCAAGGTTATATTCGATGCAACTAATGTAGACAGAAGTCGCAGATTGCAATTTTTGAAAAGATACCAACAAAGTAAAGTCCATTGTCACTGGTTTGATACACCATTTGAAGTGGCTTTAAGCAGAATGCAAGCAAGGAAAAGGCGCATGGAGGAAGCGATTGTTCGCAAATATGCGAAAAACTTCCAGTTGCCTGTTGCTGGTGAAGGGTTTGAGCAAATTCATATTGTGCATGAAGCAGCTGCTGCGGTGCAGGAGCAACTGAACCGTGAACAATTAGAACAGCTGCTGCAACAAAACATTGGGCATGATGAGTTGTTTAATTACTTATCCCAATCGCCTCATTTTGCAAGAATGGTAAATTTTGATCAAGGAAATCCTTATCATTCCAAAACACTGTCGCAACATACGTATGCTGTACTAGAATATATTCGCGCCTGTTATATAGGTGAGGATATGCTTATGTTGCAAATAGCTGCATTGTTTCATGATATCGGCAAGCCGTTTTGCAAAGTATGGAAGCCATCACGCGGGTATTATTCCTATTATGGTCATGAGCATGTTTCTGCGAACATAGCCTGTCAGATGTTGATGGATATGGGATATGAGCAGGAATTTATTATTCGAGTTGCTGAAATGGTCGATTTTCATATGGAAATATTGCATGGCGGGGATAGTGGCGCCAATCATATTTACCATCTGCTTGGTGCTGAAATGCTTTCCAAGCTATATTTTTTCGCAGAAGCAGATACGTTTGGCAAGTAGTCAAAGTTTTTACCTTCTACAAAATTATAGTTTTACAACATTAGATAAGGTGGTGAAAGAAATAATGGAAAAAATGAAATATCCAAGAACGATGCATCTGCCCTGGTCAAGGAGCTATACGGATGATGATCGGATTTTACGCACGACTGATCATTTTGCAGGTAAAGAAGTCATTATTACGGAAAAAATGGATGGAGAAAACACATCAATGTACAGAGATGGCATTCATGCCCGTTCTATTGACAGCAAGGATCATGCTTCCAGACATGCGGTAAAAACGTTGCACGGAGCTGTTCAATATTTGATTCCCGAGGGCTGGCGATTATGTGGTGAGAATGTATACGCCAAGCATTCGTTGTTTTATTCGGAACTGCCCAGTTACTTCATGCTATTCTCTGTATGGAATGATCAAAATATATGTTTATCCTGGGATGAGACGGTAGAATGGGCACAGGAGCTGCGACTTGCAACGGTACCTGTATTGTACAGAGGGCAGTGGAGTGAAGCGGCGGCAAAAGAATGCTACACAACATTATCACGCTGCGGCGGAGAACAGGAAGGTTATGTGGTTCGTTTGGCAGAAGCATTTTCCTATAATAGCTTTCCGGAATCTGTAGCAAAGTTTGTGCGAAAAAATCATGTGCAGACAGATCAGCATTGGCTTAGCAAGCCAATTGAGCCTAATTTATTGACCAAATAACATCGTTTAAGTTTTGCAAAAGAATTAAAAATTAAAATTTAAAAATAAATAAGAAAGAAGTGAGAACAATGTAATCAGCAATTGAACATCTTAAAATAAGAGTTGGCACGATCAGACAAGAAGGATTACCTGAAGGAAACAGAATATTTTATAGCTGCGTAATGAATTCCCCTAATTTATCCCCATTTATATCAAATTATACATAAAATAATAGTATCGCATAGCGAGAAAATAGCATAGAATAATAGAACGCTTACGAAGTCTGGAGGTGTTCCATATGGATCAGCTTAGCTGGGCTAAACGATTGCAAGCTATTGCTCAAGCAGGTCTGACATTTTCCAAGGATGAATTTGATAGAGAACGATATGATGAAATTTTATCTATTAGTACAGAGATGCTGCAAGCTTATGTCTCGATCACGGATGATGAAGTTCGCTCGCGTATAGAGCTTGATCCCGGCTATCCTACTCCGAAGAACGATGTTCGCGGGGTTGTCTTTCAAGATGACGCTATTTTGCTGGTAAAAGAGAAGAAAGATCAGCGCTGGGCGTTGCCTGGCGGTTTTTGCGAAGTTAATTTATCTCCATCTGAAAATATAGTAAAAGAAATTGAAGAAGAAGCCGGAATTAAGACAATTCCCTTCAAATTGTTGGCATTGTTAGATAAGCACAAGCATAATCATCCGGCGGATATGTATCATTATTATAAAATATTTATCCAGTGTGAAGCAGTTGCTGGTCAACTAAGTGCGGGAGTTGAAACATCGGAGGCTGCATTTTTCCAAGAAGATAAGCTTCCGGAGTTGTCCTTGAGTCGTAATACGAAACAGCAGATACAATTGATGTTTGAATATAAGCGCAACCCGAATAAACCAACATTATTTGACTAAGAAAAAGGCTATCCAGAAGTGCTGTAAACAGTTGTTAATCTTAAAGTTGCATTATTAGTTTACATAATAAAAATGATGCAAACTTGATTGTCGTTCACTGATATGTTATGATGTGAAAAATTGCGAATGGAGTTGAAGAGTAGAATGTACATTTCTTGCTAATCATTGTCATGAAATTAATAAAACAAGCAGATTTGTTTTGCTCTGTTTTAGATATGGCATACAAAGCAAGAAGGTATTTGTTCTCTCAACTGATCGCAACTGATGATAGGAATGCATTTCATCTTTTTTGATGATTTTGATTTGTTATATGTTTATGCGCATGTACAAATTATTAATCGATGAAGAGCGATTCCATCTCTATAATCATTGAGTAGAATGAGCTGGCTTTCTTGCAGCTCTTTTTTTGTTTGTCTGACAAAGCAGCAGTTCTGCACCAGGAGGTATGGAGATGTCCTTAATTCAAGTGACGAATTTAACATTTGCCTATGATGGCAGCTATGATAACATTTTTGAAAATGTAAGCTTTCAACTGGATACAGATTGGAAACTGGGGTTTACAGGAAGAAACGGACGAGGGAAAACAACTTTTTTGAATTTGCTGCTTGGCAAATATGAATATAGCGGGCATATCTCAGCAAGTGTGAGCTTTGATTATTTTCCATTTCCGATCGCTCATCTTGAATATTTGACGATGGATATTATTGAAGAGGTCTATCCGAATTATGAGCAATGGCAAGTACAGCGTGAATTAAATCTTTTGCATGTTGGGGATGATGTGCTGTACCGTCCCTTTAATACTTTATCGAATGGCGAACAAACGAAGGTGCTGTTAGCTGCCTTGTTTTTGAAAGAAAACAGTTTCTTATTGATTGACGAGCCGACGAATCATTTGGATATGGAGGCACGTGAGCAAGTAAGTCGTTATTTGCAAAGTAAAAACGGGTTTATTCTTATTTCACATGATAGAGCTTTTTTGGATAGCTGTATTGATCATGTTTTGTCCATTAACAGAACGAATATCGATATTCACAAAGGGAATTTCTCAGAATGGATGGAGAATAAGGAGAGGCAGGATCAGAGCGAGCTCGCAGAAAATGAAAAGCTGAAAAAAGATATTAAAAGATTGTCAGCTGCAGCAAGACAAACAAGTCATTGGTCTGACGAAGTAGAAAAAACAAAAAACGGCACAAGGAATTCGGGATCTAAGGTAGATAAAGGTTATATTGGGCATAAAGCTGCCAAAATGATGAAACGCTCCAAATCTTTGGAGCAAAGGCAGAATGCTGCCATTGACGAAAAATCTGAACTGCTCAAAAATGTGGAAAGCTCTGAGAAATTAAAAATAGCCCAGCAAAAATATTTTAAGCAGCAGTTGGCAACGTTAGATCGTGTAAGCATTAGTTATGATGGCAGGCAAGTATGTGAGCCTGTTAGTTTTACGATTGAGCAGGGTGACCGGATATCGATTATTGGCAAGAATGGCTCGGGAAAATCAAGCGTACTCAAATTGATTTATGGTCAAGGGGAGCTGACAGGAGGCAATTATACAGGAAGTTTATATTTAGGCAGCCAGTTGAAAATCTCCTATGTATCACAAGATACAGCTCATTTGCAAGGAAACCTGACGGAATATGCACGCATGCACCAGATTGATGAAAGCCTGTTCAAGGCCATTTTGCGAAAACTGGATTTTGCAAGGATTCAGTTTGAAAAGGATATGACATCCTTTAGTGGCGGGCAAAAGAAAAAAGTGCTTATTGCTAAAAGTCTCTGTGAAGAAGCGCATTTGTATATTTGGGATGAGCCGCTGAATTTTATTGATGTTATTTCTCGGATGCAAATCGAACAACTCATACTTGAGCACTGTCCAACGATGTTATTTGTTGAGCATGATCGTGAATTTTGTGACAATATTGCTACTAAATCAGTAGTTCTCTAAGCAGTTGTTCGCTCAGATTATTCCTTATATACTAAAATACAGAGAGACTTGCATAAAGTTTATTTTAGAATACGGAGGAACCTGAATTGAGCGAAGAACAAGAGTACGAATCACAGGGTTGGGATGCAATAGATCAAGCGCTTGAGTCTTTATATGGCGAGCAGCAAGCGAAGCATTATGGTACAGCCATTCCATACATGCTAGGCGGGGAGGATCCGCTTGATGGAATCAGTGTGTATGAAAGCAACTCACCTGCACCCCACTGGCATTTTGTCACTTATGGTTTTTCGGAACTCTATGAGAAGGAATCTGATGACGAGCATACAAGCGGGTATGGATTTGAGCTGACCTTCCGGTTGAAACGACAAGAGAATGAAGAAGAACCGCCATCCTGGGCGATAAATTTATTGCAAAATATGGGCAGATATGTGTTTGGAAGTGGGAATGTATTTCATTCGGGCGATTATTTGGATGCAAATGGGCCGATTTGTCTTGCTTCTGATACAAGTTTAACAGCATTAGCCTTCAAATATGACGCAGAATTGGCTTCAATGGATACCCCCAATGGCAAGGTGGAATTTTTGCAGATGGTAGGTATTACTTCAGATGAGCTTGAAGCGATGCAAACATGGAATACGGCAGGTTTGCTAATGGTGTGCGAACCTTATATGAAGCAGCATATTACGGATTTGGATCGTCAATCCTTGCTAAACCTGCCAGCAGTAACGGATGCGGTATCCAGAGGGATTGAGGAGGATGGCTCCAGTACCGGTTATCTGTTTATTGATCAGCTGATATGGCAACCTGGTGTGAAGAAGCTGTTGGGCAAAAAGCCTGCTGTATTAACGATTGGTGCCAAACAGGCTGGTACGATTAGTAAATTGCTGCGTGGACGACTATTGAAAAACAAGACGCTTTCCTTAATCAATAGAGAAAAACGAGTATTTTTGCAAGCGGGCGACAGCTCAGTGATTGAAGAAGGAGAAGAAGGTGTGACCATCACTCTTGATTCAGCGACGATAACGGAATTGAGTATACTGCTTGAGCCTAAACAAAAAACGTTAAGTTTGACTGGTTTGAAGGAACTGCAAATTGCTATAGCTGTAACGGAAATTAAAGACAATGAGGGCAATGTTGTAGAAACGATTGGTTAAATAAGAAATGGATAGAGAGTCGGAAGTTTTCTAGAATCTCTATCCATTTTTTAGTTGTTAAACGGTCTACAATAGTTTCGTGATCGTTTTATAATCTTCGCTCTGTTGCAGATTTTTTATAAATTGATCCCATTCATCGATGGAGGATGCGCCCATTATTACTTTAACTTTCTGTTTAAGTATTTCGCTATTCAACTCAGACAGTATGGCACGCTGCTTATTGTCTAGACCGGTATAAAGCTGTTGTTCATATAGTGGCTTGGTTGGAATCTGTTTCCGCGATGCAACGATTTCATTATACCTTTTTTTAGTTGCTTGTGATGCGTGATCCAGAATGACTTCATTGGAGCCAACCAATTCTCTCGCAGCAATGCGCAGCACTGTATCCTCTGTTTTATCTTCAGCTAGCTCATGCAGCTTCTCCATAAGTGTCAAGGCACCGTCAATTTGTTCCTTTCTGGAAAATTTACTCATATAATAAGCTCCATCAAATGCGCTTTGTTGCGCAGTCACTGCTTGTCTTCCTGCTGAACTTTTCAAGGAAACAAGCGGAGTAAGCGGATGTTTCATGGCAAGTTCCGCATTGGCTGCATCCTGTAATTTCATAGCAGTAACACCGAATTTATTATGCTGAAAAGCTTGCAACGCCGCTTCAGGTGTACGGACTGCGAACTCAGGGTCTAATAAACCCTCCGTATATAACTTGTTCAGCCATAGCAATGCATCTCTTGTATCCGTAGATAAAACATGATCAATCAGTTTTCCATCTTTAAGCTCATAACGAGATACAGCACCAGTGAATACATGCTCCACCCAAGCAAGTGAACCTAATGTATTGTCATATATATAACCGGTTAATCCGTAATCATCCTTTTTTCCGTTACCATCAGGATCATTCTCAGAGAATAGTTTCAATACTGTATATAACTCGTCAATTGTAGTTGGCTCTGCCAAACCGAGGATATCTAGCCAATTCTGATTGATTACGGGAAAGACACCGTCGATAGTTGGAGCTGTTTTTGGTAGAGTCAGATTTTTTCTCAATATCCCTTTCAGCTCCGAAGCAGCTTCAGAAGTCTGTTTTTGCAGCAAAGGATAGCTGGCTACATATTGCTCCAGATCAATAGCGAAAGACTCAAGAATATCTGGTGTAAACAAGCTGACGTCTGGCATGTAAGTTAAATGCGCTGGATCTCCTGCAGCAATCATGACCATCATTTTTTCTCTGTAGTTATCCTTGGACAATGCCATCAAGTCTAGATTCAAAGAATCGTTATTTAAATTATTATTTAAGTAGTCGACTAGCGGTTGCTTGTTGTTTTCATTTAATTGATCTGTTGCGGGTACCATCAAACGTAATGGAAGAGAGGAAGCAATGGATTCAATAAGCACAACGTTGTTCTTGCTATTCCAAAGCACATTCTTATTATTATGCACAGCTGTAAATCGAAGTGGTATGTATAACGTGTTGTCTATGATCACAGCTTCTTTCGGCATAGTGTAAGAAATATCGTTGATAAATGCTGTCGCAGCATGGAGTGTAAACTTTAGATTCAAATTGGGCTTGACGGCAGTTAACTCTTTGCCTTTCTCATCCCATTTGGCTTCGTATCCAAGAAAATCAAGCAGTTGCATGGCAGGAGCCATAGTAACTCCATCTTTTATATATGGTTTCGGTTCAAACGACGTCTGATGGCCATCCAGAAATACAATGGGACGGATGCTGTTAGTTAAATTTTCGTTAGCTGCTGTTATAATTGAAGTCGATGTCAGTGATAGAAGTATGCATAACAAAATTAAAAAGCTTGTTTTTCTTCTCAATGTAATCACCTTCCCTTTGCACGTTAATAGTTATTCACACCCTTTGAAACCAAACTCGTCCCCCCTTCAAAAAATATACTACTAAAATTTGCATAATTTACTAATACTATAGCAGATAATAATGACGAGGTGATAAAAATTGATATTTTTATTTGTTACTGCAAGTATCTTAATTCCTTTAATTATGCTCGCATGTAGTGTCAAATGGTTGATTTCACAAAGGTTATTTCAGATTCTTTCTGTTATTGCTGCGATTGTATTTGGAAGTCTTGCTGCTGGGGCTGTTTATACCGTTATTAAAGATGAGGAAGTTTTTATGACGAGCATACACGGCATATTTCTTAATCCCTGGTTTATGACAGCAGGAGCTTATCTGGGACTATATGCTATTTACTGCTTAATGGCGGGGATGCGGAAACAGATTTGATCTTCATTGGATCATTAATTGCTTTGATCATCATCTGCTGGCTTATAACTATGAGCTGCCTAGGCGGTTGAAAGCGGTATCTTACTTCAAATGGGCTGTCGATTAATCGACAGCCCTGTTTGGCAAAGATCTGTTATTTAAGAAAAACCATCAATAACCAGAAAAGAAAGAAGCCGCAAAGCCGAAGAAGAATAACAAGATTTTCTTTTCAATTATAGCGGAGCAGCTGGCAGCAATAGTTTTATTTTCTCTAATGCTTCTTCATAAGAGTTGGCAGGCCCGGCGAGAATATACGATTTTCCATTCTCCTCATAATTTAGTAAAACAATATGTTCAAATAGAGAATTTTCAATGATGGAAAAGCTGTAGGGAATAGGTTTATCAGATTCATCAGCAGATAGCAGACCATAAGCTTCGTGCTGCTTTGTTAAATCATAAGCTGCCAAATGAAAATTATCTCCAAATTTATTTATTAAGCTGACATCATACTGCTGTTTATCGTTAATGGTTATAACACCGTTGAAGGAGACACCCTTTAATAGGCTTTTACTGCGGACAATGTCGACCTCAACCTGAAAAGTTTCGGGGAATGTTGTTTTTGTATGTTCAAAATCTGTAAAATGTAAATTTTCAATGTAGGGGCTGACATTATATAATTGCACGTCTTTTTTTATCCGATTTTCTTTTGTCTGCAAGAGAGTGAACAGGATAGAGACGGCTGCTATTAATAAAGCAATGATTATTTTCTTTTGCAAAAAAGAACAATCCCTTCGTATATAATATCCATACATTTACAGTATATCATATTAATAGGTTGCTATTGATGCCCTTAAAGAGTAAGTTGTGAAACTTATGAAAATATTATGCTTACATAATATTATTAAGTTTTTCGTTTTTCATACTTCATGTTAGCATAGGGGTATCACATTTAAACAGGAGGGATCAGATATGATTACACAGCAGGACTTTGTTTATTTGAATCGTGCGATTGAATTGGCACAAATTGCGCTTGACCTCGGAGATGAACCGTTCGGATCTTTATTGGTTTCAGCAGATCAAAAAGTGCTTTTTGAAGATCATAATCGAGTATCGGGAGGAGACCACACAAAACATCCAGAGTTTGCGATAGCCAAATGGGCGGCTGAGCATATGACTGTGGAGGAAAGAAGCCAGGCGACAGTCTATACCTCTGGTGAGCATTGTCCGATGTGTGCCGCAGCGCATGGCTGGAATGGATTAGGGCGAATAGTGTATGTCAGTTCCTCTCAGCAGCTGGCACAATGGCTGGAAGAGTTTGGCGTTGCTCCTTCGCGAGTGCGTAATTTACCAATCGATGAAGTAATTAGAGATACAATAGTAGAAGGTCCGATAGCAGAGCTTGCAGCTAAAGTGAAGGAAATGCATCGTCTGTTTCATGCAAACTGAGGGAGAAACAATGATGAAGCTAATGCGGCGTATAGGGATAATTGTTTGTTGTGTTTTGCTGTTGGCAGGCTGTCAATCAAAGGGGGATAAGCAGATGGACAATAATAATGATTTGGCGTTGCTTGA
Organism: Paenibacillus nanensis; assembly: GCA_040396195.1. GTDB lineage: Bacteria > Bacillota > Bacilli > Paenibacillales > Paenibacillaceae > Pristimantibacillus > Pristimantibacillus nanensis_A. The sequence continues at coordinate 45,036 of JBEBPB010000001.1, forward strand.
AGCTGCTGAAAAAGGCGATATACAGCTAGTTGCTGAATTGCTGAATAAGGGTGCTGCAATTAATATTGTTGATAGCAGAGGAAGGACAGCTGCAATGATAGCAGTACATACTAATCAACTGGAACTGTTCAAGCTACTTGCCGAACAAGGAGCTGATCTTAATATTCGTGATCAGCGTGCAGATAATCCGATCTTATATGCCAGTGCAGAAGGATTGCTGGAATTTGTAAAGGCGGCTGCAGCAGCTGGTGCGGATATGACTGTGACTAATCGTTTTGGAGGAACGGCACTTATTCCGGCAGCCGATCGCGGACATGTGGAGATAGTTCAGGTGCTTTTGGAAGATACAAATGTAGACATGGATCATATTAATAATTTAGGATGGACAGCCCTTTTGGAAGCGATTATTTTGGGTGATGGCGGGAAAAGACATCAAGAAATTGTTCATTTATTAATACAGCACGGCGCAGATGTGAATCTCGCTGATTCTGATGGTGTAACACCGCTTGCACATGCCAAGCGCTCAGGCTATCAAGAAATTGTTCTTGCCCTGGAACAGGCGGGAGCGCATTAACCAAGTATAGGCAGGGGAAGTCATGGGGAAAAGAGAATGGATTGAGCACTATCAAATTATTTTTTATATTATAGCATTAGCGCTGGGACTAGCCATTGGATTAGCGATGCCAGAGAATGCTGGTTCGCTGTCTGCTATGATTTCGCCGCTGCTTGCGGTACTGCTTACCGTCATGTTTAGTCAAATTCCATTTCTGGAATTACGTATTGCTATGTATAATAAACGATTTATAGGCGCCCTTGTTATGGCTAATTTTGTAGTTGTTCCACTTGTGGTTTGGGGATTAACGTTTATATTCCCTCAATCACCCCCCATTTTTCTAGGGGTATATTTGGTTTTACTTACTCCTTGCATTGATTATGTTATAGTGTTCAGCCAGCTTGGGCATGGCGATGCAAAACTGATGCTTGCTGCAACTCCGTTTTTATTTATTTTGCAGGTAGTCTTGCTGCCGATATATTTATGGATTTTTTTAGGGAAAGAGTATATTGGGTTGATGAAGATCGAGCCTTTTGTTGAAGCCTTTATGCTGCTCATTGTTGGTCCTCTATTGCTGGCGATAGCGATACAACTATGGTCGAAGAAGATGGTGATTGGCGGTAAGACAATCAATATAATGGCTTGGCTGCCCGTTCCTTTTATGGCAATCGTATTATTTGTTGTAGTCACCTCGCAAATATGGAAGCTACGCAATGATTACGAACAAATTGTCGGAGTTATTCCTATCTATCTTTTATTTTTGCTTGTTATGCCTATTTTTTCACGCATCATTGGAGGTTTATTTCGACTTAATGCCAAGGAGGGAAGAACACTTATTTTCAGCTCCGGGACAAGAAATTCCCTTGTAGTTTTGCCGCTCGCCTTATCGTTGCCCAAAGAGCAAGCGTCATTAGTGGCTGCTGTAGTGGTTATGCAAACCGTCATTGAGCTATTCGGAGAAATGATCTATATTCGATTGATTCCCATGCTAGTATGGCGAGGAGGAGAGTGATTCGGATTTATAAGGACATTATTCATTTTATTAATAGTATCGACTTTATTGGAAATCAGGAAGAATGAAATGGCGGCATAGATGTTGGCACTTGTTTGTGCACAGATATTCTTCCCGATTTATTAATTGCTAGCAACTAGAATCCCAGATTGAAAATAGCCTTGGTCGAAATATATTATTTGTAATTATGGTGCGCCCAAAATGGACGATATTGTGGTATAGCATACTGTTGGTAGTGTTGCTGTGTATAGGGCTGCTGAGTTGGTAGCGTCATGCTCTGATTGTTATAGCAGTTTGCGTATGGGCCGATATAAGTTGTTGGTTGTATAGGCGCCGTAACTTCGATCCATTTTTCCTGATCCATGCAATAGGTATGTGCCATTATTTCCGGAGGTGTAAATTTTAAAATATCTGAGCCAAGTATGACCTCTGGTGTTGGAGCATCAAAAATAGCCAGCAAATGAGTATGATCCTCTAGTGCTACTTCATAATGCCACCACCCTTGCGGGACATTGGCGACCTGCCCCGGGGTTATTGTATAGCTTTGTATTTGCTTCGTGAACGGATTAAGCAAGCTGACTGATGCAGAACCAGAAATACAGTAAACGAGCTCGGCAGCGTTCTGGTGGTAATGCGGCTCAATTACATTGTTTTGACTTAAAAAAATATCCAGAAGCGATATGTTTTCCAAAGAATTCAACTGACTAATGCCAAGTATATTAATAAAATTTTGGTTGTCTTTTTTGAATAACGGACTGGTATTTAAATCGAAAGTGTATTGAACAGCAGGAGATGTATAGTCCATATAGGCAGTCATTAAATTTACTCACCTCATCTAATGGATTTGTTGTATATGGGCATTTTATGTAACTGATGTAATTTCGGTGAGTAGAGAGATAACGAAATAATCAGATAAGAAAAGAGGATGGAATAGTTTGACATATGTTTTTGTTTATTGTAGCATCAAAAAAACTCTTTCACCTAAGCTTGAACAATGGGAAAAGTAATATTCGAATGATAATCTATTTTGAGAATGGATGGTGTTTGGAATGGGTCATATGGAAGGTAAGGTTGTGGTTATTATGGGGGTGGCGAATGAGCGAAGTATTGCTTGGGGGGTTGCCAAATCTCTTTATAGAGAAGGAGCAAGAGGAGTTTTTACATATCGCAAGGAGCGCTCTTTAGTTGCAATAAAAAAATTGCTGGAAGAAAACGATATGCAATCGTTTGGATTTGTACAATGTGATGTGGCTGATGACGCTTCAATCACAGCAGCTTTTGATCATATTAAACAAGCATATGGCGTTATCCATGGAATTGTTCATTCCATTGCATCGGCAGATCCGACGGATTTGAAGGATGATTTTTTGAATGTAGAAAGGGATAATTTTTTGTATGCTCAAAATATTAGCGTCTATTCGTTAATTGCAGTTGCCAAAGCTGCACAAGAGGTTATGGCTGAAGGTGGCGCGATTGTTACCCAATCTTATTTGGGGGCAGAACGAGTCGTTAAAAATTATAATGTAATGGGTGTCGCCAAGGCGGCGCTTGAGTCTAGTGTAAAATATTTGGCGGAGGATTTGGGCAAGCATGGCATTCGAGTTAATGCAGTATCAGCAGGTCCAATCCGAACAATTTCTGCCAAAGGAGTATCGGGCTTTAATGATCTTTTTCGAGTTATTGAACAAAAAGCCCCATTGAGACGTAATGTTGATCAAGATGAGGTGGGCGATGCAACCTTCTTCCTTCTAAGTAATTTGGCTAGAGGAATAACAGGAGAAGTGCTGCATGTTGATGCCGGATACCATATTATAGGTGTCTAATCTTACTCAATGAAAAATTACTTTTTAAATTAAAAAAAATTTAGATACACCGCTTAAAAGCAAAAATATTTGCACATATTTCCTTTTGTCATAAGGCTTTTACCCGTTAACGAGTGTTTATGCTAGTTTTACGTCTTCAATAAAGGTTTTCTCATAAACCTTCCGATAGATGATTTTTATAAGTAATATAGGAGCAGTCCAACTTTTGGTTCCTTAGATTGTTCAATAGTATAAAGGAGGTAGCGCTGTTGCAAGGCTATAATGTATTGATGATATTCAGCCCGGATATCAAGCAGTTATTAATGTGCAAACGTACTAAAGAACCTTATAAGGAACTGAGTAACTTGACTGGTGGAAAAATTGAACCAGGTGAGAACGGATTAGATGCTGCATATAGAGAATTGGCAGAAGAAACTGGAATACTAAGGTCTATGGTTAAACTGCATCATGTAATGGATTTTACATATTATTTGCAGGATTGTTACGTGGAAGTATATGCTGGGAGATTACTGCATGAGGTAGCTGTGTATGGAGACGAGAATGAATTGTACTGGTCAGATTTAAACCACAATTTCTTTGATATGACTACATTTGCAGGAGAAGGCAATATCGGACATATGATTGAACAAGTGAAGATGAGCGGCATACTGTTGCAATAACAACGAGGTGATGGTCTACATGATGAAAAAACAGTGTTTGTTCTGCGAAGAAATAGTAGTAGTTAAGCAAGAGGAACGAAATGAACTTTATATAGGATGTTTATGCTCCCCTGATGGTATGTACGCCCTGCAAAAGGGCAGTTACGAAGTATTTCAATCTTTTCCGTATCAAAGAAAACATGATTGGTTTCATCTGATATCAGCCTTCATTCGCGAAAATACAGATCAGGGTAAGAAGGTACTCCTAAACGCTGATGAAATTGAAAACATTATAACAGCTTCACAAATTCCTGTAACGATTGAAGAAAAAGGATACCGCTTGTTGCAATATTTGTATATGAATTGTAAGCAGGCTGGAGAGGCGGTAGTCATTCATCCGCTTTCTAATAGTTATAATTTAACGTATTCACCCAATCTGCAAGAGTTGATCTATATTATAGATCGTCTTTCACACCAGCAGCTTATTATTAGGGAAGGCAGTAGTTTTATGCTGACTGAGCAAGGCTGGCAGGTTGCTGCTTCGCGCTCCAAACATAGGAAACAAAAGAGATGCATCGTTATTGTTTCCAGGCAAAATAATGAGTATGAATTATGGCAGGAGCTATTTTTTCCAATGCTCGAGCAGCTTGGGTACGTCCCTAGTTTATGGAATAACTGGAGTGAAACACTCGGTGAAGATTCTGAAGAGGAGCAGTTTGCTGCATGCAATTTGGTTATCGCAGATATTACCATTCTTGAGCCTGAAATATACTTGGCAGGGGGGTATGCGATGGGAGCGGGTATTCCTGTTGTATGGACGATAAGTAGCGGGGAAGAAGGGCTTGCAAACCCGAACTTAGCGAAATTAGACTCTATTGTGTATGACTCTATATTAGAGCTCGTTGAAAATTTTGAGAAAAAACTCTGTAAATAAGATTTGAAAATAAAAATACCATCCCGTTTTGGATCTATCATCTAGAACGGGATTTGTTATTGAAATAATATTAGTATTTTTAAAAGGAATGGTTTGTTTTTTTATGGTAGAATGATATTGTTGTATCTCATTTAAAGTTGAAACCTATAGGAGATTTTTTACTATGATCCATTTCATTCGTTTAAGAAAGTAATAGGCGCAATTGTTTTAACCCATTTTTCCGCAGTTTCGGGTGGGTTTATTTTATTGTGCCTTTTTCACTTCTTATAAAACGAATGAAAGGGTGTTTTTGATGTGCAAAGAAAAGTACAGACTAGCCTATTCAACTTCTAAAGATGTATTAAGCAAGAAGGAGAAAACTCTGCGGTTATTAAAAGAACACATTGAAATATTTCGCTGCCCGGTTTGCCATGCAGCTATAAATATAAATGAAAATTTGGATATTCGCTGTAAGTATAAACATAATTTTGATTTGGCAAGGCAAGGGTATATGAATCTACTGCATGGAAAAACTAATCTGCAATACAATAAAGTATTATTTCTGTCTCGTAGGGAGATGGTAGCAAATGATTTCTTCAAGCCGCTAATCAAACGAATTTGTGAAATCATATACGAAGAAATTGATCAAACTAAACGAATGGTAACAATAGCAGACGCAGGCTGTGGGGAAGGCTCCCACTTAACTTCGGTATTGCAAGAACTTGACAGAGTTTCTGGGATAGCTTGTTCTTTGAGTCAAATAGTAGGATTGGGGATTGATATAAGCAAAGAAGCGATTAAACTTGCAACACAGCATGATTCACAGACAATCTGGTGTGTAGGAGATTTGGCTAATTGTCCAATTGCTGATCATCGGATTAATGTTTTGCTAAATATTTTATCACCTGCCAATTATAATGAATTTCAACGGATTACCGCTTACAATGGTCTTATATTGAAGACGATTCCTGGTGAGGATTATTTAAAGGAGCTAAGAGAACAAGTTTTTGACCGAACGGTGAAAAGCCGTTATTCGAATAAAGAAACAGTTCTGTTGTTTCAGAGGCAATTTAAGGATGCGACAATGTTTAGAGTGAACTATCAGGTATCTGTTAATAAACAGCTTTTTGAGCCTTTGTTGCGAATGACACCACTGTTGTGGGGGCTAGGAACGAAGGAACATCAGTCTGTGATGGGACATCTCTCGATGCCCGAAAAAGTAACGATGGATTTTAATGTTTTAATTGGTCGTAATAGTTAAATCCGAAGATTGCGAACATTCTAATTCATTAAAGTAAGAAACGGCTCAGCTTCTGTGTTTTGAGATGCAGATGAAGAGCCGTTTTTTTTTATTTTGTGGAAAATTCTATTTTTATTTAAAATGATAATCATTATCACTTATAATAGGAGAGTGGCTTAGTTTTCAAAGGAGAGAAATTACATGTTGTTAGATGAACATTTGAAATTGTGGAATAGTGTTTTTATTCAATTAATCGATACTCGCTATTATGCATTAGACTGTGGGGAGGAGTTGCGGTCATACCGCTTTCCATCAAGCGCTTTTATCTATATTGTGCGTGGCAATGCGCAGGTGTGGATGGATGGGCAAGTATATGCGGCAAAACGATTTCATCTTTTCCATGGTGGGAAGGGAGCGGTTTTCTCTGTATTCGCTCAGGAAGAGTTGGAGTATTACATGATCCTGTATAGACCTGTTTTATCTTTATCCATAGATCATGTACTGCTGCAGCAGTCGACAGATAATAATCCGTTTGTTCACCCATATAACTTTGCGCCAGTCAGCCCGCTGACTATGTTTGATCAAGTTGAAAAGCTATACGAGGAGTGGAAGAAGCAAACGGAGTTTTCCAGGTTACAAGCAAAAGCGTATTTTTTTCACTTTGTTTATGAGCTGCTGCATCAATGGCACCAGCAGGATGAAACGCTTGCGCATCCGGATTTGACCCAGATGGCGATTCGTTTTATTCATGAGCATTACCGCGAACCGCTTACTTTAGCCGATATTGCAAATGTGTTGACGTGTAGTGAAGGGCATTTGTCGAGATTGTTTAAAAGTCGACTGAGTATAAGCCCTATGCAATATTTAAATCAGGTTCGGATGAAGCGCGCCTCTCGAATACTATTGCTAACCGATGCCTCCATGCAAGAAATTGCAGAAAGCACTGGCTTTCCAGATGCTCATTCCTTTAGTCGAAGCTTTAGAAAAACGATCGGTATTTCCCCAGCACATTATAGAAACAAGTATAGTACGGACATGAGAAGTCAGGATATGCCTGTTTTCATGCAAGGAATTGCCCTTCAATCGAGTTCCTCTTCACTTTATAATGATATTGAAAATCGTTATCAAGAAAGAAGAGGGAGAGAATTATTTATGCAAAGGAAATCAAAAACAGCTGCTGCTGCTTTAATGATGTGCTTTACATTATTGTTAGGTGCTTGTGGGGGAGCTGCAAACAGCAATGGGGGCAGCACTGCAACTCCATCTACGCAGCCGGCTGAAACGATGCAAAACATCGAAGAAACATCTGCTTCGCAAGTGGAGACGCGTATCGTCTCGACTCCAAAGGGTGATGTAGAGGTGCCGGCCAATCCTCAACGAGTTGCTGCCGATCAATATATGGGCTATTTGCTAAAGCTGGGGATTATTCCAGTTGGTGCGAGAACTTATATGCTGAATGAACCATGGATTCAGTTGTCTGGTGTTTCCAAGGAGGTCATTGATGGCATTGAGGATCTAGGGGATTTCCCGATGAATTTGGAGAAGCTGACTTATTTGGAGCCCGATTTGATTATCGGATCAATCGATGAAAATATTGAACAGTATGAGAAGGTTGGAACAACAGTTTTTCTTCCATACTGGGAAGGGCTTACGACTACGGGGCCTTTGGAAAAGTTTAGAAAGGTAAGCGCGATTTTTGGAAAAGAACAAGAAGCTGAGCAATGGATAACGGATTACAAAGCAAGCGTCGAAGCAGCCAAGCAAAAGCTGGAGGGGATTGTGAAAGAAGGGGAAACGGTTTCTATTGTTCAGATTGGCTATAAGGGGCTGTATGTGATGGCGGCGGAAGGCGGCAACTATGGCAGCTCTACGATTTATGAAATGCTTGAATTGCCACCAACACAGCAAGCAAAAGATATTAAGGACGGCTTTGCTTCTGTAGCTTTGGAAGCTTTGCCTGATTATATGGGTGATCATATTTTTCTATACGGTTCTAATGAGGAAGCGAACAAGGAGTTTCTAGAAAGCCCAATTTGGAAGCTGCTTCCTGCTGTTCAAAAAGGACAGGTTTATTTGTATGGCTCATTCGAAGAAGATGGGGATGAGTTTGTAATGGAGGATCCATATTCATTAGAGCTGCAGCTTGAAAAAGTGGTGAAGGTCATGCTGGAGCAAAATGGAAAACAGAGCAAATAAACATAATGGATTGAAGCTTGAAGAAAAAGGCGAGCCCAATGAGCAGCATGATAGCTGACTTTGGACTCGCCTTTTATTTTGGGTTGTACAGTTTACATTTGCTTATCACAATATCATTACTGCTGCTTATATTGACCAATAAGTTTTTTCAATAAAACAACAGCTTGTGCACGAGTCGTTTGATTTTTTGGCGCAAAAATGTTGTCGGATATTCCTTTCATCAAATTGCTTTGTAGTGCTTCAGCAACTGAATGTTGCGCCCAGCTGCTAATCGAGGAGTGATCAGTATAGCTTTGCAAGACATTCTGATTTGTCGTAACAATATCTTTATTGTTGATAAAACGTTGCGCTCGCACTGCCATAACAGCAAGCTGTTCACGGCTAATGTTTTGATTCGGTCGGAAGGTACCATCCTGATAGCCCTCGATAAGACCGACATGAGCGGCGGTTGCAACGGAAGCGGCATACCAATCATCGTTTTTAATATCGCTAAACGGATTGGAGCCAGACGTGTCAGTTAAGCCTAGTGCTCGCACAAGCAGTGCCGCAAACTCGGCACGAGTGATCGAACGATCTGGCTTAAAGGCTTGCTCCGAGATGCCTTTGACTAGCAGCTTAGAGGCAAGCAGTTCAATTTGGGATTGTGCCCAATGCCCATTTATATCATTAAAAGTTTTTGATGCAGATAGTACGAAAAAGATGCCGGTTCTCGTTGGTCTTAATCCAACAGTGTTCTCGTTATTGCGCTGCTGGAGAAGGGCGGGCACGAACCTAACCTTACTGTCGAAAGCTGAATCATATTGTACAGCCGTAAAGCGGTCATAGTTTGTTGCAAATTGATCCGTTGCAATAGCTAATCCTGCATAGCGGTTGTCAAAATCCGTGATTTCAATTTGTTGAGCTCCTGTTTGTGCGGTTAAAGAAATTTGATAAGCGTTGCTAATTAATGTACCGTCTGCTGAAAGAGTTGCTTTAGCTATTTCGTCCATTTCTTTGGCGGATAATTTTCTCAGGCTCATCATTACTTCCACATCATCAACTGCAGCTCCAAGCTGCTCGGCGAGTGACGCGCTTTGAATTAGCTTGAGCGGCAAATGATAACGGGATTTGCCCATCGCCAGAACAATCTCTGGATCGCTGGTTGTACTAACAATTGCACTAGCCATAGTATCTAACATCGTCAAAGGGAATGACAATAAAGCATTTCCCTCTGTAGCAGGTATGTCTACGATAAAGCTTGGTTTGTGCCCAGCTGAACTTTTCCATTTATTGAGCGCCTCAGTTAAGTCGGTTTTACTTAAAGTGGCTTTTAATACTGCACGCCCTGATTTGTCTTGTTGGAGTTGAGCATTTGCACCAATGATTAAACCATCCTCAACTAGCTTGATAGTTGGAGATTGCGGAATTGCACCGCCGCCAGAAGAGGGTGGAGCAGTTGGTATGAATTGAACCTGAATCGATTTCTCGTTCGTTTTCAAGCCATCTACTTTTACGATATAAGTTAATGTGTTACTACCGCCGGATAAAGGGACTGTTCCCGTAAAATCCCCATTTGGCTGCATATTCATCATAGTCTGATTTATCATGACCTCAATGTTTGCACCAGCTCCAAGAACTTTTACATTGCCGCTAAATTGCTTGGAGGAAACGGTTTTTCCATCATACTCCAGATAGCCAGACAGCGCTGCAGCCCGAATATTATCGCCTGTTTGATAGGTGTTTGCAATAAGTTGACGCTTGGTTCGCACACCGTTCTCATCGAGAGCAGAGATGACCATACCGCCAGTAGGAATGGCGCTGTTATTATCCTCTGGAGTTGTCCAGTTCCAATCCGATGCTTGCTTTTTATTCACTACTTTAATAACCTGTCCAGCTGCATCCGCCACAACTTCCACACCAAATTTGTTGGTGCCTGTTGACGTGCCGAACTCCTCACTAAATACGTTAAGATCGCCTAAGTTACGGCTTACATTGTAATAACTGCCTTCAATAAATGAAGCAGGATCAAGCGGATTGCTCATTCCAATCTGATAGTCCTTTACATACTGGGAATCCTCAATGGATGATTTGACAACAGGCCAGTTAGCAAGCGATGCGTCAAACAGCATTAAGCCATCGGAGCTTCCAAGAGCAGTCTGGAATATTTCCCGCTGCAGACCCGGATCTTGCAAATCAGCTAGCGCCATTCCCGCATAAAGTGGAACTTCTCCATTAGTCACAATAGAATCTATCGTAATATAACGCTGAATATCAGAGGGGGAGCTATAGTAAGTACCCACCATTAAAAAGTCCAACTCGTCAATATATCCGGTTTTGTAATATTCGTCTGTATAAATAGAGTCCGACGGAAATTTTAGTCGCTCATCATAACGGAAGTTTTTACTACCCCAATGTACACCATTCAAGTAATAAGATTCGAACCATGCGCCCACATAGGCAGATGTTTCAATTTTTCGCCCTTTTAAAAGCGTGTAACGATCAACAAGCTCCCGTGTTTTCTCGACAAAGCTTTGAATTGTGCCTGAGCGGAATTCCCACCATTCTTGAATAAGCGGTCCTTCGACCCGTTTTCCATTGTCATAGTAGAAAATATCGGCAGGCCAATTATGCAGCTGCTTTCCACGTTTTTGCAAAAATTGTTCAAACTTGTCTTTAGTAACATTACTAAAATCCGCAGTTTCATTATCGTAACGTCCGCGATCTAGAACTAGACCGTCGACATCATAGTTTTTAAGCACCTCTTCAAACGTATCCAGCTGGTATTGGCGCGCCTCATCGTTAGATGGATTGACGAATAGCACTGCTGCACCGCCTGATGCGCCTGATAAACCTTTTAATCCATATGCACTTTCTCTCAAACGTTTAATTTCACCGTTATCTTCCGCTTCGGGGCGGTAAACCTGTTCTTCCCAATCCAAATGATCATCAATAATTGCAAAGTCTTTCACAGCGATTGAGCCTTCTGCAAATACGTTGAAAGATACATGTACTTTCAGATCAAGTGCATGTCCATGCTCGAGAAAAAGCTCGAGTAGGTCCAGCTCAGGATGGGCACCGGTACGGTCGCCTGCTGTCATTTCACTGACATATGGACGATGGCTTATATCATTCTTTTTATAAGAGACGTAGCCTTCTACACCTTTGACATCGAATATAACATCGGTTACGCCGGCATCTTTAGCTTTTTGTAAAAACTGAAGCACACTGTTGCTCGATTGAAATTTTTTGGCGTTAGCAGCCTGATCAACCCATAAAATAATTTGTTTTTCGTTGGCTAGAGTAGGGCGGCTATAAACGATAACCGATTTTCGATCAATTTCATTATCGTCCTTGGAAAGAACAACATCGATATAGTTTGGACCAGCAGTTAACCTTTTTTCATAATCAAATGCACCATCCGAGCGGAGTGCCACAGCTTGCCCATCAATGGAGAGAGTCGCGGAGGCTGCATTTGTAACAGTGCCTGAAATGCTCGTAACAGTATCCTTTGTTGTATACATATTCATACCGGCAAGCTGCAGGCGGGGCAATGGACCAGAGCCGCTCATCAGATCAGAAATGGTGGCAAGATCACCATTTCTACGAAGCTTGACGGTGCTGCCAATTTGAAATTGAGTTGCCAAATATTTTTTTAATCCAATCGTGTTGTAGCTGTCATCCTGCGCCATTACAACATAACCGCCTGATGGAATGGTCAGTTCCCCCGCAGCCCACGAAGGAGCACTATTTGCGCTTGCAGAGTTAACCATATTCGTCACTTTGCTAGTTGAATCAACTTGTAGAGCAACGTTGAATTGTGGAACTTGAACACGATCACCATAGTCAGATGTAAAAATTGCGATAACATTAGAAATGCCTGTTACATCAGTGTCGATGTAATGAATCGGCTTTTTTGGACCCTCCACAATAATGGTAATATCCTCGGGCGGCGCTTCAATTTCAATGAGGTCCCCTTGAACAGAGCTGGCAACGCTTTCATCATCGTCGGCAAATACGGTGTTGCCATAGGTAGGCAGTAAGGTACAAAGCAGAGTAATAATAAGTGCAATACTGGTTTTTCTTTGTTTTTTACGCAACATTATTCCACCTTTCATTTTTTTATTTGTGACGCTTCCATTGTAGGCATGGAGCCGCCAGTTATGTAGGGGGAGACGATGACAAGATTTGGAACTCTGATGACATTTGGTGAAATTTAAAATGTAAATTTTCGGTTAACAAGCCTTTAATTAAGAGGGCAAGGTATCTGTAATGAATTTTCATGTAAAATAATGTACGATTAAAAGGAGATTTAACAAATACAGCACCATCATCAATCATATCCAATGTTTTTAGGCTGTAAACCTATAGAATTGTGGCAAGGAGACTTGTTATGAATCTACATTTATTTCAAATCTGCATTTCTATTTTTACAGGCTTATATCTACGTTCTCCTGCTTCTTGATAAGACAATTTATTTTTATTAATCAGATATAAGGAAGCTAAGAACAACAAAACAGCTCGTCATAAATTGAAGTTTTTGGATTGTACCGTCATATTTTTTATGGATCGTTTACAGTCAAGTGAAAACTGCTATACTTTTATTTAATAAACGATAAACTGATGGAAACCTGTAGCAAAACAAACTATTATTTAGAACATTAGATTGTGAGGAACTAAAAAGTGTTGAAAACCGAAAATGATGGAATAAAGACTGAAAACCTTCAAATGAATATTTCAGAACTGCAACAGTATGTGAAGCTTTTTTGCGAGGAAAAAGGATTTGGCGTGAATACACTTCAAACGAGAACGATGTATTTGATGTCGGAGGTTGGGGAATTGACAAAGGAAGTGCTAAGTATTTCATTCCATCCAACAGAGGAAAAAATAAAAGAGGTCAAAGAAAATATTGGGCTGGAGATGTATGATGTAATTTTCAACGTATTGGATCTGGCAAATCAGCTTGATATCGATTTGGAAGAGGCTTGTCGGAAAAAAATAGAGCTTAACAGTCACCGGACTTGGGGCTGACTAATTATTAAGCTAAAAGTACAATAATAGATCAGTTACGAACAGAGTCGCAAATCCTTTGAACAGGAATCTGCGGCTTTTTTATTTGGTTCAAAATGAATGTTCTATATTAAGAAGCACAAGCGCGGCACTGAGAATAGTTTCTCTGGAGTGGGGCAATAGGTGGATTATATGGATTGCTCAGTATTGGTAGTTTTGGATATGTATTAACAATCCAATTGTTGTTATACTGTCGTCAAGTTGTTGAGTATCGCTGAGAACAAATAACGGAAGAGTAGGAGAGGGTGGCTACAGACAAAAAGAAGAAACAAGAGGACCCAGTGCACCAAGAAAAACGAGAGAGAAGAGAGAAACAAGTGGATGGGAGAAAGAGTGGGCGATGGCTATGAATCGGGCAGCTGCAAAGCTAAAAGCGAGTGACTTTTTATCACCAACGATAGCTGCATTAATTTCAGTTATGGTGAATTACGGCGGTACATTTATTCTTGTGTTTCAGGCGGCAAAAGTTGCGGGATTAAGCCCAGAGATGACTGCTTCATGGATTTGGTCAATTTCGATTGGGGTGGGCATTACTGGAATTTGGTTAAGTTATCGTTATAAAGAACCAATCATTACCGCTTGGTCAACTCCTGCTGTAGCTTTTCTAGTATCAGCATTAGCGGTCACTTCATATCCGGAAGCAATAGGAGCGTATATGATTTCTGCTGCGGGTTTTATTGTTTTGGGATTATCGGGCATGTTTGAGCGATTTGTACGACTAATTCCTGCAGGCATAGCTTCAGGTTTGCTGGCAGGCATTTTATTGCAGTTCGGTATTTCAGCTTTTGGAGGAGCGGAATTTGATCCCTTGCTGGTCTTAGTTTTGTTTGCTTCTTACATCGTTCTTAAAAGGTTTACATCCCGATTTGCAATTGTCGGTATTTTAATCATTGGATTAGTTTATTTGATCAGTACAAGCAAGGCTGATTTTAGTTCAATCCAGTTAGCGGTGGCTGCACCTGTGTTTGTGGCACCTCAATTTTCGCTGCACGCTTTGCTGGGAGTAGCGTTGCCAATGTTTATTATAACATTAAGCGGTCAGTACATGCCGGGAATGATCGTTTTGCGAAATGATGGATTTAAGACGAGTGCCAATCCTGTTTTAACGGTGACCGGGATCGGCTCTCTGCTGGCAGCGCCGTTCGGCTCGCATGCTTTTAATATTGCTGCGATTACAGCTGCGATATGTACAGGAAAAGATGCCCATGAAGACTCATCCAAACGTTATATTGCAGGTATTGTCTGCGGAATTTTCTATATAACGGTTGGTGTATTCGGGGTAACGCTAGCTACTCTTTTTTTAATTTTGCCTTCTGCATTCATCGCTACATTAGCAGGGTTAGCCTTGCTGGGCACGATTGGAGGAAGTCTTGCCGGAGCGTTAACTGATCCGAAGGGGCGTGAGACGGCACTGATTACTTTTTTAGCAACAGCTGCCAATGTCACATTGCTTGGTGTTGGCGGAGCTTTCTGGGGATTGGTTGCCGGGTTAGCAGCTCATCTTGTTATGCATGGCAAAATGTCCAAAAAACAAACAGAATCCATATCTCTTAAACAGTCTCAATAACAAGAACTAGCTAATGATATTAATTATAAAAGATGAAGTTTACTTATTGGAGGTAAAAAAGATGACTACAGTTTTCAATAAAGATTTAAAAAGTATACAAGCTGGCGGCGTGATTATGGATGTGATGAATGCTGAGCAGGCGAAAATTGCTGAGGCAGCAGGTGCCATTGCAGTAATGGCGCTAGAACGTGTTCCTTCTGACATTCGCGCGGCAGGCGGGGTTGCGCGGATGGCTGATCCAACAATAGTAGAGCAAGTTATGCAGGCAGTATCGATTCCTGTTATGGCAAAGGCTCGCATTGGACATTATGTGGAAGCTAGAGTGCTGGAATCTATAGGTGTGGATTATATTGATGAAAGTGAGGTGTTAACGACAGCTGATGAATTGTTTCATATCAATAAAAGGGAGTTTAAAGTGCCATTTGTATGCGGGGCAAAGGATCTGGGTGAGGCGCTGCGCCGTGTTCAAGAAGGTGTGTCCATGTTAAGAACCAAAGGAGAGCCGGGGACAGGCAATATTGTTGAGGCTGTTCGCCATCTGCGCTTGATTAATGCGCAAATCCGCCAAGTACAAGGTTTGTCGCAAGATGAATTGTACCAGCATGCCAAGCAGCTTGGTGCGTCGTATGAGCTGCTTATACATGTACATGAAACTGGCAGGCTGCCAGTCATGAATTTAGCCGCGGGCGGAGTAGCCACACCTGCCGATGCTGCACTAATGATGCATCTGGGAGCAGACGGTGTTTTTGTCGGATCAGGTATTTTTAAATCAGACAGCCCGGAAAAATTTGCGGGTGCGATTGTTGAAGCAGTAACTCATCATGACAACTTTGCACATATAGCAAAAATATCGAAAAACTTGGGAACTCCTATGAAAGGGATTGAAATCAGCAAATTACAAGATTTCGAACGGATGCAAGATCGCGGTCAGTAATTTCACAGAGAGAAAGCAAGAAAGTGGTGATTGCTATGGATAAGAGCAGTTTATTTCCAACATATAATAAATTTCCAATTACTTTTGTAAGAGGAGATAAAACAAAATTATGGGATGATAAGGGAAACTGCTATTTGGATTTTATGAGCGGCTTGGCAGTTTGTAATTTGGGACATAGCCCTGCAACAGTGAAAAGACAGTTAATAAACAAGTTGGAGCAGGTGTGGCATGTATCGAACTTATTTCACATTCCGGAACAGGAAGAGCTTGCACAAAAACTTGTTTCAATAAGCTGCGCCGGTCATGTTTTTTTCTGCAATAGCGGAGCAGAGGCGAATGAGGCAGCAATCAAGTGCGCACGCAGATATCAACAATATGTGCTTAAATCAGAACGGTTTGAGATTATTACGTTTGAGCAATCGTTTCACGGTCGCACTCTAGCTACTCTAACTGCTACAGGTCAACAGAAAGTTAAAGATGGTTTTCATCCGCTGCCGCAAGGATTTATTCATGCCCAATTTAATGATATCGAAAGTGTTCAATCCAGCATTAGCGAGAAAACAGCCGCTGTAATGCTTGAACTGGTGCAGGGAGAGAGTGGAGTTCATCTTGCTGATCCAAAGTTTGTATTTGATCTTGCCAAGCTATGCAAGGAGCACGGACTGCTGCTTATTGTCGATGAAGTGCAAACGGGTATAGGCAGAACAGGACATATGTTTGCGTATGAGCATTATGGCATTGAGCCGGATATCATTACTTTGGCAAAAGGGTTAGCGAGCGGATTGCCAGTTGGAGCGATGCTAGGGAAAGAAAAGCTAAGGGATGCGTTTTCTGCAGGAAGTCATGCCTCTACTTTTGGAGGATCTCCTTTGCCTATGACAGCAGGACTGGCAACTATTGATGCTTTGCTGGAAGAAGGTTTGATAGAGCAGGCTCGCAGCAGAGGCTACTATGCACTGGAGAAACTAAGAGAGAACTTGCTCAAATACAATACGATTCATGAAATACGAGGATTGGGTTTGCTTATTGGCATAGAGTTTAAGGTGCCTGTTATGCCAATTATTGAGGAGCTGCATCGTAATGGCTTGTTAGTTTTGTCAGGAGGAACCCATGTTATCCGGCTACTGCCTAGCTTGTATATAACAAATGACGAAGTAGATCAGGCAATTAGTATCATGCAAGGCGTACTGTCAAACAGCGACCTGCTACTGGAGAAGACAATTAATATATAAGCTTTGATAGAGAGTGCTAGCGGGACTATCGATTAATTGCAGGCAACATGGAGTAAAACCAAATAGAGTAGCGATCGCTATTCTATTTGGTCTAATAAAACGACTTATTGACTAATACTTACTTCTTCTTGCACAGCCCATAACCGTTGAATGCCTTCCTCAATTGCCGCCTCATCTACTTTAGCAAAACCAAGCACCCAGCCTTTACGTCTGCTAGCCAAACAATATTTGCTCAACGGATAGACACGAACTCCTTTTTCCAATGCCAGTCTTGTTGCCATTTTCTCATCAAAGGATGACGGCGCCTCCAAAAGTATATGAAGTCCAGTTTCTACACCGCTTAAAGAGAATTTTTTGCTGAAGCCGCTATGGTGAATTGCTTTGGTCATCATTTCATGTCTGCGCCTATAAACATTGCGAATACGTCGCATATGGCGAGTAAAATGTCCATGTTCAATAAAATGCGCTAGTGTTAACGGCTCCATAATCGGTAGATGACGGAAGGTTAATTCCTGTACTTGAGCTAACCTGGCAACAGCCTGTTTCGGTCCAACAATTGCAGATATGCGAATGCCTGGAGCAATCATTTTGGAAAAACTCATCATATATAGTGTGCTTTGCGGCTGCTTGCTGAATAGTGTCGGCAACGGATCTCCACGATATCTAAACTCACTGTCATAATCATCTTCTACAATCCAAAATCGTTGCTCAGCAGACAGATGGAGCAATTGCTGTCTGCGCGGTTCTGATAAAATAACACCAACAGCACACTGATGTGATGGTGTTACGAAAACTAGCCTGGAGTCGGGAGAAATATGTTCCACGCATAGTCCATTATCGTCAACTGGAACGGGAACTACCTCCATTTTTCGATGTTTCATCGCCATCCAAGCAGCAGGAAAGCCTGGGTCTTCCACAGAAACAGTATCCCCTTCTTGCAACAAGGCTTGAGCGATCAGATCAAGACTATGCTGTGCCCCAGAAGTGAGTATAATTTGATCGATATCCACATGTATGCCGCGCTCTAGGGTCAGATAGCGTTTGATCTGTTCACGAAGCGGCTGGTAGCCGTACGCATTGCCATAAGCCCAAATATCCAAATGGCTTGTTGCAGAGGCTTGTAAAAAAGATTGCCGCCAGTTTTTTTGAAATTGTTCATCCAAATAGGGCTCATGAGGGGTAAAATCAATTTCCGGCTGAACCTCACTTTTATTACCAAACCAACTATGCAAACGACCAATTGAATCATTTAGAAGCGGGAGCTCTGGAGTAGCTGGGCTTTTTTCGATTAAGCTTTGGTTAAGTGGTTTGGTATTCAAGCCTTCGCTTACTCTTGTGCCTCCGCGCCGGGAAGTTACTGTATAGCCGCGGCTATACAGCTCCTCATATACAATTTGTATCGTGGATCGCGACACGCCAATTAATGGCGCCAGCTCGCGAGAAGGCAGCAGCAACTCGCCGGGCTGCCATTTGCCAGTTGTAATATTATGAATGGCTTGATCTAGAAGCTGCTGCCAGATCGGGCGTTTGTCGTTTCGATTTACGCTTAGCATACTTATTCCTCCGTACTAGTCATTAGCGCTTTAATCTATTATGGATTGCTCAAATAATCAAACTATGGATATTAATTTACATGCCATTGATTGCTATACTAGCATGACAGTTCATTTTATTGCAATAAAACCAAAGTATTAATGAAGAATAGGATCGGATAATGACAAGAAGGAGTTAAGACAATGAAGTATTTGAACAAAGCGGATGCTCTAGTAGCCAGTGCTATTGATCAAGAGCTGACACGGCAGCGTAATCATATAGAACTGATTGCTTCTGAAAATTTTGTAAGTCCTGCTGTCATGGAGGCAGCTGGTACTGTATTAACAAACAAATATGCTGAGGGCTACCCAGGCAAAAGATATTATGGCGGGTGCGAGTACGTCGATATGGTAGAAGAGCTTGCAATACTTCGTATAAAGGAACTGTTTGGTGCCGAGCATGCGAATGTTCAGCCTCACTCAGGTGCTCAAGCCAATATGGCAGTTTATCAAGCAACCGTACAACCAGGGGATACTATTTTAGGAATGGATTTAGCGCATGGAGGTCATCTGACGCATGGCAGTCCGGTTAATTTTTCGGGAAGATTGTACCGTTTTGTTCCATATGGTGTGGATAAAGATACTGGTCTTATCGACTTTGATCAAGTTAGAAAGCTTGCATACAAATATCGTCCACGCATGATCGTAGCAGGAGCTAGTGCTTATCCGCGAACAATCGATTTTGAACAATTCGCAGCAATAGCTTCCGAAGTAGGCGCCCTTTTCTTTGTCGATATGGCTCATATTGCTGGTATAGTGGCGGCTGGTCTGCACCCTAATCCGGTACCACATGCGCATTTTGTTACAACAACAACACATAAAACATTGCGTGGTCCAAGAGGCGGTGTTATTTTATGTCGCAGCGGTTGGGAGCAAGTTATAGATAAAGCTATTTTCCCAGGTACACAGGGCGGACCGTTAATGCATATTATCGCTGCTAAGGCGGTTGCGTTTGGAGAAGCGTTGCAGCCAGATTACAAAGTTTATATACAAAAAACGCTGGATAACGCGAAGGCGCTGGCTGAGGCTTTAATAGACGAAGGGTTGAATGTTGTAACCGGAGGAACGGATAATCATTTGGTATTGGTCGATTTGCGCTCAATTGGTTTGACTGGCAAAGAGGCGGAAGCTATTCTTGATGAGGTGGGTATTACGGCAAATAAAAATGCGATTCCATATGATACAGCAAGTCCATTGGTAACCAGCGGTATCCGCTTTGGTACGCCGGCAATGACTACAAGAGGTTTGGGAACAGCAGAGATGAAAGAAATCGCCAGACTTATCGCAACTGGTTTGAAGCATTCGCAGAATGCAGCTATAAAAAAGGAAATATTGCAGAATGTACTAGAGATGACAAAGCAATATCCACTATACGAAGAGTACAGAGCTTAATGTAACGAAATATTTACAAATAGTATGAAACGAAGAAGCGGCTGCGTCCGCTTTTTTTTTGTACGTATATAAATTGGTATAAATATGTTCTTGCATTTAAATATTGTATGCGATATATTGCATATATACATTTTGAACGAAGGTGATAGTTATGCCAATACCAAAAAACTTTGTTTCTCCTGTAAGAATGTCAGCTAAGGAAAGAGCTTTTTCGCAAATTCAACGTTGGATTATTGACGGAACCTTGCAGCCGGGAGAAAAGCTGCTCGATGCTGAACTCGCAGAAACACTGGGCGTTAGCCGTACTCCTATTCGAGAAGCATTTCAGCTTCTTGAAATACAGGGATTAGTTGTCATGCAGCCTGGCAAAGAAACAAGGGTAACTGAAATTGAGAAGGAAGATATATTCAAGTTGTACTCTACACTTG
The DNA here is from genome assembly GCA_040396195.1 of Paenibacillus nanensis. GTDB lineage: Bacteria > Bacillota > Bacilli > Paenibacillales > Paenibacillaceae > Pristimantibacillus > Pristimantibacillus nanensis_A. Next base: position 65,602 of record JBEBPB010000001.1, read on the forward strand.
CTGCACTGCATGCTCTGGCTGCTGAAGTAACAGCCCAAACAATTGTTGCAGAGCAGATCGAACAGCTTCGCTCGATTAACACTAGCTTTGCAACGGCAATCGCTAATCAGGAAGTGTTTCAGGCAATGGAGGCGGATGAGCAATTCCATGATCTGATTGTGGAGCTGTCTGACAATTCTTATATAGCAACCTTCAATACGTCACTTCAAATTCATATTCGCCGTTTTAAATATGTGTTTTTGAAGCAGCCTATTACAGCAACACAGGTTTCAGTAGACGAGCATTTGGCCATTATTGAAGCTTTTGAACAGCGTGATGGCAAAAAGGCACAGGATATGATGAAGCAAAATTTAATACGTCCAATGCAAGAATTAGAGGGGCTGTTGTAAAAAGGATGTTATTACAAAGGAGAGAGGACAAATGGAAGGCAAAAAGGATCTACGTATACGAAGCAGAGTGATTAGTGAAGGAGTTAACCGAGTACCTAACCGTGCAATGCTTAGAGCTACAGGTTTCACGGATGAGGATTTCAAAAAGCCAATGATTGGTGTCGCTAGTACCTGGAGTGAAGTAACTCCTTGTAATATGCATATTGATGGGCTGGCATTGAAGGCCAAGCAGGGGCTGAAAGACAGTGGCGGAGCACCGCTTGTATTCAACACCATTACTGTTTCGGATGGAATTGCAATGGGGCATGAGGGGATGAAATTTTCATTGCCAAGCCGCGAGGCAATTGCTGATTCGATTGAGATCGTAGCAGGGGCGGAGCGCTTTGATGGACTGGTGGCAATTGGAGGCTGTGACAAAAACACACCAGCATGCCTAATGGCAATTGGGCGTCTAAATATACCATCTGTATATGTGTATGGAGGAACGATTCAACCAGGTAATTTAGATGGCAAGAAGGTAGATATTGTCACGGCCTTCGAGGCTGTTGGACAATATCATGACGGGAAAATATCGGAGGAGCAGCTGCATAAAGTAGAATGCAGTGTATGTCCGGGTCCTGGCGCTTGCGGCGGTATGTACACAGCCAATACAATGGCGGCATCTGCTGAAGCGCTCGGTATGAGTTTGCCTGGATCTTCATCTACTCCGGCTATATCGGCAAACAAGGCAACGGAATGTGCTGCTGCTGGCAAGCAGGTTATTAAGCTGTTAGAGAAAGAAATTTATCCGCGAGATATTATGACGAAGAAAGCTTTTGAAAATGCGATAACCGTCGTAATGGCTTTGGGGGGTTCAACCAATGCGTTTTTGCATTTGCTCGCTATAGCGCATTCAGTTGGCGTCAAGTTGACTTTGGATGATTTTGAACGTATTCGCGTTCGGGTTCCGCATTTGGCTAACTTAAAACCGAGCGGACAATATGCGATGCAAGCTTTAAATGATATTGGCGGTGTTCCAGCTGTAATGAAGTTATTGCTAGCTGAAGGGCTGCTTCATGGCGACTGTTTAACTGTAACTGGAAAAACATTAGCAGAGAATCTTGCCGAAGCTGAACCATTGCATAGCAATCAGCAAGTAATCAGGCCGCTTGACCAGCCATTAAAGGCAGATGGCCCTCTGGTTGTGTTGAAAGGTAATCTGGCTCCTGAAGGAGCAGTTGCCAAAATGTCCGGCATGAGTATTTTACGGTTTGCAGGACCTGCCAAAGTTTATAACAGTGAAGAAGAAGCGACAGAGGCGATTGTTAATAATGATATTCAAGCAGGTGACGTTGTTGTTATTCGCTATTGTGGTCCCAAGGGTGGTCCCGGCATGCCCGAAATGCTGTCCGTTACCGCATTAATCGTTGGGAAAGGCCTGGGAGGCAAGGTTGCCCTAGTGACGGATGGAAGATTCTCCGGCGGCTCGCATGGATTTGTAGTTGGGCATGTGGCGCCGGAAGCCCAAGTTGGCGGTCCGATTGCCTTTTTGCAAACTGGAGATATGGTTACGATTGATAGTCAGACTCAGCAAATGAATATTGAAATAACGGATGAAGAACTTGCCGTAAGAAAGCGGCAATGGAGCGCTCCTCCGCTTAAAGTTACATCAGGCGTATTAGTGAAATATGCAAAGCTGGTTTCTTCTGCATCGAAAGGCGCAGTTACCGATCTGTTTGATGAAGTATAGAAGTGAATCAAAACCGCCATTCTGGCGGTTTTTTTGCATCTTAATGGTAAGGGTTCGCTTGATATTGCTTTTCTATTTCTTCTGTACTGATATTTTCCAAATCGAGCATTGCTGGTCCAGGAGCAGAAACGGTATAATTAGGTCACAATTGGAAGGAGGCTGTAACTATATGGGAGATGAAGTCGTTATTGGTATTGATGGAGGCGGTACAAGTACAAGAGTGATCATTAGTGATCTGCATGGCAACCAATTGGCTTATGCGGAAGGCGGCTGTGCTTCCAAATATAAGGACAAGAATGCTTCACTGCATGTGAAAAGCACAATTGAGAACGCTCTTAGTCAGGCAAAGCGGCAAACAACCGATGCTGTTATGTTGGTTGCAGGAATCGCAAGTTATGAATCTAGAGCAGACGATGACTGGATTGTCTCGTTTACTGATTTGCCGGGACTTGCTTGCCCTAAAAAACACTTGAATGATTCAGATGTTGCTCACGCTGGAGCACTTAACAATAGACCGGGAATTATCGCAATTGCTGGTACAGGCACAACAGTTATGGGAATAAATGAGGCAGGTAATCGAATTCGGAATTTGGACTTTCATCAATATGCATATAGCGCTGCACGCCATCTTTCTTATGAAGCTGTATACGAAGTGCTTGCTGGCCATCGTGACGAAAGTAACAAACAATTAATTTCACAAATGTTGCAATATTGGCAAATGAACAGTTTGGAACAATTACAACAGCTAGCGAGTAATGGTTTTGAGAACGATTCAATGGAGCGCAATCGAAAATTCGGGCAATTTGCGGCATATGTTACAGATGCTGCTGCCAGCGGAAGCAGCGTAGCTTTGCGTGTATGTGATCGTGCTTGTGAGCAGATCAGATTAGGGATTGAATTAGTTGGCTCTAATTTCGTCGGGAATCATATTGATGTAGCGTTTATTGGGAGTGTAATACGCAGTTCCTATATGTCGCAAAAAGTGACTGCGTTGCTAAAGGCAAATCCCAGCAAACATTATCAAATCATTGTGCCAAAGCTATCTCCAGCTGAAGGAGCTGTTTTACTTGCGTTAGAGGAATTGAAGAAAACATAAAGATTCAGTCCATTTAAAATAGGAAAGCATAGCGTAGAATGAAAGCCCACCGCAGACGTTCTACGCTTTTTGTAGCTTTTTTGTAAGGAAGGGAAACACGTTACCCCATAGGGTAGGTGTGATGGGGTAACGTGTTTCCCAATATAGGTTTCCTTAAAAGTTACGGTGTTTCTATAAAAAATCGTGGCTTTCTCATATAGGAAAATTGGATTTTATTGACTACAATTGGTGTTTGGGAAATTACCCGATAACCTGATTGTCTTAAACGGGAACTATTGTTAGCGACGGAGGGACGACAAAATGAATGAAAATAAAAGTGCTGAAGTATCATGTGATTTGGATGTGGGACAGAGCCGCGTACTTACCGATTCTGAGGTGATCACTAGCTGGGGAGGCATCGATTCGCAATTTTCTTCAGATAATGCTGTATCAGCTGTGCAAAGCGCACTTCCAAAAGAAGAATATGAGCAACTGTTTCCTTATCGGATTGGTTCACCGCAGTGGCATCAGTTTGTGTCGAATAAAGGAAATTATTATACTCACCAGACGGATTACTATTCGTATGATAATTTGATTGCAGCTGTAACAGAAGCGGCTAATATTAAATATAAATTGGAGTATTGGGAAAGCGATACGGAAATCAGTCGTGTTTTTCGTCTTGATAAGACCACTATGACCGAAACATTAGTAGCAGAAAGCGGCAGCTTCCGCAATCAGGAAAATAAATCAGGAAAAATTATTTCGCAGACGGTAGACTTTGGGTCTTTTATTAAAGAAGGTACGGTAAATGACAGAAAACATGAACTAGCAGCGTTTCTAGCCAATATAGCCCATGAGACAGGAGGAGGAGCGAAAATCTCACCTAAAGGGCAGCTTGCTTGGGGACTGTTTTGGAATGAGGAGATTTCATATATTAACACCACAACGGTCAACTATGTAGCGGAAAATGACAATTTTCCAGCTGCCGCCGGCAAATCCTATCATGGACGAGGTCCGATACAGCTTAGCTGGAATTATAATTATGGATTAATTAGCGGAATTATTTATGGCTCCAAAGATATTTTGCTTAATGAACCTGAACTGATCGTGCAAGATGGAAAGCTAGGGTTTATGACAGCAATTCTGTTTTGGATGACGCCGCAGCCACCAAAGCCATCCGCACATGATGTGATGGTTGGCAACTGGATGCCTTCTGAATCAGACATCAAAAAAGGGCTGACTCCCCCCGGCTTCGGAATTACGATTATGATTATTAACGGCAATCTGGAATATAACCTTGATGAAAGCGATCGAAGAGTCAGACGTCGGATTGGCTTCTATAAAAAAATCGCTTCTAGAATGAATATTTCTATTGACGGTGAAAAGCTAGATACTATCGGAATGAGTCCATTTCAGTTTTTACCGGAAGTACAAAGATAGACTCCTTTCCATTTCGGAGAGGCTAGAATTGTATTAATAACTGATGGGAAGCCTTCAAACTGTGTGAGTATAGTTATGAAGGCTTTTTTGTATCTATATTTGGACAGGTGCTAGACCGTGATATACACGATATAGTTGCTCAATAAAATTAAGAATATAAGCATTTACTTATATATAGGTTTTGCATTATAATGGTGGTTAACAGGAAAAGTAAAACCAACAGAGGAGGCAGGTCATGCACAGAATAGATGCAATGGCAGAACAATTAAAGCTGCTAGCCGATAAAACCCGACTAACCATCATGGCGATGTTGAAAGAACGTGCGCTATGTGTTTGTGATATTGCAATATTACTTGATACATCGCAACCAAACGCCAGTCAGCATTTGCGAAAGTTAAAAACAGGAGGGCTTATCAGTGAGACTCGTAAAGGGCAATGGACCTACTATTCTTTGAATATTGAGGATAAACCGAATGTACAAGCTGTAATAGCAAGCTTACCATCCATGGCAAGAAAAGTGGGGCAAATTAAAAATGATTGTATGTTTTGATGGGAGAGAAACACTAATTTGGTTACATTAGCTGTGCTTGTTTTTTTAATTACGTTAGTTTTAGTCATTTGGCAACCGAAGGGCTTCAATATTGGCTGGTCTGCTAGTATAGGAGCTGTTCTAGCGCTTCTGTTTGGAGTTGTTAGCTTCGCAGATGTGGGCGCAGTGACTGGCATCGTATGGAATGCCACCCTCGCTTTTGTTGCTATTATTTTTATTTCATTGGTGCTTGATGCTATTGGTTTTTTTGAATGGGCGGCTCTGCATATGGCAAGGCTGGCTGGTGGCAGCGGAAAAATAATGTTTATTTATATTATATTGCTCGGTGCAGCTGTAACAGCTTTATTTGCCAATGACGGAGCGGCATTAATTATGACACCCATTGTGCTTGCAATGGTGAGGGCGCTGCATTTTGATCAAAAAATGGTGCTGCCGTTTATAATGGCTAGTGGTTTTATAGCAGATACAGCTTCATTGCCGTTAGTTACTAGTAATTTGGTTAATATTGTTTCTGCTGATTTCTTTCATATTGGCTTTGCGTCCTATGCGAGCAAAATGATTGTACCGAATTTCTTTTCCATCATTGCAAGTTTACTTGTACTTTACTTGTTTTTCAAAAAAAGCATACCAGGGCAGTATCAGATCCAGCAATTGAAAGACCCGCGTGACGCGATTAAAGATATCCGTCTATTCAAGCTATCCTGGTTTATTTTGGGGGCCCTACTGATTGCTTATTTTATAAGCGGCTGGCTGCAAATTCCGATTTCGATCATTGCTGGAGCTGCAGCGCTTGTTTTCTTGCTCTTCGCAAGAAAAAGCCCGACTATAGAAACCTGGAAGCTTGTGAAAGAAGCACCATGGTCGATTGTTGTATTTTCAATCGGTATGTATGTGGTTGTTTATGGTTTAAGGAATGCGGGGCTTACGGACTTACTTGGAGAGGTTATTCAGTTCGTGTCAGGGCAAGGATTATTTGTAGCAACAGTTGGAATGGGCTTTATAGCGGCTATACTGTCATCGATTATGAACAATATGCCGACTGTTATGATTGATGCGCTCGCTATTCAAAGCACGCAAACAGAAGGTATCGTACGAGAAGCACTAATATATGCCAATGTCATAGGTTCGGATCTCGGCCCTAAAATAACACCAATCGGATCGCTGGCGACACTTTTGTGGCTGCATGTTTTGGCAACGAAGAATGTGAAAATCAGCTGGGGCTATTATTTTAAAATAGGGGTATTGTTGACCGTTCCGACCCTGCTAATTACACTAGCCGGTTTGTATTTATGGTTGGCGGCGGTATCTGTTTGGCAGATGAATCCCTGGTTGGGTACTGGTGGAATTACAGTTGTACTCGCTGTAAGTGGATTGATGGTTAGAAAAATGATGCTTATTATGAAACAGAAGCCTGCTCAGGAGAAAGATTCTTTTACACAGAAATAGCCATTATAACTCAATCGAAAGTTTTAGAAAGTTTTATAATATAGCCTGTAAAGCGGAATGACCATTTCGCCTACAGGTTATTTTTATTGTCGGTCGAAAAATGTTGCTTTATTCGTAACGAAAGTTATAGTATAACGATTGCAGGAACAGTGCACCAGAACTAAAAAAAATAGCCCTTAGAAAACAAGTAATTCTACGGTATGATCCCTAAAATAGATGGAGGTTGGTAAAATTGCGTCGAAAACCCATATATGTAGAGACTGATATTGCAACAAGTATGGATATTTTGTGGAAACATACACAGCATCCCGAGCTCCATGAGCAATGGGATTTGAGATTCTCAGAAATTACTTATTTGCCAAGACAGGATCATAATCTGCCGCAACAGTTTTTATATCGCACGCGGATTGGATTTGGCATTGATATAGCAGGAACTGGAATGACTAAGAGCACTTCTTCTAATCATAAGACTACGCGAATGTCGACATTATCATTTGGTTCAGATCAAGCTATATCATTGATTCGTGAAGGCGGAGGGTACTGGAAATATGACGCCAAAGGAGAAAAGATCGTATTTAAAACCCGTTTTGATTATAAGACACGCTTCGGTTTGCTTGGAAGTTGGCTAGACAAACTATTGTTTCGTCCTTTGTTTGGTTATGCGACAGCATGGAGCTTTGATGTTTTGAAGATATGGTTGGAGAAAGGACTTCAGCCCGCTGCTATTATTCAAAATGCGGTAATTCACTATTTTAGTGTCCTCATGATTTCTTTCTTGTGGATTTATCAAGGGCTCGTACCAAAAGTCTTGTTTCCAACAGGTGGAGAAATAGAAATAATGAGCAGCGTTGGCTTTACAGGATGGGAAAACCAGATTTTATTAATTTTAGGCTCATGTGAAATATTTATGGGATTACTCACTTTGTATTGGCATGACAAACGATGGCTCTATAAAGGTCAAATAGTGGTTTTAACATTATTGGCGCTGTTCGCTCTGATTGGCAGTCCCGAGTTGCTTAAAGCTCCTTTTAACCCTTTAACATTAAGTGGAACAATGATCGTTTTGTGTTTGATTGCCAGTTGGACTACAAAGAATCTGCCGAAAGCAGGTCGATGCATACGTAAAAATTCTTTGCGCATATCTGAAGAAGGAGGGCGAAAGAATGACATCCATCTATAAACAAGCACTGGGCGAAGAGTTTGAAAAGCTACATCCCAGAATTCGCGAGCGCTTCGAGTTTAATAGTGATTCCGGGATAGCATCTGTTGGACGGGGTATAATGGATAGCATCTGGTATTCCAAAAGGGCTATGTTGCCTCTGCAGCTTGGTACGATGAGGCATATTATGTTCCCGCAAGGTGGGAAGCAAATTCCTTTTACTATAGAAAACTATGCATATCAAGATTGCTTTGGCAGAGAGACGGTTACATGGATTCGACAGTTCCAATTTCCCAATAAAAAAAGACATTTTGATGCCACAATGATTTATAGCAAACAGCATGAACGAATCGTAGATTATTTGGGTACGAAACAACATTTGGCAGTTGATTTGGAAATATCGGCAGCAACTAATGGAGGGCTGCGTATACGCTCGGGAGAGCAGCGTTTTTATGAGCACTGGCTGCAATTTCGGTTTCCAACATTATTGACAGGTGTGGCAGATGTATGTGAATGGTACGATGACGAAAGTGAAAAGTTTAAAATATCAGTAGAAGTAACCAACCCTCTGCTGGGAAAAGTTTTTGAATATCAGGGAAGCTTTCAAGTTGAGTTTATTAAAATATCCCATGCGACCATTCCGCGTTATGTATTTCCGTTGCGGGAGGAAGAAAGGGAATGATGGTCTGAAATTAATTAACATCATTAATATTATTTGAAATCACATCTATAATGGACTATGCCTGCGAAAAACTGAGAAAAAAGCTTGTCAATTCACTTACACTTAACGCAGGTTCTCTCTCATCAGCTACAATGACTTATTTTGTTGTTTTACATCTTTTCCTGACAAGAGTATTATACAAAATATCTTCCAAACAAAATTCAAAATAAGTTCATAAAATGCTGCCTTCTGCTAGTCAAAATTACATTTTGAAAGGCGAGTGATAGTCCATGATGCATGATCGAATCGAGTTTTTACAAAACGAAATCCCTTTTAAAAACAAAGATATTGTTCTATATGCCAAGCATGTTTACGAGTCATTAGAGCAGTATGAGGATCAGCATCGAAAGCTGATTGCCATGCAAGCCATTAATGGAGACAAACCGATCGGTGAGCAAGAAGTCTTATTTTATGAAACGATTAGACGTATGAAGGAACAACTAATTACAACATTGGAAAATACAATTGATGATTTAAAAAACATTGGCGATAAAAACTACACCAAGCATTTTCGTGATGGAGTTGAGTGACTCTTTTAAAACAATAAGGAGCTGCTGTCCTTATAGGGCGGCAGGCTCCTTTTTCATTTTTCTGATCGTTTTTTTACTAATAAGGCAATATTAACTCAGTATTAGAAGATTTCCTGTTGACGAACAAGACAAACTGCTGTATTTTCATATAGTGCCATTTGGTACGATCATTTGTTCTGTAAGTTCGGACACAAACTAATCTCAAACGGAAGGAAGTTATGCATGAGCGAGTCAAGTCAGGAATTTATTATGATTTCAGGAGCAAGAGAGAATAATCTTCAAAATGTATCATTGCGTATCCCCAAAAAAAAGATAACCATCTTTACTGGAGTATCCGGTTCTGGCAAGTCATCTATTGTTTTTGATACGATTGCTGCTGAATCGACTAGGCTGCTCAATGAAAATTTCAGTATGTTTGTGCGTACCTTTTTGCCGCGTGTACCTCAACCAGATACGGATTCCATTGAAAATTTGAGCATGGCGGTGATTGTTGATCAGAAAAGATTAGGTGGCGGATCGCACTCTACGATGGGGACGATTACGGATATATCGCCTATTCTTCGGTTACTTTTCTCACGAGTTGGCGAGCCGCATGTTGGTCAAGCTAATATGTTCTCTTTTAATGATCCGCAAGGCATGTGTTCAGAATGTGGAGGAATAGGGCGCAAGCTTGGTGTTGACATGAGTAAGGCAATAGATATGTCAAAATCATTGAAAGAAGGCGCTTTGTTATTGCCAGACTATGCTGTGGAGGCATGGGACTGGAATATAGTTGTGCAATCCGGTGATTTTGATGTGGATAAAAAGCTGAATGATTACTCTGAGCAGGAGTTGCAGTTGCTTTTGTATGCCAAAGCGAGAAAAGTACAGATGGACTTTGCCGGCAAGGCAACAAATATTACAGTTGAAGGTGTTATAGAGAAGTTTTCAAATAAATATATAAGACAAGATTTGAAATTGAAGTCGGAACGAACACAAAAAGCGGTTGCTCCGTTTATATCCGAATGCCCTTGTTCTAGCTGTCATGGGGCAAGGCTTAGTCAGGCTGCACTGAATTGCAGAATCAATGGGCTGAATATTGCTGATATGTCTTCGATGGAAGTAGGTAAACTTCTGCCATTGATCAAAGAAATTGACGCTCCCGTTGCATTGCCGATTGTGAATTCACTTGCTGCTCGACTGACGCATTTGGTTGATATTGGACTTGGCTATTTGACATTGGATCGGGAGACAGACTCTTTATCGGGTGGGGAGTCACAGCGTGTCAAGATGGTGAAGCATCTTAGCGGCAGTCTGGTGGATGTCACTTATATTTTTGATGAGCCGAGTGTTGGGCTGCACCCGCGCGATGTGCATCGACTTAACGAGCTATTGCAGAAGCTGCGTGACAAAGGAAATACAGTTATTGTGGTTGAGCATGATCCGGATGTCATCAAAATCGCCGATCATATTGTAGATGTAGGTCCACATGCTGGAAGCCGCGGCGGCAAAATTGTTTATGAAGGAAGTTACAGCGGTTTATTGGAGTCTGGTACTTTGACGGGGGCTCATTTGCAGCGACCATTGGATTTAAAAGAGAAGAATAGACAGCCATCTGGCAAACTTCCGATCCAGGATGCTTCCCTTCACAACTTGCGTAATGTCAGTGTAGATATTCCAAAGGGTATTTTAACAGTCGTGACAGGGATTGCCGGGTCAGGAAAAAGCACCTTAATTAATAAAGTGTTTCTTAGCCAGCATCCGGATGCGGTCGTTATTGATCAGTCAGCTATAGGCGTGTCTACTCGTTCCAATCCAGCTACCTACACAGGAATTATGGATGATGTACGCAAAGCTTTCGCTGCAGCAAACAAGGTTGCGCCGGGTTTGTTCAGCTTTAATTCAAAAGGAGCTTGCGAGAACTGCCAAGGTCTTGGTGTAGTGTATACTGATCTCTCTTTTCTAGATAGTGTGAAACTACCTTGTGAAGCATGTGAAGGCAGACGCTTCAAGGAAGAAGTGCTATCTTACACATTGAACGAAAAATCGATCGCGGATGTATTGGAGATGACGGTTGAACAGGCACTTGAATTTTTTCAGCTGAAAGAGGTAGTGCGCAAGCTGCAGGCGTTAAGTGATGTTGGATTGCATTATATTAAGCTGGGTCAGCCGCTAAGTACCTTATCAGGCGGGGAGTGCCAACGAATAAAGCTGGCAAGCGAGTTGCATAAAAAGGGTAGCATCTATGTGATGGACGAGCCAACGACCGGGCTGCATATGTCGGATATTGGTCTGTTGCTCAATATTATGAACCGACTTGTTGACGCGGGCAACACAGTGATTGTTATCGAACATAATCTGGATGTCATTAGCCAAGCGGATTGGATTATTGATATGGGACCAGAAGGCGGCAGTAATGGGGGCGAAGTGGTTTTCGAAGGAACACCAGCTCAGATTGTTCATGCCACGCAGTCGCTTACAGGTCGTTATTTGAATAGTAATGGTTGAGTAGTTGAGTAGAGGCAGTCGATTAACTATTGATAAACAATTTGAGCATAAATTTAATCGTCGCTACAAGCAAAAATGGACTTCCAACCACCAAGCTTCTTGTTAGCGCCTAATTGTCGCTTTTCACGCCCTTCAGGCTTCTTAAGGTGGTGACAGCGGCTATTGGGCTTTTCTATTAGGAGAGAATGATAGTAATGCATTGTTTGAAGTATGAGTAATTAGAACTAGTAAGTGTAAGAAAACAAAGGACATGTACGGTTATTTTCATAACCAAAGCTTGATGACTTGGGGCTTTTGTTCATGATAGCATAATAGAAAACAATTGATTTTGGAGGAATGATAATGAATAACCTGACTATCAATCTACAGAAATATGCTGACTTTTTAAGCCATCCTTCAGAAGAAGCTTTAAGTATGATATATGACCAATCTGGCTTGCTCGTCTGGATCGATTGGCGAGAGTGTGAGGAGGATTTAATTCACTATTTTAATACGCTGCTGCCTGAAGCAGATCGAATTGTTTGTGAAACGAAGGATATAGATAAGCCACGCGGGATTGATATCATCCTAAAATCCGATGAGAAAGAAATGATTATACCATTTGCCGATGATGTGACGGATCGAGATAGTGCAATAAGAGCTATGCAGGAGATCATTAATCCAAAATACCAAATTCGCTGGTTTATGGAATCGCTGGGCGGAGATACATTGGCTTTTGCATTACTTGCAACTGAGCAATGGGAGGAGCTGGAGCAGCAGTTCAGCAAATCGACAGTAGATTACTACTTCCAATTAATTACCAGTGATAGTGTTATGTTTGAGATGAGTGTGAACGAAATGTTCGAATTAATGGATGCCAGAGCAGAGCAGGCTCCCAATACTGTTCGCTAGTAGAAAGATAGAAAGGTGCCGCTAAATTAATGGAACATATATTAAATGCTTTGCCTGAGAAGGGAAAGAAGCGAGCAGATGCAATTTCTCAACTGACAGATCATGAAGCTCTGCTGCATTTGATTGCTCATGAGAAAGCAAAATGCAAAAAGGCGGCACTATCAGCACTTGCTAACATGGAATGTGAGGATGCGATTGTGCTTTGGGAAAAGCTGATCAAGCATAAAAATTTGGGAGAAGATATTCTTATGCCTGCTTGCTCAGATACAGTCTCGGAGGTAGTAGGCGGTTATAATAAAACATATTTCCAGCAATTGTTGCAGCAGCCTGCCGATGTTTTGTTAGATCCAGATCAATTTGATCGATTCACTGCTGTGCTTTCTGTCATGTTTAGCAAAGGCAGCCCAGCTATACTTGAGGTTTATCGGCTCATTGCTGCGAATAGGGCGGTGATAGAAGCAATAACTTTTGGTGAAAAGAAAAACTATGTACATATGAACGATGAATTAAGAATGTGGGAGCCGTTGCCACAAGATAATGTGTGCATTATTCCGCTTGTGCTGACTGTATCCATTATGCGCAGCATGGATGAGAGATTGATCATGCTTTCCAAGGAATTGTATGAGCAATATGGGCAGGAGTGGCTAATCCCTTATTTTTGCTCCAGGCTTTTAACTGATAATGCGGAGGAAGTATTTGAACAATTTTCGCCATTATTACAATCGGAGAGCTTGCGTCAGTATGTCTGGATTGGTTTAGGGCGAGTTTATTACAATGATCAAAATGATGCTTATATGATGTCAGCTTTTTGGGGGCGCTATAGCTATGGAAGCTACGACAATCGCAGCTTCTTCCAGCGAGAACTTGCAGAAAAATTGGATGACAGATGGGTAAAGCTTTTGATAGAGGAACCGCAAGCTAATATGAAAATAAAATTTCAAACCTACAATAGAACACCTGTCAACTATGAATCCTACAAGCAGCTGGTTCTTGATTTGCTGCCAAAGACTATAACTGATCCTCAGGTTACTGCCTTTTTGAATAGTTTTCCATCGTGACCTTACGTTACATTATAGGAAGACTGGCAATCTTTTTGTATAGAGATATCTATTTTTGAGAGGAGCATTTGGATGAGTTGGGATGTTTGTCTAGTTAAAACCAATACCAATAGTGAGCAGTCAGTGGAGGACATTGCAGAGGTTGTAGATATTGCAACTAGAGAAGAGTTTGCTGAGCTGCTTGCAGCAGCTTATCCGGATTCTAACTGCGATGATTTATCCTGGCTTATTCTTAATACAGATAGCTTCTCAATTGAATTCAACGTTGGGGATGAACCTGTAATCGATTCTATTATGTTACATATTCGCGGCAGTGAGGAGCCGACAGCAGTTATCCAAACACTTTGTACCGCATTAGCATGCAGAGCAATCGATACATCAACAGGAGAATTTATGGACTTTGAGCAGCCCTCCGGTTTTTCAGAATGGAAGACGTACCGAGATAAAATTATTAATAAGGGTACAACCTCATAAACCGTTTTGATAGTTGATAGTTAAGCCCCAGCAAGCTAGGGCGATTGTATTCCGTGTATTCGTATATGTGCGAACTATATGCAGCTGTGCGCAAAGTAGTGTAACGGTTGCTGTGGCGGCTATCGATTAACTGTAAACAACTTGGAGCAAAACAAAATGCTAGCTCACGGAAAGGAAAATGGAACTGTAGAAGCGATAGCGTCCGCCTTTATATGCAAATTTTCACCTTTAAAAGGTCAGTTCAATAAAAAAATTGAATATAACAGCGGTCGGAAGTCCATTTTTGTTTGCAGTGACGAATAAATTTTGTGCTCCAGTTGCTTATTAACAGTATTAACACTATTACGAAGTAAATTGATTTTCATGAAATGGACGGAACTAGATGCTAGTTGACATTCAACTTGAATTTCTGGCGACTGCCTCCTTCTGAACCATCTGGAATTAATTCGTCTAATGGAATAAAACCAAACTTCTGGTATAACATTCTTGCGGGCTGCCCATCTGGAATATCATCACCAAACGTAGTAACTACTACTTCTGACGGAACAGTAATAAGCCTTAAAACATGACCTACCAAAGCTGTTGCTATTCCTCTATTTCTCGCTTGTGATGAAACAGATAACCAACCAATTTTATATTTTGGGGCATTCGATGATGAAAATAAAATACCACCAAGCAATCTAGAACCAGCTAATCCATCGTTCTCCCTCACACAAAAAGCACTATTTTGATTTATATTCTTCTCTAATGCTTGTATAAACTTTGGATCTTTTACCATTGGTCCAAATAGATATTCAACCTCAGAAGCTAAGGCTAACCATCCTTTAAGGTCATCCATTGTTGCGCATACAACCTTCATAAATAACACCCCTTCGTTTGCAAATTTCCACCATTCATTTATCCCGATATATTAGACTGATGCTATCATACTATTTTTAGAATCATGCCACCACTGTTATCAATAAACCAACAATTTAAGTGGGATCTTTTTTTTGTTTTGACAGATGAAATGCTTTCATGATATAAATAATTAAATGGATTGGTAAGTTCAATCCGCTTAATTGATGTGGGGAGTGTCAATTAGATGAGTCCTTCTTTATCTAGAGAAAATTATTTTTTAATGATTATAAATCAATTTGATCAGCATAAAGTGGCTGCAGGAAGCCTGGAGTATGAAATGCAACAACTTATCAATGAAATTGCAGAGAATGTACGAGCAAAAAGTAGCTTGGATAAAAGGCTGTTGCATCGGATAAATGATTTATTTACGAAGTATCAGGCGATACGCCTCAAAGTAAGTGTTATTGATTCATTTGACAATCAACAAGATCAAGAATCAGATAAACAGAAGTTAACGCAAAAAATATTGTTGCATACCGAATATACGAAAGAGTCCAATCATTTGAAACAATCATATATGGAAGCATTAATAAGTTTGCTAGAAGCTATAGAGAAGGGATACCTGGAATTACAACGATGTATGCAATGCAACAACTGGTATATTCCCTATCAGAGAGCGCAAATAACAAAGTTTTGCGGCACTAACTGTCGAAATCGTTTTAATTATTTGGAAAGAAAAAAACAACTGAGCCTTAGTGGAGGATAAGTGGATGATTATTTTGAAATCAGATCGAGAAATAGAAATCATGCGGGAAGCTGGCAGAATTGTAGCGGAATGTCATGCCATGGTACAGGAAATCATGAAACCCGGAATTACAACAATGGAAATAGATCGTATGGTGGAGGAGAAAATACGCGCACGCGGTGCTTTGCCAAGCTTTAAGGGGCATCAGGGCTTTACTGCGTCGATTTGTACAGGGAAAAATGATGTTATTTGCCACGGCTTCCCCGACACGGTTCCTTTAGCTGATGGCGATGTTATCACAATTGATATTGGAGCTTGCTATAAGGGATTTCATGGCGATTCAGGCTGGACTTATGCAGTTGGCACTGTATCAGATGACATTCAGAAGGTGATGGATGTATGTAAACAAGGATTGTTTCAAGGGATAGAGCAAGCAATCGTCGGCAATCGAGTTGGAGATATAGGCTTCGCCATCGACAGCTTTGCCAACCAATATGGATATGGCAATGTAAGGGATTTTACAGGTCATGCTGTGGGCAAGGAAATTTGGGAAGAACCAACAGTTCCTCATTATGGACCCAAAGGGAGAGGCACAAGATTGAAGCAGGGGATGGTGCTTGCCATTGAGCCAATGTTCACGTTAGGAGATGCGCGATCCTATATCGAAGCTGATGGCTGGACGGCGCGGACGATAGATCATTCGATTTGTGTGCAGTACGAGCATACAGTTGCCATTACCGATAAGGGACCTCAAATTCTTACTGTTTTATAGCTCATATCTGTGTTAAGCTCATGGAAAACGTTTGCAAAAAATGGGGGGAAGACGAATTAAGGAGCAGTCCAAGCTTGTTAACTCACTATCTTTGTTACAAATGAAACAGGAATTAAGCCAGTCAAATATGGAATTTGTACCATCTATCCACCTACTCGTAATCCACATAATATGAAACATACTCCAGGTGGTTCAAGTGCTGGTTCTGCCGCTGCAGTTGCAGCTGGAATCTGCCCTCTTGCGATAGGAAACCAAACTCTCCGATCCGTTATCGCTCTAGCTTCTTTCTGTGGAATTGTCGGTTTTAAGCCTAGCTTTGGACGAATTTCTTTGGATGGAGTGGTTTCGTTATCTCCTTCATTCGATACAATTGGCTTTTTTACTCAAGATATTTTCAGCATGACCAATGCTCTGGAGGAGCTTGTTTCCGACTGGGAAACCTATCATTCAGCTAGAAAACCAGTACTAGGTATTCCAAAAGGTATCTATATGGATTTGATGTTTGATGATGTGAAAAAAGCATTTTCTGAGCAAATAAAAATGTTGGAACTGCAAGGGTATACCATTCGTCATGTTGATATGCCTTGGGAGGACTCCTTTATTTATGGCAATGCTATAAAGGGTGGATAGCCCGCTGCATGAGCAAGGCACTGGATGGAGTGGAATGACAGCAATCTGGTCATACGCAGGATGTCCGTCTATCACTATACTTGCAGCTGCAATAAATAACATGCCGCTAGGACTGCAATGCATCGGAAACTTTGGAAAAGATGAAGAATTGTTGTTTTGGGCTAAGCAATTATCGAAACACTTTGTTTCGTAAAATAAGTATCTATCTCAGAACAACTCTCTTTTTAACCTAAAAGGTGAATGAAGGAGGAGGTAAATGGATGTATGGACAAATATTTATTGGAGTTTGGTGGATCATAATTGGCATTACACATCTTCTGCATAATAAACTCTTTTTAAAAAAATCAATTATACACTTACTAAGTGAAGAAGAACTGAAAAAGTATCAACGGGGAATGGCGCTACCCTTTATTCTGTTGGGAACCATTTGTATTACAATGGGGATTATTGAAAAGAAAGAGTATCTTTCAATTCCGATGTTTATACTGTCATATATCGTTTTAGTTGCTATACCTCTGTTCCTGCTATTGAGAAATAATAAGAAGCATACGGACTATTATTTTTAAATGAAGGTTTGTGAGCGGACAGGAACGAATAGCTAAATCATTCCTATTATAGGTAGCTACATATTTTCGATAACTTGCGAAATCATCTGGTGAAGTTGAGGCGAGAGTTTATTCAAAATAATCTGAAATAGAACAAGCCGGAACGTGGATTAATCATGTGCTCCGGCTTGTTTTTGTTTGTTAACTTTTCTGCGAAAGAAATGCAGAAGTAACTTCGGCTTGTCGAAGACCAGCTTTATGATGGCGTAGTGGTCATGGATATTGATCGTTTGGGTTGGGGAGAAAATAAGGGTTGGGCACTCACTCATTAAAGATACATTTTTAAACTCAGAAACGGTCATTATTACACCAAACAAGATATACGATCTGGAAATAGACAATGATGATGTATCATTTGATTTCATGTCTATTTTTTCCCGAATAGAGTACAAAACGATTAAGCGAAGAATGAAGCAGGGGAAAGAGGCAGGAGCGAAGAAAGGCATGTGGACAAACGGAAAGCCACCGTGTCCTTACTACTACGATAAGAACACAAGGTCGGTATTGGTGGATGAAACGAAGCGTCCGGTTTATCGAGCGATTGTAGAAAAATATCTTAATGGAACAAACCTTGGTCATATTGCCATTTGGTTGACGGATAACAAGATACCCACGCCATACAACATTAAGCCGGATGGAAAGAACAAGGGCTGGTCAAATATTACGGTTCAACGGTTGCTGGCAAGTGAGATCCATTTGGGTTATATCACTTATGGCAAAACTCGTTCCAAGCGTGGTCAGGTGGAGCTTGTACCTGAAGAAGAGCGGATTAAAGTCATGGGAATGCATGAAAAGCTGAAAATGCCGGAGGAACATGAAGTCATTATGGAGCGGCTGCTTAAGAATCGCATGCTGAATCCCAATTCAAGACGTAACATTTTTCCATTGTCAGGCTTACTTTATTGTGAAAAATGCGGTTCACGGATGAGGTTCCGGGTGGGAGAGAACAAGAAGCAAGGGCAACATTGGAGTGCATTGTGCTATCACCAGTATAAAGATGGCAGCAAATGTGAGCAGCGTGGCAAGGTAATGGATGCTGATTTTTTCAATGCTTTGTATGACCGGATTATTCATGTAGACCCAAACATTTTACGGGAGATTGAATTGCATGGAAGTCGGTATAATGATACTCAAGTGATCATCGAGGTCAAAGTGCAGGAATTGAAGAAGCAGAAACGAGCGTTGGACAAGCTGCATGAATCTTATGAAGAGGACATGATAACGAAGCAGGTATTTTTGGAGCGTAAAGCTGTTCGGTCACGGCAGATACAGAAGCTGGAGGAAGAGTTAAAGGATTTGCGGAAGGTAGTAGTAGATGAAGGTAATTATCCGACTGTGGAGCAGATATATGATCGGATAGGTGAGTTTAGGGAGTTGTGGAGTGCTTCGGTGACAAGTGAAGAGAAGAATCGGGCGTTGAAGAAGCTAGTGGAGCGGATTGTGTATAATCGGGAAGGGAATCGGGTGGAGTTGACGGTTTGTTATAAATGAAGATTGATATATTCATTCTTATTACTATCTCCTCACATGTGGAGTTCTGTGTGTTGCTTATCAGGTATCGGAGCCACATTTACCTATACTGTATCAAGTATCTGAGCGCCTTTTGGCGCTTTTCTTTTTTCTCGAAACAGGGTTTGATCCGTCTTCACCACGGAAAGTCCGACCAAACGAGGGCTATTTTAGCCATGGTATTTGCATGCAGTAGCGGTAGAAAGTCTTCGAGATATACATGTTGCGTAGCAATTATTATTGACGGCCGTAAATGGATGATGTATCCTGTAATAAAAATATGGAAGGTTTTGGTGAGGGCTATGGAGGAAAATCCGTTTAAGAGGTTTTTAGCGAGAAACGTGTTACTTACCCATGAAGTTGCTGAAAAGTTAAATGTATCGCGTCAGCGCATTTCCATTTTACATAAAGAGGGTGAGTTGGTACCTATTAAGAGCACAGCAAATGGTTCTGTATATCTTTTGCAGGATGTTTTGCAGTTCATGGAGAACAAAGGGATGCTTCCTCGTTATGAAAATCCGACTCCTCCAAAGTATGCTTGTGAGACTTCTGGTACCCATGAAAATGTGGCATACGCAAGGAAATATATTGAAAAATTAAACTCAATTGAACGAGTATCTATTTTTTTTGAGAACATTGACGCTGCCGTTGAAAATCACTTTCTTCCGCTCGAGAAATACAGATACGGTGACCTGATAAGCTTATCAATTCCACATATGATCATTAGTGACTCTAATGGTGACGAGATGTGGCTACCAGGGTGCAATTGTGGTTATGGTGGAACTGGTCCTCATGGAAGTGAAGAGGTACTTCAGCTGATAGGTGTACCTGAAGATTTAAGAAAAAAAGTGTTCTACCACCCTGTAGTAAAATACGTGAAGAATGAAATTGGTAATTGGGAAGTTAACGTTAGAAAGAGCGATTTTGATTTTCGTTCAACATCCAGTTTTGATGACTTTGGGTCTGCTCGAGCCAGTATGTATTGGCATCAAGGGAGATTAACATTATTGCAAGATAAGCGTTATAGCAGAAGTAAGCCCCAGCATGTACTTGAGAAGTATTGGGCATTCATTCCTCACCCGATTGAATACACCTTGTTTTCAGACGATGAGCAGGCAATTGATTATGGCTTTTTTGATCCATCCAATCAGTATGGGCCTAAACATGGCGCATATAGGTTGATTATTCGGGACTACTCTGGAAGGCAGCTATGGTTAGACCCTTATATTGAGAAGAACAAGTCACTGGTCAAACAACCAGAGCTAAAAGACATTCTTGAGGTGTGCGGATTTGATATTGGGAAGGAAGGTTCAGATCAGCAACTGTCCCGCTGGTTAGGACTTCTATTAAAAAAGGTAGAGCCAAGTGAGCCAGTGGTTGGTCGAAGATCTCCATTTTAGAGGAACATGGGTATTCATGCTCTATCCTAAATCTTCAGCATCACCCGGTGGTGAATTGCAGAATTATAGATTTAGTTAGTTCCGCATTTTCGAGGAGGTAAGTCATGTCCATATTTGACTTTTTTAAAAAGAAGCGTCCGGTTGAAAGCAAACCAGTCGTACGATCTTTCCCGGATATTCCCTTGAAATTTGCCAAGACGAATGCAACCCCCGTTATCACTGTGTCAAGTGAGATAATTCGTTCGGAGGCAGATGACGTCGTTCCTGCAACGGTAAGGGTAAAAACCGCTATCCCAAGCAAACATGGATTGTACCCGCACGAAATACTAATGCTTGACTATGCTGCCTCGTTCTACACGGAAGATAATAATTTCCAAGGCTTTTGGTGGTACAGATATGGTGTGAGAAGCGTTATGGAGGGTCTGCGTTCCCTGCTTGAGAGAGGTTTTTTGCAAATCGGTGATTTACAAAGCGCAATCGAGAAAGAGAATGCTACGGTTCTAAAGGAGGAGTTGAAAAAGCGTGGACTAAAAATAACTGGGAAGAAGGCGGATTTGGTTAAACGCCTATTGGAGGAAGCCCCGGACGAAGAACTTAACCTTCGATTTACCAGAAGAACCTACCAGTTGGCTGAACTCGGAAAGCAGGCTCTCGCCGAGGAAAGTTATGTTCCGTACATCCATCGTCATCAGCATGAGGACTTGGATATATGGTCGCTTAATAAAATTGTACATACCCCGCCACAAATGTCGTACCGCGATAAAATTTGGGGATATCTGAATAAGCGCAGCATGGAGCATATCTCGGCTAGAAATTTTGGACTGTATAGAAACTGCCGTTATCATATGCATTTATTCCTGATGGAAGAAAAGCACAGAAAGGATGCTCTCGCAATGCTGACGGAAGTAGTGTATTACGATTTGAGCGGTCTTGGGAATGGGTATAACCCACAATATCTGCATATTACCGCTGAGTTTTTTTTCCCATACACGAAATCAATTGCAAAGACGGCTCCAGGAATAATCAGTGCCATTATGAAGGGCCAAGAAGAAATTGGACTCACTGATGAGGAACTTAGAGAAACGCTACTAGATCGAATGAGTACACTTAGTGCGCCGCTACATCTTTTTACGCCTGAAGAATGCGTGGATATTATTTTTATGGAAGTTCGTCAGGACGAAGATGCTCTAAATAAAATTTATGCAAAAGCAGAACGACGATTCAAGCAGAAGCAAGCAAATGTGAAGTAAGTCGAGGAAGGTGGGTATGTTCTTGAGAGGAATCGAATTATCGGACGAAATTGAAGAGCTGATTTATTCAAACCGTGAAGATGATTACTGGGACTTCAAGGAGAAGCACCATTCTAATAAAGCCAACCTGTTACACGATATCATCTGCATGGCAAATAACCGAGTCGATAGGGACGCCTTCATCATTTTCGGAATTGAGGACGGAACTTTCAAAGTGGCTGGAGTTAAGAATGACGAAAACCGAAGAAATCAGCAGCAGATGATCGACTTCTTAAAATCCAAAAGATTTGTTTCTGGCATCCGGCCGCGAGTAGAGATGCGAATTTTATTGCTTGCCGGTCACGAAGTAGATGTCTTGATTATCAAGAACAGCAATGATACGCCCTACTTTCTGACCGAGGACTTCTCCGATAATGGGAGAAAGGTTCGTGCCAACCATATTTATACCCGAGTTGGCGACACCAATACCGATATTGATAAAAGTGCGGACATCAACAATATCGAGTACCTGTGGAAGAAGCGCTTTTTGCTAACCCGATCCCCATTCGAGCAGATCATAAAACGTCTTGAGAACAAAGGTGAATGGAAACGAGATGAGGATACTCACTATAATATCTTCAATCCGGAATTTACGATCACGATAGAGTATGACGATGAGGGAAGGGAATTAACGCCAGAGTTTTATTCATATGGGATGACCAATTCATCTACCATGTTTCAAATGTTGAACATCAAATATTTTGGAACACAACTATATGGTAGACAGGTTGTGATTCTCGATGGAGGTAGATATATCACACCTGTGCCTGAATGGGGGTTTCTTTCTTTTGAAGAGTGTAGGATTCATCCTGACTATGCGCTGAAGTATTTTATAAAGGATAGTCCTCACTACAAATTGAACGAGTTCTTATACGATCAGGATAACCATGAAGAGGGTTACGCTAGAAGGCGATTCTTTGAGGTTGTTCTACTGTTTGAGGATACGGTTGAGAAGGATGCATTTTTTGAGTACGTTCACCTTCATAAAGACGATTTCCTGAATAAATTAGCAGCCCTAGGTGGCGAGTATTCATGGATTGAGACAAACACCCAACGTCAGCAAGAGCAAGTCGGAATCCGTTTGAAAACTGGGAGAGTATTAAATCAGATGCTAGAAGAGTTTCGACAAATGAGTTGATTCAAGTTCTAGTTGTTAGCGGCGAGGTGGATATCTTTGGGCCTAAGTGAGTCTTTTTACAAAATAACCGAGGTGTATTGCTAATTCCGGAATCTTTGCAGCGCTACGGATGTAGTAACAAGAAATGCAGCCTAAGCTGGGAGGAATTATAGTGTTGATAAGAGGAAGTGTAGACAATTATGACAGGGAAACATCCCAATATATTGTCGCATACTTAGATATTCTAGGTATTGCAGGGAGGATGAAGGAAGGGAGAGATCGTCAAAAACTCACGATGAATAAGCTTCATAACCTATATACTTTTTCTATGGATATATCGAAGCAAATAGTTATTGAGGGTTACAGTGACATTCAGTTCAAGATATTTTCCGATAACATTATTATCGTTAAGAAGCTGTCAGAGCAGTTAGAAAAACGGTTGCTCGATATAAAGGTTTTGTTGAATTGTGTTGCGAATTTCCAATGCTCAGCGGCTAAGGATGGTGTTGGATGGCTTGTTCGAGGAGGGATTTCTATAGGTGAGTTATTTATAGATGAAACTATGGTATGGGGTGAAGCGCTTCTTAAAGGGTACGATCTTGAGAGTAATTCAGCTATATATCCTAGAATATTGCTGGATTCGAGTGTGATTTCATATATTGGTTCAAATAAGGAATTGATCGGGTACACGCTACAAGACTTTGACAATTTGTACTTCTTGAATTATTTACACATCCAGCATTTCGGAGGTCAGTTTCTCAAAAATGGTTTCCAAATGATGCTGACTCAAGATCCGCTGAGCCTTTTCACAAACTATTATATGGAGGACTGTATGATATTCTCTGTACACTTTTACTACCGGAAATTACGAAGCCGAGAAGCAGCTAATAAATTTGAGGGAATTGTGTTTGCTGAGAATTCGAAGCATGCAGAAGAGTTGGTTAGGAAGTTGATTTCAGACTATCCTGTTGAAGTGGATGGAAGGATTAGCATTATTGGTAGTATTACGGCAAAGACGCTCGATGAAATTTATGAAGAACGTCCCGAGATAAGAGAAATTTCCCCAGAACAGGGTCACATCTATAACGAATTCTTTCATAAAAACTCGATAAGAAGATATGTTGGTTAAAGACCCTGGACGGAACCAACGTTATTTTTGTAACAGAGAGAAGCGTCAAATTTCCCACTGTTTTGTCAGCTCATGAAACGATTCGTTCATGATAGGATAAATTCAGATATGTTTGGGAGGTAGCCAAAATGAGTCTTAGTCCAACAATTGATCAGTACTTACTTTCTACCTGCTTGTTTATTATCGATGAGTTTAATGAGTTATATAAGGATTTGTCAAAAGAAGAACTTAAAAAAATTGCAGATGAGCGTTATAACGAGATGGATATCTGTGTACGGATTGGTTACCCGTTTAGGCATATGGCTCACTATACTGTGGGAGATACAAGGAGTAAAGCTGCTGTAAAGGTAAACTATGATATCTACGTGCAGTCCAAAGATTTCAAGATCGAAGTAAAGTATCTAAAGAATTGGAAAAGCTCATCTGGTACTAACTCAGCGAGTAAAAATTGGAGAGTCTATCAAGATGACTTTAACTGGTTATCGAAAGAGATTGAAGAAGGTAATAAGGGGAAGCGAGCGTTTGTAATTGGTTGGTTTAACTGTGTTAACAATTTTTCGTCATTGATCCAGTTAGGGGATGGAAAAACTGCTGGTAGTAGACCTCTGGCTAGTGAAGAAAAAATATGTTACTTCCCTTTTCTAAAGAAAAGGAGTGTGCCGACGTACACCAGTGATTTATTCTATAACTATAATAATGCGGCCTACAAGGCTATGACTGTTAGTCCTATTGGTGAATTAGATGTTGACTATAGTTGTTTGTTTCTAGGAAATGAGGAAGATAAGTTTCATTTTGCGATATACTATTAATTTTTAGGGACTTGAGAAATCCTCCCGGTCAAGTTATAACAAGCAACAACTTGTTACTTGGGAGGGTTCTCAAATGACCGCTGCTCATTCTTGTCACGGTGAATCGAATTGCCAATCATTTATCGGTCTTGAACTGGACGACACTCAGACGCAAATGCTTTTGTCCTTCATGAGACGTCACTGCAAACTCGGGGTCGAGCGTGGCAGAGCGCATACGTCACTACAGTGGCTTCGGTAAGACAACAACAGCAATGGGTTTAAAAGTTGGCTTGGTTAGTGAGAACAAGAGGGTTATACTGGTAAATGCGTAAGGAAATTTGACTAATTCTAGGCTATCGAGAGCGGATAATATTCCTGTTTCATAGGCTACGTTGCCTGTAAAAACGATGATGGAGGAAGTCTACAATACACAGGAAGGAATTTCCCCCACCATTTTGTTAAACTAACCCTAAGCAATGCTTTTACACAAATACGCAACGAGGTGATGCCCTATAATAACTTACAAATATACCCAATAGATTAGCCGAGGAAAAGTCACCATATCTGCTGCAACACGCACACACCCGGTGAACTGGTTTCCTTGGTCGGAAGCTTTTGAAATCTCCAAACGCGACAACAAGCGCAGCTTCCTATCTATTGAATACAGTGCTATTTATTGACCCACACGTACCTCTCATTGATGGGATGTTCGCATGAATCAGTTGTTCGACGAAAGCTTTTTTATTTTAAAGTGAAAGAATACTGTTGGTCATATTTTTCCATTTCATAGTATGATAATAGCATAGTCTTTAGATACAATTTAAGTCTCGGTACTAGCGTTGCATAAAATCTCGACACTTCCTAAAATTGAATATTCAGAAAACAAATTTCCGGGGTGAAATTAAAAAGGTGGAACAACTCTTAAAGGTAGCCTTTTCATTTGGTTTAATTATGCAATTCTGTTCACCTTTATGTAGTGTTTTTTCTGCAGACATCAGGTTTCGGCCTGTTTTCGCTGTCGGCCTCGCGACGTTCGATTTGGCTTTTTCTTGAGCTGCGTTAACCACTGACCACACGGTTTCCATAATAGCTTGGTTAACCAGCGCGATCCAGATCTGGTTAGTAACCTCTTGTTCACTCGTACCGTAGAGATGCTTAATCTGCATGTGTTGTTTCATCCACTTGAAGAACGTCTCAATTGCCCAGCGGCTGCGGTACATCTCACTGAATTCTTCACTCGTCAGGTCAAAGAGGTTGGTCACCAGAAAGAACAGATTGCCCTCCGAATCTTGCGTCTGGATCATCCGTAGCATATGTTTCATTTTCTTCTGTTGAGAACCGATTCGGACGTACCAATCGGCTGAAACTTTGCTGCCTTCGGGGACAATGACTTCCTCTAGCGGCTCGATATGCGTGTTACTTTTCAGACGTGTCACGAATAATATACCGTCCAAATAGTAGCGTTCAAAGGCAGAATAGTCGATGTAGCCGGGATCAAAGACATACGTGACGCCCGGCTCATGAACAAGTTGATTCATCTGGGTGTGATCATTTTTCTTGGCTTCTGTCATGGTGGCCTTCTCCGGGATCACTTCCTACTCGCCGAGAAAGGCAATTCGCATATGGATTTTAATACCGGCCTTCGTCTTACGGAACTCAGCCCACTTGAATTTCTGCAATCATAACGTCACGGTAGTCGAATCGATGATTTTGATCTTGTGACGGCGAACTGCCGCGCTGGGACGTGACCATGCAATCTTAGCCAAACGTTCAAACACCTGCCGCAATAACTCAGGATCGAAGATAGCCCAAGCTCTCGCTGCAAATCTTCACACAACACATCATTGGCGATGTGACGCAATCCTTCACGGCATTGCAATTGCGCAAGCAGAAATAACTTGAGATAGGCGGTGGTCGTCAGCTTTTTCGTATGTTTATCCTGTTGGCATTCGGTCACAGCAGTTGTGAACATTTTTGTGCAAATCGGCGCGAGCCATTTACCAGTGGTTCAGATTTATATCAAAGCCAAGATTACAAAGCTATATAAGGACATAGAAATACAAAAGTGTCACTAATTACTCAAATTGATTTGGATTAGACGGAAGGAGTGGGAGAAAAATGAAAAAACTTTTGCATAAGTTCAGTTTAATGGCAGGAAAAGGGGTGTTAATTGGAGGACTTACTTTATTTGGTGTTATTTGCTTGTTTGGTCTCGTATTTTTCATAGGCTTATGGTTAGGACAAGAATCTGATGATATTGCCTTGTTTCATGGTAATAAATATACCATTTCAAAATCATCCACCAGCTATGATTTATATGATAAGGATGCCGGCAAAGTATTGTCGAACGTTACAGGTTATCTAGCGGGTAAGGATAAGAGTTATATTGCAAATGTTAATGAACTAGTTATTATTGATGAAAAACGAGGCACTTATGAGAGAAAAGCACTAAGCGAAGTGATACCTGATGAACAAGAAATAATAAAAAAAATGAAAAAAATCAAGTCATCTCCAGCGTGAGATGACTTGATTTTTAGGGTGCGCCCGGCATGGGCGATAATTAGGCGGTGCAAGTCCGCTACAGGCTTGGCAGTAGGAACTGTTAGCTAAAGGCAAGGGTGTCGGTCGCGAGGCCGAATCTGAAGGAAGCTGGAGGCAAACCCTCGGTCTGACGAACAGAAATCACATAGAAGGCATGGTGAGACGGACGAGCCTGCACTACAAAGCGAAGTCCAATACTGCCCGAATCTCATCATGTAGATGTGGCAGATGGATGAGGGGAAAGTTATCGCTCCTTACTCGGGGAGGTCTTACAGACATGGAGTAGGGAAAAAAATCTGAAACATGGAGTAAAGCTTACTGTGAGAAGTCAGCAGACGCCATACGCTAGCTGTAACATCAGCGAGCGGAAGGGCTGAACAATCGCAAGTCTCGAATACAGACTGAAAGGAGAATCGATGCGATGAAAGCAGAATACCGAAAGGGCTACCGGCAAAGAGATAGCGTGGAACGTGAAGGGTATGCAGGAGCGCGGAGTATCGAAGCTCGGGAAGGTAGAGAAAGAGACGGTGCAACCGATCTGATGGAACGCATACTGGACAGAGATAATCTGAACCGAGAGTACAAGCAGGTCAAGCGTAACCACGGTGCGCCGGGAATCGATGGGATGACCGTCGATGCGGCGCTGCCATGGTTGCGGGAAAACAGAGAGAAACTTCTGCAAAGCATTCGGGAAGGAAGCTACAAGCCAAGCCCGGTGCGGCGTAAGGAGATTCCCAAGCCAGATGGAAGCGGTGCGCGAAAGCTAGGCATCCCGACCGTAGTGGATCGAGTGATTCAGCAAGCTCTTCTTGGACGGAAGCTACGGTTACCGCTCGGGGCGAAGCGCGCAGCAAGCCATTCGAAAAGTAAAAGCGTATGCCAAGCAAGGATACGACCACGCGGTCGAAATTGACCTGTCCAAATTACTTCGACACATTGAACCATGAGCTTCTATTGAATCTGCTACGCAAACAAATCCAGGACAAATGCGTCATCGACCTGATCAAAAAGTACTTGAAAAGTGGATTCATGGAAAAGGGTATCCGCCGCGCAACGGAGGAAGGTTCACCTCAAGGTGGACCGTTGTCCCCGCTTTTAGCAAATATCTATCTGAACGAATTCGATCAAGAGATGGAGAACCGAGGTGTAAGGGTCATTGCTATGCGGATGACATCGTCGTGCTAGCGAAGAGCAAGCGAGCAGCCATGCGACTGCTAGAATCCAGCCGGACTTATTTGGAACAGAAGCTAAAGCTCCAATTGAACACGCAGAAGAGTAAGGTCGTCAGTGTCGTGGCGCAGAAACACTTCAAATTCCTCGGATTTGCACTGGGGAAGAATGGAAACCGCGTATACGTACGCGTACACCGTCAATCCCTCGCCAAGGCAAAGAAGAAGCTGAAAGAGCTAACAAGTCGAAGCCAGGGCAGGAATGCCCGGCAGGTCATGGAGAACGTGAAAGTCTACATTCGTGGCTGGATTGGCTACTTCTATGTAGCAGACATGAAACGAATCTTGCAAAACTGGAATGAATGGCTGCGAAGACGGATGCGGATGTACATTTGGAAGCAGTGGAAGAAACCTCGGACGAAGGTGCAAAACCTGCGAAAGCTGGGAGTGCCGGAATGGCAGGCTTACCAATGGGGGAACACAAGACTGGGCTACTGGCGGATAGCAGGAAGCGCAGTATTGAATCGTTCTGTAACAAACGAAATGCTCGCACAGGCAGGGTATTATGACTTCCCTGCTCAGTACGAGCGCTTGCGTCAATTGCACTTAAACGGTTGAACCGCGTATACCGAACGGTACGTACGGTGGTGTGAGAGGTCGGCTACTCAACTAATGGGTAGCTCGATCATTAAGGTGTGTAATTTGTTTGTTTCATATAAAAGTGAGACCAGTAAGGTACGATAGCGCCAGCATCTTGTGCATCTGCGGCATGATTAGAAACTAGTGCGATTGCAGAAGCTGGAAAGCTAGATGGTAATGGGTCAATTGTGTCGTAATCGTATTTATCGTTGATATTAATATAAACAGTCCATTTTCCATTTGATTGTTTTTCAGCTGCCCAAAGGTATTTATATTTTCCAAGCGTTAAATACCAATCTAATCCTGCATTTCCTGCTGAAGTATAGTGACTACCAGAGCCTCCAACGTATGTGTCCCCTTTTGCATGGGCCTGATCAATAGCTGCAGCCATTGGGATTGAAATTTCAGTATAAGATGTTGTGAGTGATAAACCATTTGAAAGAGAAGATCCAGCTTCATAATTGCGATCGGAAGGATTGTCTTGTAGTGAGTGCAGTAGGAAATTACCTGCTGTTGGACAACTAAACACACCGAATGTATAGGCAAGAGCCGTGAATTCTGTTCGATACCACGCTTTTGTTTGGGCAAAAGGCTGTAATTGATTTGAATTATTTAGAGCGGATGTATTATGTTGAGAAAGTAATTGTTCATATTTTTGATTAGTATCTTGACTATTTGATTGATTGGTTGCATCCGCCATTGATGTTTTAAGCTTATTTAAAATGAGCACTGCTTCTTCACCGTTAAAAATTTCACCTGTAGGCTGAGCTGACAATGATCTTTGAGAAGGGCTTTCCTCATTGTAATATACTTTCAATTTTGTCCAGGGATTGATAAGGTAATTATCCTGTGACATGTCCTTTGGAGTGTTCGATTGCGCTGATGCTGCTCCAGGTAGGACCAAACTGACTGTAAGAACAAACATAACAATGGGCTTAATAAATAACTTTTTCAATATTATTCCTCCCTTTTGTTAGACTAATGCTTACATTCTCCTCTTTCAAATTCTCATATAATTGGATATTGGATTACTAAGATTCAATAAAACTCACCTTCCTTCTTAGAAATATGAAATAGTCAAGAGTTATCAACTTAAATTTAACTTAATATACATTATTATGTAATGGGACTAACGAACTCGATTTTCGACAAAATCTGAGTCCTGGTTGAACTATGCACCTAAAATGAAGATTTCTTTTTGTACTGTACAGAGATTTTAAAAATTTATTCTCATTTCTAGGATATAATGGAATAATGGGTAAAGACAAATTTTTTGGATAAGCTTTTTACCACTTCGAAGAAGCTAATACTATGAAAGTTGAGCAAATTATAACGATCTTGTCACCTATTAGATCACCATTCTAGCACCACCACATATACCTTGAACATACTTTGTAAAAAATAAGAACCCACCATATGTTTAGTGTTTAGGTGCCTACTTCTTTTTTTGTAATTGATTAGTGAGTTAGAGGAGGACTTTAGAATGATAGCTTGATATTAGACTAAATAGTGGACACGGAGAACCGAGAATGAAAATATCTTAATTCGAGGTGTACGACATGACAAAAAGTATATCAAAGAAGACGTAACATCAGCTAACATTACATTGCCACAGCCGTTGCTGCGCTCCCTTGGTCACTAAGAGGAACCTTCATAGAAGTGAATTTATACGACACATCCAACCGGTCCAACCAGCTAAGTGGCAGAGCCACCAGACCTTCGGTCCTTAAGCCGATGAGATGTCGGTAATACGGTAACGTTAAGCAAAAGGCGAAGTAGTACGTAAATCAATTATGCAGGTGGGATGAAAGATGATAGTAGTCAGTTGGAATTGCAATATGGCTTTTCGTAAAAAGATATCATATATTTCTCAATTTAAACCTGACATATTAATTATTCAGGAGTGTGAAAATCCTGAACTCTTCGAGCTAAATAGATTCCCGTATCCGGTAAGGGACGTGCTTTGGTTTGGTAGTAATAACTCAAAAGGTATCGGTATTTTTTCATTTTCTAAATACAAGCTTAATTTGCATGAAAAATATAACGAGGCTTTCAGATATGTTATTCCAATATCAATAGATGGATTGCACAATTTTACACTATTTGCCGTTTGGGCTATGAATGATAATGTCAATCCTGAAAACGGATATATTAGACAGATCTGGAATGCTATAAATTATTATGAAAATGAAATAGGCGATAATACAATTATCGCGGGTGATTTTAACAGCAATGCAATTTGGGATGGTTACAGGAGAAGCGGAAATCATTCAGATGTAGTGAGATTATTGAAAGAAAAAAATATTAGAAGTGCCTATCATTATTTTTTTAATAAGAATCATGGGCAAGAAAGTCATCCAACTTTTTATATGTATCGTAAAGAAGAAAAGACATATCATATTGATTACTGTTTTCTTTCAGAAGAGTTAATGAACTTAACGACAAAAGTTGTTATTGGTGAATATTCGGATTGGATTAGTGTCAGCGATCATATGCCACTTTTAATTGAATTAAATTTAGATATATGAATAAATTAAAGGGTTCAATGCGAACCCTTTGCTTAACTCCATATTATGCGAATTATGAGAACCATTTTTTCTAGCCTTCAAAAATGACGGAATCCCTTTCCCCATAAGCCTTTTTTCCAATCCACCACTTCGCTTTTTTCTCTTCGGATTCGCAATAACTTTGAATTTCTGAAGTAATTCTCTCTGGAATAATGTCAATCTAAGACGCGACAACATTTGTAGGCATACGAGAACTGATCTTTTGCGAGTCTGATCATGACCCGATTTGGTACTTAGAAAAAAGTTTCCATACCAATTCATTTCGGTTAGACACCTGCACTTTTTGAAAAATAGCCTTCAAATGGTCTTGTGCCGTATGGTAAGAAATCGCCAAATATTGTGCAATTTCTTTTGTTGAATTCCCTTTAATGATTTCCAGTACAACTTCCTGCTCACGCGAGGTGAGATGGTACGCCCTAATCAAATAGGAGAGCATATCTTTTGGGGGAGCCTTATTTAATGAAGCCGCAATCTGAAAGTTATCCCCCTGCATCGATTGAAGAATGGAGACTTGCACAACAATATATCCTTGTTCCGGAACAGGGATCAGCAAAGGCGTAGACGATTGATGATGTGCCAGCAATTTGGTACACATGACTTGCAGCGGTTTAGGTAAGTAAGGTGCAGCAATGTCTTCCATTTTTCGTAATGAGGTTAAAATTTTTTCTGCTCTTGAATTAAGGGATGTAATAGTCAACTGCTGATCTAAAATAATAACACCCTGTTCCATTTCATCGTCAAAAGTTTGCAGCTCAATAACAGAGAGATAGTAGGCTTGCAGTGCCTCTGCCATAATTGGGCAGACTATTTTCAGCAGATCAATGTCTTCATCCGAAAAGAACGGATGATTCGTTTGTTGTTTTATAAATAACGTCAAAAAACCATAGCAACGCCCTTGAAAGATCAACGCGCATCTTATTTCATCGGAAAAGTCATTAGGTCGCAGCACTTCCTCATAGCGACGGCTTCTTTGTACCCGCAAGCTGTCACTTAACCTTCTAATAGGCAGCTCATCCTCTAATAAACTTTGATATTGATTAACATCCGTTTCGTCATATTCAAGTTCTAGTATTTGGTGATGAATGGCTTCGATCGAATGCTCGGTTACAGCTCCAATCGAACATAACGTGACTGGGTCCACAAGTGTACAGCAATAAGCATTGAATGGAATATGTTTCTGTAGAAGCAACAGTATATTTTTTCGGTACATATAAGAATCATTGGATGCATGCTTGCATTCCTCTGACCTATTTCTCCAATAATCGCTCCTTTTAAAAAACATCCAATCGCTTCCCCCTCATTTATGGGATATCCCTAAATTGATAGATTGATATAATTGAGAATGATTCTTAGTTACATTATACA
Organism: Paenibacillus nanensis; assembly: GCA_040396195.1. GTDB lineage: Bacteria > Bacillota > Bacilli > Paenibacillales > Paenibacillaceae > Pristimantibacillus > Pristimantibacillus nanensis_A. The sequence goes on from JBEBPB010000001.1 coordinate 98,656, forward strand.
CGAAAGGGGAAACTTTATTTGGATATAAAAAAGAAAGATAGAGGAATAGAGGATGCTGCTTTGAAAGACGCAACAAAAATGCCTGCTTACAGTGCTTCTAGAATTGTGGAGGTGACTCATCAGCTTCTGCAAGCACAACTGATTTATGCGGCTATTCGGCTGGACGTATTTTCCTATCTTCAACGCCCAAAGACCGCTTTAGCGTTTTCGCATGAAACAGGCTATGATCATAGAAATTCTGAACTTCTGCTAAATGCTCTGGCTTCGACAGATTTGATTACGAAAACAGACGAGCATTTCTTGAATGCTCCCGATACGGATTTATATTTAAATAAATCGAGTGATCTCTATCTAGGAGAATACCTTTTGTTTTGGTATCAAATGAAGGATCTTTCGCAATTGGAAGAACGCGTACGCTTCGGTCCAACTCATCGTTCATTTGCCGATCCTCTTGGTTCCGATTCGTATGATTTCCATAAAATGGGAGAGGTTTCCAAGATTCATATGTATACTGGCAGGGCGCAGACGTTTATGACAGCCATGCAGTTGATCTTCGAGAAAAACACTCCTTTACGAGCGATTGATCTTGGCGGCGGTTCAGGCGTGCTGGCCATCGAGCTTGCTAAATTTTTCCCTGCTGCGAAAGCCATTGTATTTGATCAGCCCGAGGTCATTACCGTTGCTGATGAGGGAATTGAAGAAAATCATCTGCAGCAGCAGCTAGAAACGAGAACAGGAAACTTTATTACGGATGATTTTGGAAGTCATTATGACTTAGTGATTGCTTCGGGAATTTTGGATTTCTGTGGCGATCTTGATCAAATGTTAGCAAGAATATATGCCGCAATGAATACAGGGGGTTATCTCTATGTAGATACTCATCGTATCAATGATTCTTTTACAGCCCCTAGTCAAACAGTTATTGGATTTCTAGCTACACATTTGGACGGACTTAATATTTTAAAAACAAACACAGAGATATTAACAGCTATAGAAAAAGCCGGGTTTGTTAAGCATATCGGCAGTCAAGTTGAGACATCCTATTCTCTTTTCAAGAAGGCATAATCATGAGTAGGCAATCTGTCTTTCCGGAGAGACGCAAGGCGAATCTAGCGATGATGATCGGCATCATCGGTCTGCTGTTTTTGTCCTTTCTCGCCTTGTTTTTAGGTCGCTATATTTTGACCCCAGCGCAAGTCATCATGGCCTTCTACGACAAGTTTTATTTGGGTCTTGATACAACGGAAACGACCGTTGTCATTGATATACGTCTGTCCCGGGTATTGCTAAATATTTTGGTTGGCAGCACGCTTGCGGCAGCAGGGACCGCGTTTCAAGGGATCTTTCAAAACCGGCTTGTTAGCCCGGAAATTTTGGGTGTGAGCAATGGGGCTGGATTTGGAGCGGCGCTTGCATTGCTGATTTCCGGGGGCGTCACTGGTCTCGTCGTACCGTTTGCTTTTTTAGGAGGAATTTTAAGCATCTTTATTACGTATTCTTTTTTTCGTTTGAAAAAGGATGCATCCGTCATAACCTTGGTTTTGTCTGGCATTATTGTAGGCTCAATCTTTAATGCTCTTCTATCTCTCATTAAACTAGTGGCAGACACAGACTCGGTTTTGCCAGCCATAACATACTGGCTGACGGGGAGCTTTTCAAATACAACCATGTCAGATGTTTTCTCGGCAGGCATACCGATTGCGATCGGGATTATCATTCTTTTTGTGCTTCGCTGGCAAATTAATGTCCTTTCCCTTGGAGATGAAGAAGCCATAGCTCAAGGGATTCGTCCTGAAAAAATGCGGCTAGTCATTATTGCAGCCTGTACGCTCATCACAGCAGCTTGTGTTTCGGTCACAGGAGTCATTGGATGGGTTGGTTTGATTATCCCCAATATTTTTCGTTCATTGATCGGGGCAAATAATCGTTATCTCATACCGCTGACTTGTGTTTATGGGGCGAATTTTATTTTAATTGTAGATCTGATTGCACGTACCGTGACGCCAGCAGAAATTCCGATCGGCATATTAATTGCGCTAGTTGGTGCTCCTCTTTTTCTAATTGTTTATCAAAAATCAAAGGGGGGAGTAGGCAGATGAGATTAGAGGTTGTTAATGGTGCCTTTTCTTACACTAAAAATGAGATGATATTCAGCGAAATTAATTTTACTCTTGGCAAGGGTAAAGTTTTATCTATTTTAGGACAAAACGGTATTGGCAAAACGACTTTGTTGAAATGCTTGACCGGAATTCTTCCATGGAGCAGTGGGCAAATTCGAATTGACGGCAAGGTGGCATCGGGCAAATTGCAATTCAAAGATATGGCCTATGTCCCGCAGGCAAAAGGAACTAGCTTCCCGTTTACGGTTTTAGATATGGTTTGTATGGGACGCACGAAGATGCTTAACTTTTATGCGATGCCTTCGGATAATGATTGGGCTATTTCCATGCAGTGTATAGAGCGACTTGGTTTGAAAGGGCTTGAGAATCGGCTCTGTACTGAACTAAGCGGTGGTCAACTTCAACTTGTGTACATTGCACGAGCCCTAGCTTCGAAACCAAAGTTGTTGCTTCTGGACGAGCCTGAGGCGCATCTGGATTTCAAGAATCAGCGTCATATTATGCACCTTATCGCGGAGTTAGCCAAGAGCGGGGAAGTATCCTGCATTATCAATACACATCATCCCGAATCAGCACTTGAGTTTTCGGATTTTACCCTCATTCTCGGTCAACAAGAGTACGTATTTGGTGAGACGTCAATGATCATGAATGAAGATAATATCAAACGATTTTTTCATATTGATTCACGAATTGTAGACTTAAGCGATTGGCATATAAACAAAAAAGCATTTATCTTTATCTAAGTTAAAGGGAGAGAATCAAATGAGTCATTTTTATAAAAAGACACTTATTCTACGCTGGATCATCGCTGTATGCGCTGCACTGCTCGCCCTTAGCGGCTGTTCCAATGCCAGTGACAAACGAACGGAGAAGGAAACCCGTACGATTACAGATCTTACAGGAGCTGAAGTGACCATTCCCGTTGCGAAAAACATTGAAAAAGTAGTTATTATCGCCCCTTCAATCGTTCCAACTTATTTAAGTACAGTCCAGGATAATGGCAAACTTGTTGGTACGCATCAGATGACATTTGTGCTTGCCAATCAACATATTTTAAGTGATCTCCTTCCAAATTGGCAGGAAATCAACACAACCTTTCTAACGGGCTTTTCATCAAATGCGGAAGAATTACTTAAACTCGATCCTGACCTTATACTTGTATGGGGGGCGGCTCAAAAGGAAGGACTGGAGAATATTAACATTCCGGTTGTAGACTTTTATGAACCGAGTCATGAAAATGAGCAGTGGAGCATCGGGGTCGACAAACTCATGCGTGATGTTTTTCAAATAGATTCCGGTAAAACATTACAGGATGAGTGGGATCTAACCAATAAGACGGTTTCTGCGGGTCTTGCTAAAATTGACGATAGTAATCGGAAAACGGCGATTATGATTATGAATAATACAGGAGATATTATCACGGTTCGTGGCGGTGACACATACGGTGATGACTGGCTTCAGAAGAGCGGGCTTAAAAACATGGCGGGTAGTCTGACAGGCGGCGAGAACAATCAAGTGACCATGGAACAAATATACGAGTGGAATCCCGATATTATTTATCTCTTTCAAGGTGACTTAGATCATGAGGCCTATCTTTCTAACGCTATAGGTGGACAGGATTGGTCCAAAACAAAAGCTTTTGAAAATAAAACCATTTACGATATGCCGGTAGGCATTATGAATTGGGGAACCCCCTCGAGTGATTCACCACTCACACTAGAATGGCTGGTAATGAACAATTATCCAGGGACGATAAATGAAATGGATTTTCTCTCCCGTATGAGAACTTATTACGAAGAACACTACAACATTGTTCTTGCTGAAGAGCTAATCGAGAGTATACTTCATCCTTAAAAGGTTTTGCTGAAAAACAAACAGTGTTACTCAAACAACTTGATGTAACACCATGCTCTCATGCGCAAGATCTAAACACGGTCCTGGTATTATCATGCTACGGCATCATGTGCAAGCTTCCTTGCCTATCATGTCGTAGCATTTTTTTACGGTTCATTTTGTATTATGAATGACCATTTTTCACATAGATCATTGTGGTATTCGGATTTTCATGCCCCATGATTTGCGCCAAATGCTGCAATTCTGTTTTTGTTGCCATAGTATAGCCGAAGCGATGACGTAAATCATGGGCGCGAAGCCCTTCAATTTGAGCTGACTTCATATACTTTTGAACCAAATAACGTAAAGCTCGATCAGTTAATCGACTACCGGTTTTTTCTGAGGCAAATAAATATACAGAATCAGATGAAAGTGTGCGTATATATTTATCGATTACATTTTTGCAATCAGCATTTAAAGGTACTTCGCGTGTTTTGTTTCGTATCAACGAGCGAACTATAAGATAGCTGTTGTCGGGGTTAAGTTGAATGTCATCCGGGGTCAGGTTGCAAATCTCCGTTGGTCGTAACCCGGTGTGCAGCATAGTAAATATAATCGTTTGATCCCGAAGAGTACCATATTGCTTGCTAGCTTCAATTAATAACATTTCTTCTTGGTCTGTCATCCGTCGGGGATTTGACTTTTGTTCGGGTACCAGTTTTATAAGCTTGGTGGGATCATGGTTAACATGAGCTTCTGTTGTGGCCCACTCAAAAAATTGTTTTAATGTAATCAGTCTGCGATTGATGGTAGACGGCTTTAAGGCCATCGTTTTTTGCATAGCTTCCCGATAATTAACTAATGTTGATGTAACCACAGCTTCTATCCGAAAGACCGTTACTTCCTTAAATTGATCTGCTGCTTCAAACCAGCCGATAAAATGCTTTAAGTCACTCTTGTACTCTTTAAGAGTTTTGGAACTTAATTTTTTTTGTAAGGAAAGATGATGAATATAGTTAGCAATCATCTGCTCAGCTTGTTCCGAAATGGTAATACTCCCACTCAATTTCAAAACCTCCAAAGATTTCTTGACTTACATTAGCGGACATGGTAATCTAATACTAACCGAAACATTAGCGGACATCAATTAAAATCTTTGAAGTATCTAATGCTCGAGTTAATACATTTTTTTTTGGAGGATTTACATGCAAACTGGTACAGTTAAATGGTTTAATGCAGAAAAAGGCTTTGGTTTTATCGAAATCGAAGATGGAAACGATGTATTCGTTCACTTCAGCGCAATTGAGGGAGACGGATTCAAATCGTTAGACGAAGGACAACGCGTTCAGTTCAATGTGACTCAAGGCAATCGTGGACCACAGGCTGAGAACGTTACTAAATTGTACTAGAATATTGAAGCTGCTCTAATAGGGGCAGCTTTTATTTTATTTATTCAGGCCTCCAACCATGGCACAAGGCAGTTCATGTATGGCAATTTAAATCATATAAGCGAGGTCATTAGGATGAACAAGGAAGATTTAATTGAAGTAGTTGCCAAATCCAGTGGTTTTACAAAAAAGAATGCAGAAAAAGCAGTTACACATGTATTGGGTTCGATCTTTGAAGCTTTGAAGCAAGGCGAAGAAGTGCAAATAGTTGGCTTTGGCAGGTTTAATGTTCGTGATCGCGAAGCGCGAATAGGGAAAAGCCGCAAAACTGGTGAAGCAGTGGAACTTCCAGCAGGAAAGGTTCCAATATTCACAGCAGGAATTGATCTGAAAAAAGCATTAAATCAGTCTTAAACGGATTTAGCAATGTTATTGTTTGGAATGGAAAATTCAAAACTAATTGGTGAATTAAGTCAATTATTTATTAAATATACTTATAAAAAAAGGATTGCATTGAAACGACTGCAATCTTTTTTTAACGCTTTCACATAAGAGAATAGCTGGAGTGCCAAGTATACTAGTTTATCAGCCTATAATGGCTGACCAATTAGATTTTTTATAAATCAGGCAGGAAATAAACAGGAAAGAGAGAATACTTCTGGATGAGAAAAATGGGGTAGGTTGGATCGAAGAAGAGTATGTTAAGGATTAATTTACATTTGAGGAGGGGTTTGGGTTGATGATAGAAGGAGGGCGTTATGTCGAAGTAGAACCGGGTGTTGAATTGTTTGTGCAGGATGTAGGACAAGGAGAGCCGATCGTCTTTATTCCAGGATGGACCTTTACAACAGAAGTGTTTGAGAAGCAAGTAGAGTATTTCAGACAAACTCATCGTGTCATTGTGATAGATCCGCGCAGTCAGGGTCGTTCTACAACTGTTCTGCATGGTAATAACTATATTACACATGGATCGGATTTGGCCAAAATTATGAATGCCTTGGATTTGGATGCTGTCACGCTTGCGGGATGGTCATTCGGAGCGCTGGCAGCTTGGGAATACGTTCGACAGCATGGTACGAATCGTATCAAAGCGTTTATTTCGATTGATTTGTCACCAAAGCCGCTTTCTGTAAAGCATGAAGAGGATTGGGTTGAAGGACCGCTTGACGAAATTGGAGGAGCTTTTAACCTGTATACGAAGGATGCGGCGGGACAACGTGAGTTTATTGCATCTTATGTTCAAAACGTGATGTTCCAAAAAGAGGCAACACCAGATGAAGTAAACTGGCTGACGGAGTTGTCGCTGCGTACTCCTTATTATATAGCTGCGAATCTATTTGCTGCTGGAATGTTTTCAGATTATCGTGAAGAGGCGCGCCTCATCAGCGAGTCGGTTCCTACACTTGCGGTAGTCGCTGAGCACTGGGCTGAGACAGCTACTGCTTATGTGAAACGCATAGCGCCACAGTCAGCAGTTGAAACTATTGGTGGACATCTCATGTTTTGGGAATACGCTGAAGCGTTCAATAGTATCGTGGAATCTTTTTTGACAGCAAATAAGCATCTGGAATTTCAATAAGAACGATTGGCGGTTTAGGTCATAATGAATGTTGTATGCAGACATGCCTCCCCTTTGAATGAAAGAGATTCATCGTTAATCGGTAGAAGACATCGTTATAGAGCGGTGTCTTCTCTTTTATTATAGACATTAAGAAAATAGGATGTATGAAACTGAGCCGTTTATTTTTGCAATGAGCTTCATCTTCGCATAAACTAGTAGGGTGGCGTAACGTGACGATAAAAGGGGGAAATGAATTGTTTTCTTGGATACGAGCAGGGTTTATTTTTATCGTAGTGCTGGTGCTGACACGGTTCATTCCATTCTCGTCGTTCTTCCGAAACGTCAATACGCTTGTTCATGAGCTTGCACATGCGATGGCGGCGCTTGTACTTCAGGGAAGTGTGATGGAAATTCATCTGTTTGAGGATCAAAGCGGCGTAACCTATACGAGCTTCCAAGAGGGCTGGATGCTAATTCCGATCGCACTTGCAGGATATATCGGTGCATCCTTGTTCACATTCGTGCTCTTCTTCCTGTATACAAAGGAGCAAATCAAAGGAGGACTTATTTTAGTAGCTGTGTTGGCTGCTGCAGCGCTTTCCTTGTTTATTCGGAATAGATATGGGATGGCGTGGAGTATAGGCTTCGTTGTGATTACGACCATCATAGCAATTTGGGGTTCAAATTGGTTGAGCAAAGGTTTTTATTTGCTAATTGCCTTTCTATGTCTGGTTGAATCCGTTGTTTCGTCGTTTGTCATTCTATATCTGGCCATCATGGATCCATCTGCTGCAGGGGATGCGACCAGCTTAAGCCAGACAACAAATACTCCTGCCTTTGTATGGGGATTTCTCTTTGTAGCTGTTTCGTTATGGTTTGCAAAGTTGTCTATAGGGAGGTTGTTTGGCGGCAAGCGTACAAACCCATTAGCAGGCGCAGAACCTCATTAAGGAACATGCAATAACTATCTGGACAAACATATTCATATGATGAAAATAAAAAAACACAAGTTCAACGATAAAAAATCGGAAGAGCTTGTGTTTTTTGTGCTGAAATATTTGACGAGTTTGCCATAAGTGTATATATTATATATATACGATATGAACTTTTATGCGGTTGTGAGGTGAACAAAATCAAAATTTTATTGTCTAATGCATCTAACGATCCTATTTATATACAAATAATTAGTCAGATTAGACAGAGCATATTGAATGGAGAATTAGTTGCGGGGGAGAGTTTGCCCTCGATCAGACAGCTTGCAAAGGATTTGCAAGTAAGTGTCATTACGACAAAGCGAGCTTATGAGGAGTTGGAGAAGGAACAACTGATTGATTCTGTAGTTGGAAAGGGCAGTTTTGTATCTGGAGCCAATAAGGATTTTATTCGGGAACAGCGCATGAAGCGATTGGAAGAGAAAATAATGGATATTATACAAGAAAGCAAAGAGCTTAGTATGAGTCAACAACAATTAATAGAACATATCTCTTTACTATACGAGGAGGAAGATACTCCATGAATGCAATAGAATTGCGAAATTTAACGAAAGCATACCCTTTATTCAGGGTGGACAACATAACATTGGAGGTCAAACAAGGCTATATTACAGGACTAATCGGTCCAAACGGCGTAGGCAAAAGCACGTTAATTAAAATGATGCTTGGTATGGTACATCCGGATTCTGGTGATGTGAACGTATTAGGCAGCATCATGCCTAAGCAGGAGGTTGATATTAAACAGCGTATTGGAATTGTGTCTGATGATGTTGTTTATTATGAGCACCTTACTATTGCTGATTCAAAAAAAATGATTGCGCCTTTCTACAAGAAGTGGAACGAAAAGAAATTTAAAAATCGATTAGATCAATTCGGTCTTTCTCCAAAAATGAAGGTGGGGGAATTATCCAAAGGAATGAAAATCAAATTTTCACTTGCTTTGGCTTTATCGCATGAGGCGGAGCTGTTTATTATGGATGAGCCAACCTCCGGGCTTGATCCTGTGTTCAGAAGAGAATTGCTTGAAATGCTGGCTGAAATTATGCAGGATGAACGCAATACGATCTTTTATTCTACACATATCACTTCTGATCTGGATCGGATTGCTGATTATATCGCTTTTATCGATCAAGGAAGGCTTATATTTAATGATACAAAGGAAAATATATTGGATAAATATGTACTAGTTAAAGGGGATCGGGAGTTACTTGATTCAGATATTCGAAACAGCTTTATTGGACTGCGCGAAACTGCTGTTGGATTTGAAGGTTTATCTGCTGATCGGCAACAATCTGAGTTATTATTCGGCAATTTTGCATTAATAGAGAAACCTTCCCTAGAAGATATTATGTATTTTACAACAAAGGGGGCAAGATAAATGCTTAATTTACTTCGAAAAGATGTTATTGCAATCAAAAGCTCCTTTTGGATAATATTTGTTTATCTTGCTGTATTCAGCTTTGCATTTATACCAAATAATGAAATGTCGATTTATTTTGTCAGCATTTACACTGCGTTTGGTATTATTATTCTAGCTACCACGGTCGATATAAAAAATAATAATCACAGGTTTCTTGTTACTTTGCCAATTAATCGCAAGCAAATTGTGTTGGGCAAATACATTACTTCGATTTTGCTGGCTGTCTTCGGTATTCTTGCTTCATATGGAGTACATGAAATTGCTAAACTAGCAGCGCCTGAATTAGTAAAGCCGTATGATCCGATTCTTTCAATTGTAATTCCTGTTGGAATCGTACTGGTTTTAACTTCTATTTATATGCCGTTGTTTTATGCGCTTAGTAAAAAAGGCGCTGGTGTAATCAATGTCGTATTTATGATCGTGTTGATTGTATTTGCACAGCCGGTTGGCTATCTTATTCATGCATTCAATAATCAGCAAAGCATAAGTAAACTTGTATTATTCCTCATTCCTGCTGCTATAGTCATTTTCGTGGTTGCTTCTTATTATTTGACAATATATTTGTTTAAAAAGAAAGATTTGTAAACCAATTATTTATATACGAATTAAAAATGATCTGATAAAAATAAAAAATGAATAACTGGCAAATCGACTCCTTGATACTCAAGGAGTTTTTAATAAAACATGATGTGAGAGGAGTGGATTCGTCAGGCAGTATATTCCTGATCCAAAGTCAAATTAACGCCGCAAGAGGGGATATTCGTACTAAAATACCAAGAGCACTCCAGCAACCTGAGCATTGGAAGGCGGAGTAAAAAACATTTTATAGTAGCATCACATACAAAAAAGCAGACATCTGGACGAATCAAGAGTCTGCTTTTCTTATGTATAAGACACTTTATATAAAAATATGTTGAAAACAAAACAAACGCCATGATATAATCATTAGCGCGGTTGACAAAACAATATGAAATGGTTCTTAATTTTATCCCTAATTTAATTATAGAACTTAAACCTTGTTTTGTCAACCCCCTCTTTTATCCGAAATTTATCACAAGGAGAGTGTATAGGTATGGAAGAGAAGGATTGGCAACAGGAACAAGAGCGTTTGGAATGGATCAAAGCTCTGTTATCGATGAGAATCGCAAAACTGGAGCCGGAAGTAAGCGGATTATGGAATCAAGCTACCGATATTCGCAAAAGATTTTGGGAAGAGGTTACGCTTAATACAAGCACGTATGAGGATTTCGAAGAGAGCTTTTATACGATCAATCAGCAATCAGCATTATTAGCTGAGCGGGAACGCAGTCATAAATTGTTAACAGAGCAATGGAATAATCTGAAACGGTTGCTTCCTTCGCCTTATTTTGGCCGTCTTGATTTTAAGGAAGCCGGGTTAGAAAAAACGGAGCAGATCTATATTGGTGTATCATCCTTTGTTGACGAGGATGGATTGAATTTTCTTATCTATGATTGGCGCACGCCGATTGCCAGCATGTACTATGATTACTCACCTGGATGGTCAGCCTATCTTACTCCTGCTGGTCAAATTGAAGGGGATATGGAGCTTAAACGTCAATATCAGATTCAAAATGGAAAAATTCACAATATGTTTGATGCAAATGAAACGATTAGAGATGAAATTTTGCAGCAGGTGCTTGGCAAAGGCGCCAACCCGCAAATGAAAAGCATTGTGGCAACTATCCAAAAAGAGCAAAACACGATTATTCGAGATGATAAAAGCCGAATGCTTATTGTACAGGGAGTAGCTGGCAGTGGCAAGACTTCAGTAGCTTTACAACGGATTGCCTATTTATTGTACAAACATCGTCAGACGATTAGAGCGGATCAGATTGTTTTGTTTTCTCCGAATGCTATGTTTGGCAGTTATATCTCTACAGTTCTGCCAGATCTGGGAGAAGAGAATATGCAGCAGGCGACGTTTCAGGAATATCTCGATTACTGGTTAGGCTCTTCTTGGCAGCTGGAGGATCCGTTTGAACAAATGGAATATATACTCACTGCCCATGATGACCCAGAGTATGGAACGCGAATGGCAGCCATCAAATATAAGGCTTCTGAAGCTTTCTTACATGCTATAGAACGCTATGCCATCTGGCTAGGTCAAGAAGGAATGCAATTTAACAACATTTGTTTCAAAGAACGTGAAATAATTACGGCGAAGCAAATGAAAGAAAAGTTTTATAGCTACAAGCTGTCACTTCCCTTATCTAATCGAATTTCTTTATTACAAGAATGGTTGCTGGAACAGCTGCCACAGTTGGAGCGAATAGAATTAAATAAAAGCTGGGTAGATGATGAACTGCAGTATCTGGATACCGACCACTTTGCAGAAGTGTTTGGCTTATTGCATAAGGATAGAGAGGTGCTGGATATTGCGGAACAATTTGCTATTGTTCGTGAAAAGATAAGTCACAAAAACCGAGAGGATGAAGGAGATTTTCGTTTTGCTCAAAAAGAAGAAGTATTACTTCGTCGTAAGGTTGTAAAGGAAAAATTCAAACCGTTGAGAAGATCAATAAAGAAATTTTCATTTGTAGATTTATCAGGAATGTATAAGCAGCTTTTTGATAACGCAATTGCTTATCATAATAAAACAAATGCTACTATTTTACCTGAGCTTTGGATAGAAATATGTGACCAGACAAAACAGTCATTAGCGAACAGCAAACTATTTTATGAGGATGCAACCCCTTACTTATATTTAAAAGAGCTGATAGAAGGGACACGCACAAATACTGAAATCCGCTACGTATTTATTGATGAGGGCCAGGATTATTCTGCATTTCAATACGAGTATTTGAAAAAATTATTCCCAAAGGCTAGAATGACGGTACTTGGTGATTTTGGACAAGCGATATTTATGCAATCCACGAGCCTCGATACAGCTAATTCGCAACTTATTCGTCTATATGGTGAAGCAGATACCACTCTATTTCGTCTGTTGCAAAGCTATCGTTCCACAAAAGAGATTGTGGATTTTACGCGATCCATGCTTCTCGACGGAGAAGAAATTACGTCATTTGAAAGAAGTGGAGAGAAGCCGTTATTAACAAAATGCAACACTAAAATAAGCCGCAATGCGCAAATTATTGCAGATATCAAGAAACTACAAGCTAGTAGCTTCAAATCCATTGCTGTTATTACGAAAACGGAAGCAGATAGCCGGGTGGCTTACGAAGCAATCAAGCTTCAAGGATGCGAAACTGTACAGCTTATTACTAAAGAAACACTAAGCTTTGACAAAGGTGTAATGGTTATTCCTGTCTATTTGGCAAAAGGTGTGGAATTTGATGCGGTTTTGATCTATGACGCTTCATCCAAAACGTATAGCCAAGAAAGTGAACGGAAACTGCTTTATACGGCATGTACACGAGCCATGCATCAGCTAAACCTTTATTCAACAGACGACTGGTCGAAGTTTATTAATGCTTTGCCGGGATATTTATACGAAGTTGCGTCAAATTAATTGACACTTTCTACACAAGATTTTATACTAATAATGATTTTATACTAAAAACTGTGTATACAGTGAGTGGATTTTTCTAGATCAAATTCTATTTTCGCCACACGGGTGTCTTTGACATCCGTGTGTTTTTTTATTTTTAGGGGGGATATAAGATGAAAACATGGCATTATGCATTTATTGTCTTTATAGGTGGTTGCTGCTACGGCATACTATCTACTTTTGTAAAGCTTGCGTACTCAGCAGGTTTTTCGGTTTCATCAGTAGTTGGAGGGCAGTATTTATTTGGTGCATCGCTTGCTTGGCTAATTGTTATTTTTACAAAAAAGAAAAAACTGTCGGCTAAACGTTTTTTTCAGTTATTAGGATCAGGGATTCCATTTGGTTTAACAGGTGTTTTTTATTCACAGTCTCTTGAAACATTAAACGCATCGCTGGCAATTATTTTTTTATTTCAATTTGTTTGGATCGGTACACTTTTGGAATGGATGCTATACAAGAAAAAACCAACTGCCACCAAGCTTGTCTCAATAGCCATCCTGTTGATCGGCTCTGGACTGGCAGCTAATTTGCTTTCAAATAACGAAATGACATTATCATGGGAAGGGATGGGCTGGGGGCTTCTCTCTGCATTGACCTTTACATCGTTCATCTTTCTAAGCGGCTCTGTCGGAAAAGATGTTCCACCTGTGCAAAAAAGCGCACTGCTTTCTACTGGCGCACTCATCGTTGTACTTATAATGCTTCCACCAGTATTCCTATTGGATATGACAATACTAGCAGGAGTTGCACCGTATGGACTGGTGCTCGGATTTTTTGGAGCTGTGCTGCCGCCGCTCTTGTTTTCCATCGGCATGCCGCATGTAGGGCCAGCGCTAGGGACAATTCTGACTGCATCTGAACTGCCCGTAGCCGTATCCATGTCTGCACTTGTTCTAGGCGAACCAGTCAGTATATTCCAATGGTTAGGGGTACTTATTATTTTACTCGGGATTGCTGTAGGAAATTGGACACAGACTAAGAAAGTCGCTGTTCAAACTGTAAAATGATGACTAATGTTTTATATGAGTTAATTATTTACGAAGGATCTAGTTAAATGGCTTTTACATAGCACAGTTATAAACAGGAAACCTTTAATTTGTTCTCATTATCTACTATTTTTTATATTTGGATATCCGGGTATAATGACTGATTACATAGCCTTTTTAAGAGTATAAAATTGAAAAAGATGATTACACCCATTAGTATCACATTGATATAATGATCAAACTGTCCATAATACCATTACATGCAAAACCAATAGGAGGAACTCAAATGACGGAAGTTAAATCTGTAGGTCAGACTGCTTCAAGCGGCTTTCAAGTTGGTGTGAGAAGAACATTTCCCATTACTATTGAGGAAGCATGGAATCTGATAACAAATAAAGGATTAGAAATATGGTTGGGGGAAGTGTCCTCGTTCAATATGCAAGTTGGTGAACAATATATGACTTCGGATAGTGTATCTGGAGAAATAAGGGTTGTGAATCAATACGAAAATATTAGATTGACCTGGAAAAAAGCCGATTGGAGTAAAGCATCTACTCTTCAAATACGAACAATTTCTAACCACCCTGATAAAACTGTTTTAAGTTTTCACCAAGAGAACTTGGCGGACGCTCATATTCGGGAAGAAATGAAAATACGTTGGGAAGAGACATTGAATAAATTACGCAACAGTTGAATAACGACTTCCTAACAAGCAAGCTCATATTCAGTTGATTGAGATAATGCTAACAGAGCCAGAAGTTGCCACTAAAAATATGACGGCAAACGGCGGAGAAAAATGTCCTCATGCAAGCACTCCCAACTCATTGCTCTACATCATCCACGAATTTATTGAGCTTGACATTCATCATAAGAAGCAAATTTTATCATTAGTCTGATTCTTTCGAGTTTATGAAGAAAACCGTCCTTTATGGGCGGTTTTCTTCATCTTCAACTCGCTCTTAATTGCTGAACCTCCGTAAACTTCGTCAACTTGCAAGCATCCAACAATATTATCTTCTGTTTGTCAGTTTCAATGAAACGGATTTACATGTTGGATATGATAAGATTTGCAAATTGACATTTTTCCAAATAAATCATTGCGCTTTTTTCATTGTTTCCTTTTTTCGTTGAGGCTATAATAACACAGGTAATGATAATCATTTTCAATTATAGCAAAAAGAAAGGGGCAAGAAATGTGCAAAGACAGCAAGTAAAGCAAATCAAGCTATGGGGAGGACTTATCTTGCTGCTATTTCTATTGGCAGCGTGCAGCAATGCAGGAGGCAATACACCTGAAGCAGTACAACAAGCTGAAAAAACTGAGAATAAAGCAGCTGAAGTGGAAGTAGAGGCAAAAGCCGAGGATAGTAACCAAACAATTCAATATACAACGATAAAAGGTGAACAGGTTGAAATTCCTGCAGATCCCAAACGAGTCGTTTATATTGCTCAAACACTTGGTGATTTTTTGGCAATGGGCATTCCAGTTGTTGGTAACAACCTTCCTCTAGATCCTCCCAGTTATTTTGAAGATAAACTGGATGCAATAGTTGACGTTGGAAATCCAGGTAACTTAGAGGTTATTCTGACTTTAGAGCCTGATCTAATTATAAATGGCTATCACAATGCAGATGCAGAACATAATGAAGCACTGTCGAAAATAGCTACCACTATTCCCTTTAACCCAGCTCTTCCATATAAAGAACGTGTAGAAGAGATGGGGAGAATCTTTAATCAACAGGAGGAAGCTGCTCAATTGATTGCTAAATTTGAAGCACAAGCACAACAAATGTGGGATAAGCTTCAATTGAAGGAAGGGGAGACAGCAACAGTTTTCTACCAGCTGGGAAAAACGCTCTATGTATTAGGTGATCGTAATTTTGGTGCCATTATTTACGGGGAGAACGGTTTTGCTGCTCCGCCGGCTGTACAGGAGAACATTATTGATGTGAAAGGTGTATCATTTGTTACAATTTCAGAAGAGTTGCTTCCGGAATTTGCTGGTGATCATTTATTTGTGATTTCGCAAGAAACGGATGAAAGTAAAACAGAAGCTGACAAAATGCTACGAAGCTCAATATGGGAGACGCTGCCCGCTGTTCAGAAAGGAAACGTTTATACTATTTCTGATGAATGGAACACGGATAATTTGTTAGCATTGGAGAAAGTGTTTGAAAAACTGCCACAATGGATGGAGCGACCATAAGAAACTCTTTCTGTACATTAAGTATGTTAAATCGTAAGTTTTCCCATAAGGTTTCTACTCCAACTATTAAAGCTGAGCTATACTTTAGAGCATGGCATAATATGATATATTAATGATAATGATAATCATTTTTATTTTTTTGGAGAGTTGCTTATGAATTTAACATCCCTATATATAAAGTTTCAACACTACGATCAGTTGCATGTTGGCCAAACGACGGTAGTAAATAGCAATAATGAAAGAATAAATCATAACGATACAAATTTAAATACATTATTGATAGCACTCAGTGGCGACATACGACTGTATGTAGATAAAATTGCAATCGATCTGCGACAAGGAAGCTGTATTTTAGTTTTACCTGAACAAAGCTATACTGTAGAATCAAGCAACACAGCCGCACAACTTGCTCGCTTTACATTTGACATTTTTAATGTAAAAGGGATGAGTTTGAATCGGATTGCTCAGCTGCCCTTACTTTATAGCTATCCTTATAGACTTTTATTTTCCCAAGTCAAGCAAGTGTTAGGGAATGAAGCGTGGATAAGTAATCAATTATTATCTTCCTTATCCTCATCAGAAACGGTTAAGATGCAAGGTAAACTTCAGCTTATTCTAGGGTTGATGGCCCAGTTAGATGAGCAAGCTTCCCAGTTGCAGAATGAAGAAAAGATAAAATTGGTTCAACAAACTGTCCAGTATATGGAACAGTATTATAATGAAGAGTTGACAGTAGAGCAACTAGCTAACATGGCAGGAATGGTAAGATGGCAATATAGTCAACAGTTTAAAACATTGACTGGACAAAAACCAACTGATTATTTGGTTCATTTACGTATCCATCATGCAAAGAAGCTTCTGCGTAATTCGAGCGACCCATTGAGCAAAATATCTCGACAAATTGGGTTTAAGGACGAATATTATTTCAGCCGGTGCTTTCGCAAATTAACTGGAACCACTCCGCGTGAATATGCTAATATCCATCTTCCCACTCAGCAAAGAACGGTTATTGATTCACTGGGCAGAAAGGTTCGTGTTCCTAAAGATGCGACACGCATTGTGACTGATGGCAAATATACGCTTGGAGAATTACTCGCTCTAGGTATATCTCCTGTAGGAGCTGCCATTTCAATTATGAAAGATAATGTGATTTATCATGAGAAGCTTAGAAATATTCATAGCATCGGGTATCGAGCAGATCCAGATCAAATAGCGAAACTGCAACCTGAATTCATCTTGCTTAGCTATTCCCCACAAGATTTAAAGGAATTGGATGCACTTGCTCCAACTGTTGTGCTGGACAAAAAGTTTAGACTATTTGAAAGGTTAAGGTATATCGCTAAGCTATTTGAACGTAGCAAAGCAGCGGAGATATGGATTACGAGATATGAAGATAGAGTAAGGTTGTTACGCAGACAATTAGCAGATGCTTATGTTGTTGGAGAAACAGCTACTGTTTATCTCAAGATCGGTGCAAAACTTTATATTATGGGGCAAAGCGGTTTGGCTGCTACTTTATATGAATCTCTCGGATTTCGACCATCTGCAAAGGTACTAAATCTAATCGAGCAAGGACAAGCATGGATAGAAATTCAGCACCATCAATTTTATCACTATGTTGGGGACAGGAATTTCATCTTGGCTTCTCGTCAAGAGCTGCACACAGTTGCTCATAGCCCGCAGATTGCAGCTTTAGCCGAGATAACTCCTGATAAGATTCACTTTTTAGAATCTACCTGGAATCATTGTGATCCCATCACACGCGAGCAGTTATTGGGAGTATTACCGTCTATTTTCAACAGAAAACTGATGTGATTAGATGACTTGATGAGATATAAACAAATAGAAGATGTGTTTAAAGAATTTAGAACGACATCTATTCATATCGGGAGGTGGCTGCGTGACACATACGTTAGAGCTTTATGATATTACGATCATTGGCGGGGGACCAGCCGGGTTGTATGCAGCTTTTTACAGCGGCATGCGCGATATGAAAACGAAGCTGATCGAAGCAAAAGAAGAGTTGGGTGGGCGATTATTGATTTATCCTGAGAAAATGATTTGGGATGTTGGAGGGGTTACGCCAATCCGTTGCGAACAGCTTATCAAGCAAATGATTGAACAGGCTCATACTTTTGATCCAACGATCGTATTGGGACAACAGATTAGCGGACTGGAACGACTCGCAGATGGGACTATGCTTCTAACGGCTGTAACCGGTGAGCAGCACCATACACGTACGCTCGTTTTGGCATTGGGGTATGGTGTGCTTAAGCTAGCGAAGCTAGACATTGAGGGAGCAGAACGTTACGAGTTGGCAAATCTGCACTATACTGTACAAGAGCTCGAAGGTTTTCGTAACAAGCGTGTGCTTATCTCCGGCGGTGGCGACTCCGCAGTTGACTGGGCTAATGAATTGGAGCCGATTGCCAGAAGTGTCACTGTCGTGCATCGGCGCGAACGCTTTGGTGGGCATGAGAAGAATGTGAAGCGGATGAAGGAATCATCTGTTGATGTTCATACCCCATATGCAGTAACTCGGCTTCATGGGAATATCAGCGGTGATGCAATTGAAGAAGTATCGTTTGCACGGGTGAATACAGAAGGCATTATTATGGAGGAAACAGTACGTTTGGCAGTAGATGCCGTCATTGTCAATCATGGGCTGCGTGGTGACTTTGGTTCAATTGTGGATTGGGGTATGGATATGGAGCAATGGAATATTAATGTGAACGAAAAGCTTGCAACTAATATACCAGGTGTTTTTGTAGCTGGGGATACAGCAAAGTATCCATCTAAAGTACAACTGATCGCAGGAGCTTTTACCGATGCAGTATTAGCAGTCAATAGCGCAAAATTGTATCAGGAGCCAGCAGCATCACGAATGGCGTACGTATCTTCTCATAATGCCAAGTTCAAGGAAAAGAATAAAGCACTTGGTGTAGCAGAGGAAGATGCATAGTATATACTTAAATCAAGACACTACCTTATAGGGTATGTGTCTTTTCTATTGTCTATTGAGCATATTTAGAGATGCCTTTGTGTTCATATTTCCCCTATGTTAAATTTAAATGAGGAAGTTAATATCATGTCGGACCCGAAAGAATACTATTGGAGTAAATGGAATGTTAACGGTTGCCGCGAAGGAGTCAATTAACTATTAACCAAAGTTAATCAATAGTCTCAGTACAACCGTTACGCTTTATCGATTATGGGAATTGCTATTTTATAGGAGGGCTTATGGAATTATTAGTAATTGCGATGTTCATGGCTGCTTTCATACGTTTTCTGCGTTGATAAACGAGCATTGGAATCGTGACAAACAGATTCTAGTGCAGCTTGGTGACTTAATAGATAGAGGGAGACATTCTCCCGAAACTCTTTTATATGCAATCGAGCTGCAAAAAGAATATCCTACTAATGTTTGTTTTCTTAAAGGCAACCATGAGTTTGAAGCGATTGTGTATTGGGAGGAGGACAATGAGAATTGGCTGAAGCAACACACTGAATATCGACACTGGAGCATATATGCCTCAAGGGCTCACAGCCGTCAGAATTAATGAGGCAGGCAAAGTCGCCGAGATTATATTTGAACCAACGCACTCCATTGATATAAGAGATGGACTAGAGAGAGAATAGAGGAAACGACATCAGTCGATGCAAAGTTATCTTTTGTTTCGCAAGACATGATAAGTTTTCATGGACCCGGGCGTATAGAATAGGGAGCTTTGAGTTTAGTGAGATTTAAGTTGAATTTTGAAAAAAACGAGAGTACGGGTGATAGAGAGTGAACTTTGTTTTCGTGAAACGTTTGTTAGTCATAGTAGTAGCAAGTCTATTTGTCTGGTTTATCATTCACACTGCACTTATTGTAATAGATGGATTAAATGATGAGTTGAAACCTGTTGATATAGCAGTAGTGTTAGGCAATAAAGTAGACATTGACGGACAGCCTTCTGAGCGGTTACAAGCAAGATTAGATAAGGCCTTCGAGCTTTACAATGAGGGATACTATTCATTTGTTATCGTAAGTGGCGGCATAGGAAAAGAAGGCTTTGATGAAGCAAAAGTGATGAAAGCTTATTTGGTAGAAAAAGGGGTCACAGAGGACAAAATTATCGAGGATAATAATGGCTACAACTCTTATATGACTGCCCAAAGTACGAGCAAGATTATGGATGAACTAAAATTAGACTCTGCGATGGTGATAACGCAATATTTCCATATATCTAGGACGAAATTAGCTTTTAGAAAGTTGGGTATAAAAGAAGTGCATTCAGCTCACGCACAGATATTTGAGTTTAGAGATATTTACTCGATCATACGAGAATTCCCGGCTTATTATAAGTATCTTTTAAAATAGTGTTATCTCTAAGGGGGCAGTATGAACAAAACAGACCGTTTGTTAGCCATCGTGCTTGAATTGCAACGTACAAAGGTTTTGCGAGCTGAGGATTTGGCGGAAATATTCGAGACAAGTGTGAGGACAATCTACCGGGACATACAAGCTCTTAGCGAAGCAGGAGTGCCAGTGGTAGGATCTACCGGTCGGGGGTATTCGTTGATGGAGGGGTATTTTCTGCCGCCGATCAGTTTCACAGTGGAAGAAGCCGTGACTTTGCTCATTGGGATGGATTTTATTGAACAAAAATTTGACTCCAACTATGGCATCAATGCCCAGACTTCCCGTGGGAAAATTGAAGCGATCCTGCCAGAGAATGTTCGCAAAGAGGCAGGTCAGGTACGCAAGACTATGAGGTTGCTGACTTCTGCTAAAGATGCAACTGGCGGACAAGAGAAAAATTATATCGAAACGATCCGTCATGCAATATTGGAGGAGAGGAAGATAAGATTCCGTTATTTGAAAAGTGTGCCCGAAGCTGATGGCAAGCGTCAAAGTGTTCGTGTTGCCGCACCATATGGACTTGTACTTGTTCAAGGAACATGGATGCTTCTTGCCTTTTGTGATCTGCGGCAAGAAATTCGTCATTTTCGTTTGTCAAGGATGACCGAGCTTAACGTTTTGGAGAACCGATTTAATCTACCGCCCGATTTTAATTTACATGACTATAAGCCCCTAGATGACCGCGAAATACTTGTACGCATCCTGGTTAATCATAACATTGCGGATAAAGTGCTGGAATCGAATAACTATTATATGGAAGCAGCGGAGGATCATCCGGATGGTTTGCTTGTCAACTTTCGCGTTCGTCAGCCTGAGGACTTACTGCATTGGGTGCTTAGCTGGGGATCGGATGTTGTTGTGCTGGAGCCGGAATCCTTCTGGAATCGAGTTCGCGATGAAGCTGAAAAAATTTTAAAACGCTACTGACATGCTGTTGTCAGTAGCGTTTTTATATAGTTACATCAGATGATTAAAAAGGAGCTGTTTGAAGAATATGAATACATTTGAAGCATTACAACAGTTTGAAGAAATTGCAAATTACTATCTTCATGAATTAGATTGCTTTGATATTGAGCAATTAAAACATCAGCCAAGTAAGAATGAATGGTCGCTTGGACAGATGTATCAGCATTTGATAAACTCGGCTCTTTATATGCAACTCCGTCATATTGACCATTGCTTGACACAAAGTGAGGATTCCTCTGCAACTATAACGGGAAAAACAAGAGAGGGTATAGAGATATTTGAGCAAGGAGGGTTCCCACCTATACGTATACAAGTCCCGCCTTCACCACAATATACACCGGAGCAGCCAGAAAGCAAAGAGCAATTAATCCAAGGATTGAAGATCGTGATTAATCGAATGAAAGAAATCATGCCTAAGCTGGAAAAGGCACCTATACAGAACACTATGCCTCATCCACGATTCGGAGCACTAAATGCAAAAGAATGGTTTTTGCTCATCGAAATGCACTACCGTCATCATCTTCTCCAGATGGATCGTTTGAAACTTTTTTTAGCAAGTAAAACATAAATTAAGTAGAAAGGGTCAGGAACGATGCAGAACACTATAGTACACCAGCAAAGCCGCTACTGGATTGGCGTTGTATCTGCTTCTCATGTGAAACACGGGGTGTTGGGTGGATTCGCTCAGCTCTGCCATGGCAAGTCAGCGCCTTTGCGTCGAATGTCTTCTGGTGATTGGCTAGTATACTACTCTCCACGAACGGAATTGCCGAACGGGGAAGCGCTCCAAGCATTTACCGCTATAGGGCAAGTTGCGGATGATAGAGTATATAAATATCAGTTGTCTGATTCCTTTGTGCCATTCCGTCGGAATATCCGCTATATTTCATGTCATGAAGTTAAGATTGCAGCTCTTTTAGATCAGCTTACCTTCACACGCGGGAATCGAAATTGGGGAAATAACTTCCGTTATGGTCATTTTGAAATTGAAGTCGAAGATTTTCTGACAATTGCTGAAGCGATGCTCGGCGATGCAGGGGAGACATCCAACATATTTCCCAGCCCCATAATTAAACTGAGCCGCAGAACCTGACATTTTAGTTTAATAAAGAAAGGAACAGCTTGCGAGGGGCAGTTGCTCTATTTTTATTAAGCCAACATGAGTGTCTGGAAAGGGAGATTCAGCGATCTGCAGCATCAAAAAGAATCGGGATTGAATTCTAATCAATCAGGATTTGTTCAGGAACAAAAAAAGTTGGATGGGGAAGCGGTACTTTTCCTGTCCAACTTTTTATTTTAGAAAATAATTGGACAACCTTTGCAGTCGTTAGGACTTAGCCTATTACTGTAGGTATATTGTGAGCTGTGAGCGGTCTACTGCTTCTGGTGGTGCAGATGTGCCATTAGATCATCAAGCGTCTTGCTCCAGCCGTCGTACACGTACTGATCGCCGGGGTGACCGGCAAAACCGCGCAGGTGGAAGATCATCTCGGTGCAATCGCCACGTGCGGTGAGGGTTAAGGTCACGACGGGAGAATTTTCGATGGGATCATCGGGATAGCCCCAGGTGAAAACAAGCCGTTCGAAAGGTGCGACGTCGAGAAACGTACCTCCGGTTGGATACTCCTCGCTGGTCTCGATGTTTACCATTGTGTAACGGTAGCGTCCTCCTTGGCGTACGTCGAAGGAGATGGACTTCAGAGGCGTTGAAGGCAACCAGATTGCGAGTTCCTTCTCCTCGGTTCAGGCACACCAAACGAGCTCACGAGGGGCATTAAAGGTGCGGATAATGGTGAATTCCGGTACAGATGTGGTCATGTTCATTGTTCCTCCTTTGTGGTCGTTGTTTGAAAGGTCTGTAACACACAGGCAGAAAAATCACTAATGCGAACTTGGCAGCATGAAACTAATGCCTCCAATAAGCCCAGTGAACATACTATAACATTATACTTGATGATATCGTTATTCAACTGTATAATAGTATCAAAATGTATAATCTGATATTGGAGGTCCTGACTATGGAGGAAAAAATAAAACGATTAGGTGACGCTGAACTGGAAATCATGCTTGTTATATGGAATGTTAGAGAGCCTGTTACTTCAAATTATATATTGGAACATTTACATAACCGTCCTAATTGGAAGTTATCAACGTTAATGACGATACTTGCAAGACTGGCAGAGAAAGGCTTTGTTTACTGTGATAGAAGCACACGGACAAATTATTATTCTGCACTTATTTCTGAAAATGACTACAAGGCAAAAGAGAGCAGTTCATTTTTAGAAAAGTTATTTGGAAGCTCTTTGAAAAATATGGTAACAAATCTTTATGACAGTAACGCCATAAATGATACGGATTTATCTGAACTTCGGAAGATGATTGACGAGCTTGGAGGGAGGAAAGACAATGATTGAAAAGCTGTTTATTACGTTAGTTGGGATTTCTATCACTACAGGCGTAGTCATTCTTTTACTTAAATTATCGTCGGGATTGCTTAATAAGACTTATGCTGCGAAATGGAAATATTGGATATGGCTCATAGTAGCATTACGGCTTGTTATCCCGTTTAATTTTTCACTTCCCGTCTCGCCTATGACAGTAAATATGATGAATACGCCAAAGCACGCGAGTGTAAATACAGTACCCGCCCAACAAATCACCACGATGCCCTCCGCCCAAACAGAACAGGTTATAATAAACAACCCTATAACAACAATTCAAACAACCCCACTTACGCTGATAAATATACTTATATTGATATGGGGAATGGGCGCAGTGCTATTTCTAGCTTATCAATTTATTGGTTACATTTTATTCAGGAAAAAGGCTTTGCGTTGGAGCAAAGAACCAGCAGATGCACGAATTACAAATACACTTCGCGAAATAGCCGCAGATATGGGAATGAAAAAAGAGATTTCTGTACTTATTAGTAAAAGCGTTGCAAGCCCTCTAATGACTGGCTTTTTAAAGCCGCTATTATTTTTGCCGAACGAAAGTTATTCCGACACCGATTTAAAATTCATTTTACGCCATGAGCTGACCCACTATAAGCGAGGCGACCTTTGGTATAAGCTGTTCTTAATTGTTGTAAGTGCAATACATTGGTTCAATCCTTTTGTGCATCTTATGTTCCGTGAAGCAAGCACCGATTTGGAATTATCATGTGATGATTATGTAATACACGGTTTATCCAAGGGTGAACGCGTGATGTACAGCGAAACCATATTGACTTCGATAACCGCACAAAAATATCCTGAGACGGTATTGTCAACCAATTTCTATGGAAAGAAAAAAATGTTGAAAAACAGATTTGCAAATATCTTAAATACAAAGAAAAAGAGAAACGGTACGGTTGCTCTGCTTGCGGTTATGTTGACCGTTGGCATTTCTAGCGGATTGATTGCCTATAACAATGGTGTTAGTGAAAATAAGCTTCTGACAAAGTTAGGGTACACAAAAACGCTTCTCACAGGTATTCTTGATAATAGAACAACTTTTTCGCAGGACAATGAACATATCAATCAGATTATCAAATCATTACCTCTGCAGGCCGAATCTAATTATAAACCATTTTCTTTAGAAGACGGGCAGGCAAAAGAAATCAACCTTGCATACAAGTTTGTCAGCGGCAGGAATGTTCTAGATCCTTTTTATGAGACTGTCTGGGAATGCAATGCCTTACTTTTATTTGCCTCTGTCGAAGGCCTGGAGAAAGTAAACTTTTTGCATTATGCTGATCAGACTCTTTACACCACTACTTCGTATACGCTTGATGAAGTAGCCCTACGCTTTGGAATTAGTATGCCTTTGGATTTGGAATTTTCAGTTTTGTATAACACTCTAGCGACGAATATTTTACTGCCCGAACAATTTTTTGGGTAATACTGTTCAGAATGTTTTTGATCGTTATGGCGAACCTGATAGCATATGGCCACAGACTGATGGCTCTACTGTCATGAAATATACAGAATATAGTGTGTTTACTCGCAAATTTCCGGATATCTCTATGGAAAAAAATGAAGGCTACATCGCACTATATTATTTTGACAATCCGATAGCCGTAACTAATGATAATCTCAGCGGATTGTATGCGCTCAGGTTAGTTCGCTATGTTTCTTCTGGAATGACTTATAGTGATATTACGGAAAAATTAGGCTTGGCATCCACGACGAGAACTTTGAGTAATGGAGATAAATATATCGCATACCAACTTAGAGATGGGCAACAGCGACATGCTTATTTTGTATTTCATAATGACAAAGTAGTTGAGGAAGGTCTTATGTACGGAAATGACTACACCACATTAGATTTTGAGCAGAAAAGTTATGAAAGTGATACATGGAGTATATGAATTATGAATCTAATGATATTCCAACTCGGTTAATTAGCATTGTTCACTGATGAAAATAAATGAAAAGGCGGGAAAATACTTGCTGGTTATTGTGTCTAAACTAGATTTTGAATGGGAGGAGCACTTATATGATAAAGCTCTTGAAAAGGTGGATGAGAGAAAGAAGAAGAGAATTGCTCGTTTTGTTCATAAAGAAGATGCCTATCGCTCCTTGCTGGCAGATTTGCTACTAAGATCCATCTTAAAAGAGCAGTTTCAATTAGAGGATGAAGATATGTTGTTCGGATACAATGAATATGGCAAACCATATTTAATGAATAGACACGATATTTATTTTAATCTCACTCATTCAGGAGACTGGGTCGGTTGTGCAATCGGACATAATTCTGTGGGGATAGATATTGAGCATATGAAGCCTATTGATTTAAATATTGCCAAAAGATTTTTCAGCCCGGAAGAATACTTTGCACTTCAAAGGCAAGCACCGGCTAATCAACTTGATTTTTTCTACTATTTGTGGACCCATAAGGAAAGTTATATTAAAGCCGTTGGAAAGGGTATGTCTATCGCTTTAGATTCATTTACGATCCGCACAGAGGGAGATACCGCTTTAACTTCTGAGCAGGATCAAGAATATTACTTTAGGAATTATAATTTCGCGGAAGGTTACAAGCTAGCAGTTTGCAGTAGCAATAACTGTTTTCCGTCCAAACCTATATTTGTCGACCCTTTGCGGCTTATACAAGGAGATTTTTCTATAAATTGAGATCTATCTTCATATACAAAGGGCAATAAATTCAAGTTGTGTAATAGCCAGTAACAGATAGTAGGATCCTTGATCCCAAGGGTCCTGCTTTCTGTGTGCATAAACCCTGATAATAATATGATTTATACGAAATCCACAACCCCTCGTTATAAAGTTTTTATTATAACCCATGTATATTTATAAATCTACAATTTTCCATAAAAAGTGATTTTTTTGCATAAGATTTTAATTTTCGCTAGTGCTGTTCAAAAAAATAAAAGAATTCCCCCCTCTATTGTACAATTTTCGCCCTATCGCAAGTGAAAGTTTAGAACTACTATAAGGATATGTTTCAATAAATTACCTATTCCTCATTGTGATTTAACACTCAAGTTCATTATTGCTCTACCGATTAGCATCATGATATTACCCTCTACAACACTAAATAGCCTACATGATGAGTCACTGCGATGTACAAGCCGCATTTTTCTACTGTTAGAACTTTCAAACAACTGGAATCCACACAATCGTATGAAAAACTAAACAGCCAGCATGATCCTGCATTCAAGTATGAATTTGTTTATTCCTTACGAACATCCATATTGCCACATATTTTCTTTTTTTGAATGTGTTATTTGAACCAGCTTGTTTTTTCTTGTCAAGACAGAAAAACAATCTAGGTTTGTTTGGGCTCTAGATGTTCCTTAATAAGGATACTTATCAAAAACGTTTGTTATGAAGAAAGGAAGTTAGTCAACTATTATTATATTTCAAACATTCCACAAGGAGAGTGAGAGTATTGATGTTTAGAGAGATGCATAAGTCCAAAATTCATCGTGCTGTCGTAACGGAGGCAAATTTGAATTATGTAGGAAGTATAACCATCGATCAGGATATTTTGGAGGCATCAAACATCCTGGAAAATGAAAAAGTGCAAGTTGTCAATATAAATAACGGAGCCAGGCTGGAGACGTATGTCATAACCGGTCCGCGAGGCTCGGGTATGGTTTGCTTGAATGGTGCCGCTGCCAGACTAGTGCAGCCAGGTGATCGTGTCATTATAATTTCTTACGCGATGATGGAGGAGTCGGCAGCCCGCACGTATCGTCCGCATGTCGTCATTATGGACGACCGTAATCGCATCGTAACGGAGGATTATCAAGAATTGCATTCCACAACGTTATGATAAAGAACAGAACGGAGGGCTGCCGACTATGAGAACTATTCGTAATTTGTCCGGCGTACTACTGGCGCGCAAGGAAAACGATGCGGGAATATTATTTTGCGATAGTGGTCAGGAGCGTTACTTGTCGTATGGCCAATTATTTACTTCGGCTGGAAGAGCACTCCATTTGCTGCACGAGCGGGGTCTTGGTCCGGGCGACTTTGCCGTTATGCAGACGGAAGATAATGAACGGTTTATCCTTCTGTTCTGGGCATGTGTGCTTGGTGGGATTGTCCCCATTCCTGTGATGGCAGCGCGTACGGATGAAGGACGCAAAAAGCTGATTCAGGTATGCAAGCAGTTGGAATCACCAAGATTGCTTTGTGATGAGGAGCTTTGGCCGGGAATTCAAGCCTACGCTTTGAAGCACGGGGAAGAGGAGATGTTAGCTCAGCTGGAGTCTGGCAGTGTGCCGATAAATGAGGTGTTTGCGGCGGCTGCGAATGTAGACAGACCTGAGGCTGTATTGTATGACGCAATCGAAACGGACACCGCATTCATCCAGTTTACTTCTGGCTCTACCGGAGACCCGAAGGGTGTCGTGCTGACACACGGCAATCTTCTGTCTAATATGAATGCGATTATACAAGGGGCACGATCGACAGAACGGGATTCTTCGCTAAGTTGGCTTCCCTTGACGCATGATATGGGCCTTATCGGCTTCCATCTTTCGCCATTGTTTTGTGGCATGAATCAGTTACACATGCCGACTTCTACGTTTGTACTTCATCCAATGAAATGGCTCGAGCTTACAAATAAGCATCAAGTGACCTGTCTCTCTTCGCCGAATTTCGGTTATGTACATTTTCTTCAACATTGGAAGCCGGAAGCAGCGCAAGCATGGGATTTGTCTTGTGTCAGGCTGATTTTTAACGGGGCGGAACCAATATCCGCTACTCATTGCCGTGATTTTCTGGAGGCAATGAAACCGTACGGGTTAAAGGAGAATTGTATTTTTCCGGTATATGGACTTGCAGAAGCAAGTTTGGCAGTAACATTCCCGGGGACAGAAGATCACCTGAATACGGTTAAACTTGAACGCAAATCGCTTGCTATTGGACAACCTGTACGAATGGCTGAGCAAGGAGATCATGCAGCGATTGAGATCGTTGAGTTGGGCTTTCCCGTAGAAGATTGCGAAGTGCGTATTTGCGATGACAAGGGAAATGCCTCTGCAGCAGGCAGTATTGGATTAATTCATATTAGAGGAAGCAACGTTACAAGCGGATACTATATGCGGCCAGATGTAAATGAACAAATGATTTCCTCAGATGGCTGGTTGAATACGGGAGATTTGGGTTTCTTGCTGGAAGGGCGTTTATTTGTGACCGGTCGCATGAAGGACGTCATATTCGTGAATGGTCAAAATGTGTATCCACATGATTTGGAGGCGTTAATCAGTGGACTGAAAGGGGCGGAAATCGGAAAAACGGCGATAGCTGCCGTTCAGGATGCGACGACCAAACGGGATGAGATTGCAGTTTTTATTCAGCATCGTGGCAAGATTAGCGGATTTGTACCGCTGATGGTTGAGGTGACAAAACTGCTGAATGGATCGACCGGTCTGGACGTTGCTTTTGTTGTCCCTGTTCGAAGGATTCCAAAAACGACATCCGGTAAAATTCAACGCTATGTTTTGGCTGATGCCCTGCGAGAAGGAGAGTTTGCCGAAGTTCTTGCCGAGTTGGCGGATCTGGAAGCGTTTACCGCATCGGAAAGAAGTACAGCGGAAGGAAATACATTGTCGAGTGATATCAGCTCAAAGCCAGCGACAGAGACGGAGCAACAGATTATTTCCATCTGGCGCGATGTGTTGAATAGGGATTACATAGGTCGTAATGATCGCTTTCTTGAACAAGGCGGCAATTCGCTCAAAGCAGCTTATGCCGCCGCCAGACTACATGAGACGTTTGGCGTTGAGATAACGCTTACTGAACTGTTTTTGCATGATACGGTGAGCTCGCTAGCTACTCTGCTGGAGAAAAAAGCACAGGAGGGTTCAGGAACTGCTGCCGCCGTTGCGCCGCCGATAACCAAAGCGGAAGAGCGGACGATCTATCCGGCGACCTCGGCGCAAAAGCGGTTGTTCATTTTGGAGCAGTTGAATCCGGGTCTGCTTAATTACCATCTGCCGTTTACGGTTCAGATGAAGGGACCACTTGATATTGAACGATTTCGCATGGCATGGCAGGCGCTGATAGATCGGCATCCGGCACTGCGAACGTCCTTTTATATGGAAGAAGGAAATGTGATGCAGCGCATTGAGTCGGTTCATAAGCTGCCGCTTACCATCGTGGATGGAAGCGGTTGGCAGGCGTCTGATTTAATGCAGCAGCAACGCAGCTTCCTGCAACCGTTTCGCTTGGAGGAAGCTCCGCTGCTGCGACTGGAACTGGTGCTCTTGGGGCAGGAATCAAGCATACTGCAGCTGGATATGCATCATATCATTACGGATGGAACATCGATGGGCATTTTAATGTCTGATCTCAAGAGGTTTTACGAGGGGAATGAGCCGGAGCCTTTGCCTATTCATAGCGGAGATATGGCATTGTGGGAGGAGATGAGTCGAAGAAGCAGCTGGCTGGATCTTCAGAATCATTATTGGAGTGAAATCTTTCGGGATGGAGTACCGTCTATGACACTTCCGTCCCCTCATCCAAGACCACAGGCACCAAGCTATCGCGGAGCGATTGAACGATTCGAGCTGGAGCCTGAACTTGCCGGATCACTGCGAGCGTTGGCCAATCGCGAGGGGGTAACGTTATACTCCGTCCTTCTGTCAATATATTATGCACTGCTAGGGAGATATACAGGGGAATCCGATATTGTTATCGGCACGGCAACCGCTAGACGAATGAGACCAGAGTTGCAAAACGTAGTTGGGATGTTTGTCAATATGGTTCCAATCCGCTTGCGTGGACAAAGCAGTGCGCGCTTTGACCATTGGATAAAAGAGGTCAATAGAGAGGCGCTAACGGCTATTGGCAACGGGGACGTACCTTATGAGGAAATAGCCGAGCTAGCGAATGTAAAACGGGAATTCGGACGGAATCCGCTGTTCGATTCAGTATTTACATTGCAAAATATGGAGTTGCCGGAATGGCGCAGCAAGGATGTGGTCTATACGCCGCAAATAATGGACAGCGGCTCGGCAAAGTTTGACCTGACTTGGGAATGTGCGGATACTGGCAGAGGCATTGAATTTACGCTAGAGTATGCGCTGGATTTGTATGATGAGCGGATGGCCGCGCAATTGACCCGGCATTATAGATCACTTGCTCGATTAGTAGCCGCGAGGCCCCATGCATTGCTTGGCGAACTTGATCCCGTCGATGTACAGGAACGGGAACGAATCCTCGGTCTTGGCAGTTCAATCGTCACGCAGCCGCAGGAGCTAACGTTGCATAGGCTATTTGAACAGCAAGTGGCAGAAACACCGCAGCAGATTGCTGTTGAAATGGGAGACCAGATGCACACCTACAGTGAGCTAAACGTACGAGCGAATCAGTTTGCACGTGTGCTTATGCGGCATGGCGCAGCCCCAGGAACGAAGGTGGCGCTGCTGTTGCGACGATCGCCTGATATGATTGCGGCAATATTGGCTGTATTGAAAGTAGGAGCGGCATATGTGCCCATCGATCCGCAATATCCCGAAGAACGGATTTTGTTTATGCTGCAGGATACAAAAGCATGTCTGATTGTGGCTGAAGCTACAACGATAAAAATAGGCAGCAGGCTAGTTGGAGACAGCATCGATATCATTGGCATCGATGCACTCGACACAAGATGGGCTGGAGAAGCTGGACAAGATCTGGACATCGTTGGCTCGGCAAACGATCTCGCTTATATTATGTACACGTCAGGCTCGACGGGAAAGCCTAAAGGAATTATGACTACGCATCGCAATGTGGCTCGGATTGCCGTTGATACTGATTATGTAAGCATCTCGAAACACGATGCATTATTGCAACTTTCCAATTACGCTTTTGACGGCTCGACTTTTGATTGGTACGGAGCGTTGTTGAACGGTGCAAAGTTAACTTTGGTCGGCGAGGAGGAAGTTGCCGACATTGTGCGGCTGACTGAACTGATTGAGAGAAAAGGCATTACCCTATTTTTTGTGACAACAGCGTTGTTTAACACTCTAGTTGATCATGGACTGGAATCGCTTCGCGGTCTGCGCCACATATTATTCGGCGGGGAACGAGCTTCTGTTGCGCATATTCGAAAAGCACTTCACGAACTTGGACCAGGCGTGCTGCTGCATGTATACGGACCTACGGAAACGACGGTATTCGCTACCTGTTACCCGATTACAGAAACATGGGAAGTACAAGGAACCTCCACTGTTCCAATTGGCATGCCTATCATGCGTACAGAGACACTTGTTCTGGATGAACTAGGACGATTGCAGCCGGACTGGTTGCCGGGTGAGTTATGGATTGCGGGCGATGGCGTAGCATCCGGCTATGTGAATTTACTGGATCAGACCGCTTTGAAGTTCCGGCCGCATCCATTACGGGATGGAGAAATCGTGTATCGGACCGGCGATTTGGTACGCCGATTGCCTGACGGAAATTTAGAGTTTCTGGATCGGATCGACAGCCAGGTCAAACTGCGGGGGTATCGGATTGAATTAGGAGAAATCGAGAGCAGGCTGCTGGACTGCGAAGGCGTCAAGGAAGCATTTGTGGCATTGATCGAGAATAACGGCGGACCATATTTATGCGCTTATATTGTAACGGAGCAAACCGTAGGAGAAGCAGCCGTACGGAACCAGCTGACAGGAAAACTGCCGGCATTTATGATTCCTTCCGCGTTTGTACAGTTGGAGAAGCTGCCATTGAACGCCAATGGCAAGGTGGACAAAAAAAATCTGCCCGTTCCAGAACGCGCGGTTCCCTATGAAGCGCCTGCTACAGATACGGAAATTATTATCGCACAATTATGGCAAGATGTATTGCATACAGACCGGGTAGGCGCGCTTGACCATTTCTTTGAGCATGGCGGACATTCTCTTAAGGCGGCGGCATTGACATCTGCCATTTACAAGAGTTGTCGAGCACGCATGCCGCTACAGGTCATTTTTAAACTGCCAACGGTCAGAGAGCAGGCTGCCTGGATAGACAAAGCTGTGAAGGAAGCGTATGAACCTGTTGCGGTTGCTCCTAAGGCGGCATCCTATCCGCTCAGCCCGCCGCAGCGACGCATGTTTTTAGCGGACAGCATGGCGGATATCGGATTAGCTTATCATATTCCGCTCGTACTTAAACTAACAGGAA
This sequence comes from Paenibacillus nanensis, assembly GCA_040396195.1. GTDB lineage: Bacteria > Bacillota > Bacilli > Paenibacillales > Paenibacillaceae > Pristimantibacillus > Pristimantibacillus nanensis_A. Next base: position 131,665 of record JBEBPB010000001.1, read on the forward strand.
CGGTCAACGAGACAAGTATCGGGACGGCGTTGCAAAAATTAATCGAACGACACGAGCCGCTAAGAACTTCTTATCATTGGATCGACGGCGTTCCATCCCAGATCATACACGATTCAATCTCCTTTATTCTGCATACAACAGAGCTCGCGGAGACGCCGCTAACGGAATGCTTGAGCGGGTTTTTCCGCCCCCTCAATCTTGCCGCTGCACCGCTGCTCGCCGCATCTTATTGCCGGCCCGAATCAGACGGAGCGGATAGCTATCTGTTGCTCAACATTCACCATATTGCAGCGGACGGCATTTCCGTCAAGCTGCTTCTTGAGGAGTTGAGCGTTTTGATCGACGATGTTGGCACGAATCTTGCGCCACTGACTCTTCATTACAAGGACTATGCTGTTTGGCAGGAGCGACAGGATTGTTCGGAGCGATCTGATGCAAGCAGAGCTTTTTGGACGGAGCAGCTGGCGGATTTTCCAGCACCGCTCGATATGCCGCTTGATCGACCACGTGGCGAACGTCAAACGTTTGCCGGTGATACGTATACCTTCTATATTCCAACCGCACTCGCCATGCGGCTGAAAGAGAGCGCTGCAAACGCGGGAGCAAGCATAAATAGCCTGCTTTTTGCAACCTATGCGCTATTGCTCAGGGGCACTACGCATCAGTCGGAATTTACAATCGGATCTTTGGCGGCAGGCAGAACACATCCTGACACGACTCAAATGATTGGCATGTTCAACCAGTTTCTTCCGATTAAGATGCGAGTGGAGGATGAGATGCCAATTCTCGCATTCGTCAGCGAAACGCATGAGCGATTGCTTGCCTCATACGAGCATGGCGAAGTCAGTTATGAGCACATGATGGAAGCAGCCCGCTATCCGCATGATCCATCGCGCAATCCGTTGTTTGATACGATGCTGATAGTGCATAACCAATTTGAAGACGAGAAGCTGATAGTGGAAGGCGATAACTGGAGCATGGTGCCTATGCCTGTCAACCACGGAACATCAAAACTGGATTTTAAACTTGATCTATACAGCGACGGCGAAGGTGGTTTGCGGGCTGAGCTGGAGTATAATACAGGGTTGTTTTTTAAAGCAACAATGGAACGATTTGCCGCTCGGCTGCTTTACATTTTGGAGGAAATAAGTGCTAGCCCCGAATTGAGCTGTGGCGACATTACAATGGTAACACCTGGCGAAGTAGCCGATCTTGTTACATGGAATGATACAGAGCACCCGTATCCTGAGGATACGACGATTCACGGATGGTTTGCCGAGTCCGCTCGGCGATGGCCGGATCGGACTGCAGTGCGGTCTGCTGAAGGCTCGTTGACGTACGGACAATTGAATGACCGCGCAGAACGCGTGGCTGCCATGCTAAGAAATAAAGGGGTGACAGTTGAAACGGTTGTACCAATTGCTGCCCAGCGCTCTTTGACCTTGATGATAACAATTATGGCGGTACTCAAGGCGGGAGGGGCCTATCTGCCCATTGATCCGGAACATCCGTCTGAGCGGATCCGCGGCATCCTAGAGGATAGCCAGGCAAGTCTGCTTCTGACGGAGACCAAATGGATTGATACTCTCCCAGCCTTCCAGGGAGAAATGCTTGATCTGGACGCGCTTGCGGCCGCTGCTGCATTAGAGCTGCCAGACGGAGAAGAAGAAATGAACCTCTTTTCTCAAGCGGGCCCAGAAAATTTGGCCTATGTCATTTATACGTCGGGATCCACAGGCAAACCAAAAGGCGTTATGGTGGAGCATCGTGCAGTGATCAACCGACTGAATTGGATGCAAACGGCTTATCCGCTAAATGATCACGATGTTATTTTGCAAAAAACGCCAATTACGTTCGACGTATCTGTATGGGAGCTCTTCTGGTGGAGCTTGTCCGGTGCTTCACTTTATTTACTGGAGCCCGGAGGGGAGAAAGAACCATCGGTCATACTGCGTGCGATTGAGGAACAGACGATTACGGTCATGCATTTTGTACCATCTATGTTGAGTGTCTTTTTACCCTATGCGGAGGAGAGGGGCAGAGACGGCGAACTCAATTCGCTTCGATATGTATTTGCTAGCGGCGAGGCGCTCAAGCCTGCGCATGTTGCAGTTTTTTATAATCTGATGAGGCAAGGAAGCCAGTGTCGACTCATTAATCTGTATGGTCCGACTGAAGCGACAGTCGATGTGAGCTATTACAATTGTACAGAAGAGCAAGCGGGTTCGATTCCGATTGGCAAGCCTATTCATAACATCCGGCTCTATATTGTGGACGAGTCGATGAGACTTCAGCCGATAGGCGTGTCCGGTGAGCTATGTATTGCGGGTGCAGGTCTTGCACGTGGATACCGCAACAGACAGGATTTGACGGAGCAGAGCTTTGTTGCTAATCCGTTTGCCGCAGGAGAGAAGCTGTATCGTACCGGTGATCGGGCGAGGTGGCTGCCGGACGGCAATATTGAGTATTTAGGACGCTTTGACCATCAGGTCAAGCTGCGTGGTCTTCGCATCGAGTGCGGGGAGATTGAACATGCGCTGCTGTTGCAGGAGAAAGTGCACGATGCTGTAGTGACGACAGTGGCGGATCATACAGGAGAGCCGATGCTTTGCGCGTATATTGTAACAGCGGATGAGCAACTGCTAGAGGAAATAAACCTGCAAGTCGCACTTAAGGAACTGCTGCCAGCATATATGATTCCCGCACATTTTGTTGCAATGGAGGCATTACCGCTTGGTGCAAGCGGTAAAGTCGATCGCAGCCGCCTGCCAGAGACTCGGTTTGATGAACCGACAGCTTGCGGCGAGGCTCCGGCTACACTGACGGAGAAACGGCTGGATGAGCTTTGGCGTGAGGTGCTTGGTCTGGTCTGCAGCGAGTCAGGTAACCAAATAGCGATCGGGAGAGATGCTCATTTCTTCCAACTGGGCGGACATTCCTTACGTGCCGCACAGCTGGCCGGCTTAATCGAACAGTGTTTTGAAGTAGCGTTTGCAATGAAGGATGTGTTCGCCGCTCCCTTGCTGAGGGAAATGGCGGCGCGCATCGATAATGCAGTACCCAAACAAGCTACGATTATTAATCGGGCGAGCAGCCAACCTTTCTATCCGTTGTCACTTGCACAAAACAGGCTGTTTGTTCTGCAGCAGCTTTATCCTGAGAGTACAGCCTATAATCTTCCGCTGGCTCTTAAACTAACAGGCAAGCTTGATCAAGAAAATCTACGCGACGCTGTTCAAGGGCTGATTGACCGCCATGAACCGCTGCGCACCAGCTTTAGCTTGGTAGACGGCAAACCGGCACAGCATGTTCATGAGCGAGTTTCATTTGAACTTGCCGTGCATGACTTAATGGAAGCAGAAGACGTGAATACATTCGCTCGTGCAGTCATTCGCCCGTTCGACTTGCAGAAGGCTCCGTTGATTAGGGTGTTTCTAGCAACGGATGGTGAGAGTCAGCATACGGTGCTATTGGACATTCACCATATCGTCGCGGACGGGGTTTCCATGAATGTAATGGCGCATGATTTCGAGCAGCTTTATCGCGGCAATTCCCTGCAGCCGCTGCCAATTCACTATAAGGATACAGCCGTATGGCAACAGACCTGGATGACTTCGGAGGAAAAGGAGCAGCAAGAGCAATATTGGATATCCCAGTTATCCGGTACGCTGCCTATGCTGCAATTGCCGACAGATTATTCGCGTCCTCGTGAGCAAAGCTTCGAAGGCGCCAAGCTCATGCTGCCGATTCCAGCGGAGCTTGTTGAGGGTATCGAAGCAGCGGCTGAGCAATGGGACGTTACACCATTCCATATCTGGCTTGCTGCCTATCATACACTACTGCATTTGATGACGGGACAGGAAGATCTAATTGTCGGCACGCCGATTGCTGGTCGGTTTCATCCCGCAACTGAGACGCTGGTTGGAATGTTTGTCAATACGCTACCGATTCGGAGCAGACCATCAAGTGAACTGCCGTTTAATTCGTACGCCCGGCAGCTAAAAGAAATTTCGCTTGCGGCGCTGGACAATGGCATGCTCCCGTTTGAGCATATGTTGACGCTGCTGGATGTACCGCGTGACCTAAGCCGCAACCCGCTATTTGACACGATGTTTGTCATGCAGCATACGGAGGTTGGACGCGCGGCGGCAAATGCTTTGCAATTCGAGGCTCAAGTGCCGGACAACCACGTAGCTAAACTGGACTTGACATTCGAAATTGCAGATCAGGGAGCAAAGGCTGCGGTATTGACGATTGAATATGCGACGTCATTGTATAAAGAAGCCAGCATACGTAATATGGCGGAATGGTATTTCCGGATTATCTGCCTTGTATTGGCTGAGCCAGAGCGCCCACTTGGAGGTATCGGTCTGTTAGATGCCGCAGCAGCGGGGAAACAAAGTGAAACATTCAATTATACAGCAGTGCCGTATGCAAGTGGTGATACGGTAGAAGTTTATCTCGAAAGACAATCGGCTGAGACGCCTCAAGCTGTTGCGGTTGCGGCGGCGGACGGAACATTGACATATGCGGAATTGAACCGAAGGTCGAATCGGCTTGCACAAGCGCTTAGAAAGCAAGGCATCAAGCGAGAAGAACGCGTAGCCGTTATGATAGATCGCAGTCTGGAGATGATGATTGCAATCTTTGGTGTACTGAAGGCGGGCGGTGCTTATGTGCCAGTTGCGCCAGACTTGCCACAAGAGCGAATCCGCTACATGCTGGATAATTCTGGAGCCAATCTTGTCTTAATAAACGGTGAATCTCCGAAAGACTTGGATATATCCCTGCTTATATTGGATGTTAATGAGGCGCTAAAGCAGGAATGGAGCGACTTGCCTGTGGAGAAATTGCATGATTCACGCTCACTTGCTTATGTTCTCTACACATCTGGATCGACGGGGCAACCGAAAGGAGTTATGATCGAGCATCATTCTGTCGTTAACAGGATTGGCTGGATGCAGAAGCAATATGGACTGAACGAAAATGGAGTTATTTTGCAGAAAACGCCGATTACCTTTGATGTATCGGTCTGGGAGCTGTTCTGGTGGAGCTTTGCAGGAGCAAAGCTGGTTCTGTTACCACCTGGAGGGGAGAAGGACCCGGCGCTAATGATGGATACGATAACACAATATGGCGTAACGACAATGCATTTTGTGCCCTCCATGCTGAACCTGTTCCTGGAGCATCCCGGTTTGCTGCGAGGCGAGGCGAGGTTAGAGAGTCTTGCACATGTGTTCGCCAGCGGCGAGACGCTGACTGCAGATCAAGTGCGGCGATTCCGTGAACGACTCGGTGTTCCGTTCGATATCCGTCTTGTGAACTTGTATGGGCCGACTGAGGCAACCGTAGATGTTTCCTATTATGATTGCTCTGACGGCGAAATTCCGATCCAGGTGCCAATTGGCAAGCCGATCGACAATATCTCGCTTTATATCGTGAACAATGCGATGAAGCTTCAACCTGTCGGCATTGCTGGTGAACTGTGCATATCCGGTACAGGGCTTGCACGGGGCTATATTGGCAGACCGGATTTGACGGAAGAGAAGTTTATCAACAATCCATTCGCGACAGGTAGTTTAATGTACCGGACAGGAGACCTTGCAAGATGGCTCCCTGATGGAACAATTGAATATTTGGGCAGGATCGACCAGCAGGTAAAAATACGTGGCCAACGCATTGAATGCGGGGAAATCGAAAATGTGCTGCTCAGTCATCCGGAAGTTTCAGAAGCAGTAGTTATAAAGCGGAAGGCTGCTAGCGGCAGTGAATATTTATGTGCGTATATTGTTTGCTCCGAACCGGAGAACTCTTTGGGACTACGGGATTTTACAGCTATGAGACTGCCAGATTATATGATTCCTTCCATTATTGTCGAACTACCAGCCATGCCATTGTCTCCAAATGGAAAAATTGACCGAAAAGCGCTGCCAGAACCGGAAGTGGCGACGGATAACTATACTCCGTTTGTCGAAGCAACCAGCGATAGCGAACTGGCGATTGCTGCCATATGGCGAGAAGTCCTGCAAAGTGACGACTTTGGCATCCATCATCGTTTCTTTGATATTGGGGGTGAATCGTTGCTGCTGGTAAGAGTGCACCAACGACTGGAGGCATTGTATCCAGGCGCTCTTGGTGTAACGGATTTATTCGCCTATCCGACAATCGCATCGCTTGCAGCTTTTTTGGAATCGAGAAATCGCGAGCTGGCGAGCTGGAGCTGGAGCGGTCTGCCGTTGGCAGATGATTGCGTCAATAGCAGCTATGAGCTGGAGCGTATCGGAAACATTCAATTTCAATTGGAGCAGACGGTTGCAAAAGGCCTTGTGGAACTTGCGGCAGCTAGATCTGTAACGATTGAGGCAGCTGCATATGCCGTTTATCTGTACTTCTGGCGCAGCGAGTCTGGCATAAATCGACTTGTGCTCCCAGCAATAACAGACAATGGGCTGATTGCCCCGAAAGAAATTGATTTTGCAGAGGTTCGTGATTTTGATACATTGCTGTGGCATGCGGCAAGGCGGGTAAGTGCAGGGGAGAGTTATACTGCACGACAAATCAGAAAACAGCCGCAAACTGAAGTCGGATTTGCTTTATTCCCGCTATTTGCTGGATCTGCACAGCACGAGTTCAGGGAGCGAGAGGAACTATTGGAACAATTTGATGTTGTACTGTATCTGGATAGCACAACTGCAGCAGAAGGTTTGGAAGAATTCGAAATTGGCGGGGTATGGACGTATGACGCCGGACGTCTTGACAAGGATGCGGTACTGGACTGGGCTTCCTCTTATCTGGAGTTGTTGTTAAGCGTGATTGAGCAATATCGCGCTGCAGACAGCACCGTCTGGAGGGCGTAGCATGGACTAAGCCGAGTTACGTTTTACTTGAGAATATATCTAAAAAAGGACGAAAGGAGCTTTTCTTTGAAAAAAATATTGACCATGATAGGCAATATTGCGCTGTATCTAGGAGTTTTTTACGCTCTGCTCTATTTACTTCGCTCTACCTATAATTATGAAGCGACGTTGTCCTTCGCCCAGTTTCTTGATCGCAATCCAGCAATGTTTATGGTCGTTCTGTTCACGTTAATTACGCTTGTGTACATGCTCATCTTTCGCATAAAGGGAAGTATCTGGCCTCATGCCGAAAAAAATCTGTTCCGCGCGTCGGGATTCCAGCGGTTGAGCATCTCGCGTGTCTTGATCATGATTGGTCTGGGGCTTGCGGGAAGCTTGTTCAGTATCGGTCTTATCGTCATAGACGATATTGCGCAGCAATTTCCGTCCATTCCCGCGTTAGTTGACGATCTGATCAGGGGAGATTCAATCTGGTATGTCATTCTAGGCGCCGGTCTGATTGGCCCGGCATTTGAAGAAATATTGTTCAGGGGTCTTATTTTCAGCGAGCTGCGCAAGGTTATGCCGGTTTATGTAGCATTGGTGCTGCAAGCTGCGGCTTATGCTTATTTTCAGCCGAGCGCGGCGCTTTCAGTCATCAGCATCGGTTCAGGCCTGATTTATGGAGCGCTGTATTTGCGAACCGGATCGTTGTGGGCGCCGATTCTGGTACAAAATACCGCCATGGGCACTATATTTCTATTTAAGTACATCGGGTTCTATGAATGGTTTGCCAAGTTGGGCGATGTTTCGTTGTATATCATTACAGTGCTCTGCCTGGCTGCGTTAATTGGAGGCTCCGTCTATGTCTGGCGGACTTCCGATACAAGCTACATTGCACGCGCTGGTCGATCGCTGACGGCTGACTCGCCGTCTGCAGAACAAAAGGGAGGCTGACTGAATGAAGATATGGGGATTGATGCTGGCTCGCGTAGCTGTTGTTATCGGCTTGTATTTTGCTTGGTTTTTCGCCGTGACAACATTATTTTTCGATTATATATACCCCAAAAGCACATGGTTTGAACAGAACACGGTAACTGTCATTATTTTGAACGATATAGTAGGTTTGCCACTTATGCTGTTGGCATGGAAATTTATATTTAGAGAAAATTTGTTTAAGGCTGCCCAATTCCGTGTAATGGGCAGCAAATCTGTGGCGATCGCATTATGGATCGGTCTTGGAGCCGGTTTGTTCACAGTTGCTTTCTCCCGACTTCCTGCCATTGCATCTGACAAGTACAAGTTCTTTGAATTATTTGATTATTTAAACCGCGCAGAATGGTATGTATTTCTGGTTTTCTTAATTCTGGGAAACATTTACAAGGAAACGTTATTCAGAGGGATTCTGATGAATGCTTTCAGACGCGTGCTTCCAGTTTGGATCGCCATTGTAATTCAAGGCGTGCTATACGGGGCGTTGTTCTTTTTTGGTGATATTCCGTTATCTTTATATGGTTTTTTAGGAGCGGTGATTTTCGCACTCTTGTATGTATGGTTCAAATCGATCTGGGCGCCAATTGCCGCGCAAGTCGCCTGTCAAGGCAGCCAATACTTGCTTTGGCATTACGGACCAGAGACTAGAGACATTACCATTTTGTCCATTGTGATGGCTGTAGCGGCTGCCATGATTACAGTTGGCATATTCCTTGCGGTTAAGCATCGCTCTTCGATTTCTGCTCCGCCGTCTTCCGGGGCGGTGACCTCAGCATGAAGGGATTGCGAATTGCGGGAAATATAGTTCTCTATTTGGTCATTTACGCGGCGATTGTCATGCTTGTCAATCAAGCTCTCTACAACTTTATCAGCACTCCCTGGCTGAAAGAATGGATTGAGCATAATTCCGGAATTGTGCTGATTGTATCCAATATTCTGGTGCTTGCCATTTATCTGCCTTTGCTAAGCTGGCAAAAAATTTCGTTGAAGGATTTGGGATTTGTTCCTGCGCGCAGCGGATCGTTGTTATTGTCCGCAGGGACAGGCGTCTGGCTCGGTTTGTTTATTACCGCGTTTACCCATCTTCCGTGGATCAAAGAGACCTTTCCTGCAATCTCGGATCTGGTCGCTTTTGTTGCTGGCGGCAGTCTGGTTATTTTTGTACTCGGCAGCTTGCTGCTTGGATCTTTGCTGGAGGAATGGCTGTTCAGGGGAATGTTGTTCCATACATTGAATCAACGGCTTTCGGTTCTATGGACGGTTCTGCTGCAAGCCGTATTGTTCGGAGCGGTATTCATGAATGTAACGGTTGGCGCTTTTGCGGCGCTTGGTGCGATTATATACGGCGCTGTACGCGCAGGCTCACAATCACTTTGGGGGTCGCTTGTTGCCCATGTATTTAGTACGGGAACCTTGTATATCGTACTGCAATGGGCAAGTGATTGGCAGTCTGGTACGTTTGGATTATTAGCCCTGATCAGCGGGCTCGGCATCGCAGCACATGTATATCTGTTGTTGCGCGGGAGAGGCGGCAGAGTAGGGAAAAAGAGGGTCATAAGCGATTCCATTACTGGCTAGGAGGAAAGAGTGCTATGTTTCAACTGGATTTGCTGAATACCAAAAAAGACACTTCTGGGAGGAAGGAGCGGAGCGGTGGTTCCGTCTCCAATATTTCCCTTAAGGATATTGCAGTTATAGGAATATCCGCTAAGCTTCCACAAGCTGAATCACATGATGCCTTCTGGGAGCTCCTACAAAGCGGCAAGGATCTGGTTGGCGGATTTCCAGATTCTCGCAAGGAGGAATTGATGCCTTATTTGCGCCGTATGGAGTCGCAATACGGCTCCATCTCTTTTTTTGACGGGGCATATATTGAAGATGTTTCGGGTTTTGACTATTCTTTTTTCCGGCTTTCGCCCAAGGAAGCCTCACTAATGAGTCCGGCACAACGCCTATTCCTGCAAACAGCCTGGGGGGCGCTTGAAAATGCGGGTTACGGCGGAGGTGCCATGCATGGTTCACGCACTGGCGTATTTATCGGATATAACGGGGACGCACTGCATGATTACAAACGAATCATCGAGGCGCTGGATCCTGATGCCTTGTCATTGGCGGCACCCGGTAATCTAAGTTCTATCATACCGAGCCGAATTTCGTATTTGCTTAATTTGCGCGGACCAGCAATAAGTGTGGATACTGCCTGCTCCTCCTCTCTGGTGGCTGTTCATCTCGCATGTCAATCCCTCCGCAGCGGAGAATGTGAGACGGCAATTGCCGGCAGCGTCAAAATCAACGTGCTGCCGCTGGATACCGGCATACGGCTTGGCATCGAGTCAAGCGATAACCGGGCAAAAACGTTCGACGACTCGGCGGACGGAACAGGCATTGGCGACGGTGTGATTGCACTGCTGCTAAAGCCACTGTCCCGCGCACAAGAGGATGGCGATCCTATTTATGCCGTCATCAAAGGAAGCGCAATGAATCAGGATGGCAGTTCAGCCGGCATGACAGCTCCGAATGCCCTCGCGCAGGAGGATGTAATTGCACGCGCTTGGCAGGATGCCAACATTGATCCCGAGACAGTGACATATATGGAAGCGCACGGCACAGGTACCTCGCTGGGTGACCCGATCGAAATCGACGGGCTGACACGCGCTTTCCGGAGATATACCGATAAACGGCAATTTTGCGCTATTGGCTCGTTGAAAACAAATATCGGACATCTCGACCATGCCGCAGGTATTGCCGGCCTGCTTAAGGCGATCCTGTCGCTTGTCCACAAGCAGCTTCCGCCAACGCTTCATTACCGCTCACCGAACCGAAACATTCCATTTGTGGATTCGCCTGTTTATGTCAATGATGAGTTGGCTGTATGGGAGACGGAGGGGGGAAAAGCAAGAAGATGCGGAGTAAGCGCATTCGGCATGAGCGGAACCAACTGCCATGTTGTGCTGGAGGAGGCTCCTGAAAGGAAGCCATCAGCACTTTCGGACAGAGAGGTGGAGTTGTTCTGCTTGTCGGCACACAGTATCCCAGCACTGGGGAGGCTTGTGCTGCTCATGAGAGACTGGGTTCAGCTTCATCGCGAAGATGAACGCCGCTGTTTAGCCGATCTTTGTTACTCGCTGGTCGTTGGTCGCGGAATTCATCGGCACCGCTTGGCAATCGCGGTGAGTAGCTGGAATGAGCTTGCAGAAACTTTGCAAGTCGCGGCTGAAAATGGTGTGACCAGTCTTGCACTCCCAAATGTTTATTTCGGGACGGTCGATTCGATAGCAGATGGAAATATGGGGAAACAACCTAATTTAATTAAACAAAATACGAACATGTTGGAGTTGGGTCAACGTTTTATTGAAGGGTACGAGATCGATTGGAAGGTCATCTATCAAGAACAACGCCGCCATCGTCTGCCTCTTCCTACGTATCCATTCGATTCTCAACGTTGCTGGGTAGAGGAATCACCCGTCGCATCAGGGTTGTCTGCATCATTTGCACCATGGAACGGATATTCTCTCGCTGAGGATATTCCTGAGGAGCTCCGGCAAGAAATGAACGAGACGTTTGCCAGATGGCAATCCGTGCTGAAGCATAGTTTCGGGATAACAAGCCAGCACCGCCACAGCGTTACGTTGATCGGGGAGCGTTGCGGTCTGAAGTGGGAGCAGCAAGTTGCAGATGTTTGGGGAGAACTGCTGGGTTATGACGAACTATCCACAGATGCTGGTTTTTATGAGTTGGGTGGGGATTCCATTATTGCGCTAAAAATTGTAAACCAGCTTAGTGAGCTTGCTGGCGTGCGCATTCAAGTTTCGGATTTGCTAGGACATGCCGATCTGCAAGCGTTCACTACTCTGATTGAGCGACGGATAAGTGAAAGCGGTACGACGAAAACGCCATTAATGAACCTTGGGAACGGAGGTCATGAGGGGAAAGCCGTATCCATTGTACGTAACGAAGCCGGAAATTCCGACATGAAAATTAAGCTAATTGCCGGACAACCGTCTAACACTTTGTCCGGGGATCGGATGGAGCCGATAACAAAGGCGGCTGAGAAAGAGCATTATCCCGTGTCATCGCCACAGACACGCATGTATTTGCAGCAGCAAGCGCTGCCGGATGATCGGAGTTACAATTTGCCAGAGATGCTGCACCTGGATGGGGTTATTGATGCAGAGCGGCTAGAGGCTGTACTGCAAGCCATCGTGGAACGTCACGAGACGCTTCGCACTACTTTCCATGTTATTGACGGGGAGATCAGGCAGCGTATTCATACCGCCATACCTTTCCATCTGATACGGATGAACGTCGATGAAGCAGAGGCGGATGATGTGCTGCAAAGCTTATTCCGCCCGTTCAGACTCGACACAGTTCCGTTGTTTCGCGCAGCCTTGTTAACGCTAGGACCAAAGCGCCACATCTTGTTTCTTGATATGCATCATATTGCATCTGACGGCATGTCGGCGGGCATTCTTTTATCTGATCTGATGACATTATATCAGGGCGGATCGCTAAAGCCGTTATTACTGCAATACAAAGATTATGCGGTATGGCAGGAGAGCAGACCTCTCTCCAAGAACGCCGAACAATATTGGCGTGCGCAATGTGGCGGAGATTGGCCGACGCTGATGCTTCCGACCGATTGGTCTCGTCCGCCTGTAAAAAGCAATCGCGGTGCAACGTTCGATGTGTACGTCGAGGCAGATTTGATGCAAGCAGTTCACGAACTTGCGGCAGAATCAGGTGCGACACCATTTATGGTACTGCTGGCGGCGTATTACGCTTTCCTTGCCCACTATACAGGAGCCGAGGACATCGCTGTCGGCACACCTATTGCGGGACGGAACAGGCACGAGTTGGAAGCGATCGCGGGCATGTTCACCGGCACGCTGGCGTTGCGTGCTTATCCGTGCGCGGATAAGCCGTTTAAAGTGTTTTTATCTGAAGTGAAAAAAATAGCAATAGGGGCATATACTCATGCTGATTATCCATTTGAGGAGATCGCGCAGTGGATAGACAGACGGGACGCTAGTCGAAGTCCGTTATTTGATACGATGTTTATTATGCAAAACTTGGGTATTCCGAATGCTTCATCAGAGGGATTATCCTATCGTCACCAACGCTTTGAACATGGCACGTCCAAATATGATCTGATGATTCAGGCGGTAGAAGATGGTTCAGAATTAAGACTTGTCGTGGAATACAACATCGATTTGTTCCACCGCGCGACAGCCGAGCGGTTCATGCGGCACTACACGCAACTGCTGCGCAGCTTGACTCTCCAGCCTGAACTCAAGCTTGGCGAAGCAGCGATGTTGACAGAGGAGGAGCGTCTGCATGCACTTGCTCTAGGGAAACGTGAAGCAGAATTTCCGCTGCCGCGTTGCCTGCATGATTGCTTCAAGGAACAGGCATTGGCTGTCCCTGAGCTGCTCGCTGTATCTTGCGGTGGTGAATCGATGACCTATCGTGAGCTGGATCTCCGCTCTGATGCGCTGGCACGGACTTTGCGCATTAAAGGTGTGGGACGCGGCAGCGTAGTCGGCATCATGACTGAGCGCTCCATTCCGATGTTTACCGCTATGCTCGCGGTTATGAAAGCCGGAGGCGCTTATATGCCCATCGATCCGCATTATCCTGAGGAACGCATCCACTATATGCTGGAGGACAGCGGCGCTGATTTTGTATTTGCAGACAGCAGGCTTTCCGGTGGCAGTGTGCCAGCCCCCTTGCAGATGTTGGACCTTGCGAATGAGAAGCTGTTCATCAGCGGAGACAAAGCTGTCGCCACAGGGCCGCAGGATCCCTCCGATCCAATGTATGTCATCTATACCTCTGGTTCAACGGGGCAGCCGAAAGGCGTTATTGTGCCGCATCGCAGCTTTTACAATTTTGGACATTCACTCAGAACATTTTTCGATGGGCAGTATGGCATGACAGACAGATGCCTAAGCCTGACCAATATTTCATTTGATGTAAGTGTAGCAGAATTGTTTATGCCGCTTATGTTTGGGGCCTGCACAGTGTTATACCCAGAACCGAAATTGCTAGATCCCCGGCGAATAGCTGAGGTAATTGTGGAAGAAAAGATCACATTTGCTTATTTGCCGCCATCTTTGCTGAAAGAGGTTGCCAATCTGTTGAAGCAATCGGCATCGGCAATTATGTTGGACAAAATGCTTGTTGGGGTAGAGCCTATTAAAGATGAAACGCTGGAGCTATATACGAAGCTTAACCCTGACATTCGGATTATTAACGGTTATGGTCCGACGGAGGCGACCGTTTGTTCTAATATGTATAAATACAAACCAGGCGCTTATCGCGGCGGCTATGTGCCGATTGGCGTACCGATGCACAATGTGGAAATTTATATTTTCGGCTATGGCGGTCAGCCAGCCCCGATTAATGTAACTGGCGAGCTCTATATTGCTGGCAGTGGATTATCCGATGGTTATGTGAACAAGCCAGATATGACAGCCCAATGCTTTTTGCCTCATCCATACCAGAAGGGGCATTATATGTACCGCACCGGCGATATTGCAAAGTGGATGCCTGATGGAAACGTGATGTATGTGGATCGGGCTGACCAACAGGTAAAAATCAGAGGCGTGCGGATTGAGTTGAACGAGATTCGTTCGCAATTGATTTCTCTCCCAGAGGTGGAGGATGCGGTTGTAATCGTTCGCGAGCAGCCAAATAACGATAAGGAGCTGTGCGCATATGTAGTCACTTCGGACAAGCTCACTGTTCGGGAATGGCGAAGGAAATTGAAAGACAAGTTGCCGGAGGCGATGATTCCAGCCTATATTGTGGCAATTGATGCAATACCACTAACCCCCAATGGAAAAGTGGACCGACGCACCTTGCCAGAGCCGGAATTAGGACTGCAGGAGCGAGCTAATCGGGATCTACCGCGAGATGAATTGGAAGAGCGCGTAGCCGCCATATGGGAGGAAGTTTTGGGTAATACGGCTGGAACAATTGGCATTCACGACGATTTTTTCGAGCTTGGTGGTCATTCTTTGAAGGCAACTGTGCTGGCGGGAAAATTGCAGCAGGAGACGGGTATCGAGGTTTCGCTCAGTCTAATATTCGAGCGGACCTCTATTGCGGAGATGGCTGCTTGGCTGAAGGAACAAGACGGTACTGTTGCGGTTGAACCAATTCCGAAAGTAGAGCGCCGCGAATGGTATCCGATGTCGCGCGCACAGCGCCGCCAATATATGATGCAGATGCTCGCCGGGGACGCCACAATGTATCACGTGCCATTTGTGCTCCGCTTGCAAGGCAGGCTAGATACTGCGCGGCTGCAAGAAGCCTTTACCGTGCTAATCGACCGTCATGAAAGCTTAAGGACAACTTTCCATATGACAAAGGACGAATTTAAGCAAGTGGTTCATCTGCCTTATGTGTTTGAATGGGAGAAACTAGAGCGCAAAACAACCACAGAGGATAAAGGAATGCAAGAAACAACGCTCGACCCAGGCGAGATGACGAGACTGATGGAGCAATTCCAACGTCCATTTCAATTAGACCAGTTGCCGCTGCTACGGGCAGGGCTGATGCGACTGGATGAGGAAGATCATCTGCTGCTGCTGGATGTTCATCATATTATAACTGATGGGGTATCCTCCGGTTTACTGGTGAATGAGCTGTCGCAGCTGTATGCCGGAAAATTATTGCCAGAGCTGCGCGTGCAATACAGCGACTATGCGTTGTGGCAGGAAGCAGCATTTGCAAATGCTGCTTATAAAGAGCATGAACGCTATTGGAAGGAAACCTTTGAAGGCAAGCTTCCTGTACTGGAGCTCCCGATAGATAAACCAAGGCCGGCTTTGCCGAGCTATAGAGGGCGCCGTCATTCGTTCCGGCTGGACGCTCAAACAACAGCAGCGGCACGCAAACTGGGGCGAGAAGCGCATACGACTCTGTACACGGTGCTGCTGGGCGCTTATGCTGTCATGCTGGCCAAATACAGCGGCCAAGATGAAGTGATTGTAGGTACTCCTGCCGCGGGCAGGGAGCATGCCGACACACATGCCATGATTGGTATGTTCGTCAATACGCTGGCGCTGCGGACACGACCTGAAAGAGACAAGACGGTACGAGCTTATATTGCGGAATTGCATAACCATGTTGTACAGGCGCTTTCACATCAGTTGTATCCTTTCGAGGATCTGGTCGAAGGGCTGAAGGCAGATACGGATAGAAGCCGCAACCCTCTGTTTGATACCATGTTTGTCTTGCAAAATATGGATAAGGTGGAGATGAAAGCAGATGGTGTCGTATTTGGTGAAATGCCATTCGAGTCGGGAACAAGCAAGTTCGACTTGACTTTGGAAGCGGTGGAGCGAGAGGACGAAATTGAGTTTCATTTGGAGTACGCAACAGATTTGTTCTATGAAGAAACCGCCCAACGTATGGCCGAAAGCTATAGCATCATTATGACAGAAATGTGCAAAACACAAGATCGCAAAATTAGTGAACTTGAGTTGATGAGTAAAAGTGACCGTGAGCAATTGCTGACAATATTGACCGGGAAACTCTTGCCGGCACAAGCCGTCAGTAGAGAGGGGAGCAATGATTGGATGGAAATTCGAGCTGAACAAAAGATAACAGAACGTCCAGGGAACGCCATGCAAGCAACTGTGGAGTGGAAAGGTTTTGTACAGGAAGTAGAGCGTCAGGCAGCGCGCACCCCAGATGCTGTGGCAATTCAGTTTGGCGCAGAGTCGTTGACATACTCAGAACTAAACGAGCGCGCGAATCGGCTTGCCCATTCTTTACTGGCCAAAGGTGTAGGACCTGAGCGCATTGTTGCATTAATGGCATCCCGTAGTCCATTGCTTCTCATTGGAATTTTGGGAGTTCTAAAAACCGGAGGCGCTTATGTCGCTATTGATCCAGCTTACCCAAAAGAGAGAATTAATTGGATGCTTGAGGATTGCGGCGAAACGCTTCTGCTGACAGAAAAAGCATATGCAGGAGTCGTAAAAAAAGCAGTTGCCGAGTGGCATCTCGACGATCCAGAACTGTATGCGGCGGACAGAGGAAACCTGGAGATTGCTCATAAGCCGGAACATTTGGCGTATGTGCTATACACCTCAGGTTCCACCGGGCGACCTAAAGGAGTAATGATTGAGCATCGCGGACTCGCGCATTTCATCAATGGCTTTCGCAACCGGATTCCATTTGAGAAAGGACAAAGCATTCTGGCGATGGCATCGGCATCCTTTGATATCTTCGTTGTCGAAAACCTGCTTCCACTCACATTGGGGATGCGGATTGTACTGGCGAGCGAAGAGGAAAGAAGTGATGCTGCCTTGCTGCAAGGACTGATTGATAAGCACGGTGTCGATGTGTTGCAGATAACGCCGTCTCGTTTCAAATGGTGGATGAATCAACGAGGGGAAACGGACGGTTGGCAGAAATTGCGCATATTGATGATTGGGGCGGAGCCGCTCACTAGCGATGTGCTCATCAGGTTGCGTGCTGCAACCAAAGCCAGATTATATAATCTATACGGACCGACAGAGACGACGGTATGGACTTCCATTCAGGAAGTAACTGAAGGCGAGGATATTTCGATTGGTACACCAATCAAAGGTTCAGTCATGATGGTGCTTGATGAAGGTTTGCGGCTGCAGCCGACAGGCGTAACGGGTGAAATTTGTATCGGTGGACCCGGGGTCGGGCGCGGCTATCTCAACCATCCGGAATGGGATGTCGCATTTGTACCCAATCCGTATGTGCCAGGCGAACGAATGTATCGTACAGGCGATCTTGGGCGCTGGCTTGAAAATGGCGAGTTTGCCTATGCGGGACGTCGCGATTTTCAGGTGAAAATCAGAGGTCATCGGATTGAAATAGGTGAAATTGAGCAGTTGCTGCTGCGCCATGAACAGGTGAGGGAAGCGGTTGTCACCGCATTTCAGGAAGAGGATGGAGAATATGCGCTTTGTGCCTATGTCGTCATGCTTAATGATGCGGCGGTGAATGCAACGACTGGCACTGCAACACCATCCGAGCAATGGACATCACAGTTGCGAGTATACCTCGAGGAAAAGTTGCCTTCTTATATGGTTCCATCCTTCATGGTTATTCTTGATAAGATTCCATTAACGCCAACGGGGAAAATTGACAGAAGAGCGCTGCCGAAGCCGGAACCAGTTGATGCGGGCAACCGTGAGTTTGTTCCGTTGTCGACGGATACTGAACACAAGCTGGCAGAAATTTGGAAGGAGCTGCTCGGTACGGATGTGATCAGCGCCAAAGACAGCTTTTTCGAGCTGGGAGGTCACTCCCTAAAGGCGGCGGGCATGGTTAGTCGAATTTCAGAACGTTTCGGCATCCAAACTCCTCTGCAGGATATTTTTATGAATCCTACACTGGAGGGATTAGCCGCTCATTTGGACGCGAACGGAACTATCGCAGCTGCTCTTATTCCGAAGCAACCCGAGCAAGAGTATTATCCCATGTCGCGGGCGCAGCGCCGCCAATTTATGACGGGGATGATTTCAGGCGGGGCAACAGTGTATCATGTGCCGTTCGCTGTGCATATGCAGGGCGAGCTCGATGTCGAACGGCTCGAGGATGCATTTCTAATGATAATGCGCCGCCATGAGCAGCTGCGAACGACGTTTCATCATGAAGAGGACAAGTTCCGCCAGCGTGTGCATGGGGAACCGGTATTTACACTGGAGCGCAACGCCAGATTGAGGATGGCGGCAGGCAAGTTGCTAACAGAAGTTGGAGATGAAGGTTTTTTTGATGGCGTCAGTTCGCTGATGAAACGCTTTGTCCGTCCATTTGATCTTGGCAGTCTCCCGCTATTCCGAGCCGGATTGATTCCACTTGGTGAGGAGAGACATTTGCTGCTCTTGGATATGCATCATATTATTACTGACGGCGTTTCTGTCAGTGTCCTGCTGCAAGAGTTGACCACGTTATATGGAGGCGGGGAGCTGCCTGAGTTGGATATCCAATATCGGGATTATACGGTATGGCAAGAAGAACAAATCGGTAGTGAGGCTTATATAGGGCACGAGCGCTATTGGTTGGACGCATTCGAAGGGCAGCTGCCGACGCTGGATCTCAAAATGTCCCTGCCTAGACCAGAGCTCCAAAACTTTGATGGCAGTTTGATTAGCTTCCGATTGGATGAGGCGCTGACACTGAAGATCAAGAAGTTTGCTCGTGAGCGCGGCACAACGTTATATACCGTGCTGCTTGGTGCTTATTCAATATTGCTTAGCAAATGGAGCGGTGCGGAGGACATCATTGTCGGCACTCCGGTAGCTGGCCGCAATCATGCGCAACTGGAAGGGTTGATCGGGATGTTTGTGAATACAGTTGCTATTCGCAGCTTCCCGGAATCGTACCGAACTGTTGCTGATTATTTATCCGAGCTGCATGAGGATGTGCTGCGTGCGCTGGAGCATCAGAATTATCCATTTGAGGATTTGGTACAGAAACTAGGAATCGAGCAGGATCGCAGCCGCAATCCGCTGTTCAATACAATGTTTATTTTGCAAAATATCGATCGTGTCGCTTATCGTTCAGGCGGCATTGAATTCGATCCCAAGGAATTCGATCCGGGTGTAAGCAAGTTTGACTTGACGTTTGAGGCGACCGAGCGAGATGGCGGGATTGATTTTGCACTGGAATATGCGACAAGTTTATTTCAAAAAGAGAATGTTCAGACGTTGGTAGAAGATTATATCTCGATTGTATGGGGTTTGGCTGAAGACGGAGCAAGTAAAAAAATCAACGCTTTAATTATGAATCACTATTCTAATCCTGAGGAAGGCGGTGAGTAATGAAGCTGTCGATAAACAGAAAACCATTTAATGAGTTTTGGATGAACTGTATGCTGAACCAGGCATTCTCTATAGCAGTGTCAGAGGAACCAAGCTACAGGGATGCGGCATATTTGAATATTTATCGTTATTATCCTTGGGAAGCTGCAACAGACAAAGACTTCCGTTATCCGACAATTGACACCCTGTACTACATGGACGATCCTTCCAGATTTCCCTTGTCACAGGTAATACGCTATATCGAGCCTCGTCATTTTCGCAACAAAGAGATGGTGTTGGAGGAAATCAGAAGCATATTGGATGAGGGACGCAACTTGAGCGTTAACGTCGACTTATATGACTGGCTGCCAGGCAGTATGGCCTGGAAAAAATTTCATTGGTACCATTATTCGCTGTTCAACGGTTATGACAAGGAGCGCGGGGTCTTCTACGTCATTGACGATACGCTAGCTGGTTACGAAGAGCATGAAATACCGGAGGAAAGGCTGCTTAAGGCGTATGGTAATTCTGAGTACAATGTAAATTCAGAGTATCAAGGCCCCGCCTTCTATGTGTACAACCTTCAAGAAAAGGTTCAGCCCTATGAATTACGGCTGGTTGAGGTGTTGGAAAATGCAGAACGGCTCGTAAGAGAGTTGGCTGAATTCTCGACAGAAGGTATGTGGAATGTAGATTTCGATCCGGAGAAGAAACAAGCTCATTTAACTTATGGTCTTGTCGGCGTCAACATCATTTGCAACCGGCATATCGCCAACATGTCGCTTCTTAGCTCCTTGCGGAAGAAAAATCTCATCAATGAAGCTTTATCTGCGACATTGACAGCTCAGCTTGACACTGTAAGAGACGGATGGGATCTGATAAAGGATCGTTTTGTGACAGGGGACTTTGAACGGAACAGAGAGCTGGCACTTGCAAATGATTTGTTTGCAAAGGAAAAATCATTTTGGTCAACCTTAATTGCTGGCGCCTAGAGAGCTAATGTCAACATGTTACCAGGGAGGCTGGCGTTATGACGATATCTTTAATTTGTTTGCCATATGCAGGAGGATCTGCACAGATGTACAAGCGCTGGACGAACCGACTGCATCCTGACGTTCGTCTGGTACCTGCTGAACTGGCGGGTAGAGGGAACCGTATGGACGAGCCATTCTATGCAAACGTGACAGAGGCTGTGCAAGATTTACTGCCGCTGGTGATGGAGACGGCACATAACTCTGATTCCTATGCTTTATTCGGCCACAGCATGGGAAGTCTGCTTGGGTATGAGATACTGCATGCGCTGCAGGAGCGAGAATTTCCGCTGCCTGCGGCGGTTTTCCTGTCTGGCAGAGGTGCGCCACATTATGAGCAGGAGGAGACGCTGCAGATCCATATGCTTCCAGAGAACAAGTTTATCGAGAAATTAAAACGATTCGGTGGCATGCCAGACGAACTATTACAACATCGAGAACTGCTGGATATGTTTATGCCTATTTTAAGAGCCGACTTTAAACTTGTCGGCGAATATGTACATCGGATGCGTTCGCCTCTGCCGCTCCGGCTCACTATTCTGAGCGGCTTGGATGATGACTGCATCAAAGGTCCGCTCGAGGATTGGGATCAATTCGCGACGGGAGGCTGCGAATTGATGCTGTTTGAAGGCGGGCATTTTTTCCTGCATGAGCGCGAATCCGAAGTTGTAGCGGTGATAAACAAAATACTGACCGAGGCGTCTGCCCCGTTCGGATACTAAGGAGCGTGATGGAAGATGCTTAAGAAGCATGCAATATGGTTGCCTGGTCAGGGTGCTCAACGCGTCGGAATGGGAAAGGCGCTGAGCGAACGGTACGCGGTTGTCAAAGCGACGATGGAGGAAGCTAATGAAGTACTGGGTATGCATCTTGACCGCCTGATGTATGAGGGACCGATGACAGATTTGACGCGAACGGACAATGCCCAGCCTGCTATTCTTGCGCTTGGCATAGCAATGTACCGGGTCTATAGTCGGGAATGGGGGTATATGCCTGCTATGGCTGCTGGTCATAGTTTAGGCGAGATTACCGCGTTAACCTGTGCAGAAGTTATAACATTCCCGGATGCGCTGCGCCTCGTGCGCCAGCGTGGCGAACTAATGCAAGAGGCTGCAGCTGCGGGGATTGGCGCAATGGCCGCCGTGAACGGCCCGAGTTCTGAAGATGTTGCCAAAGTATGCTTGGAGATCAGTGCGGGATGCGCGGATGGAAGTCAAATTGTGGTGGTATCAAATATAAATTCAGAGCGGCAAACCGTAATCTCGGGTCACAAAGAGGCGGTCCAAGAAGCGTCCGAGCGGCTGACCAGCTATGGGGCAGCTGTCATTCCGTTACAGGTAAGCGCACCGTTTCATAGTCCGTTGATGGCGCCGGCGGCGGCACAATTTGCCGAAGTGCTAAGGCGTGTATCGTGGGGAGAAATGGCGTTTCCCGTCATATCCTCCTTGACGGGTCTGCCTTATGAGAAAACATCGGAGATTGCGGACTTGCTGGCAAAGGGATTAACAGACCCGGTCAATTGGCCAGCGGTACTGGCATACCAGAAGAGCATTGGTGTTGCCGCTGCTGTGGAACTGGGTCCGGGCAATATACTGAAGCGACTTACTCCATCTGAGGGGCTGCGCGTATTTGCTTTTGACGACAAGGAAGATGAGGCGTTTCTGATTGCAGCAAGTGGGCAAACTCAAACGCATATTTATTCAATAGAACTGCTAAATCGCTGTCTGGCTATCGCCACTAGTGTTCGTAATCGCAATTGGAACACGGCTGAATATGAACAAGGTGTCGCTGCCCCTTACCGTGCAATACAGCAGTTGGTTGATCGATTACGGGATACAGGAGAACAGGTGGAAGAGACTCATGTTAGACAAGCACTGGCGATGCTGGAATCAGTGTTTCGTACCAAAGGCGCTTCGGCTGAAGAACAAGAGCAGCGGCTTTCCAGACTTCGTAATGAGTTTGATCTGCCCAACTTGCCCAACAGGCGAGAAGTTTTGACTGCTGATCCGTCATACGCAGGCAGTCTGTTATAGGAAGGAGTGGAGACATGGGTATCCGGCTGGTCAATGACAAGTTGGAACAGGATCAAGTTGAGCATAGCGCTGTACTGCCGTCCCCAGTAGAGATTTTGCAGGAATTGATTCGTTTCAATACGACAAATCCGCCAGGAGAGGAAGCCGCATGTATGATGTATATCCGGCAACTGCTTGAAAATGTGGGGATTGAGACGCGTATCGAAGCGCTTAATCTCGCACGTCCCAATCTGCTGAGCAGAATCAAGGGCAGTGGGGAAGCACCGCCGCTGCTATTGTATGGTCATGTTGACGTCGTTGGCGTTGAGTTGCAAGACTGGAGCCGCGACCCGTTTGGGGGCGACATCCACGACGGATTCGTCTGGGGACGGGGGGCACTCGATATGAAAGGCGGCGTGGCAATGCTTGTATCGGCCTTCCTCCGCGCACATATCCACAATCTGCCACTTCGCGGTGACCTCATTCTGGCAATTGTCAGCGACGAGGAAGCCGGGGGGGAATACGGAGCATCCTTCCTGGTCGAGCGGCATGCTGATTATTTTGCTGATGTAAAATATGCGCTCGGAGAATTCGGAGGCTTTGCGTTTCATGCACTGGGAAAAACATTTTACCCTATTATGGTGGCGGAAAAGCAGCTATGTTGGCTCAAAGCGACGATTCGGGGAGACGGAGGGCACGGCTCCATGGGCAAGATGGGAGAAGATTGTATGGAGCAGCTGGGAAGCTTGCTTCAATCAATAAACAGAAATAAGCTACCGGTACAAGTATCCCCAGCCGCAAGATTAATGATTGAAGGCATGGCTGCTGCACTGCCGATGTTGCCCGCGCTCCTGCTAAGAGGACTGCTGCATCCCAGATTATGCGGTCTCATCCTGAAGGTGATGGGGGAAAAGGGCGGCACGTTCGCCCCGCTTCTGCGTAATACAGTCAGCGCTACTGTCGTGCGCGGCGGAGAGAAAATTAACGTGCATCCTAGCGAAATTACAGTAGAGCTGGATGGTCGAACACTGCCTGGCGTCACTCCACAGCAATTTATCGACGAGTTGCGCCTAATCGGGATTCATAATTCAGTCGAGCTGGAATTACTGCGCCATGACCCATGCCCGGCAGTACCCGATCTCTCCATGTTCGATTTGCTGTCAGATGTGCTGAAGGAAGTAGATAAGGAAGCTGTTCCTGTGCCGATGCTGCTGCCTGGTGGAACGGACGGAAGGATATTCGCGAGGCTCGGCATCCAAACCTACGGTTTCCTGCCAATGTCGCTGCCGAAGGATATGCAATTTACCAAACTGATTCATGCGGCAGATGAGCGCATTCCTATAGAAGCCTTGGAGTTTGGCACGGATGCGATTTACCGGGTGTTGGAGCGGTATGGAGGTTAGTGAGTGATGCGTGCCTCACATATACTGTTACCATTGAACGATGCAAAGAACATACAGGTTGAATATAAAATAAAGTACAAGTTCAGGGCGAGTCTTGCTTGGAACTTTCTCACATCGAATGTTTGACGAATAAAACTACAATAAAGCCACCTTCAAAATAAAGCTTTCATGCCGCAAGATATGGAAGTTGATTTTGAAGGTGGTTTGTATTGAAAAAAAGAGTACGATTCGTCAGTTTTTTTATTTTTGGGCATAAAGGAATCTGGGAAGTGTGGTGGCATACTTCAGTTGGAATAGGTACAATAAGTTTATTAAACTCTTTATATCAGATATTGCGTTATATACCGTTTATAAAGCAACGGTTTGGAGGACACGCCATGAACAAAAAAGAACAAAAAAAAGAACAGGTCATACTGGGATTCAGGGAATTATATAACAAGATGGTTTGGCTCAATAAAGGAAAGATGGAAAAAAGCTTGAAGGGTCAAACTGCTTCTGAAGTGCATTGCATTGAATGCATCGAAAACAATGATGATCCCAACGTGACGAGACTCGCAGAATGTCTTTATATGACTACCGGAGCTATTAGTAAGATGACTAGAAAACTTATAAAAAAGGGACTCATTGAAAGCTACCAGAGGTCGGATAACAAGAAGGAAATCTATTTTAAGCTTACTATCCAAGGGAAAGCAATTTATCAAATCCATGAGAACCTGCACAAAGAATTCCAAGAGCGAGATAAAGTCATATTTGAGCAAATCACAGAGCAACAATTTGACAGCATGTTGAATTTTCTAGAAAAGTATAGTAGTCATCTGGATGATGAAATAAAAAAACAAGGGATTACTAATTAAGTCGTAATAAATTTGAATTTGAAACACTCGAAAAAGAAGCAGCCTAATTCTATTAAAGAGGGCTGTTTTTTGTTTTTTGTTGACAAGGAAGCAATATGGGAATAAGATAATATTGTTGACAAGGAAGCAAAAAAGCGTTGGAAATTGTTGAAAGGAAGTGCTAATAGTGAAGAACGGAACGTACAGGACAGCTTGGGCTAGACATACCGTACCAGTTTGTATCTTTTGGAATGAATTTTGCACCCTAGTCAAAAAAATTAGGTTTGGAGAAATAATATGAAAGAACACTCGATAAGAAGTTCAACTAGGACGCCCATCAGACATGAGCAAGGAAGAAGGTGGTATCTTTGAGTACTACGGTTCAGAGTAATAACGCTCCCCGGTCGTTGCGGGAGGCTTGGGTAGCATTGGCTGGGCTCTCGGCGATTTTTTTGTTCGAGATGCTGGACAACTCAGTCCTGAACGTCGCATTGCCTACGATCGGACAAGATTTGAATGCTTCAACGATCCAGTTGCAGTGGGTCACGAACGCGTATGCCGTTGTTTTTGGTGGATTAATGCTTTTGTTTGGCGCAATAGCTGACCGATTCGGTCGACGGAGAATTATGCTCTTCGGGCTGGTCCTGCTCGGAATTGCAAGCCTGGCTACTGCTTTTGTTTCCACTTCCGGTGAACTCATCGCTGTACGAGTGGCGATGGGGATTGCTGCCGCGATGACGACTCCAGGATCGATGGCGCTGGCTTTTCGCTTGTTTGAGGAGGACAGCCTTCGTGTTCGTGCGACGACACTCATTTCTACTGTGGGATTAATAGGTCTTGCGCTAGGTCCGACATTAGGCGGCTTCATACTTGAGATTGCACCATGGCAAGTCTTACTGCTGGCGAATGTGCCAATCGCAGTTTTTGCAATTATTAGTGTTCGATTCGGCATTGCTGAGGATAATGTGGACGAACTGCACCGTGATCCGGTAGACTTTCTCGGTGCGGTTCTAAGTACAGTAACGATTGTGCTTGCGCTTGCCGCACCGACAGTATTCGTGAACAAGGGCGCCGAATCGTGGGTTTCATGGACAACTATCACTGCAGCTGCCGCAAGTGCGCTACTCTTTTTTATCCGTCAGCAATCAGCACGCTATCCACTCCTCGATTTTAAAATCATCGCACGCCCTCTGGTCTCAAGCGGACTGGCATACAAGGCCACATCCGGGCTGGCGGTAGCTGGTCTTGGCTATATGATAACGTTGCAGTTGCAACTTGACTGGGGCTGGTCGCCTGCACTTGCCGCCATCGGGATGCTGCCGCAGGTTATTGTTCTTGTCGCTGCCGGACCATTCATTAATCCATTTGTCCAAAAGGTTGGTCTTGTCCGAGCTGCTTGGCTTGGCACAGGAGCTATTGTAATCGGGCTCGCCATCTACAGTTCACTGAGTCATTTCGGTTATGTATGGGTTGCGATTGCACTTATTATCGTAGCTGCGGGGATGCGTGTGGTCGGTGTTGTCGCCGCAATCAACGTGTTCCGTGGTTTGCCAAAGAATCGAACCTCGATCGGTGCTGCACTCATCGACACTTCTTCCCAAATCACCACCGCCATCGGCATCGCCGTTGCTGGCACCATCCTCGCAGTGCTATTTACTGGAGACATAGCCAATGCGGACTGGAGCACGCAGCAGACTATGCAGTTCCGGGAAGCAATTACGATTGCAGGCTTAACGCTCACAGCCGTATCCGCCGCACTCGTCATATGGGCGGTGCTCCGTTCACGAGACGTCGTGGATAGCTAAGTCAGATAAACCGAGCCTATAATATGAAAACTCAGCCCTCACGAGGGGTGGGTTTTTCTTATGTTCCAAATTGATTTTTTTAAAAACGTCCAGTAATTCATTTGTTGAAAATGAAAGCTGGGTTAAGAGATCATTTGTGGAAAGGTCTTTACATTTATTTGAAAGTTTGATACTGTCAAAAAATAGCATTAACTCGCATTACTCTTTATTGGAGGTATGGTATTTTAAGGATATTTCGCACACTTTGCATTCCTATAATAATATTATTAATCGCGCTTTCTTCTGATAATTCAATAGTAACTGCACCGCAAATAACTCAAGAGGTTTATTTAGAAATACCTCGTATTACAATTCAGACGGGTGATACTGATTTAACTTATGTTTCAAGACTAGTAGAAGATGCTGACAATCTCCAGATAGATTCGATGCATTCAAGAATATGGAGACAACCCAAAGTAAGATCCCTTACGTACCGCTTGGAGAAGAAATCCTACTGATATTGCAGCACACGCCGCCTGTGTCACACACTTTATTTGACGATATTTTAAATGAAAACGGACGCTTCTTGAAAGATCATTCGTAAAATTTAATAACTTATACAATATGAGATACGTCTGACTAGGGAGATACAGCATCTAATAAGAAGGTGGAGGGAGCCATTTACATGCGTTATATGATATTGATGATAACCGTAATTATGATGCTTACTGGCTGCACATCAGAGGTAGACTTAGCGAGTGATCCAGCAGCAACGAAGATTATTACCCCTTCTCCAAGTGAACCTTACATCCAAACAGATGAGGGAATAGAGGAGATGAAAATTTTATCGCTTGAACCTTCTCTTCACATTGAACAGCTTCAAAATGATAGTGATCGCATGCCGATTATCGAAGTAAGATCTAATATTGAGATTGATAAGAAATCATTTGAAAAGGCATTGCAGGACAGTTTGGTAAAAAGTGTAAATACAACGGATCTAAACTATTATATGGAATGGGTATCCCCAACTTTTGTCCAAATAAGATTCCATATCTCTGATGAAAATGTATTTTCCTTTATTTTCAATTTGGACCAAGCTAGAACAGTTGATGGAAGGGAATATAAAAATAAGGAGCTTCACAATTACAATGAGGTAGTGGTTTTATATAATAATATTCAGCCAAGCCTCTCACTTTACAATCCATCGACAAATGAGAGAAAGCTTGTTCCTGTCTGGGATTCCAGCTCTATTAAAGTAATTACTGAAAAGAACAAACAGGCTCCTTCGATACTTTTTTATGGCAAAAATCATCATTATCTCTATGATCCGCAGAAGGATCATACTTATGCGATAGCTGCAGCTCCTATGCAGCAGGATTGGTATGGGAATGACTATGGCAACCATGAATGGTATTCTGATCGATTTTACTCTAATTATACCTATCTGATGCTAGGCAATAAAATAATCTACAAGGTCAATCTGGAGAATTTTAAGATGGAGCAAATTTACGTATCCGATAAGCCGATTTATGGTATGTCATCATCGCCCGATGGCAGCAAAATCGTCCTTTTGTTACCAGAAAATCATTATTTAGGTCCATTTTCTGAAATTATCGTGCTTGATAATAAAGGCAAAGTAATTCT
The DNA here is from genome assembly GCA_040396195.1 of Paenibacillus nanensis. Taxonomy (GTDB): domain Bacteria; phylum Bacillota; class Bacilli; order Paenibacillales; family Paenibacillaceae; genus Pristimantibacillus; species Pristimantibacillus nanensis_A. The sequence goes on from JBEBPB010000001.1 coordinate 159,996, forward strand.
TGAACAGCAAATTCCGCCTTATGGTGCTGGCAGCGATGGATTTTTATTCGGTTATAAAGTTAGCTGGCTGGACAACGAAAATATTATTATTCCTGCGCAAAGTACAAGAAGTAATCCATCCGGCAGCCTTATTTTTAATATTAAAAGCAAACAATTGATGGAGCTTGAAACTCCAACTTTAACTTCTCAAATAATAGATGATATTCTGCAGAATGAGCTAATTCCAATAGACTCAATTATACCGAGATTTTTTTGGTCACCTGATCAAAAAATGGCCGCCTTTCAATTAGAGGAGAATCAGATATGGGTTTATAATAGTGTAGACAGATCTTTTCATTTTGTTGGAGTAGGTACACTGCTAGTATGGCTTCCAGAAGGAGATTTAGTTTGGACCAATACAAAAAAGTCGATCTATACCTTTTAAACACTAGCTAAATACTAGGTAACAGAGAAACCACCGAAGCTCATGTACGAACATATTCGTTAGACAGATATAAAAGTGCTCCAGCTTGCAATGACAAACTGGAGCACTTTTATGTTAAGGCAAATCAATTGTTGCCTCGCGCCGAGATTCTGCTGAACGCAGCACGCCGTCGATAATCGCCTGTTGAATCATAATTTGTTCTCCAGGAATCGGTGCAGGGCGTCCTTCGCGGACAGCTTCGACGAAGTCGCGCACTTTTTCGTGGAATAAATTCAAATTATGATCAATTAAAGGGACGGGAGTAGCGGTTTGTCCGCCCATCAGATCGTGGTACATGGTGATATCGCCGACCTTGCCGTCCCAAACACCTGACCAGTTGCCGGTGCCGAAAGGATTAATTTTAAGACCAGCCTCAGTACCGAGGAACATCGTTGAACCAAGGGAGTCCATATGCATTGCCCATGAAATTTTGAATTGCAGCACCAGGTCATTTTCAAAACGAATCATCGCTACGCCAAAATCCTCTACATTAAATTGGGCAGCTTCAGCATGGTAGAGCGGATTAGTTCCAAAATGGTTGGAGGTGAAAGCTGAAACGGTTAGCGGTCTCGGGTACCCAAGAGCATTCAGAGCCATATCCAGCGAATAGCAGCCGATATCAGCCATTGCGCCTGCACCTGCCAATTCCTTCCGAATAAACGTACCGCCAGGCATGCCTCTGCGACGACCGCCACCGGTTTCCACGTAATATACTTTTCCAAGCTTGCCGCCCTGCACGATTTCATTAATCAGCTTCATATTCGGGTCATAGCGTGGCTGGAAGCCAACACTTAGCATATGACCAGAAGCTTTCGAAGTCTCGACCATATGCACAGCTTCATCCAATGTGATAGACATCGGTTTTTCCAGCAGTACATGCTTTCCTGCATTTAAGGCATCAATACTTGTTTGATAATGAGAAAGATTGGGGGTACAGATGCTGACCGCGTGAAGATCAAGCTCAAGCAGTTGTTGGTGATTTGTAAAAGAGTTGGCTCCAGGAAGCTCCTCCTGAGCGATAAATTGCTCGGCACGACCGGGAACAATGTCGGCTACGGCAACGATTTCAACATCCGGTAGCTGTTTGTATGCGGCAATGTGTGCTCTGGCGATGCCGCCAGACCCAATAATGCCAATGCGAATAGGTGTAGTCATATGTGATCCTCACTTTTTTGTAAATAGTTAATTGCTTAATTGCTTTCATGACCTGAATGTCATAGATTCCAGTCTTAGTATTTATTAATATCAATCATATCAATATAATAGGAACCTATCTGAGATTGCGACAAGCAATCTAAGGCAAGATGAAAGTATTTCCTAGCCAATACATGCCTACTGTAACATATTATATGCCGAAATAATAATCTAAAAAAATGACAAAAACACTATGATATTACGACATCTAATGGGAAAGTAAACCCTCAAAGCTGTGACTATACCATAAGCAATATCAAAAATATTGTTGTCGATATGACGAGGGATGTCGGGTGATTAGATGAGTGATTATGAGTCTCTTATCACTTGTAAAACTTTAAATGTGTTTGCTATATTAGCAGGTGTGATGACCAATTTTCAGATTCATTGAGCAATAAGGAAATTGTAATAGCTTAAATAACAACGGTGAAGGAGAGGCATAGGATGAACTGGTTCCGATGGTGGAATAAATCACGCAAACCCGACACAACTGTACCAAGCGCTGATCCGATAGGGCAACAGACATCTGTCGCCAATTCAACAGGAACTCAAGCAGCCGTTGCCAAGCGGGAAGCTCTCCTCGCATTGAGCAGGAAACTGTCCGGCGGCAGTGAGCAGGTGGCAGGAGAAGTTGCACAGGCACTGGATCAACCAGACGCGTATGTGGAGCAGTGGGGAGAACGGCTCTTGAACCGATGCATTGAGGAACCAACCCCAGATTTGGCATGGATTGCACTTGTTGATGCGTTAGGGGAGCACGGACTAGTGTGGGAAATTGATTGGAAGCAGGAGATAGAGACGACCTTATTCGCCGTTCACTCGCTACTAGACTGCAGGGGCTGGCTGCTGCCAGCGGCAGATCGGAGGTTGGAGCAGGCAATCCAAACAGAGCATGACACGTTTCAACAACTGATTGAGTTGCACGACTGGCTGCGACCGCATGGGCTCGTGTTGGGGCATCTGGACATCAACAGTGACAGCTATGTTCTGATTGTTGTCCGTGAGGATGATTTTACCGAGATAGGGCTGCTCGCAAAGGCAAGCGGATACACCTTATGCAGCTTTTGCTCCGGCTTGTAACAACGATATACAGTAGGAATGAATCAGACAAACTTGCCTAACAATGTTGCTAAAGTAATGAGCACAAATCTAAACGACAAAGAGATCAGGAGGAGTAGCATGAATAACGTTGAGCTTTATGCCGACGTGTGGGCCAAGCTTACGACTGAACAGAAGAAAGAAAACATAGAAACCCTGTTAGCTGAATTAACTATACCGTTCAATTTTTCTGGTATGGAGACATTTTCTTTAAACGGCGTCATAACCGAAACGGCAGTACTGAACCGTGATGGTTGCAGCTTTGTTTTCGTACCTGGATGTAAGCAAGTAACGCTTGGTTGGGAAAGTGGCATTGAAGGTCTGGAAGCAAGCGCATTGGAGGATATGTCATCCAGTTTCAAATCAGTGCTTGATCCGCTGACTTGGTGGAGAAAGCAGCTAGCACTTGCCGTGGATGCGCAAGATGAGAATTTGCCCTACTTTGAAGAGCAGGTTATGGAGCTGGAACAGAATCCTCCAGAACAGCCGGATGATGAGCTTAAAGCTTTTTATAGTTTTCAGGGGCTGGAAACGTATGTCAACGAAAATACTTCTCCTGTGCGGGTGGTCGATCTCCCCCCAGTAATCGTAGAGTGTGGCTTGAGCGAGGCAGGTCTTGTCCATGTGGGACAGGTTAACCGACGTACTAACGAGCATTGGGTGACGCCTGAACATTTGGATAGGATTATGGATTATTTGTATACATTCAATATAGAGGTGACAACAGCAGAATATTCAAGATGTTGCCGTTTCGAGCGTACAAAAGATGATCCTGCTATTTATGACGTCTATCTCTATGAGCGCTTGACATACCAAGATCTTATCAGGCAGCTTTACGCCGAAGGGTTCGAATTGCCTACTGAAGATCAGTGGGAGTATCTATGTGGTGCAGGGCGAAGAATGCTCTTTCCGTTCGGAAATCAATTCGACAAGGATTACCGTTACGCTCATATGTGCGGAGAAGGCGAAAACATTTTGGAAAACCCCAATATATTCGGCTTGTTTATTGCTTATGATCCCTATAAATATGAGCTGGTGAATGGACCTTGTAAGGTAAAGGGAGGGGATGGTGGAGCTGCGCTTTGCGGCGGTGAACCACAATACTTCCCTTATCAGCCTATTGGCGTGAAACGCCCACCAAAACCATGTCTGAAGACGAATATCTGGAAAACGGTTATTACTTTTATCGCCGTGTTTTAATCATTGGATAGAAGGCATTGACTTAGTTTAGAGATGCTTTCTTTCAGTTTTACTTATAAGCTCTTGTCGCACGATGAGTATGTTAATGGCAAGAGCTTCTTTTATTTTTTTATATTAATATTAGGTGAATGATACTGTTCCCTTATGATCTATATGTTGCTCAAAACCTATCATTCCATAAATGTATGAAATTGGGTATAATCAAGTGAATATCTTTAATCTAGACAAGAAAATATGAATATAACGGATATAGGGTGATGACTAGTTGTACTTTTCTAGGTATAAAGCTATTTTAACAGGGTGATAGCTGCGTTTGATATCCATTGAGATAAAAAAATTGTAGTTCAATCCATAATTGTAGCAAGGAGGAAAAAGCTTGAGAAGCCAAAAAAAATCAGAGGCTGTAATGAGACTGATTGGCCTTTTTGTCGGTTTGGTTTTCATTACATTTATAGCCTTTTTTTTATCAGTAGGCTTATTAAAGCCTGAGGACGGTGACGGCCTACTAGTGAGCATTTTATTAGTCATCTCTCTTCAAATTTCTTTTATAACGGCATATGTAATTACACAGAAGAAGCAAGTAAATAAGTAAATAAACTGCGCAGATTTTATTGCTAACATTTTTCCCTCTTTTCACTGTGAAAATTTAACTACACATCGTTCATCTTTGTACATTATTTAATCTTATAAATACAGACGGGATAAAGCTCGAAACTAGAAGAGGAAACATCTTATGGGAATTAACTCAAAACAAAGACAGAAACTAGAGCACGAGAACAAGAAAGATTATTGGGCTGTGTCACAAGATCTAGAGGACTATGGCATGCTCATCTGAGTATTGTGTCAGAGGATAAGAAATTAATTGTGTCCTATCGTGTAGAACAAGCAGACCATGGCAAGACACACCATACATTGTGGTGAAGGGAACAGAGTTTGCAGGCTGCAACGCAAAAAAAGCGTAAATAGGAGGGGAGTTAGCATGAAACAAGGAACAGTGGTGATAATTATTTTGATGTCACTGTTCCTGGTGTCAGGCTGCAGCAATAATTATCCTCTTGATATTGAAAGGGATACGGAACCAAGACTGGTGAATCACGATGAGAATAATATTAAAGTCGATTCGCTCTCCAAGATTGATGAAATCAATGAATTTGCCATTTATGTTGGTGACAATTATTATCCCGTAAATAGCGATTATGTTCTTCAGTCAATACTTGAAGGCCGGCGATCAGAGGATACACCTGAGGATTTTCCTTACCCTTCTGGTAAAATTCATTATGGAGATGAACTGACAGTTTTCTCATTCAAAGTGGATGACGAAAGAGGAAAGGGCGAAATCATTTATCGTATTTTAGCCACTAAAGACGCCAAAACGCCAAGGGGTGTTGGCATTGGCAGTACCTTGTCTGAACTGGAAGCTGCTTATAGCGATCTTAAATACGAAGCCAATTGGTTGCCTGACGGTAGTGAGCCTGAGTTTAACAGAGTATACATTTATGAACCAGAAGGCAGTCGGGTATATATTGCTTTTTTCTTACACAATAAAGAAATCGTCATGATTGAAGTTAAAGAAGGATCTGACTACATGCCTGGCTCTGATATTGAAAAGAGTAATATATTGGGGGTAACCGGAGTTATTAAAGAAGTAAGCAATATGTCCTCAAAAGGGGCAGAAATCAAGTATATTTTTACAAATAAATCAGGTGAAGAAGAAATACTTCTTGATATTTATGCCCGTTCTGTCTATGAAGCCGATCTAGACGGTGATGGTATAACAGAACTAATGGTATATTTGCCAGGTGAAATGCAGTCTATTCGAATATATGATCGAGTGGATGGCGAAATTTCGTATATAGATGTCAACGAGAAGTTAGAAAGCCTAGCGTCGTTTGGAATGGAGGATATGTCCGGATATCAGCGCGAATATGAGAATTGCCTGTTAGCTATCTTCCAAAATGAGGATGGAGGTCAAAGGATGGAAGTATATAAAGTTATAAATAACGAGCTGATACATGTCGGTTTGTTTACGCCGAAATAATCGTTGTGTCGTTGTGTACTTGAAAAAAGACAGAATTTCAACAGGACACTTTGTAGTAAAGAAATTCTTGCACATATTAGTGTAAAGGAGAGGTTTTTAAAAGTCTTACTATTAAATTTTAAATACTGAACCTTGTTTAAGATGTAGATGTTTATGTTGAGTAAACACTGCAACATCTAGGTTTATTTTTATCCGTTAGCACTCATCACAAAACATTACAAAAAAACTTGAACAGCAATTTAAATATTTAAATTTAAAGTCATATTTTTCGTACGAGGGCGCTATTGACCATGAATTTATTTAAAGAACAAATTGGAAACTGGCAAGACTGGAGCAATGTCTCTCAGTCATTATTCGCTTTTTCTACTCTTATTAATTTCATATTCCAAAAAGAAAACTTGCCACTCGCAAAACTCGAAAACCTTCCACCAGCAACGAATGCTGTTTTTAAATCAGGTGACTTTGTTATAAAAATATTTGTTCCGCGTGAAGGAGGAATGGATCAGGCAACGGAAATACAGACAGAACAGTTTTCCATGCAGCGAGCAAATCAGCTTGGAATTCACTCCCCAAAACTGATAGCACATGGTTTTGTGGAGGATAAATACCGTTTTGCTTACATGATTATGGAATATATTCATGGGACCGGATTCGACGAAGCAGTGAAAAGCCTGGCACACAATGAAAAATCTGAAGCAGCAAAGCAACTTCGCAAAATCACGGACATAATGAACACCCCTTGCCCACGGTTCAATGACATTGATATCATTGCCGATGAAGATCGTTCTGAAAGATGGGGTATATATCCTACTGACTTTAGGTCAGAAAGACTTACTTACATCACTTCTCACGATTTCGGCGAGAAAGTATACGTTCACGGCGATCTAAACAGCAACAACGTCATCATTACCGATGACAGTAACCTCTGTATTATTGACTTTGCAGATGCTGTTCTTGCGCCAAAGGTTTACGAGGATGCGTATATTGCTGCCGAACTGTTCAAATTTGATTCTGTACTGCTGCGTGGTTATTTCGGTGATTATTCTAAAGAAGGGCTTGTTGGAATGATCACGGATGGTCTGCTTATCCACGATTTCGGTGCAGATGTTGTCAGAAGATACCTTGGTAAGCCAGAGGAGTTCCAATGTATTAATGATCTCCGAAAATTTATATATGAAAAGCTGACAAACGAACCGTCAGGACAGTAAAAATTCGTGCGGCAATCATTGAGGTGTATTGGCTTGTATGACATTGTATCAGTTCCACTACTTAGTGAGTAGGAGAGCATCGCGATAAACCAGCACACCTCCTGATTATAAGGTTGTAAGTCTGGGCGGTGAACAAGCTGGGCAAAAGCTCCCCGGTGCAAGTATTGGGACAGCTGATTCTAAGACATATGTATAAAATACTTAATGATTTTAAAAACGCCTGGGATTCAGCTGAAATTTAAACTCACTACTCCAAGAACACTGTCCACAAGAACATTAACAAGGCTGCCGTTTACAAATCGGTAGCCTTGTTGATCAACTTATTATTTTGCATCTAAAAATAGAGGAGCCTAATGTATGACTCGTTATTTTAATGGACTGTTGTTTTTTTCTCACAAGAAGGAGATGGACGTTCATATATGGGCATCTATAAGCATCGTTCTATTTTCATAGCTCAGCGTTCTGACAATTCTCGGAACATCCTTGTTGACCATACGTTTAAGAAGGCAAATCGGCCTGCCGTATTTTCTGTAATCGTAGTCCTGTTTCGATTTTTTGAGAAAATCATCAGGAAGTTCTTCCGGAACCGTATAAGCATAAATTAAACCATTTCGCTCTGCAAGAAAATTAATAGGGGAGTCTTCATAGCCTTTATCTCGCCATTTCTTCCGAGTCATCCGGAAAACGAGCAGAGACAACACCTCTTCATACACTTTGCCTTTGTACTTAAAGAGGAAAGATACGCCGTACTCGGCACCGATCAACCGCTTTTGTCTTTTAACAATTATGAATTTCTTCCACCATCTTGGAAACCGCAGGCTGAAACCATACTTCAAATCTTTGTAAAATAGTTTGGATTTCGATATTGATTTTCCCTTTTTGATTTTATTGCTTATCATAATCACCTCTATTTGGAATCATTCTTATCGGATGATCTTCATAATAGTTAGAATATTCAAGTAATCCAGTATGTGACTGTGTTGTTGAGTATTCATCGTTAGAAGAGAGTAATATTATAAATAACATTAGATGAAATTACTCGAATACGAAAACCTATAAATGAACTCATTGTATTCAAATTAAATGAGGTGAAATTATGAGGATTTGTTCCAATTGTCAGAGTATTAATGTCAAACAGATGAGTTCTGTTCATACGAGAATATTGCTTTCATTAATTATAGTTTTGAATTTTTACTTTTTTACAGGTGAGATTGACTACGGGGCGTTAATTGCTCTTATACCACTATTTATTCCTTATTATCAAAAATGCATTGATTGTAAATCAGAGTTTTTGGGACTACCAAAAATAAAATTTAAAAACTATTGGTTAGGAAGCATATCTGATAAATTCTTACTTGCAATGATACCTTCAATTCTTACAATCACACTCTTAATTCTTAACTTTCCTAACACTGGACTTGGACGTATTATTTACTTGCCAATGATCTACTTTATCAATAGTCTGATAATCCTTATTAATTTAAATACATTTAGAAACCGAAATGGAGCAATGAACATTGTTTCATGGACAATAATAATATCTGTGACTGTAATTCTTTCTGTATGGTCATATCCTCAAGAGTATGGTGACGGGATAATAAAAATGATCTTCACTAAAATTTCATAGTAGGTATAGGTATTGCTTCGACGCGAGGAACTTCATCTAACACCGCTTTCACGCATCGATCCATTTGGACATAACTAGGTCCGCAGAATTAGGTGGATAATCGTGTTAATAGATATAAGAGGGGTGATGTCTTATGAGAAGACATTTAATCGATAATAGGGCAAAAAAATTAGGGGATAACGTATAAATAGCCCTGGAAACTACGTGAATCCCCAAGTTGAGGGACGATTATATGAATCACCAGCCGATTAAGTTCAATATTGACAATGTGTCTTTTGAACTTCAGGATCAGCATGATTTCACATGGCTTCAATCTATGGGTACCGTTTTTTGTGTGTTTGATCAGCAAGAATGCAATAATCAAGTTTTTGTTACACGGAATTATTATAGAAAACTCCGAAGGAAATCAGGTATTAATTAAATCTCATTTGTTAAGACACGCTTTTGCTACACATGCTGTCCAAACAGAGAAAATTCCACTTGATATCGTTAAAGAGTTTTTGCATCAGAAAGACTTAGAAATTACCAATTACTATTCTGCTCCAACAAGCTCTCAAATTGCCTATTCTATCGAGCTTTTAAACGATAGTTTAATATCTGTGTTAGATATTCAAAAGGGATTGATTAGAGCTCCAGAAGAACTGCAAGAGATATATGAAGACTATAAAGAGAAGGTAGGGACGCTTGCAAAAGTAACTGGACGGATATGTACCATCGACTCTGTATGCCCTACTAGAACGGCTTGTGTGGGCTGTGGGGCTAAAGTGCCTCAGCCTGACTATAAAGAAGAATTAGAAAACTACTATAATTGGGCAGTGGAAAGTGAAATTAAATTTAATAAATTAGGTTTAATTTTAGAAGCAAACAAGATCAAAATCTCTAAAAATAGAGCAAAAAACGAGTTGAAAGAAATTGAATTACTTGAAAAAGTTAGGAGGGATTTGCAATATGAGCCAAGTGTTACCTTATCAACAGGAAAAGGACTGGCTTAAACCGATTTATGAAGAACGAAGACAGAGGTCGTATGATTTGGGCGTTAAAGCAATAGATGAATTGGTGAAAAAAGGTTGCAAATTGTCTTATGAGTTAGTATCAAATTATTCAAAAGAAATTGATGAACAACATAAAGGCATCCATGTTAATACGCTTAAAACAAACAAGGAACTTAATGAGTATTATAAGCGTAACAAGAAAACTTACTCTAAAAAGATGGCTTCTACTAATGTTTCAAATGATACATTAGCAACATTTAAGAATATCAGGACGGATCGTGACTTAGACAGATTAAAAAGAAGATACATGAAGCATTCTAAGTCTGAGCTTGCTGATATGGTTATAAAATTGGAACAGTATATTGCAATAAACAACGATGTTTGGATTAAAGATATTTTTGAGCAATTTAAGGAATAAATTATTTGACGGTAAGTGACTTTAAGCAGGAATAAAGGTTCATGATTTCACGAACGAACGTTCCTTCTTTAAAAGTAGTTAGTAACTTTCAAATTTAATTGTTCAAGCGCATTTGAAAACATAATTGGAGGAGTTTAATATGAAATTTCACAAAATAACTGAGTATATCGAAAAGAACAAAGCGGAGTTTTATGAAAAGCTGTTGGCAGAAGAACAAGAAGTTCTCACCGGGATAAGAAAGGAAAATGTTCTTCTGGAAGCAGATAAAACTCAACCAAAAGATCGATCACAGGCTTGATAATTGTCAAAAGAAAATAAAGTTTGGACTGAAAAATAAAGTGTTAGACTAAGCAAATAAAGTATTAGACTGACAAAGCTTCATTGAGCTAACGGGCAGGATAGTTGAAACAAATGGAGAACATATTCAAAGTGCCATGCTCACATTAATTTTAAGAACCTAGCGAATTTTTGGAGGGAAGCAATGTGAAAAAAAATCAGTTGTGGTTATCTTTGTTACTGATCATTTTCTTAGCAAGTTGTAATCAGCAAGATCAAAAGTCTCAGGAAGAAATATGGTTTTCGTCCGAGGCTGATAACGCCTTGAGGGAAGAGATTTTTAGCACATGGACGAGTTATGTAGACATAATTGAGCACACAATGAAAGCTAAGTCACCAGAAGATTATAGCTACATAACAGGAAGGATCGATGGTTTACTTCGTTGGTATGATCATGAAATCAGAAGATTTATGTCATTGAGCAATATCTCACAAGAGGTCGTCGACTTGATTGTCGATAAAGAAATACAACAACCGCTTTATCGTCTGGTCGATAATATGAGGAGTCACTTACAGCAGGTTCAAAATAACATTAAGAGCAACCAATTAAATGAGATTCATAAACATGACAGTGAGATGCAGGAGATCGTCTCAACTGTGAAAGGGTTAAATGGTCACTCATCCAACTATCTTTTCGATTCCAAGGAAAAAGTCGAAACACTGAAATCCATTCAAGATTCAAATGCCTTAATTGAGCAATTAATAACACTGAAACAATGATGTCTATTAAGCTAACGGAGAACGATGGCTCAATAGCGGACATTTGAATAAAACAACGTATTTGATACAGATGTCCTGGTGATTAGAGTTAAGCTAACGGGCAGCGTTAGTGCAAGCAGGATAATGGGTTTATATGAAGAAATTTAATTTCTGGGGGGAAGTAATGAAAAAAAAGATAATTGTTGTTTCTTTAATATTTGGTTTGATCCTAATTGGTAGCATGAGTGGATTACATTTTAACGAAATAAATACAATACCAGGTGATGTTAAAAAAATTCGTTCAGCTAATATTGGTGATTATGGTAAAGCATAAAAATCGCTAATGATTCTAATATCAAATATATTGCACTTGGAAATCACATGGACGGAATAATGCCTTCGGATACTTATGAATTATCTCTTGATGATGTTAAAGCAAATAGTGGTGATTACCATTTAAAAGAGGTTACTGATAATTATGTATTATTTGTTTTAGATGAATATTCAGAGGATTCATGGACTATTAGCGCATTTGACAATGATGGGAACTTAATTGCAGACAAATTATTTGGTGGAGATGCAAGATATATTGATTTGAAATAAATTCAAAGTCATTAAGCTAACGGGGAACGTTAGTTCAATAATACAGCGACAGTCTAGGACTTTATTTTCTCGTCTTAGGCTGTCGCTGTTTCAATTTCTGAGGGCAGTCTAAAACCATTTGCAACAATTAAGAGAGGGAGATCACAAACTTATGTTTTCGCAAAAAAGAAGTGGTTATATAATGTCCGTACATCTTATGAAACATCTGCATTCATAAGGGTTTTAACTTAGTTTCGTACATATGTACAAAATACGAGTTTTGTGAATATGTTTGAGAGAAACATCATGTAGCCATCAATATTTAATTGGCACTAACTTTTTCTGTTTATGCTTAAATAAAATTTAATGTGTATCTATTAGTTATTTCTTTTTCATTCTTTATCTATTTATTCTTTTTAGAAACTTCTGATACCGTTCAGATATTCACGATATACATTCTCCTTGGATATTGCGCAATATCATGTACCGTTTTTTTAGAAAATAAAAACAATTCCTAAATAGTACCTTAAGAAAAGAATTCGAAAGCTTAATTGCTGAATAAAGCCATTGCTTCCCCCTCGATTAGTTGCAAAATTATTAGATATCGAATTCTTTCTTCATCGTGAAAGGTATCAAAAGATAGCTGTATTTAACAGTTATTTGTTTTATTGGTTTAGTATGTTCAATACGAATTCCATAGTGTCTTATTTTTTCACTGTTATTATTTAGTTCTTTTTGTTCTTTATCGGATAGCTGGGGATGAATTTTTTGATCATCAATAGTATGGAATGTAATATCGGGATTATTCTCTAACTCTCCACCAGTTACCAAATGGTTAGAACGGCTAATACCCAATTCAACTTTCTTTGGTATTTCATTATCATTTACCAATACTTGTTTTACCTCAACATCTAAAAAACCAAAATTTTGAACTTCTATTAATACAAATGTATTGTCATTCGGATTCCAAGTAAGAGCATTTGAAACTAAAGGCGGATTAAACTTTACAAAAATTAACAATATTAAAAACAAAGCAAACAAACAAATTCCACCTTGTATGATCTTTTTTCTCAAATTCTCAACCTCCCCAATCATGATTCTTAGTGACAGCATCATATGTAGAGCAGACTATAGATTACCCTGCATATCCGCCGTTAATGTCCGAAATAGCAAGATTCAATTAAATATCCGAATCCGGAAGGTTTCCAACGCCCTTCTTCCATATCAGTTTCGAAATTTTCAAGTCTTTGATGTTCTTGCACATCCATATCCCCCAACATTTGGAATACACATTATTTATTATAGACGATGCGCTAATATATTTTGTTTCATATCAAATGCGAATTTATGAATTTTATTAGAAAAACTATGCCTTTGGGGGATAATCAGATCAATTAAAATAAATTCACCTCCAGGCATACATACAAAAAAGACTTGTCTGCTCTAGACAAGTCTTTTTCATTCCAACACAAAATCCATATTTTTTTATTTGCTTGATACAAACAAGCCAAAATCAGCAAGCAGCGCACTGCCGACATATGTTCCTGTGAACACAAAGATCGCAATGATTGCGACGCGCCATGAAGTTTTACGAAGATCCGCCAAACGATCGGCTACAGAGATACCTGCGAAAGCAAGGATTGGTGTTGTAATCGACAGGAAGTTAATGTTTCCGATTGCTTCAACCAATTCGTTAGAGATTAGGCATCCGATCAATGAAACGATCGACACCCAGCCAAGTACCGGAAATTCCCGCAAGATGCCTACTGAAGTCTTTTTCATTAATTCCGATATAATAACTCCTAACAATGAGAAGCCCCACAATACGCCAAGTCCGGCAAAGGTACCCATTGTAATAGAGCCTTCCCCATTTTTAATAAATTTCATTTGCTCAGTGAACAGAATCAAACTGACACTAAGAAGCAGTACAAGGGCATATTTCACATATTTATTCAGACCCTCGTTTGTCTCTTTCTGACTCATTACTTTCCACCTCTTACCATCAGTTTATACATAAAGCGTTGCAGCGGAACAGCAAGGAATACCATTGTATATGTTCCAAGGAAGCTGGTTAGCAACTGGCTTGCAGCTGCATATCCGTTAATCGTTTGTGCCATATCTGGAGCAATTGCAACGAGTGCTGAAGACGATCCTGTCATCATACTAGCTGAACCGACACCTGATGCGATCGCCAATGCTTCGATTGAAAAGCCCAGCGAGTGCATAATTGGAGCAATAATGCTAAAGAATAATGCGCCAAATAAAGTACCTATAATGTACAACGATAAGACACCGCGTCCTTCAGGTGAATCCAAAGTATATTTTTCAGAAATATAAGCTAGCTCACCTTCACGTCCAAGCCCCAGTGTTGCCCCTATTGCCTCTCTGCGCAGACCTAACAAGATAGCAACTGGCAACCCGAGCAAGACTGTTCCCAGGTTCCCTACCTCTTGTAGAAGAAATACCCAGCCGACCTGCATGATTTCTTGCAGTTTTGGAGCAACATCTGCTCCGTAACGTGCCATTAGCGGCAACATAATAAATATTAAATATTTACTGGAAAAACCAACGTTTTCTTTACTGTAGATTTTCTTCAAAATTCCTTTTCGGAACGCAGTAATGCCAAGCACCATTGTAATCACTATTGCGAATACAAGTGGCAGCAAGCTAATTTTTATTGTACCAATCATAATTGGCTGGATACCGATCATCTCTGAGATCGCAATAACGATTAACACGAACGCAATTAAGTAAATTAATGAATATTTTGACTTCAACGCTGGGTCCTCTTTTCTCTATACGATTTACAACTAATCAGGTTTTACTATAGTCTGAAGCAGTTCCTCATATTCTGCGAATGTACGTCTGTACAACTCTGTACGGTCAATACGTCCATTCATTTGCTCCAGTACCTCAGTTAAAAAGCGTGGGAATATTTCGAATAGAAACTCAGGATCAACATCTTTGAAGTCGTCTCCATGTATAGTTCCTGTAAAACCGCTATGGCCAATTTGGATGCATGGGATCATAAATGACAAATCGCCAATATCCCCCGCAGCACTAATTGAGTTCTCATTCCATATTTCTGCAATCTCATCATTCGCTTGGAAAGCCTCCATCACAAACTGAGATAAATATCGATTTTGATTAAACGGCAAGTATCCCATTCTTGTTTGAATATCAACTTCACCTTGAAGCGCTATTGCACTGCCTTTGGCAGCAGCATCCATACGTGCAGCGGCTTCTTTCATATAGTCTGTTGTCAATGTTCTCAGATCGCTGCCCACTTGAATACGATTAGGAATAACGTTGGTAGACATATCGGATTCCATGACAATCGGATTCATCCTCACCTTTTCGCTATCCTTCATATGTTGTCTGCTTAGTCCCAATGCAACATTGAAAAGCGTCGACATACTGTAAGCATTTTTCGCAGAAAAAGGATCAAAGCCGGCATGTGTCGCTTTCCCGATAAAGGTATAGTGCTTATAGAGGAAGCCTGCCAAATCACAGTTGATTTCGACTGTCCGCTTCTCAAATTCCCCTCCGATTGCATGCACACAAATACCGATATCAATATCATCGAAGACACCGAGCTTCATCGCTTCTGGTTTTCCTCCATAATAAGATATCTTTCCCTCTTGCAATAACTTGTCACGGTACACAAGGTCCAAATACTCTTCTGCCGGAATAAACACAAATGTTAATGTAAAGTCGAAGTTTTCGTATGCCTTTGACTCCACATAATATTTATATAACGCAAGAGCTATTGCCACTTGTGTATAGTGGCCGCAATTATGCGCAGCACCAGATTCAGAATCAGCATTCCAATGTGTCGGCGCATAGACAGCATCCAATTCCGCAATAAAGGCAATGTTCAGTGATTTGCCCGTACCAAGTGATGTGCGTATCCCAGTTGTACTGAACGTTTGCAACTCTGCTTTTGGATTAACTCTTTTCAAAAATTCCGCTACCAGACTGTTTGTTTTAAACTCTTTGTAGCCTAGTTCCGGATGATTGAAAATTGTTTCTGCTATACGTCGAATTTCGTCATATTGTTTTTTAAAACTCATAGCGTCTCCTTAATAAAATAAAGTAGTAATTTGCTAAAACCCACTTTGTGATTATACCATAAAAAATTATTTCGAGTGTGTTAACAGATGTGAAAATTATCGAAATAATGATTATATTATCGAACTTTGTCGAATGTAGAAAAATTGCATCTTGACTTGCAATGGCAAGAAAGCTACCCTTAACCTAACTGAAATAACAATTAATAAAACTCAATATTTATGAAACTCAACAATGGAGTTATAAATTTCTATCCCGCTTCCGCGATTGATAAAGAGGTGAATTGAATTGCCTAATTATATTAGACGATTTAAGATGATCTCAGTGTATATCCGCTTCTAAATTAGTCATAATAATTTAGAAGCGAGGAAAAGGAAATGAGTCATCAAAAAATTTTTAGCAAATCATTTGTTTTACTGTTCTTCAGCAATTTTTTTGTATTTATCGGATTTGAAATGCTTCTTCCTATTTTGCCAGCGTACCTGGTTAGTATGCACGCTACTTCTATTCAGGTCGGATTGGTTACTGCTTTGTTTTCGGTAGGAGCTGTTATAATTAGACCATATATTGGCTATTATTTGATTGATAATAAACGAAAAACATTAGCGATTAGTGCAGGAACAGCGTTATTGCTTGTTACACTTATTTACCCTTTTATGGGTAGTGTATGGTTGTTTCTTCTTTTTCGTTTTTTTCATGGTATTGCTTGGGGAGTATCGACCACTGTGAATAGCACCATTGCAGTCGATTTAATTCCTAAAAAACGTTTAGGTGAGGGGATGGGTTATTTTTCTGTCTCCACTACTATCGGCGCGATCATTGCACCAAGCGTGGGTATATTTATTTATAATGCCTTTTCATTTGATTTATTAATTTGGACATCTGTATTGCTTAGTTTCTTGGCAGTTGCGGCACTCTTATTCATGCACTCCCCCGCTCCTGCTAAAACAGAGAAAACGCCTTTTCACTTTGGAAAAATGATTTTCGAGAAGGATGTCTGGTTTCCAGCGTTGTTAATGGTAATTACAACCATTCCTTTTGGCGCTGTTGTTACGTTTCTTGTTTTATTTGGGGAGCAGAAAGATTTAGAGCATATTTTTTTGTTCTTCCTCGTCAATGCAGTTGTATCGACGTTGATTCGTCCCTTTACCGGAAAATGGTATGACAAAAATGGCCCTTGGTCGGTTATTATTGTTTCATCTATACTCGGGTTTTCATCCATGATTATTTTATCGTATGCCAATAATACTGCTCTTCTTATTATCGCTGCAATTTTATTTGGTGCAGGCTATGGAACAATAACGCCATCCTTGCAAACATGGGCGGTACAAAAAGTAAGCGCTGAAAAAAGCGGAGCTGCCAATGCTACCTTTTTCTCCAGTTTTGATATTGGGGTTGGCGCAAGTGCGCTTTTACTCGGTATACTGGCAAACTGGATTGATTTAGCGGTTATTTTCCGAGTAGCAAGTATTTGCTTTATCGCAGTTGCCTTATTAGTTTTAAAGGATTATATAAAAGAAAAGCAATAAATAAAAACACCGTCTCTTATAAGGAATAAGAGCGGTGTTTCTTTATACTCTGTTCGTATTAATCCAAAACCGATATACAATATTGCCATCTGGCTCTGTGAAGCTAACGTCTTGTTCCCCTCCATTTGTCCTAATCACTTTCTCCGATGCGCTATTTGTTGCATTGCATACAAGCAGTGCTCTTTCAATTCCGACTTCCCTTGCCTTTTGCAAAGCTTGCTCCAGCAATATTGCTGCATACCCTTTATGTCGTTCTGATGGACGAATTCCGTAGCCAATATGTCCGCCGCTCCCGAATAACTTTTCCGTCAACTGATGCCTGATGTTAACCGCACCAACTACTTTCCCTAATGCGGTTACAAGCCAGTATGTAGAGTTTGCCACCCAGCCGTCGGGCTGCTTTACCTCTAGTTCACTACTCGCAAGAAACTGCAACATTTTAGGGAAATCATACGGGTCTTTGCAAATTACCCAAGGCACCATATCTTCGTTGCTATCTTTCCATTCTTTATAAAAATCCAAGTATGCTTCCTTCAACTGCATAGTTGGTTTAACCAGAAATACTTCTTCGGTCATTTTTCAACCCTTCTTTCTATATGGCAGAGTAAATAAAATTTCATATGATAAGTTCAAAACATTATATTTGTTAAACAAGCTCTTAGCAAGCCTAATGATAAATTTTCAAGTATCTAATCATTTACTTTATTTGGATTGTTGAATACAATGAAGATTCTAACCTATCCTTATAAAAAATTCGGCAAAAGAACACTTATATAATTTGGAGGAGAAAAAAATGGATATTTTATTTGCGGTTATTGCACTGGCATTTATGGCTTGTTTTCTCACATCCATAGAAAATATTGTAAGAAAAGAAAAAGCTAGCGGTTGGATTGCTAGCACTTCTATATTATTTGGCATTTTGTTTTGGATCTCTATCATGATTTTTTATAAATAGGCAAAACCCAACGCGGATGAACTATAGTAATACTCTCTTCAGATTTACAAACAAGTAATTTGCTATAGCAAGCTTTCTAATTCCCCATTCTTTTTTTGTGATTCTATCTTTTAAAAGTTACATAATATTTATTATGTCAACTTAATTCTGCAGAGTAGAGAAAAGACACCATAACCTGTTAACTATTTTCAAAACATCTCTTAAAAGTAACCATAATATTTATTATGTAAACTATTTGTTAATTGGAATGAATCATGAAGAAAGCCCCATTACTTGGATCAACCAAATAATAAAGCTTCCTCATGGGCTTCAAGAAGAAAATATTTAACTAGGTAAAATATTGGCGTGCATCCAAAGCATTCTGTTCAGGATTTTTCAGTGACAAGTATTCGCCATGCAAAAAATTCAAGACATTGATATCGCTTGTAGCTAGCAAGCCAGTTGTAAAGCGTGGCACAAATCTTATATGAACCTTGCTATACGGAGTTGCTGCTGCTGGTATGAAGATGGACATATTAAAGCTTGCTGCTCCCGCCTTATGAAAATAGGCAAAAAAGCGAATTAAGCTACGAGCGATGGATTGGCATAGGTTTGTATCAAAATCCGCCAGATAATCACATTGCTGCGCTATCCCTATAAAATCAAAATGACTCTTCGGCGCATAAGCATGTATCCATATTAACTCATCCTCTTGTCCGATCCAGCGCACCGCCTGTTCCTTCTCAGCCTCAGCAAGCGCAAGGAAATAATTATGATGATATTCCCCGTAATAGCTTTGACTGCTAGCTGCCACAAGTCGCTGATTATTACTGGCACGCTCCGATGCTAATATGTGCAGATGCGGATGAAGAATACTTCCTCCTGAAGGCGGCAAATAATTCCAATTGATGGATAAATGTTGACTTGCTTGATCCTGAGAAACTACATTATTCAAATATTGGATTGCCAGTTGCAAAGCTGAAGTAATTTGTTTTTCCTCAAACTGTTCCAGTTTCATATAATGGCCGTCGGTCATTCTAACGACAGCATTATGTTTGGCGTATGGAAATAAATTTGGAAATAGCACAGCCTCTTGTTCAATTAATCTGCCGGATGAAAAAACAGACTCTGGGTACCTCGGTGTTGCTAGCTGAACATTATCTGTGCAAAACGGACACTTGCTTCCTTCTGTTCGTTTCGCAATCTCCTCGTAATCTGGCGTAACAAATGGTGCTCCAGGATCAAACACAATTCTTGAGCTTTCATTAGTTAATGGGTCATATCGAATTTCAGTTTCTCTATGAATAAGTTTGCCTTCTTGCATTGGATCATGAAATGTTGCTTGTTCCTTATAAGAACAAAAGGAAATGGTCATTAGTGTCTACTCCCTTCCAAAAAGCATCATCTTAAGACCATACGCTCCAACAATCAACGCCTCAAAGCTACAACAGAAGCTTTAAGTTTTGTCATATATGGCCATGAGTACGTATTCAACACACAATACGTTTCTCCTTCTCTTCTGATGGCATTTCTAATAGTCTGAGTGACGTTGCCGATTAACTGTTAATAAACAACTTGAGCATAAAATTTATTCGTCACTACAAACAAAAAAGGGCTGCCCTATCTTATCTGGCAAGCAAAGCTGTGCATTTACCGTTATACAGCAACTGTAGCTTATGAAGGGCGCGTGTACAACCAACATAAAGCAATTTGGCATCATCCGTTCGATAAGACAATTGATCCGCTTGGTCAATCATAACTGCATCAAACTCTAATCCTTTTGCCAAATAGATCGGCACAACCGTCAAGCCACCGCTATAGACTTCCTGTTTGCTTTGAATAAGAGACGCCTCGATTCCAGCTGCGGTTAGCGTGCCTGCTATTTCTGCGCAAGCTTCAGCCGTTCGACCAAGGATGGCAATTGTTTTATAAATGCCTTCTTCTTGCCATACTCTCAAAGTTGTGATCAGATGCTTTCGTCGTGACCGCTCATCATCAAATGGAAGCAAATCTACAGGTTCTCCGCTGCGGAACACAGGTACCGCCGGCCTAACATGATCACCCATCCCTGCTAACAGCTGATTGGCAAACTCTATAATTTCCATTGTCGAACGATAACTTCTGTCCAGCTCAAAATAACTATGCTCCGTCGCTGTATACAAGGACTGAAGCTCATGCCAGCCTTGAATGCCGGAGTAGCCATGAATCGCTTGTTGCAAATCTCCTAATACAGTCATGGATGGCAGACGTTGCATCATCCGAAGTGTATCCAGTTGAAACGGGGAGTAATCCTGTGCCTCATCGATCACAATATGGTCGTAGGAAGTTTGCTTCGTTCCGGACAGGCGGATTTGAATATAAACAAGCGCTGGCAAGTCAGCGGCTGTTACCTTGCCTTGTTTAAGCATCGTTTTAATAGCATTGCGTTCCTCTTGCGGGAAAATATCAGCTAGCTCTTTATCATCTATTAGCTCTGTATACACCTTCAATGGATTAAGTTCAGGAATTTTTTTTGAGAAAGCTCGTAATTTTGCCATAGCTTTAGCCTTTTCTTTCGCACTCGCTATTCCTTTTTGTTTCCACTCTGCTTCAAACCAATGCTTAAGCCGCTGAATTAACCTCTCTCGTTTGCGCAATAAAGGATCTCCGCTCATATCGGATACAAACCATTCCTTTATTTGCTCAGCAGATAAGCGGATGCCCTCATATGGCTCCAATGAGAGATTCGGTAAAAAATTATTCTCAAACTCATTTATTTTCTTTTCAATTAACTGCTTATAAGTAATACTGCCTTTTAGCCGACTTGCTGAGTGCAACATTTCTTCCTTTGTTCGTGGTGACTCAAACCAATATGAATATAAGCTTGCCGAATCCTCTACCCTTACGCTCTTCTCCAATATATCGATCGCCCACTGATCATAAGTGGTTTGGGCAATATCTCCTACACCCAGCTCAGGCAATACTCCTGAAATATAGTCAAGAAACATTTGGTTCGGAGCAAAAATAATCATTCGCTTCGCTTGCAATTTCCCAGAGTATTGGTATAGCAAAAAGGCAAGCCTGTGCAAAGCAACAGTTGTCTTCCCGCTTCCCGCAACACCTTGAATAAAAACAACCTTATTCTTTTCAGTTCGAATAATTTTATCTTGCTCTTGTTGAATAGTAGAGACAATATCGCGCAGCTTATTATCTTTATTTTCTCCTAGTCGATATAACAAAAACTCATCCGTTACCGTTTCGTCCTCCTGGCCGCGTACATAACTGTCAACCACTCTCTCCAACTGACTGTCCCTAATTAGCAGATTACGCTTTAAATGGACTTCGCCTTCAACAATTCCGTCTGGAGACTCATAACAAACAGTTTCCTCGCCCCCGCTGAAGGAATAGAATAAACTGGCGACTGGCGCTCTCCAATCTACAACAAGTATTTCCTTCGTTTTTTCATTTGACAACCCTGCTTTCCCAATGTAGAGAGCTTTTGTTTGGTTTGCAGGCAGTTCAGAAAAATCAAGACGACCAAAATAAGGCTCCTTGCGTGATACAAGCAGCCTTTCCTCGCGTTTGATACGCTGTAGATCCAACATTTGTTCTGTAAAGTCGTCACCCTTATACCGGGGACCAATCAAGCGAAGCTGATCATTAATATGTGCGAGAATCTGTTCAACTCGATTAGTTTCAAGTAGAAAGGCACTTTGATCTGACATATCAGTTACCCTCCATATGCTATAAATTTGTTTTGTAGCTTTTAGCACGGACGAAAAATATATCATAGAATAATAAGCAGGTCAAGAAAAAATAAAAACTGAGACGGCAGGACTCAAACGAATGCTGCAAAGCAGTTCCTCTATATCTTTCTTCCAAACCAAATACCTATTATAATATAAAAGGTATTGAAGAAAAACTGACTTTCAGCAATCTTCTGACCGTTTTTCGTATGAGTTTTTGCAATTAGGTCGACACTGACTTTTGTAAGGAGAATTTATAGTTTTATATGCAGGACAAGATTATCGTTACATATTAATTATTATGTAAACTATTGAAGGAGGTGAGGCTATGCCGCAAGGAAAATATTTTCGAATAGGCTACGGAATCGCTTTATTTTTACTTATTGTACTACTTGCCAGCAAAGTTGACTTTCTGTTTGAACCAATTGGTATCGTATTCCGCACTTTGTTCTTGCCTATTTTTGTATCGGGTATTCTCTATTACTTGCTTCGTCCGATTGTTGACGCATTGGTCAAATTGAAGCTAGCTCGCTGGTTATCTATTATTGTTGTTTATTTGGCAGGTTTCGCTTTGATTACAGCTGCGTCCATATGGGTGTTCCCATACATTATCAATCAATTCAATACAATGGTGGAAAATTTGCCGCAGCTAGTGCAATCTGCACAGCAGCAGTTTGAGCAGTTGCAGCATAATGCCTGGATTGGGAAATATTTGTCGGAGCACAATATCGATTGGTCCAAAAATACAGCAAAATACATTGGTGATGTAACCAATGTTACAGTAGCTTCGTTGCAAAATATTATTGCTTTTCTAGCCAGGTTTTTAATTGTACTTACAACCGTTCCTTTTATTTTGTATTATATGCTTAGTCAAGGCGAAAAGGTGCCGCAATTCATTATGAAATTCGTACCTGAAGAGCGGAATAAGGATGGCAAGCATATTTTGAAGGAAATGGACGAAGCATTAAGCTCCTACTTGCAAGGCAAAGTTCTGCTTAGCATTTGTTTAGGGATTCTTGTTTTTATCGGCTATGCATTAGTTGGTCTGGAATATTCGTTGCTATTAGCCATATGCATGATGTTTTTCAATTTGATTCCGTATGTGGGAAGTCTGATCGGGGCAGTGCCAGCAGTTATCATCGCTTTTATTGATTCTCCTGCTATGGTTATTAAAGTAATTGTTATCGTATTAATTGCTCAACAAATTGAAGCAAATATTCTGTCCCCGCAAATTATGGGGAGAAAGCTCAATATCCATCCACTCACAATTATATTAATTTTACTTGTGGCAGGGAGTTTCGGCGGATTGTTAGGTATGTTTTTGGCAGTCCCTTGTTATGCTGTAGTTAGAGAGCTTGTTACTTATTTTTACAAGCTGCATTTGTTGCGTAAAAGGCAACCAGACAATAATGCAAAAGAAACTTAAGCTGCTCGTCACTTCCAAAACGAATGTAAAATGGCGGTCAACATTTCGACATACCATTTTGCATTCGTTTTTTTATAATAAAAGCCTGCTGCTCTGCTATATAATAAAATTTACGTTTCAAATAAACTAAGCAAATACTTTTTCAAATCAACAATCCGCAGAGTTTCCGGCACTTTATTAGTTCCACTAATAATTAATGGAACTAATGATTCTTGTTTTCCCAATGCACCATGACCTCCCCCACCTTTGTGAAGAGGCGACTGCTTATCAGCAAGCTCATAGCCAGGTTTGGCTGTTACAATCAGATATTCTCCTTCATGTGACGAAAATGCTGTGCTTAGTCTTTTTAAGGCGTCGGGATAATAGCCGTACTTTATGGCTGCGGTGCTGACCTGCAAATCCAATACAGTATGATCACCTTTTATATCAAAACTTTGTCCATAGATATCCCGCAGTTTTCCTTCATTTTTGAACTGCAAATGCTTGCCTGTTCCAGACTGCGTTACGTAAACCCAATCCTTTTCTTGCCAAGCTACAAAATCGATTCGATCATCATTTAATAAATAGCCTGCTATTTCGGACAATGGTTCTTGCGCATGTTTGCGATAGACATACGCCATTGTTTCATTAACCGCGATTATAATGTCTGACCCCGCTATATCGCTATCGTCCTTTCCATATACTCTATATGGAGACAAATGGTCTGGCAAATCGATGACGGGATTTTGTTCGTCTGGCAATATACTAGTCATGCCGCTATCTCCAAGTACAACAAACACAACATCCTGCAGAGCTTTTTCTTTTGATCCGAAACTATCCAGCAAGCTGCCGATCTTTTTATCCAGCGATTGCAGATCATACCGTTTATCCGGACCCTTTTTATGAATTTTTTGATCAAGATCAGGCAGATATACATACAGAAAATCAGGCAGCTGATTAGTTTTAACCAAATGAATGGCTGTTTTGATAGCATATTCATCGTTAAAGCCATTTTTATGGAATATACTGTCCGGTAGCAACAATTGCTCTTTAAACGGACTCGCCAATACTCCTAATGTAAAAAAATCCGGCGCTTTTACAAACATTTTTCCTTGTATATCCAGTAATGAAGCAAACCATGGTGGAACATCCAATTCATGTGAGCTGCTGCCTCTATAGATAAGCCCGTTGATACTGCCGCTGCTTATTCTTTTATTAGCAAGATCCTCATAAATAGTCGTCACATTTGGACTCAAATGCATGCCATTGAGATGTATCAGAGCATCTTTCGCAATATTGGCAGCTCCTAGCTTTAATACTTCCTTTAGACCGGTTCCATAACTAATTACTCTATCTTCCTTTTTTGAGTACCAGGTCAGCCCTGGAACATGATGTTGATCAGTATAAGTGCCTGTGAACAACGTACTGTCGATTGTAACGGACATCGTTGGAAATGAGCTGACTACATTATTATAATATTGACCCTGATCAAGCAAATATTGAAGTGCAGGCAGTTTTGAGGTTCGCAGCTCCTCCTCTAATGTTTTCGGCATTAAGGAATCAACAAGTACTACAATTACTTTTTTCCCTTGCTCCTTCTTCTTTGCAGCAGCTATCTTTAAGTTTGGGGACTCTTTTGGAGCATAATGAGTCCGATTTCCGCTGCAGCTGGCTGACAACAAACTTGCTAGCAATAGTATCATCGTAAATTTTCTAAACAAAAGCAAAAAATCACCAGCCTAACTTTTATCTTCATAAAGGTTAGGCTGGTCGTTTTCAACAATTTTATGCAGTTTTGTCTATAAAGATTTTTCCCAATCTGCCGCAAATTTAGCTAGCCCTTGATCCGTCAATGGATGTTTGGTTAGCTGCTCGATAACCGAGAAAGGAATCGTAGCAATATGCGCTCCTGCCAGTGCCGCACGAGTGACATGATCCGGATGGCGTACAGAAGCGGCAATAATTTGTGAATCGATATTATGAATGCGGAATAGCTCCGCAATATTAGCGACTAATTGCACACCATCCTCTGAAATATCATCCAATCTTCCCAAGAAAGGTGAAACATAGGTTGCACCAGCTCTTGCAGCTAGCAAAGCCTGGTTTACAGTGAAAATTAATGTCACATTTGTTTTGACGCCTTTTTTCGTTAAATAACGGCATGCTTCAAGTCCCGCAAGTGTCATCGGCAATTTTATAGTAATATTCTTATCGCTATTATTTATTTTGATTAGTTCATCGGCTTCCGCAATCATTTGTTCAGCAGTCACAGCATGAGGAGTAACTTCAGCAGATACGGATTCCACCTCAGGTACCGCCTGCAAAATTTCCTCGATCCGGTCCTCGAACTTCACACCTTCTTTAACAACAAGCGATGGATTTGTTGTTACACCAGATAGCACTCCGATGCTGTATGCTTTTTTAATATCTTCCAAATTAGCTGTGTCAATAAAAAACTTCATTGCTCTCGCCTCGCTTTATTATATTTTACAATCAAAATGATTTATTTCATAGGTAAAAGTAATAATATATAGAAAGACAACCGGATAAGTCAAGCCTCTGTCTTCACAAAACTGCTTATCCGGTTGTTCACTGCTCTGCATAAAATTACTGCTCAACCTGCACCATATTTAAATCTGACTAACCAATTATTGCAAAACTTTTTTAGCTTGTTCAACTACGTTGCTTACGGAGAAGCCAAAGTATTCCATAACAGCTCCACCTGGTCCAGAAGCTCCAAATGTATCAATGGCGATAATTTGTCCTTTGAAACCTGCGTAGCGCTCCCAGCCCATAGAAATGCCTGCTTCAATTGTTACACGGTTAGTTATTTCGTCAGGCAGTACAGACTGTTTGTAGGCAACATCTTGACGCTCAAACAATTCACGGCTTGGCATAGAAACAACACGTACTGATACATTTTCTTTTTCAAGTTCTGCTTTAGCACCCATAGCTAGAGATACTTCTGAACCTGTAGCTACAAAAATCAAATCAGGATTTGCATTTGTTTCAGACAGTATATACGCACCCTTGGTAAGCTCATCATACTTTGCTTTTGCCTCTTCAAATACAGGCAGATTTTGACGGCTCAGTACAAGCGCAACAGGTCCATCATTTTGTTGCAAAGCATACGCCCAAGCGTTGGCTGTCTCATTCGCATCAGCAGGTCTCAATACGGTTAGACCAGGAATAGTACGAAGTGCTGCCAAATGCTCGATCGGCTCGTGAGTTGGACCATCCTCGCCAACAGCAATAGAGTCATGCGTAAATACATATGTCAAAGGCAACTTTTGCAGTGCTGCCAAACGGATAGACGGACGCAAGTAGTCGCTGAATACGAAAAATGTACTCACAAACGGTTTCACACCGCCATGAAGCGCCATACCGTTGCCTGCTGCACCCATAGCATGCTCACGAACACCAAAATATACATTGCGATCAGCGTAGGAATCAACAGCAAATTTGCCATCGCCTTTAATATCAGTCATAGTAGAGCCGGACAAGTCAGCACTGCCGCCAAAAATAGCTGGCACTTGCTGAATATAATGATTTATCGCTTGACCGCTTGCTACACGAGTAGAGATTGCTTTGTCTGCATCAAAAGTAAGCAATTGATCGGCTGCGATTTGTACTTTTCCGCTAACAACATCAGAGAAATGTTTGGCAAGTTCCGGATGTTTGGCTGCGAAAGCTTCTACCAGCTTATTCCACTCAGCTTCTTTAGCAGCGCCTTGCTCCTTCAATTGTACAAAGTGAGCCTTCACTTCTTCTGGAACAGTAAACTCTTCTTCATAGTTCCAGCCGTAAGCTGTTTTAGTTGCAACAGCGCCCTCTTTACCAAGCGGATTGCCGTGAACTTTGCTAGTTCCAGCATTCGGGCTTCCATAGCCGATAATCGTTCTAATTTCGATCAAAGAAGGCTTGTCGGATTGCTTTGCCTGAGCAATTGCTTCAGAAATAGCTTTAATATCATTGCCTTCTTCAACGCGGATATAATTCCAGTTTGCAGACTCTGTTCTCATTTTCATATTCTCGCCAAATGACAAGTTCAAATCGCCATCTAGAGAAATATCGTTTGAATCGTACAATACAATTAGTTTATTCAGCTTCATATGACCAGCCATAGACATCGTTTCATAAGCAAGACCTTCCATCAGGCAGCCGTCACCTACAAGAGCATAGGTGTAGTGATCAACTACAGGGAAGCTCTCCTTATTGAACTTGGCAGCAAGATGAGCCTCAGCCATCGCCATACCAACAGCCATCGCTACACCTTGACCTAGCGGACCTGTTGTAGCTTCAACACCATCCGTGTGTCCAAACTCGGGGTGACCGGGAGTTCTGCTGTTCAGCTGACGGAATTGCTTCATATCTTCCATCGATACATCGTAACCAGTCAAATGAAGCATGCTGTATAGAAGTGCTGAACCATGACCTGCAGACAATACAAAACGGTCGCGGTTAAACCATTTGGAATTGCCTGGATTGTGGTTCATTTGCTGTGCCCAAAGTGCATAAGTCATAGGCGCTGCACCGATAGGCAGCCCAGGATGTCCAGAGTTCGCTTTGTTAATAGCATCGATAGAAAGAGTACGGATTGTGTCAACAGACAGTTGTTCAATTGTTTGTGTTGCAGGCATATAATTCTCCCTCGCTCTTCATAGTTTGTTGTTCTTCTGGCGTTTCATCAAACCACCAGCGGAAGCCGTCTTTTGCCAGCATCTCATCCGAGGCGGCAGGACCAAAGCTTCCTGCTTCATAAATATGAAGCGGTAACTCATTATTTTTAAATGCTTCCAAAATTGGTTGAACCCACTTCCAGGATAACTCAACCTCATCCCAATGTGCAAAGAATGTCGGATCGCCGCGGAATGCATCATAGATTAAATTCTCATAAGCTTCCGGCAAATCCTCCTTGCTTATTTGAAAATCGAGATATAGCGGCTTGATTTCCTCTTTCAGTTGCGGGTCCTGAGCATTTAATTGCAGTTTCATGCCCTCATTTGGACTGATTTCAAAAATCAACAGATTCGGCTTATTCGCCTCATGCTGCGATGCTTGTTTCAGCGGTTCTTTGAACTCAATCACAATACGGGTTGTTTTTTCCTTCAGTCTTTTTCCGGTGCGAATATAAAAGGGTACGCCTCTCCAGAAATAGTTGTCGATTTCAAGCTTTACAGCAATAAATGTATCGTTTTGCGAATCTACAGGAATACCTGGCTCAGATACATAACCATCAACTTTTTTGCCGTTCACTTCACCAGCACCGTATTGTCCGCGAATGACTTGCTCCTTGATTGTAGGAGTCATCAAAGGATTAAGAGCTTCCATCACCGTTTTCTTTTTGAAGCGAACTTTCTCACTTGTTGAGTTGCTTGGAAAATGAGCAGCAAGCATCATCAAAAGCTGCAGCATATGGTTTTGGAACATATCGCGAACAGCGCCAGCTTGATCATAATAACCTGCTCTTTCCTCTACACCAACGGTTTCATTCGCAGTAATCTGCACATTGGCAATATAACGATTGGTCCATAGTGCTTGCAATACCGGATTTTTCTGTTGCAGTACTTCAAGGCGCTGCACCATCGGCTTGCCTAAGTAATGGTCGATTCTGAAAATTTCTTGCTCAGTAAAGGACTTGCCTAATTTTTCATTAAGCTCCCTTGCTGATTGCAAGTCGGTTCCGAATGGCTTCTCAATAACAAGTCGTTTCCATCCGTCTGTAGATCCAAGACCACTATCTGTAATATTGGCTGCAATTGTGTCAAAAAATTCAGGACCAACTGACAAATAAAACATGCGGTTTGGAGCAGCTGTCAAACGAGCTTCACGTTCTTCAAGCATTCCTTTTAGTTTTACATAGTCTTCCTTATTGCCTATATCCAATACACAGAATTGAAAAGCTTGCAAGAACTGCTGTAGCTGATCATTGTTTTGGACAGGCCTTCTTGAAAATTCGTGCAAGGATTCCGCTACATTGTTACGGAAAAAATCTGTTGACCATTGTCTGCGGCCCAGACCGATTACAGTGAAATCCTTAGGCAGCTTATGTTCCAAAAACAAATTATACAAAGCGGGATATATTTTTCTCTTTGCCAAGTCCCCCGTTGCTCCAAATAGAACAAATGATGCTGGTTCCATCTCCAATTCTCCCTCCTGCTTTCCTCTTCTTTATCTATAGCAGCCCATTCGAGACTGCCTCTAGTTTAATTAGCATAATTACACTATAATACGAATAACGGTTATATATGTAATTAATATATTGGACAGGAGATATAGATGGTGTCTATGACTATCAATTATGAGTTGTACAAAGTTTTTTATTGGGCAGCCAAGACCGGAAGTTTGTCGCAAGCTGCAAAAACATTATACATCACTCAGCCCAGTGTAAGCCATGCAATCAAGCAGCTTGAGGACAGCTTTGGTGTCATTTTATTTTATCGAACCCCCAAAGGAGTCACTCTTACACAAGAAGGAACAATGCTGTTTTCATACATTGAACAATCCCATATTTTAATTTCGCTTGCCGAAGAGAAGATGGCTGCTCTTAAAAATCTGGAAAGCGGCGAGCTGCGCGTAGGCGGCAGCGACTCCTTGTTCAAGCATTATTTGCTCCCCTATTTGGAACAGTTTCATCATTTGTATCCGAATATTAAAATACATTTGAATCATGGAACAACCCCTGAAGTAATCTCGTTCCTGAAAGAAGGTAAAATTGATCTTGGTGTCGTCCGCATGCCAATTGGCGATCCCCAGCTGGAAGTACGTGAAACCTGGCAGTTACAGGATTGCTTTGTAGCAGGTGAACGATATGTCGACTTGAAAAATAGAACGATGTCACTCAAAAACCTGCTTGATTATCCGATTATTTTGTTTTCACGCAACAGCCGGGCACGTATTTCAATTACCGAACTTTATCATAGCTACGGCTTGAATTTGCGTCCGGAATTTGAAGTGGGAAGCGTTGATCTACTAATCGAGTTTGCTCGCAAAGGGCTGGGTATTTCTTTTGTAACAAGAGAGTTTGTATCCAAGGAGCTTGAGGAAGGTTCCTTATTTGAAATCAAACTTGATGTTCAACTTCCACCATCACAAGTGGGTGTAATGACTATGCGTAATTTACCCCTCACTAGCGCTGCGAAACGATTTATGGAGCTTGTACATTAGAGCCTGATTAAGTGCCGCAAAAAGTCCGATACGTTTCGGGCATCGCTTGCGGCACGTTTTTGAACATAACATGCTCAGCCTTTACCTCAAACGGGTTGCGCAATGCCTCTGCCAGATTTTTGAATATGGAGTAATCTCCATCCGCTGATGCACGGTAGAGAGCCTCCTCCACCCAGTAATTGCGAGCGATCAAAAGCGGGTTGTGCTTCGCCATCAAATCAAGGGCTTGAGCAGTCGTTCCCTCTTGCTTCTGCAGTCGTTTCTCCCACTTTTTAATCCACTCGATCCGTTGGCTGCTGCTATGATCAACTATGCCCCCTTCGCTACCGCTGCCATCACATTGCATTTCTGCTTGTTGCAAATGTACAAATGCCAAGGTATAATCAGCCTTCTCTGATGCAAGCAAATCAAGCCATTCCTGAACAAGCGAAACATCCTCTTTATATTCACCAAACAGTCCAAGCTTTCCCTTCATCAATCTCATCCAAGCTTCATGAAAAAGATCAGAATACTGATATAAGGCTGCTTGCGCCAACTCTACAGCAGCATCTTCTTCTTTATGCAGAAGTGGAAGCAATGTTTCAGCAAATCGCGCCAAGTTCCAACCTCCAATTTGCGGCTGGTTCTGATAAGCGTAGCGACCCTGCGAATCGATTGAGCTAAATACAGCATCAGGCTTGTAAACATCTAAAAAAGCGCAGGGACCATAATCGATCGTTTCCCCGCTTATCGCCATGTTATCCGTATTCATCACACCATGAATAAAGCCGAATGCTTGCCACTGAGCAATTAACTCAGCCTGACGTTTGATTGTTTGCTGTAAAAATTGCATATACTTTTCTTCCCCTGTTTTGCCATCCTCCAAAATATATGAGAAGTGCCGGTTGATCGTGTAATCTGCCAGTTGTTGCAATAGTTCATGCTCCCCTTTGTAGGCAGCCCATTGAAAAGTTCCAACTCGGATATGACTGGCAGCAACACGTGTCAAGATCGCCCCTGGCAACGGTTTTTCGCGATATACAACATCGCCTGTTTTCACAACAGCAAGACTTCTCGTAGTTGCAATGCCAAGACCATGCATCGCTTCACTAAGCAAATATTCACGCAGCATGGGGCCAATAGCTGCTTTTCCGTCTCCTTGCCGCGAATATGGCGTGCGTCCGGAGCCCTTCAGCTGAATATCAAACTGTTCACCAGCGGGTGTTTGTTGCTCACCAAGCAAAAGAGCACGCCCATCCCCCAAAATATTAAAGTGCCCGAACTGATGGGCTGCATACGCTTCAGCGAGTGGTTCGGAGCCATGAGGGACACGATTTCCTGCAAATACAGCGATTTGCTCAGCTTGTTGCATTGAATATGTATCAAAGCCCAACTGCTCTGCCAAACTTTCATTAAAAGCAACCAGTTCTGGCTGTGGCGTCTGCGTTGGCAACTGCCTGGTATAAAAAATAGCTGGCAGGTCGGCATAACTGTTTTGCAGTCTCCAGCCTGCTTGCTTATCTCTTTCAATCTGTTTCATAATTCACCTTCTATTTGCATTCTCATGCAAGTATTTGCAAATCCGCGTTGTTTATAAAACATCTACTATTTATCATATCACAGAACACTGTATTCAAATCATGGAAGCCGTTATAGAATAAGCATTTGTCGATCTCCGGACTTTTCATTTACAATAGTAGCAGCAATAAAGTTTCATCTCTTACTATAACCTGTAAACAGCAATGTCATGAAATATTACCTGATCGAAATGGAGGCTGCAACTGTTGAAACTGGAGAGACTGCTGTCTATTATCATCCTGTTGTTGAATCGCCGTATTGTTCAGGCGAAAGAACTGGCAGAACGATTCGAAGTATCGATTCGAACAATATACCGTGATATAGATACGATAAATGGCGCTGGGATCCCGATTGTTACTTATCAGGGAGCAAATGGCGGTATTGGTTTGGCTGAAGGATATCGACTCGACCGAAATATATTGACAAACGACGAGCTTGCTGCGATCGTTACTGCTTTGCGCAGTATTTCGACCTCCTACAGCAAAGAACAAAATCAACGATTGGTAGAAAAGATAAACAGTGTGGTATCCCCCGCTGACGAGCAAGATTTTCTTCACAAAACGAACCGCGTACTGATAGACCTGTCCCCTTGGGATAGAAGCAATAGACTTATGCAAAAGCTTCAAACATTAGAGGATGCAGTAAAGAGTTCTCAGCTGGTTAAGTTTACTTATTCCGATGCGGAAGGCAATATATCACAGCGAGTAGTTGAACCATATACGCTTATTCTCAAAGGCAGGCAATGGTATGTGCAAGCCTATTGCTTGGGAAAAGAAGCATTTCGCCTATTTAAATTGAAAAGAATGAAGGACCTTAGCCAGGACGGAAACAAAACTTTTATACGTCGCGTACTGCCGACCACGGTTTCAAATCCATTACATCATTACGTACAATCCGAACAAACGTCCCCTGTTCCCGAAATTGTCATTCGATTTCAGGCAGAAGCTCGTCACTTGGCAGAAGAATGGTTTGGCACTGAAGAGATATCACTTGTCGATGATGGCAGCTGGGAAGTGAGAAAGGCTTATCCCGAAAACGAATGGCTCTACAGCTTTATTCTTGGCCTTGGACATCAAGCAGAAGTGCTTGAGCCAACGCATTTGCGGCAAATTATTGCAAGTCGAGCGAATAAGATAGCCGAAAGATATAAAAATAATGAAGCAACCTGACAGTCAGTTGTCAGGTATGTTGTTCTATACTGGTTTCATTCTGTATAGAAGGAGACTGAAAATAAAATGAATATGAAACCATTTGCGCCAAATCGCATTGAGAAACTGCCCTCCTTTACGTTGGCTGGTATAAGTGCAGTGACAACAAATGAAGCAGAGCATAGCCCTCTTGGTAAAATCGGCAAGCTATTCGAACAATTCCATTCACACAATATCAGCAAACTACTAGGCGTTGATATACAGACAAAAGGACATTACAGCTGTTACTTTAATTATGAACGTGGCGATGCCGGATTATATGAAGTAATGGTTAGCGTACCAGTAGAGAGTTCCTTGCAATCGCAAAAGCTTGATGGAATCCAAACTTTCACATTACCTGCTGCAAAGTATGCTGTATTTGTAACAGAACGCGGACCGATCGTAGAGGGAGTCCAACGTGCATGGGCAAATATTTGGGATTGGTCAAGACAACCGGGCAATAATCGTGCATTTACAGGAGACTTCGAATATTATGGGCAAAACATCAGCCCTTATGACGGACAAGCAGAAATATATATTTCAATCCTGTAACCTCCTTCGTCCTGCAACAAAAAAGTGCATTTGCTAAGCAAATGCACTTTTTATTTTCATTATATTAATCCCAATGAACCCCATTTACTTTATTGCTATAATCTACTATTTCCTTATACGATTGCTTTCCTCCGAATATATCAAGGGCACTTCCCACTGTTATATCAAGCTTTCCGTTGGACAATTTGTTGAACAACTCCATATCAGCAAGACTTCTTGCCCCGCCGGCATAGGTCGTAGGAATCGCTGTCCACTCTGCCAAATCACGCACTAGAGATTGTTGAATGCCGCTTTGCTTGCCTTCAACATCTACGGCATGAATTAAAAACTCTTCGCAAAACTGCTCCAAATAAGCAATGTTATCTGGACTTACCTCGAAATCACTAAATTGATTCCACTGATTGGTTACTACAAACCATTTTCCATCCTTCTGCTTGCAGCTAAGATCAATAACAAGCTTATCCTTGCCGACCGTTTGTACGATGTCCTGCAAATTTTGCTTATGAAGCATCCCGTTTTGGAAAATAAATGAGGTGACAATCACATGCGAGGCGCCGATATTCAAATAGTGCTCAGCATTATGTACAGTAATGCCCCCTCCAATTTGCATGCCGTCAGGATAAGTGCGAAGGGCTTTCTCAGCTGCTGCTTCATTATTAGGTCCAAGCATAATAATATGACCGCCGGTTAAGCGATCCTCGCGAAACATTGCCGCATAGTAATCGGATTCATAATGAGATACAAAGTTTTCTTTAACCTGTGCATCATTTAAGGTTTCTCCAACAATTTGTTTTACTTTGCCTGCGTGCAGATCGATACATGGTCTAAATTTCATCTTATTCTCCTTACAATGAAAATTGCACTATATATTTTTAATAATATGCGTTCCAGCCTTTCCTTTCAAGGCAAGACCTAAATTTTCCGGATTCGTTATAACAACATGACTGCCGCCGTTTTTTAGAAACTGCAAACTTGCCTCTACTTTAGGCAACATACTGCCTTCCGGGAACTGATGCTCCAGTTTGTAAGCTTCCACTGCTTCCATGGTTACTTTGGACAGCTCTTCCTGCTCTGGCTTGCCGTAATGAATACAAACCTTTGGCACTCCCGTTGTAATTACAAGTGCATCTGCCTTGAGCTGCTGTGCGAGCAAACTGGTGGAAAAATCCTTGTCTATTACAGCGTCAACACCTTCATACGTACCATCCGCCTTTTTTATAACAGGAATGCCTCCCCCGCCTGCTGCTATTACGATAAATCCGGCACGAACCATCGCTGTAATCGCTTCTTTCTCAATAATATCTATTGGCAATGGAGACGGCACCGTTCTACGATAACCTCGACCTGAATCTTCAATCATTGTCCATTCGGGATGCTCTGACATCAATTGCTCTGCTTCCCCTTTTGACATAAAGCTGCCCACTGGCTTGGTTGGTCGAAAGAAATTGGCATCGGTAGCATTTACTTCGGCTTGAGTAATAACCGTCGCTACCTTTTTATCCATTTTCCGTCTTAAAAATTCGTTCGTCAAAGCTTGCTGAATCATATATCCAATGCCGCCTTGCGTATCAGCCACACAATTGACAAGAGGCACCTCTGTAACTCCTTTTTCATGATGAGCAATTTCACTTCTGCGCAGTGCGTAACCCACCTGAGGTCCATTGCCATGTGTAATGACAATATCGATCCCATCCTCTGCCATATCTGCAATGTGACTGGCGATAGAGCAAACTGCTTCGAATTGATCATGTACAGATTCGCTCTCTTTATCTTTAACAAGAGCATTTCCGCCGATTGCGGCAACAATCAGTTTCCCCACAATAATCCTCCTAAGCACATCTTTCATATCGTTAAATACCCATATTTGATATAGGATACCATTTACATTTGCAATTAGATAGTGATTATGTCGTTTTTCACAACAAAAAGCCCATATGTTCAAAATTTATGCACATCCCACCCCATTTCATTACAGCGAAGTATGAACTGCTCCATTATTTTGATCAATATGGGTTTAACTACAGGGCATCACAACGTTTATTCTAACATGTCAACAATGGTTTGAAAGCCTCTTTGCGCTGCAGCTGTCAATGGCAGATTATCATAAGGATCTGCCAAGCTTTTATCTGCACCATTTTCCAAGAGCAACTCTACAAGTCTCGCTTGAACTTGACTTCCATCTCCTCGAACAATCAGTTCAAACAGAGGTGTCCAACCGCAATAATTAGTGTGGTTAACATTTATAAATGTTTCCGCAAGCAGAAATTTTACAATATCGGTATGCAGATGAATCAATGCGGGAGCAAGTGCAATGCTGCCAAAGCGAGTTACGCAATCAATCGACGCTCCATACTCTATTGCCATTTGTACAAGCTGCAGATCCCCCGTTTCCGCCCCATATAGCAGTAGATTTGCTTTTACTTCATCCTGCTTATCCACATTCGCTCCTTGTTCCAACAAGAATGATATAGCAGATTTCTGACCCTCATAAGCGGC
This sequence comes from Paenibacillus nanensis, assembly GCA_040396195.1. Taxonomy (GTDB): domain Bacteria; phylum Bacillota; class Bacilli; order Paenibacillales; family Paenibacillaceae; genus Pristimantibacillus; species Pristimantibacillus nanensis_A. The sequence continues at coordinate 196,474 of JBEBPB010000001.1, forward strand.
AACCATTAACGCAGTTTGTCGTTTTTTATTCACACTGTTCAGATCAACACCATGCTCAACACAATGTTTAACGACATTAACATTCCCTTGCGCGGCTGCCTCGAACAGCAAAATTTCTAAATTTGAATTTTTCATACTGCTGCCTCCAAATAAACATGTTGAGTGTTGCAATGCTTAGTATGAGAAGCATAAAAAACATTTATTCCAGTGCAACCAAGTTTATGTTTGAGCCGCAGAGGCAATAATGGACACTAACTCATAAATTGCTTAACGAACAGGAGCCTTGTCATGTCATCTTTTAATCCTTTGAAAAATAATATGGAGCAGCAATTGCAACAAATTATGTCGGCATTTGGCGAAAGCTCTGATATGTCGGTGCGAACATTGACACTACATACGAATGAAGGCAGCGGCATCAAGGCTGCACTCACTTTTATTGAAGGAATGATTGATTCCAATGCAGTACAGCATCTGATTACACATTTGCTGGCAAAGGAACTGCACGCTGAAGAACTATATATTGATACCGAAAAGTCACGCCAATATATTCGCTTTTTACTGCAGGAAGGCATTATTGCCAACGGTGTAGATAAAACGGGTGATTTTACAAAGGTTCTTGAAGCTTTGCTGTCAGGTGAAATGGTTATGCTGCTGGAAAACTCACCGGAAGCTTTAATAATCAATGTTAGTATGCAGCAAAAAAGAAGCATCAGCGAGCCATCTACCGAAACGATTATCCGCGGTCCGAGAGAAGGCTTCATTGAAAGCATACGTATAAACACCGTCCTTTTGCGACAAAGGCTAAAAAGTGAAAAACTATGGATTGAAAGCAGAGAGATCGGCACCATTACAAAAACGAAGGTGGAAATGCTTTATTTAAAAGGCATTGCAGATGATAAAACGATCGAAGAGGTAAGAAGCAGGCTCGATAAAATTGAAATAGACGGTGTTTTAGAAAGCGGGTATATCGAAGAATATATTCAGGATGAAACCTATACACCTTTTCCTACTATTTTCAATACAGAACGTCCAGATGTTGTAGCTGCTGAATTACTCGAAGGAAGAATTGCAATTATGGTGGATGGAACACCATTCGCATTAATTGTGCCATCAAGCTTTATTCATTACTTTCAAGCAGCTGAAGACTACTATCATCGAGCAGATATAAGCAGTTTGATTCGATTATTGCGTTATGCTGCCTTTTTCATTGCCTTACTCGGTCCATCCGTTTATATCGCGATTACAACATTTCATCAAGAAATGATACCTACCACCCTACTGCTTAGTCTGAGCACCCAACGAGAGGGAGTTCCTTTCCCTGCATTTATAGAGGCGGTCCTTATGGAAATTGCCTTCGAAATATTGCGGGAAGCTGGTATTCGTATGCCCCGGGCAGTTGGTCAAGCCGTATCCATTGTCGGAACGCTCGTTATAGGCACAGCAGCAGTTGATGCCGGTATCGTTTCTGCTGCGATGGTAATTGTAGTATCCATCACCGCCATTTCCAGCTTTGTGTTCCCTGCTCCAGAAATGTCAGGGACTATCCGCATGATTCGATTTCCAATGATGATTCTTGCTGCTACATTTGGTTTATTCGGAATTATTATTGGAATCATTTTCCTTGTATTCCATTTGGCAAGCTTGCGTTCATTTGGTGTTCCTTATTTAGCTCCATTCGGTCCATTTATTGCAAAAGACTTAAAAGACTCTATTATTAGGGTGCCTATCTGGTTCATGAAGCATAGACCAACTATAACTAACACGCCAAACAAAACACGAAACAGCTCAGATCGTGATTTGATAAAACCAGACTAAGGGAGATAGCATGATGAAAAAAACAATGCTTTGCATCATCCTGGGCTTCGTCTTGTTATCTCAGACTGGCTGCTGGAGTCGGACTGAAATGAATGAAATTGCTATCGCTGCAGGACTTGGCATTGATACGATTGGTGATCAGTATCAAATTACCGTGCAAGTCGTTGATCCGACACAAGTCGCGTCAAAAGCTGCTGGAGGCGGATCCTATACACCAATTGTTATTTACACAGAGAAGGGCAGATCTTTAGCGGAAGCAATCGGACGGTTATCAACCATCATACCGCGGAAAATATACTTTTCTCATTTGTTTACTGTTGTATTATCCGAAGAAGTAGTGAAAAAAGAAGGAATAACTTTTATTTTAGACTTTTTATCACGTTCCCATGTTTTCCGCAATGATTTTTATTTTGGCATCGCCAAAGGCACAACAGCGAGAGAATTGCTAAGCGTATTAAGTTCACTAGAAAAAATACCGTCGCACAAAATGTTTCAGACGCTTGAAATAGCCCAAAAAGAATGGTCACCTGTATCAGCCAAGCATCTGGATGAGATGGTCATTGATTTATATAGCGAAGGTCAAGATCTGGTGCTGAACGGCTTTATATTGGCTGGGCAAAGCAATAAGAAGGCATCTCTTGAAAATTTACAGCAAACAATAGGTAATACCAAAATTAAGCTATATGGCTTAGCTGCCTTCAAACAAAATAAGTTTGTCGGATGGATGAATGAGACTGAAAGTCGCGGTTATACCAATTTAACGGATACTTTAAAAAAAACAGTTCTTGTATCTGCTTGTGAAGACAAGGGAACTGTTTCTTTTGAAGTGATACGTTCGAAAACAAATATTAAAGCAAATATATTGAACAATGGAAAAATAGAAATTCATGTCGATAGCTTCACGGAAGCTGATATTTTAAGTGCAGAGTGCGAAATTAATGTCACTGACCCGAACATAATTAATGAATTAGAAACAAAAGCTGCCCAAGAAATAAAACATCATAGTCTTGCTGCGATAAAAAAAGCAAAAGCGCTTCAAGCAGATGTATTTGGTTTTGGAGAAGTAGTCAGACGGAAACACCCCAAGTATTGGAAAAAAATTAAAAAGAATTGGGCTGAGGAGTTTGTCAATGCTTCGATCATTGTCGATCCAGTCGTAAAAATAAGAAGAATCGGCTCGATTGGCGATTCTATATCAAGTGAAATAAGTGAAAGATGATTCGATCATACACCGTTTGGAGGGGGTTTTTATGGGTAAATTACAAATAGGAAACAGACAATTCATTATAATGACAGCGATTTTAACAATTGGCGATTCGATGCTCGTCCTTCCTTTTGTATCTTCAAAAGGAAGCGAGCAAGATGCGTGGCTATCCTTCATTCTTGGAACCATAATTGGGATAGTTGGTATTTTGATCATTGCTACTCTAGCAAAATTGTTAAAGAAGGGCTCTCTTGTTGAACTTACTGAACGAGTGCTTGGACGATGGCTGGCGTTGCCGCTTATCCTTTTGTTCCTGTTATATATTTTTTTTACAACTACTGCTCATGTTAGAGAAATTGCAGATTTTATGACGACTCAAATTATGCCGGACACACCTATTCACGCTATAATTTTTCTTACATTAGCTGCTGCTTTATATGGCGCAAGGCAAGGAATTGAAGTACTGGCACGTTCAAGTGAAATATTTTTCCCCTGGATGTTGTTCTTCTTCACCTTAATTTTCGTTTTACTTACAGGAAGCGTCCGTTCAAAATATTTTCTACCCATATTAGAACACGGCTTTCCAGCAGTTATCAAGGGTGCTATTCCTGCATCGGCATTCCCTTATATGGAGCTATGTATTTTTTTGATGCTTATTCCATTTGTAAAAGACAAACAAAAGATAACCCAAAATTTGCTCACTGGCGCTGCAATAGGGGGAGCTATCATTTTTTTTATGGTGCTGCTCTCAATTGGTGTGCTAGGTCCATTTATTACATCAACTCATATTTATCCCAGCTATGCTCTGGCAAAAAAAATAGATGTGGGCAATTTTTTGCAACGAATTGAAGCGACTTTGGCCATACTATGGACGATGACGATATTTTTGAAAGTATCCATATGCTTATATTCCTTTGTACTGGGATTATCTCAATTGTTCAGGGTTAAAAATGAGCAAAGTTTATTTTTCCCTGTAGGGCTGATCCTCTACTTCTTTACTATTATTTTCACACCAAACATTGTCACCTTCAACTCGGTTGTCACTGATCAATGGGCACTAATGGACTACGTTTTCGGACTATTAATGCCATTAACAATTATGGTCGTTTACTATTTCCGAAAAAAGATGGAGGGTGTTCAGCTTTGACAACTGTTTTTCTGGTTCTACTTGCTGGAACCCTGATTACTTTATTTGAATGGAAAACTTTTAAAAAACAAAAAAACAGCGCTGACATAGCAGTCTTTGCTGTTTTGCTGATTGCAGGTATGACTCTTGGCATTCTATGGGGATTGGACTATACACTTCCCCAGCCGCTCAAATTACTCGAATATTTGTTTAAACCAATCAGCAACTGGATTAATAAAATATTAGCTTAACGTTTCTGGATATGTTTCTTGCAAAAAACGAATCGACTGCTGGATCATCTGTTGCAGCACCTCTTGATCCACATCCGCCAGCTTACTAATATAAACACACGATTTTCCAGCTGTATGCTTTCCGAACTTTTCCAGCACTTGCTCTCGATTGGTATCTCCTGTAGCAAAATACAAGCTGAACTTGGACTTGCGAGGTGAAAACCCTACTAACGGAGCATCCCCTTCATGACCGGTTGCATATTTATAATGATATGACCCGAAGCCAATAATGCTTGGTCCCCACATTTTCGCTTCAAAGCCGGACGCTTCAGTGAACAAATGAAGTAGTCTATAAGCATCTTCTTTCTTTTTTCCCAAGTCAAGGTTTTCAATATATTCAATTACATCGCTATCGTTAACTTTAGTTTTTGGCTCATACATAGGAACACCACCCCTTCATTTGTAATCATAGTATAACAGGAAAAAGAGCGGATCAAAATCCGCTCTTTTTCTTTATATTATTTAAGCTTCTACTTTATACAAATGCTTAATTAATTCTTTGTTTTTCTTCTGGAAAAGATCATTATGGGAGGATACCATCCCCCATTTGTTAGCGTCAGGCTGGATAAATACCTTCGCTTCATTCACTGCATTGGCAGCATCCTGGAACGCTCCGGCAATAAGGTGCAGCTTGCCTTCATGATGAAGAATGTCCCCTGCAGCGTAGATGCCCGGAATGTTCGTTTCGCTGTTTGGTGCCCCATCTACCCAATAGTCATCCTTTAGATTGATATTCAAACCGCTGTTTTTCAAGAAGCCTAGTTCACGGTCATAGCCATGGTTAATAATAACCTCATCCACGTTCAGTTCCAGCTCTGTTCCATCTTCTTTATGGGTAAGTACAACCTTTTGAATATGACTATGATCCTCGCCCGCTTGCAATGATTTAATTTCAGTATTAAGCAACAGGTCTACTGTGCTCTCGGCCAATTTTGAGACCTCTGCTTCATGCCCTTTCAAATTGTCTTTACGGTATGTCAAGTATACTTTTTTAGCAATAGGTTCTAATTCATTTGCCCAGTCTACAGCCGCATTGCCTCCGCCAGATATAAGAACAACTTTGTCTTTGAAACGAGCCAACGACTTTACAGTATAGTGCAGATTAGTCAACTCAAACTTTTCTGCTCCTTCAACTTCCAGCTTTGTAGGACGCAATATGCCTCCGCCCACCGCCGCAATAATCGTTTTGGTATAATGCTTTGCACCACATTCTGTATGAAGAACATAGGTTTTATCCTCTTCTTGAGAAATAGCTACTGCTTTTTGCCCCAGTACTATTTCGGGATCAAAGGTTTTGGCTTGCTCCACCATCTGATCAATAAGTTTGGCAGCAGGCAGTGGTGTCAGACCGCCAATGTCCCAAATCATTTTCTCTGGATAGACATTAACTTTTCCGCCTAAAAACTGTTGATACTCTACAATTTTCACTGACATCTCACGCAATCCTGCATAAAAGGCTGCAAACAGACCCGCTGGTCCTCCGCCAATAATTGTAATATCATATACGTTTTTCTCTTCCATCTCTATCTTTCCTTTCAACTGCTTTTTTATTTTCTTGACATCAGATATAAGAAGTATGGCGCGCCGATAACTGCAACTACTATTCCTGCCGGTATTTCTGAAGGCTGCAATAGAATTCTTCCGATAGTATCAGCTGTTAATACAAGTAAGCTTCCTGTTAGTGCTGAAGCCGGAATCAGCAATTGATGACGGGGACCTACCAGTCTGCGAGCCAAATGCGGACCAATCAATCCGACAAAGCCAATTCCCCCACTTACAGCTACCGATGTTCCAGCAAGTCCGACAGCAATTGCAAGCATAATCCGTCTATCCTTCTCAATTACTGCGCCAAGACCGGTTGCCGTTTGCTCGCCAAGGCTAAGCACGTTCAAGGTTCTTGCTTTTGTAATCGACAAGGGAATAAGAATCACGGTCCATGGAAGCAATGCCCATACAAACTTCCAATTGGAGCCCCAAATGCTGCCTGCCATCCAAGTTGCAATAAATTGATATTGTTGCGGATCAAGCTTCAAAGTAAGCACAATAGTAATTGCGCTTATCCCTGCTGCTGCAGCAATCCCTGTAAGTAGTAGTCTTGTTGGAGAAATACCTTCTCCGCGTTTATAAGAAAGCACATAGATAAATATCGCCACAAGAGCAGATCCGGCTAAAGCCATTAATGGAATTGCAAAAATCGAACCAAGTGTAACTGCTGGAAAAAACGACAGGTATAGCATCAAGGTAAGCCCCGCACCGGCATTTATTCCCAGTATGCCCGGATCGGCCAGCGCATTTCGTGAAATACCTTGCAGTATGCAGCCTGATACGGCTAGCCCAGCTCCGATTAATATTGCAATAACAATTCGCGGCAAGCGAAACTGATACAAAATAAGGGACTGCTTTTCACTTCCATAACCAAATAATGTTTTAAATACCTCAAGCGGTGTCAAGCGAATATGCCCGGTATTCATACTTATAACAAACAATATAATAACGAGCAGCAGCAACGTAATCATAATAATCGCTGCGCGCTTGCTTTTTTGCTTGCTAATTTCAAAAATCGGATTGGCATTCATTATAATTCCCTCCTCGCTTTCCTTGCTAGATAAAGGAAGAAAGGAACACCAATCAGAGCGATAAGAGCACCTATTGGAACCTCGGTTGGTGGATTAATTGTTCTAGCTGCAATATCAGCCCATATGACTAGCAATCCGCCAAGTATAGCTGAGCAGGGAATGATCCATCTGTAATCGACACCCACCAAATAGCGAGTTACGTGCGGGATAATCAGTCCGACAAAGCCGACAGCTCCAACGATTGAAACAGATGTACCGGCAAGCACCAAAACACAAATCATGCCGATTACTTTGACAAGCCCTGTTCGCTGTCCCAGACCAGTCGCTATATCTTCCCCAAGACTGAGGAGTGTTATGGAACGTGATAAAGCGATTGATACAAGCAACGCGCCTATTACCCAAGGTAGTATCGCTTCTATTTGCGGCCACTTTGTACTTGCTACTCCACCTGCGTACCAAAACGCAATATCCTGACCAATTCTAAAATATAGAGCGATTCCTTCACTAAGTGCGATCAGCAAAGCGTTAACCGCTGCACCTGCCAATACCAATCGCAGAGGTGTAAGCCCTTTGCGATTCATTGCTCCAATGCCAAATACAAGTGCTGCTCCCAATGCTGCTCCCAAGAATGAGAATAAAATCAGCTTCATAAACGGCAGTCCTGGCAGAAAAGCAAAACATACAGCAATCATAAAGTTTGCTCCTGCGTTAATGCCAAGCAATCCTGAGTCCGCCAGCGGATTGCGAGTCATGCCTTGCATAATCGCACCTGCTACTGCAAAGCTTAAGCCGACCATCATGCCTGCAAGCGCCCTTGGGATTCGTAGCTCCTGAATGACATGATGTGCCGTTATATTTTCATCAAAATGGAATAATGCATTCCAGATCGTTTCCAAGCTAATATCTGAAGCGCCCAAAGTAATAGAAATTGCCAAACTAGCAATCAATGCAACCGTCCCTGCAAATAAGATCATTGATGCAGTGAGCGGTCGTGTTCTCACCTTAGGAGCTTTATTCGTTGCTGTTGTTGCCATTATTCTCTCCACCCTTGCCTTCCCTCATGCTTCTGCCAGTATTGATCGTGTTATTGAAACGCATGATACTGTGCTTGATGCAGCCGCTTGTATATCCCGTCATGATTAATAAGTTCTTCGTGAGTGCCCTGTTCCGCTATCCCTTGTTCTGCCACAATCAGAATGCGGTCAGCATGCTGAATGGTGGCAAGGCGATGAGCAATAACAAAGGTTGTTCTGCCTTTGGACAGTTCTTGCAAAGAAGCCTGAATTGCTTTTTCAGTTTCAGTGTCAAGCGCTGATGTCGCTTCATCCAAAATAAGAATAGGAGGATTTTTGAGAAACATGCGCGCAATTGACAGACGCTGTTTCTGTCCGCCAGATAGTTTTACGCCTCTCTCGCCAATGACTGTATCAAGTCCATTTGGCTGTTCTAGCAGCATGCTCTCAAGCTGTGCCATTTTTGCAGCTCTCCAAATCTCATCCTCTGTAGCATCAAGCTTGCCATAAGCTATGTTCTCACGAATGGTTCCGTCAAATAAGAAAACATCTTGCTGAACGATGCCGATATGTGAACGCAGCGATTCAAGCGTCATATCACGAATATCTTTGCCGTCGATTTTAATCGATCCTGACAATGTGTCATAGAAGCGGGGCAAAAGCGCACATAAAGTGGATTTCCCTGCTCCTGACGGACCTGCCAACGCAACTGTTTCGCCTGCTTTCACATTAAAATTAACATTTTGAACTATAGGATCTTTTTCTTCCTCATAGCTAAATGAAACATTTTCAAAAGTAACATTTCCGATTATATGGTCGACATGCATTGCGCCTATTCGATTGGCAACGTCAGGCGTCGACTCCAGCAGTTCCAAATACCGCTTGAATCCGGCAATCCCTTTTGGATAGGTCTCAATAACAGAGTTGATCTTTTGGATCGGGCTTAAAAATACATTGGATAACATAACGAAAGCAACAAATTCGCCCAAAGTCATATCTCCTATAATGACAAACCAGGTACCGCAGAGCAAAACAAATATCGTTACCGTTTTCATCAAAATAAAGCTAAGCGAAGAATTCCATGCCATAATCTTATACGTAATCAACTTAGTAATTCTAAAGCGTTCGTTGTTTTCAGTAAATTTTTTAATTTCGAAATCTTCATTAGCAAAAGCCTGAACTACTCGAATGCCGCTTACATTATTTTCAACCCTTGCATTATAATCAGCTACATCGCGGAACATGCGGCTGAATGCCTTTGACATCTTTTTGCTGAAGTAAAGCGATAAATAAATTATTAGCGGAATGATAACAAAGGTAAGCAATGCCAGCTTCCAATTGATGCCAAGCATAATTCCGAATGCTCCGAGTAAAGTCATCACAGCGATAAACAAATCTTCCGGACCATGGTGAGCAATCTCTCCGATATCCATCAAGTCATTCGTCATTCGTGATACAAGATGTCCTGTCTTGTTGTTGTCGAAAAAACGAAATGACAGCTTTTGTACTCGTTCAAACAGCTTTTTGCGCATATCGGATTCTATATTAATGCCAAGCATATGTCCGTAATATGTAACCACATAGTGCAATGCCGAACTGACTAGATAAATACCGAGCAGCCCCAAACAGGCATATAATATGATTGACCACTCTTCTCGCGGCAACAGACTATCAAATACATAGTTGATTGCCACTGGAAAAACGAGGTCTAACAGAGCTGCAATAATTGCGCAGCTGAAATCCAAAATAAACAGACCGCGATATGGTCGGTAATAAGCCATAAAACGACGAAGCATATCTTCCTCCTGTAACAGCAGCGTGCAGCCACTTATCAATGATACTCATTCTCAATGCAACAAAAATAAGTATATGCATTTTTCATCTTTACAGCAATGTCCTTTTTGTATATTTTTGTTATACTATTTTGCCATCTGATTATAGACCTGTTACAAGAAGCAAATCATCAACTTTACGATTATGAGACAGCATGCCATAATTCATCCATGCCCAAAAATCGGTTTCATAGCAATGGTTCAAACGAACAGCTTTCAGAGAGTGCCACTGCTCTGTTTTAAGCCAACGCCGCTCCTTGCCGCTGCCCCCTTCTTTGTCCAGCACTACTATCAGATGATCCGCATCCAGCAGTTCCAACTGCTCAAGCTTTAATTCCGCTCGACGAATGCCGGCAGGCAGTTGCTTGACTAACTGCGGCTGCTCCAAACCAAGAGAATTGTACAGAAGCGGGCCTGTATAACCACCGCTTGGACCGCCATAAAGATAAATTGCTTCCGCAGTTAAGCGCAATACTGCAATAGTTTCCCCTGAAAAAGCTTTTTTCAGTTTCGAGCGTGCTGCACGGAGCTTCTGCTCATGGTTTCTAATTGCTGTTGCAGCTGCTTCCTCTTTGCCCGTTATTGCAGCAATTGCTTTTAATGTATCTTGCCAATTTTCTGTTGTATGTGGCAGCTTGTATACAGGTGAAAATCTGGTACACTGCTCCAAAGACCATCGTGAATAACCGTCATCCAGCAAAATAAACTCCGGCTTTGTCTCCTGCAGTACCTGCCAGTTTTTTGCTGATACATCCAGCACAGGTATTTGTTCTAGCCCAAGATAAGTTTGACTGCCCCAATGCTTATGTGTGCACTGTAGAACGGGAGTAATCCCAAGCGTGAGCAAGTAATCCTCCAAAAATGGTGCAAAAAACTTGTTATTATAATGACTGCTGCGGTAGTGTCCTGGTGAGATACCAGTCATCTGCTTGAATTTTCGATTAAAATAATACTCATTACTAAAACCAACAGCATGTGCGATTTGATGCAAATTATTTTCTGTTGTAAGCAGCAAATTTTGTGCCTTCTCTATTCGGACATTATTCAGATAGTCCACTGGCAGCTGTCCGGTCAATTTTTTAAATAACTTAGTGTATTGCCAGCGATTAACGGCAGCTTGCTCTGCCAGCTCACCGATTGCTAGCGGCTCATAGTAATGGCTATCTACATATTGAATGGTCAGTCTAACTGTCTCTTCCATAGTCAGACCCTCGCGCCTGTTCTTCAAACTAGTCAATACATGCTGCAGCAGCTCCAAAAACTGAATTTGGCTGCTAATCTCTGTAAGAGCTTGTTCTTGTTCAGTATATTCAGACTGCAGCAATGCATCTGCCAGCAAGATACATGTAGACATTGCTCTGCAAGGCGAAGTTCCTGCTCGCAATACCTCTTCCCAGAAGGCATCGATTTTTTCAGAATCAGAGGTGTTATTCAATTTGTCTGATATAGTAAAAGTGACCATATAGCAGACGGTTGTCTCATCCCTGCTTTGCAGCCACACGGCTTGACTGATCGGAATCAGCGCACAATATCCTTCGTCCAAATGAAATATAGTACCATTGCCAACAGCCTCTATTGCTCCTTTTGTAACAAGCAACAAAGCATAATCTCCTGCTTGCAACTCATAGTTATGATTAGCTGTAAAGGTAAGCTTCGCGATACGCTGCCAGTATGGCATACGGGAGGACAATGTTTTATTTATGCGCTCCAAATTCCTCCCTCCCAAAAAACGTTAGTTATGATAAATGTGATAATGATTATCATTTTCCTTAATAGTCTATACGAAAAAGAGAAGCATTTCAATAGTATATTGATACGCTTCTCTGAATTTTTATCGTTTTTTGTTAAATATGTCGATTAAGTCATCTAACTTCTGCATATTTGCTGTTATGCCTCCACTTTGCCAATGAGAACGATCAAATTTGTATACCTGGTTTTTTTGAAATGCAGGAACATTTTCCCACAAACGACTATTTAACAGCTCATAGGAAGACTGGTTCTCTGTTGTTTCCCAATTGCCGTTTGATGGGAACACAATAATATGGTCGGCATCCAATTGAGAAAATCCTTCTTCTGACAATATTTCCTGGAAGCCCTCCATCTTGGCTGCCAGCGGATGTGGAGTCAAGCCAAACGTACGATATATTTCACCTGCAAATCTGTTTTTCTCACCAAACAGGGCAATTGTTTTATCACCTGTATTGATTCGGATAACCGCTACAGTTTCATTGGCAGGAAATATATCAAATTGTTCCTTTGCTGCTTTGATTTTTTGTTCATATTCTGCCAGTACTACGTCCGCCTTTTCAGGAATATTGAGCACATCTGCAACAATTTTCAAAATATCCTCTGCACTTTGCAGATTTTTCTCAGGAATGTGATAGGTTGGTGCAATTAATGCATATTGCTCTGTTTTCACCTTGTCTGCTCCACCATCAACAATAATCAGATCCGGAGAAAATTCGAGCAGCGCCTCCATAGTGCCTGTAATATCAAATTGTGGTGCATCCAGTTGCAAATACTCCTGAATTCCCCAGTTTGGATGATACCACTGAACGACTGGCTCCACATCAAGCGCCTTTAAGTAATCCTCCAAATAAATAGCCGCGACACGCTGCGGCTTCGCTGGAATAGTCACATCGCCGTACTCGTCTTTAACTGTTCTCGTAGCCGCTTCAACTTCTTCCTTTTGCTTGCCGACTTGATTGGTCTCCTCTGGCTGCTCTGAAATTGTCGGCTGTGATACCTCAGGATCAGAAGACAAATCTTCTGTTTTTCCGCAACCGCTAAGCGCGATCGCTCCAACTGCTAGCACTATAAAAAATCGTTTCCCCCATCTGTTTGTCACTACGTTTCTCCCCTATCTGTTTGTTTGATTATCATTCTCAATCAATGCTAATATCGTACTCTTGTTTATCGGACTAAACAATATACTTTTTGTTGGATTGTCTTATAATTTTGTGCAAAGAGAAAAGTACAAGGCTGGTCATTGTTTACTGCATGGTACTTTTTAAGATCGGATATTATGCTTATTGTGCTGTCGATTAATAGAACGGTAGAAGCGTTAGCGTTCGCCTTTGCATACAAAACGGTGGAAGTCCATTTTTGTTTGTAGTGACGAATGAATTTTGCAGCCAAGTTTTTGTTTACAGTTCATCGCCAGCTTGATTATAAAATTTATTTTAAGGGGAATTAATATGCAAACCATTCTTGAGCAGCAGCAATTACAACTTCCTTTTGCTCGCAGTCTTATTGTCCAGTCTGATATAAACGATCGAACATATACCATTTATATATATGTGCCGCAAACCGCTGTTCCCAAAACAGGTTTTCCCATTATATATGTGCTCGATGGCAATGCTTTTTTTAACACAGTGACAGATGCCATTCGCCTGCAAGCAAGAAGAGCTGATAAAACAGGGATCGAACCGGCTGTTGTTGTGGGCATTGGCTATCCTTCCGAGGAGCCGTTCCCTTCTTCACGCCACTATGATTTTACGGAAGCAACAGATCTGGAGCAGCTTCCCGCCCATCCTACCGGAGGGCAGTGGCCAGAACATGGAGGTGCGCCTGCATTTTTTCAATTTATTGAAAAAGAACTGAAGCCATACATTGAGAAGCAATTTGCAATTGATTGCAGCAAACAAACGCTTTTGGGCCATTCGCTTGGCGGTTTATTCACCTTGTATACGATGTTCAATCATCCGACAGCCTTTCAATGCTATATTGCCGGAAGCCCCTCCATTCATTGGAATAAAGCGGGTATCGAGAAGTATGCACAGCAGTTTAGTGCAAATTTAAAAGCGCATCCGCAAACAATCAAGTTGCTCATGGCAGCAGGCTCATTAGAAAATTTCCATAAGAGCGGGATGAATGCTAATGCCAAACAGCTGACAGAAAAACTTCAAGCTTTAACCCCTTATGGTATGCGTGCAAAGTATTGCGATTTTACGGGAGAAAATCATATATCAGTCGTTCCTGTATTAATAAATTATGCCTTGAAATTTATGCAACAGTCTGAGCAAAATGAAAAATGATGTTCATATATTTACAAATTCAACAAAAAAAAATCTGCTCAAAGCAAGTGCTCTAAGCAGATTTTTTTGTTTATGCAGTTCTTCCTTTTTTTCGATATAGCAATAAAACAAAGTAAGGTACGCCAATTAAAGAGATAACAATACCGGCAGCAAGCTCTGCAGGAGCAAACACAGTCTTCCCAATATAGTCTGCTACTGCTACTAATAATGCGCCGACAAGCATACAGACGGGCAACATTCGCTTATGACCAGTACCGATCAGCCGACGTGCAATATGCGGCGCCAGCAAGCCAACAAAACTGATTCCGCCAGCCGCAGCCACACAGGCACTTACAATAGCTATGCAATATAAAAGCAATTTTCCTGTTTCTTTCTCGACATGAATCCCGAGGTTGCGGGCGCTTAAATCGTCGAGCATAAGCTTGTCCATAATCGGTGCTTTGAAATAAATAAGCGGCAACAATAATGCCAGCCATGGCAACATGGCATAAACATATTTCCAATTGGCATTGTATATACTCCCCGCACTCCATACCGCCGCCATCTCAAAATCGCTGGCATCCATTTTTAAACTAATATATAGTGAGACTGCTCCCATTCCTGAAGCAATCGCTATACCAGTAAGCAAGAAGCGCTGCGGTTCTATCTTTCCATTTTGCCAGGAAAACAGATAGATCAATAGAGCTGACAACAGTCCTCCCATCATACCGAACAAAGGCATTATCATTGCCATTCCGGTACCAACACCCTTTACCTGCCCCTGAAAAAAATATAGAAATATAACGATAGCAGCGCCTGCCCCGGCATTAATGCCTAATATTCCTGGATCAGCCAGTGCGTTGCGGGTAATGCTCTGTAAGACGGCACCAGCTATGCCAAGTCCAAGACCTGCCAATAGTGCAATAATGATTCGTGGCAAGCGAAATTGCAGCACAACGAGATTCTGATCTGAATCCGTATTCACCCCAAATAAACTGCGTAAAATATTCGCTATGCTTACTTCAAAGCTTCCGCTTGTAATGCTTAAATAAATGACTAACACAATTAGTGCCAGTAACAATGAAGTCAGCCAAACAAATTTTGCTTTACCTGGTCTATTTGACAATCTTCCCGCCTCCATTTCTGCGAATGAGATAGAGGAAGAAAGGAACACCTACAGCTGCGGTAACGACCCCGATTGGTGTTTCGTATGGATAATTTAAAAATCTGCTTGCTGTATCGCTAAATGTTAGAAAAACTGCACCAAGCACAGCCGCGCAAGGAATAATTTTGCGATAATCGACTCCTGTAAAAAATCTGGCAATATGCGGAATGATAAGCCCGATAAAACCGATCTTGCCTGCTAACGCTGTTGCAGCGCCAGTAAGTATAACCACAGCCAGCATGCTTAACAATTTTACTACAACTGTTTTCTGTCCAAGAGCAGCTGCAGTCTCATCTCCCAGCGACAACAATGTAACCGAACGCGCCAACACCATAGCAAGACAGATTCCTGCGATTCCAAACGGCAAAGCAATTTTAACCATCATTGGATCAAGCTGATGCAATCGTGCATTGTACCAAAAGCTCACATTTTGCGAAATTTGATAATACATCGCTAAGGCTGCTGCTGTGCTGCTCAAAAAGGTACCAATGATGGTACCCAGCACCGCAAGCCGGACCGGTGACAGACCGCCCGGAATGAGCGAAGCAACTCCAAATACAAGCACTACACTAAGTGCCGAGCCGGCAAACGACACAATCATCATTTGCAGAGCGGGCATACTCGGCATTAAAATCATAAAAATAGTTATCGCAAATGCAGAGCCATCCGTTACACCCATAATTGATGGGGAAGCCAAATAATTCCTTGTCATCCCTTGCATTAATGCTCCAGATACTGCTAGAAAAGCTCCTATTAATAATGCCCCGGCGGCGCGGGGCAAACGAGAGTGAACAATAATCTGGTGATTGACATTATCAGCATCAAAATAAAAGATCGCTTCATATATCGTGCGCAGATCAATATTTTTGGCGCCATACAATATTGATAAAACGGCGGCAGCAACGATAAATATCGGTGAACTCCACAAAATCATTGCGGTCGCTGATATTTTTCGACGCTTCATACTATACTCACTTCACTTTATCAAGGAAGCTCTTTTTAGCTGCATCCAGGAAAATAATTTTACTGTGAGCTGTACCGCCTTGTGCAATCGGATCTACCATATTAACAAACAATTGGTTATTTTTCACCGCATTAACTGATTTGAAAATAGGATTTTTTTGTAATTCTTCCAAAGCTTTTGGAGTATCTGCATTCTCGCCCTCAGAAAATTGGATAAACAAATAATCAGGATTAATCTCTGTCAGCATTTCTAAGGAAATAAGCTGCTGTGCTTCTGCTTTTGTTACTGCCTCAGGAACACTCGCTCCTAAATCCTCATACAAAGAAGGATTCAAATATACATCCTGTGGATAAATGTACATGCTGCCACCACGAATGCGAACAAGCAAAACAGTTTTATCCTTTAGCTTATCGCCAATTTCAGCCTTGATTCCTTCTGCAGCAGCGCGGTATTTATCCAATTCCGCTTTCACCTGCTCTTCTTTCCCTGTCAGCTCACCAAGCAATTTCAAATTTGCTTCCCAGTTAGTAGAAATATGGGACACAGGTATCGTAACTGCAATTGATTCAAATTTCTCAAGTGATTCTGCTGGGAACTTTGTGCTAGCCAAAATAACATCCGGTTTCAGCTTCAGCATATCCTCTACACTTGGTTGTGTTTTTTCTCCAACCTTCACTGTGTCTTTCATGATAGAAGCAAACATTTCTGGGAACTCGCCGCCTACAGTCGTTGCTCCTGCTGGTTTAACATCAAGCACCAACGCATCCTCCATCGATTCTACAGCACCTACAATAACAATAGTTTCTGTTTTGGCTGGCAACTCATAAGCTTTGTCCAAATAAGTAATTGTCTTTTTCTCGCTTTTATTTTCTTCCCCGCTTTTCTCCTCAGGAGCAGTGCTGCTTGTTGGTTCAGCACTTACTTCAACAGTTGGCTGCGGTGATTGAGTATTCTCCTCTTTGTTGTTTTTTCCGCCGCAGGCGGAAAGCCCGATGATTAGCGTCGCGGCGATCAGCCACATACTAGCTTTCTTCATCATTTTTTCTTTTCCCCTCTCCGTTTTTAGCACATGCGTGCTTTCTCTTCTTCGATAATCATTATCAATATATTGATAACAATTCTCAATTGATTATAGCGAAAGACAGCCTTGGCGAACATGGACTATCTTCGGATTTGTTTTGTATTATTCATCTACTAACAATTCAAGCAGTTGATCCAGCTTGCGTTTAAAGGCATAGGCTGAATATTCTCTCCATGGATCTGATGTAATAACATAGCATTGTTGTTTGCGTACCGCCTGCAAATCAGCCCAATCTGCGCTTTGCTGTACTTTTTTCCAGTGGAGAAGCGTTTCTGATTCTTGACATACATTGACGAACAAAACCGCTGGATCATATTGTTGCAGCTGATTAAGCGTTAGCTCGGTTCCTTTATGCAGCTGCTGAAGGAAGCCGTTCTCTTCAAGCTCCAGCTCATTGAACAGCATCTCGAGCGTCCCCCTGCTATTGCTTTTGGATAGTCTTTGTTTATATAAACTAACTGCGCCAACATTTCCCCCGAGCTGATTTATTATTGGATGAAGTAGCAATTTTGCGTGCTTCAGCTTGTCATCATACTGTTTCAAGTATTGTTTCGCTTCTGGCAATGTGCTTGTTTTCTCAGCAATCCAAAGAAACTGGCTGCGCCAATGAACTTGTTTAGTTGGCAAGGCAACAACCGGAGCGATAAGTTGAAGGCTTTCCAATTCTTCCTTTTGCAACAATTCTTCCTGACATAAAATAAGCTCCGGTTTATTGTTTCGCAAAATTTGCTGGTTAGTCTGCCAATCTTCATTAAAACGGTATGCACTTAAATGAACGGGTATTTCTGAAAAATATTTTTGACTGTAATACGATGTCCATTTGGGATGCAGCGGTGCTGCAAAGGGTATAATTCCAAGGGCTAGTAAATTACCCAGCAAAGCAAAATCATAGACAGCTAGTTTTCGTCTTCTTGTTTTGATATATACAGTTGGCGATACACCTGTCTGTTTCTTAAACATTCTGCTAAAATAAAATTCATCATTATAGCCAGCCCGAAGCGCAACCTCTCGAAGCTTCGCTCCAGAGTGCAAAATTTGTTGTTTGGCAAATTGAATGCGGGTTTCTGTCAAATAATCAATTGCGCTTTTGCCATAGCGTCGTTTGAATAATTCTGCAAAATAATTCGGACTAAGATCCGTCATAACTGCCAACTGCTGAATAGATAAGGGCTGATCAAAATGCTGATCGATAAACATCTTTACTTTTTCCAAAGTAGTATCGCTTTTTTTACTCGCATCAGTTAATGAGCTTTTGCATAACGAATAGAGTAGCTCAGCAAATATGAATTGAGCGTGCAATTGCTCCGTTATATCGTGCTGCAGCATGCTTTGCTGTATCCTGTAGCAATACTCGACGGCTGTACGTTCTGCCATAAAATGTATCTCATCATCTGTAATTTCTTTCCCAAGCCTTTCACTTGCATCAAATCTGCAAATATAAAGCTCGGAGACAGGATCAGCTGACTGACTTTTAACCATCCCAACTGTTTGCCCAGGACGGATGAAATAGATGGAATCCGGCTGCAAGTCATACTCTTTATAGTCAACTAACAGCCTGCCTGCCCCTGATTTCAGCACAATCAACATGTAAGTCGATATAAGCTGATGCGATATCGCGCTGCCTCTCTCTACTTCAAGACTGCCCAATTGAAAAGAGTAATCTTGCAATAACATCTATAAGGGCACCCCCCGTTAATTGTATGTTAGCTGTATTGCTCGACGATATGCACAGCATTACACAGTAATGATAATCAATATCAATATGTACTTTAGCAAATCTGCTTTATTCGCGCAACTCTGTAATAAAAAAACCGTCTGCCTCCACAGATATAATCTGCGTGACAAACGGTTTTTCTATACAATTACAGCTTTAAAATCATATGAATGTCCAGTGGTTCCTTCTCAAACAATTGCGCGTCAATTTCGTGGGCTTCTGCCAATCGTGCTCCTTGTTTCTTGTAAAAAGAAACAGCCGAGCGAGTTTCAGTTGCAGATATATACAGCTCCGTCGCTCCTCTTGCCCGTGCTTTGTCAGCAAGCCCCCTCATTAATTGAGCAGCCATACCTTTGCGTCGATAGTTGCGAGATACGTACATCAAGTCAAGCTGCAGCTGCTTTTTCTCATTGCCACGCCATTGATGCCCTAGTACAGCAAAGCCAGCCAAACTATTATTATCAAATCCGCCAAGCGCATAGCCGCCTTCAGCAAGCTCATTTACAAATCTCTGTTGCAGTTCCTCAAGCTCACTGCTGCTCCAGCTGGCGCATTCATGGTCTTGTCTGGTAGCAACCATTTGACCATCTTTCATTTCATAAATAAGATCGATATGCTCAGATCGGTCGATATGACCAATAAGCGGAGCATCGTTCATGTTTAAACTGCGATATTCTATCATACTACTGCCCTCACTTAAGTTACATATTTATTTTTGCTGGCGTGAGATCCAAAAAGTAGCAACAACACTACAGTAAACACGATCATATAAAGTGGAATTGTCCAGCTATGGCTTAAATCATGTATGAGTCCAAATATAATTGGGCCTGCTGCCGCAAGTAAATAACCGGCTGATTGAGCCATTCCCGACAATTTAGCCGCCTCATTAGCATCGCGCGTGCGCAGTGTAAAGAACATCATTGCAAGGCTGAATGCAAAACCGCCTCCTATACCTAGTAAAATAACGAATAAAGGGATCAAGCCGTTTGAACCGTGCATTAATCCAATAATGCCTGTAAATAACAAGAGGAACATAATCCATACAAGCGGCTGCTGGCTCACTCGTCTGCCCGCCCAAATTGGAACAATAAAGGTGAGCGGCAGCAGTGCGAACTGGAGCAAGGATAGCATCCAGCCTGCATCTTCGGCACTCATGCCGCGATCCTGCAAAATATTAGGCATCCATGCCACAATAATATAGAAAAACATAGATTGCAAGCCCATAAATAAAGTAATAGACCAGGCGAGACTTGATCTGAGCAATGTGCCTGATTGTTGCACTTTTCGATTGGCATATGTTGGCTGGCTTTGCAAACGCGGATTTCTAATTTGCAGCAACCAGCAAACCAGTGCCACACTTGCCAATATAGCCCACACCGCAAGTGCTCCTCTCCAGCCTAGTCCTGCTTGACTTGCCAATGGAACACTTACACCTGAAGCAATCGCACCGCATAAATTCATTGAAACCGAATAAATGCCTGTCATTAAACCGAGTTTATGCGGAAATACAGTTTTAACGAAGCTCGGCAGCAACACATTACATACTGCAATAGCTAGACCAAGCAGAATCGTGCCTGTGAATAAAGCAGTAATTGATCCAATGGAACGTATCGAAATGCCAATTGTCAAAACGACTGCTGCTGTCGCGAGCACCTTTGCTATCCCGAATCGTTGCGCTAACCCTGGAGCAAATGGCGATAAAATAGCAAAAGCGAGCAATGGCATCGATGTGACTAATCCGGCAGTTGTGTTCGACAACTCCAAAGACGTGCTAATTTCACTAATTAATGAACCTATAGAAGTAAGCGGCGCCCGCATCGTGGAGGCAATTAAAATCAAACTGACCACGAGCGGCCAAAGCGATGCTTGCAATTGCATTGAACTGTCTTTTGCTTGTAGTTGTTGCATCTGGTATCCTTCTTTCTTAATCAATTCTATTAGAGTATTGAGCTGCTCTTTTTACAAGTTTAAATTATAGCATACATTTTTTTATAAAACATCATATCATCTGATGTTTTGTCTGAAAAATAAAACCTGTTATAAAAACAGGCTTTATTACTTGCCATTTCGGGTATTACGCAAAACAAAATTATGCAGAAGCAGCTTTTTTTCCTTTTTGCAGCTGTACTTCCTCTAATTGCTGTTCTTTATTTTCTCTAATTAATTCATATGGCAAACAAAGAGGTACTCCAGTACGAGGATCAGGAATAATATCCGCTTCTATGCCAAACACTTGACGCAACACATCCTGCGTCATTACCTCTTCTGGAGAGCCTTCACTAATAATAGTGCCGCTTCGTATCGCAACCATATGCTGAGCAAATCGGGTTGCATGATTCAAATCGTGAACAACCATCACTATTGTTCGGTTTTGCTCGGCATTAAGCTTTTGCAGTAATTTCAGTACTTCAAGCTGATGCGCCATATCCAAATAAGTAGTCGGTTCATCCAGGAACAACATATTCGTACCTTGTGCAAGAGCCATAGCAATCCAGGCGCGCTGTCTTTGTCCGCCAGATAATTGATCGACGGGACGATCATGAAAATCAATCATGCCTGTAACGTCTATCGCCCACTCAATCATTTTCTTATCTTCTGCACTGAAGTTGCCAAAGCCCTTTTGATGCGGAAAACGTCCATACCCAACCAGCTCGGATACGGTCAGTCCATCTGGCGCAACCGGATTTTGTGGCAAGATAGCCAATTGCTTCGCTACTTCCTTGGTGGGTTGGCTGTGAATCGATTTGCCATCCAAAAAAACGGTCCCGCCCTGCGGTTTCATCATACGAGCCATTGCTTTTAATATGGTCGATTTGCCAGAGCCGTTTGCACCGACTAGCGCAGTAATTTTGCCTTCCGGAATCGATAAATTCAAATTATTCACAATTAGTCGCTCTGAATAACCAATATTCAGCTGTTCTGTATACAAACGTTTCATATTCCGCTCTCCTCTGTTTTCATCTCTATTTTATCAACTTGATTTTATCAATCAATTTGAGAAAGATTATCAATATCGATGTTAATATACCAAAAACAGCCGTTATGTGCAACCTTATTTGAATAAATCGACTTTAAAATAATTTTTTTAGCTTGTTTATACTGCTTTTACCAGTTTTTGACGACCGAACCATACATATAAACCAGAAAAAACTAAAAGTAATGCACAACATATATACGGATAAGCTTTGTCCATTGTATATAGAATCGTTCCGAAAGCAGGACCAAGAAATGCGCCTCCACCTTGTACAGCAGCTATATAAGAGGCAGCCGTGCGTTGCTCATGATCCTTGACAGAATGCGATGCTCCTGCACTATAACCAAGCAATGTAAAGCCTATTCCAATTCCCAAAATAATAAAGTCCAGGTAAGCATATTCGATAAAGAATGCTATTGCAATAAAGCCCGTAATGACAAAAGCAAGCCCTATTTGCAAGGCTACCCGTGCTTTAATTTTAAACTTGCTAATCAGCACTTGCGAAATGACAACCATAACACCGGAAATAGCAAGCCCTGTTCCAATCAGTTGTGCTGTTTCCTTTGCGCTGTAGCCAAGTGTGTCCTGAACAAAAAAACCGATAGTGACCTGTACGATATTTAAACAAAGCGACAGCAATAAGCCGATCCAAAGAAAAAAACGAATTCTTTTATCAAGCGGCGATAGGGATGCTTTCGTTCTATCACTCTTTTTCTCCGGGCTGTCTGCTATAGCAGACCATAAAATAATAACCATAATAAACATCATGCCGGAAACAATATAAAGCGGAACCGTCAAGCCCGCACCTGCCAATGCCCCGCTCATTGCTGGTCCAAGCACAAAACCAAGCCCATTGGCAGCGCCAAACAACGCCATTCCTTTCGTTCTTGTTTCGGCAGTCGTCCATCCCATAACATAAGCTTGTGATTTGGCAGGAATACCGCCGAAGAAAAAGCCGGACAAAGCGCGAAGTATAAGAAATAGCCAAAATAATTGCGTCGTATTTTGCGGGTATGCTGCTGCATAATCAGCAAGTACGGCGAATACGATTAATGCAGCAATATAGACGAGCATAATAAGCGACAACATTTTTTTACGACTGATAAAGGATTGCTTCTCCCAAAAATAACCGCCGTATAACCAACAAATTCCGGTAACAGATACCAATATACCGGATTGAATTTCGGAAAGTCCCATCCCTCTTGCAAGCGGGCCGATAATCGGGTTAAAAGCAGCGATTGAAATCATACCGCATAAAACAATTAAAAACATAATAACAAATCTGTATTTCAACATTTTCACTCCATTTCGATCGTGTTGTGAATGATAGTCATCCTCATACAATCTTACAGAGCTATTGCATTAATATTCTACCAATGGAAGGAATAATTTATCGGTTAAAAGGAACCCTACCCAAAGAAACAATCTATCCTCTCCAGCTATCGCTTTAACACTTGTTTAGGAGCAAAGCCGTATCTTTGTTTGAAAATCTCTGCAAAATGCCCTGGATTGGAATAACCAACAGCTAGGGCTGTTTCATAAACGTTCAACTCTCCCATAATTAACAGCTCCAAGGCATGCTCCAATCTTCTTTCCTTCAAATAAGCAAATACTGTGACTCCGTATCTGCCTTTAAAGCTTACCTTTAGCTTATGTTCGTTCATACCGATCATTTTTGCCAGCTTAGGCAAGCTTGGCGGTTCAGCCATTTGAACAGTCATAATATGTGCGGCTTGCTCCAGCTTATGCAAATCCTCTACAGTGAACGAACTTTCACTTTTCGGAGAAAAGAAAGTGGATACTGCTTTGTTCAGCAGCTCCAGCACCTTGCTTTCTGCTTTTAAATTAGTCAATTTTTTGGAGCACAAATCTGCAGAAAGTTGATTAAGCATAATTAAGGAGGCCGGATCCATTTTCTCCTGAAATATTTTGAGCATTTCTTCTTGCATAACATCATCAAAATGCAATGCACAATGCCCTTCCCCATCCTCCATAAAGTGATGAAAGGTACTTACAGGTATGCCGATTCCCAGCATATGATAGGGTTCATTGCGGACAAAATCAAAAGTAATCTCTGCATGCCTAATAAACTGCAATGTGCATATCCCCGGCTCAAAGCGATACGTTTTGTCTTGAGTGTGGATTTCGCGCGTACCGGACAAACAAAAATTCAGCTCAATCATTGGCTCATCCGTCCGCAGCGCAAGCTCATATTTTTTATGAAAGACCATGTCAGAAAGTACGATATTCATATCCTGTCTGGGTACGCATCTGCTTATTTGCCCATAGCCATGCTGTGTCTCCAATCGCATTGGCTCACTGCGGTTGGCATACATTCTCCGTAATCCAAGGCCATCAAAGAAGTAATTAAAGTTTTGATGAAAACCATCCAACATTATCCCTCACCCTTTAACACAGTCGTAATTGATTAAATTCCTCCCTCGACAGCAGGAGAAGGAGCCTGAACTGTGGAATTGCCGCGAAGTCGTTTGAACTCCTTGCGTACAAGCACAGCTACCCAGATTGTAATAATTAAATCTATCCCAAGCGAGCCCCAATAAATACCGGACACACCGATCAGCATCGGCATAAAGATCATAACAGGTATATAAAACACGACCTGTCGCACAATTCCAATAATTGCTGCAGGCTTGCCCTTATCGATAGACGGAAAGAATGTCATCGCCATAAATATAATTGATAATAGCGGTAATATTGCCATATAAATTCTGAAGTATAGCAAGTCGTGTGCTGCAAATATCTCATTTGGCATCATAAAACCGGCAAGCCATTGTGGAGCTATCATAGAAATTGCCCAAAATGGTAAAGTAAGCAGCATCGCCATAACCGTAAATACTTTATAGGCATGTATAACCCGATCATATTGCCCCGCTCCGTAATTAATGCCAATTACAGGCTGCAATGCTCGCATAAGCCCAAAAATAGGTGTCAACAAGAATGTAAATATCCGGAAAACAACACCGTAGAAAGCAATATCAAACACTGTGCCATATTTGGCAAGCGCATTGAATACGATAATTGCCTGAACCACATTCATCACATTCATAATTAACGAAGACATTCCTAATCCTAGGATGGAACGAATAGATATCGCATCTTTAAACACGGCAAAAACCTTAGTTCGAAACGATGAAAAGCCTTTTCCAAAATACAACCAGCCCAATATCGTGTAGACAATCATACCGCCATTAGTTGCCCAAGCCGCGCCAGCAACGCCCAGCTCTAATATTGCAACAAATAAATAATTCAGCAAAATATCAACCACTAAGCCAATTCCCATAATGACCGCAGCAGTTTTCATTTTCCCTTCCGCCCGAATAATCATATTGGCAGCCAGACCATATATCCAGAAGAATGATCCCCATACCGTTATGCGAAAATACTCGCTGCCCAGTTGCAACGTTTCTCCTGATCCGCCAGTCATTGCCAGCAATTGCTCTGTAAACAACAAGCCAAAAATCATATACACAGCTGTTGCAATAATCGTAATCGTATTAACATTCCCGAGCAAGCGCTGTTGCTGCCTCGTATCCCTCCTACCGATGGCAATACTCAGCAAAGAACCGGCACCTACACCAATCAATGACCCTATACCAGCACTCAGTTGTGTTAACGGATAAGCAAGCGATACACCCGCCAGCGCACTTTCACCTATATAACGTCCGACAAAAGCTGCTGCAACTACCGCATTAAGCCCGTACAGCACCATAGCAATAATAGCCGGCCACGATAATTGAAACATCACCTTCCATAAATTTTGCTGTAAAATCAAATTCTTTTGCTTGTCTTTCGTTTCTTCCATATGGTTTCCTCCAATACAAATGTATAAAACTAGAACTAAAGTTTTACTAAAGACAAATATTTGCCCAAGGGAAACTCCGGCTCAAAAAAACAACAACCTTTTTTATAACAAGGCTGTTTTGTTAATGATAATCGTTATCAATATTTGTATTATACACTGTATTGTACTGTCTGTCATCATGCTTGTTTATTTTTTTGTCATTGCAATAAATAAGATATCCTCGCCTTTTACTCTGCTTCTAAAGGATAGCTTCTGCTGAAATCCTGCACGCTCATATACTTTAATTGCACGCTCATTAAAAGCAGCGACTGCAAGTTGAATTTGCTTGTCGGGATAAAGCGACGCACAATGTACAACGGCTGCCTGAACAAAAGCTAGCCCCTGCCCGCTTCCAGTACGGCTTGGATGCATGCCCAGCCCTAAGTCAATACTTTGCTCGTTATACAGTTGAATCTGAAATCCGCCAGGTACTTGTGCTGCTTGACCATAGCTTGTAAAGCCGGCAAGTTGACCGGTTTCATCAAAAACACTGTAATAATTTTGATGCAGCAACTCATGCAACGCTTCAGGACCTTCCTCCCAATTATAAAAATGGTACGGCTGCGAATAATGCCATTTTAACAATTGAAGGGCATCCTTCTCTTTCATTCGTTCAAAATGATACAACTGATTTCCCCCTCTTTCACAGGAAATATTATAATTTTGTTTATTATTATTTTACTTGCAATAACAGCAAGGCAGCCTGGCGAGCAAAATCTCCATCGCTGCGGTTTGTTTTATTACGTAGCACTGCAATGGTTAGTTCCCGCTCGGGACATACGATCAAATGCTGTCCGCTAAAGCCATATGCAAAATAATAATTTGCCACTCCATTTCGCTCTTTTGATGACCACCACCAATGAAAGCTGTAGCTGCCATATAACGGCGGCTTATATTTTGTTAAGGCAAGATGCTTTGGAACTGTTGCCATTGAGATCCATTCAGGCAATATGACATGATTGTTTTGCCATTTTCCCTGTTGCAAGCAAAGCTGTCCAATCTTTAAAAGGTCGGCAGGCTTCAAATATAATCCGGTACCTCCTTCGTAATAACCACCTAGCTTGCTCCACTCTATATCTTTTATATGAAGCGGATCAAACAATTTTTTTCTCGCATACTCCAGCAAACTTGTGCGTGAACGTGAAGTAATAATTGCTGACAGAAGCAAAGAGCAGCCTGAATGATAAGTAAAGACTGCTCCTGGCTGATGAACAACTGGCTTTGATAATATTTCATCAATGGCATCCATGGAGGAGGCGAGTTTAAAATATGGCTTGTCAAAGTTTGCCCATTCAAAACCGGAGGTCATGGACAATAAATGCTTGATTTTGACTCGCTCGTCAAGCTGCGCAGCTTTTTGACCAAATACATCTGTAAATGAGACAAGTGGCTCTTCCACATCAGATATGATTCCCTCTTCCAAAGCTGCGCCAACCAATAGTGACAGTACACTTTTGGTACAAGAGTAGATAGGCAACAATTTCTCTTGTCGCTCAGTTTGTCTGCTTGACTCCCATCCCCCAATAAATCCACTGCTATCCGCCGCGCATATCGCCTGAAGATTGCGGCTTTCCCATTGAGCAGAATAGGTTTGCAACAATATCCCGTTCAGTAAAGATTTCTCCGCATTCTTCATTAAAATGCTCCTCTTCTCAGCCATTTATATATGATTAGTCTGAGCACTATCTTTAATAGTCGTCTCTGATTCCTCTGTTAGTTTAGGCATTCTTGAGCTAATAAGAATTATGACAACCGCTAATACGGTTACTACCATAAAGATATTATGCAAGCTCGCTCCTAATACAGCAGGTACAATAAAACCATCGCCTCCAGTATGAAGCATAAGACCAAAGAGCGTAATGCCTACAGTTTGCCCAAGTGTACGAATAAAATTGTTGCTGGCAACCGCCGCTCCACGCATATTCCAACCAACCGCTGAAGTTACTGCCAGTGTAAGCGAAGTTGAGGTCAAACCAAAACCAAAGCCGCAAATAGCGGAGAACAAACCGATCATAAATAAACCAGTACTGGAAGTTTCTACAAATAACAAGCCGGCACAGCCAACAACAAGAATTACCCCTGACAGCATGCAAATTTTTTTCATACCTATCTTTGAAATAATCATTCCTACAACGATTGAACCGACAGGCCAAGCTATAGAGAGCGGAATCATCATCATGCCCGAATATGTAGCTGACTTGCCGAATACGCCTTGCAACCAAAGCGGAATATAAAATGTAACTGCCGCCATCATAATACTGAAAATAAAGCCATCCAAATTTGAAATACTGATTATTTTATTGCGGAATAGTTCCAATGGAATAATTGGCTCTGGTGATTTCTTTTCGATATAGATAAAAACGAATAAAAGCAAAACAAAAACGGCAAACAACAAACTGATCAATAGCCAGCTGCCTTTCATACTGCCGTTTTCCGTTTCCATAAATGAAATCGCGAATAAGAAGCTGATCATCGCACATGAAAAAACGACAATGCCTGGGAAATCAATATAAGGCTTTTTCTTTTCAAGTTTTTCTTGCAACGATGTACTTAACAAAAAGATTGCAGCTATTCCAAATGGAATATTCATATAAAAAATAGCACGCCAAGACACATAGTCGACGAACAGACCACCAGCAAGCGGTCCTGAAATACCAGCAATACCCCATATGCTGGACAACCAGCCCTGCAACTTGGCTCTTTGTTCAAAGGTATACAAATCTCCAATAATGGTATAAGGAATTGTAATTAACGCTCCAGCTCCCAAACCTTGAATCGCCCGAAAAATAATAAGTTGCAACATACTTTGCGACATTCCAGACAAAACAGAGCCAACCAAAAAAATGATGGCGCCGATCATAAAAGTATTTTTCCGTCCGTACAAATCTGCTAATTTCCCGAAAATAGGCGTCGTAATCACGGTTGCCAGCAAATATACAGAAATAATCCAGCTGTATAGCTCAATACCATTCAAGTCTTTCGTAATCGCAGGCATCGCGGTACTAACAATCGTTCCTTCAATCGCTGCCAAAAAGGTAGCAACAAATAACGCAACCGTCACTTTTCGTTTCATATCATCTTTCATTATTGCTTCCTCTTCCATTTCCCCATCCCTTTCAGCAGGGTTTACTGTTCAAATAAATACTTTATTCTGCTTGCTGCACCAAACGCTCCATTGCTGCTTCAATTAAGAAGTCAAACAGCTCATCATCCTCTTCCAACAAATCTTCCATCTGATCAAGCTGCTCCTCATTACCGGATTCGTGTAAAAAGAATAAGCCATATCCCCAATCTTTTCCTTTTTTGCTTTGCAACGCCATCTCATATCGATTACTATGCCCTTCTGCAGAAAACTGCACCTTTCCGACATAACCGTCTGTTTTGTTAAAGTTCATCTGTGCCTCAATAATTGTAAGCTTCATCTTTAACCGCCTCCAGTTCAATTACCTCTTAATATGTCCAAATAAAAAAGTTGTCCAATGATATACTTTCTCATATTTTATCGATTATGTAAATTGTCTAACATAAAAAAATCCCCAATAAATGGGGAGCCTCTTGTATGCTCATATGCCGATTTATTGCATCCTTTGCCTCGACTTCATATAGAGGCGAGCAATTAAGGCAGCCATAATAATTGTCATAACAATAATACCTGTTAATAGATAACCAGGAAAAGAATCTGAATGTTCATCTTGTACAATATCAGCCTTGTCATTGGGTACAGCTCCAGATTCCAAATATGCCATATCTTCAGAAGCTTGTGAACTTAGTGCTGTTCTGCTACAAAGCGTAACAACTAGTCCCTTATCTGTTTGCTGCGCATAAACGATATACGATTCGCCTTCTCGAAATTCAAAGCCACAACTCTCAGTGCTCAGTGCAGAATAAACAGTTATTTCGGAGGTCACCTTTCCCTTCCAAACTTCATGTACCTTAAAGGTCGTTGTTGTATAATCACCTGATGATACCATGCTTGTAAAGCCAGGCTTTTTTATTTTCTCTACAACCCCTTTAAATATAGCGTCATGTGCTTGCTTAGCCGCCTCCACCGTTTGTGTTTGAGCACAGCTGCAAGCAACTGCATACCCGGCAGAGCCTGCTGCAGATACCAGGACAGCTATTATAATAATAGCGAGCCACCTTCCAAACAAAAAAACACCCCCGTCAGTTGCGCATCAGTATGCCACACAACCATAGACGAAGGCTAATCTTTTTTTGTTCCATATTTGTCCATCATTTTTACTACAACACGATAAAAAAGAAAAAGGCGGCGAGTGCAAATCGGTAATACGCAAACCAGGACAGGCGCAATTTCTTCATCATATTAATAAAGGTTACTACTGCGATCATCGCCACAATAAACGCTGCAATAAAGCCGATAGCAAACAATGGCCAGTCAGTTAACGACAAATGCTCCCGACTTCCAACCAAGTCAACGAGGCTCGCTCCTGCCATAATTGGCACCGAAACGATAAATGTAAATTCTGCCGCTGCCTTTTGACTGGCTCCGAAGAGCATTCCACCGGAAATCGTTGAACCTGACCGTGAAAAACCTGGCCAAAGCGCCAATATTTGAAAACATCCAATCATAAAAGCCTGTTTATATGAAATATCGTCAAGTTCTTCAGAAGTAATCGCCCGTTTGAAACGATCTGCTGCAATCATTAATACTCCGCCGGCTACTAGACCGATCAGTACTGTTTGCGGACCAAATAAATATTGCTTGATTACACTATGCAACAAAACAGCTATAACGCTGGCAGGAAGCATCGCCAATAAAATATGCAGAGCATTTAATCCGCTATCTTTTTTTAAGTTAAAATTAAGCAGCTTAATAAATCGGCTTCGATACAAAACCAATACAGCCAGTACAGCACCGAATTGAATAACCACCTCAAATGTTTTTGCTTTGTCGCCTGTAAAACCAAGCAATTCTCCAGTCAATATCAAATGCCCGGTAGATGAAACGGGTAAAAACTCAGTCAGTCCCTCAACAATGCCCATCACTACCGCTTGAATTAATTCGAACAAGGGCCTCTCCCCTTCCCATCGGTTCAAGCATGACCTAATGGTGCAATATCTTCGCTCCCATCCGGCAGCTTCTCCAGTTCTACCATTCGAATGCGGTGCTCATCACGTTCTTTTACTGTAATGGCAACATGGTCATATACCCAACTTTCACCTTCTATCAGATCGCTATTCCGTTCATAGATCCAGCCGCCGATCGTGGATGCCTCGCCTTTGTCGAGAGTGATATCCATCAGATCATTAATATCTTCGATCAACGCAGTTCCGCTAAAACGAAATTTCCCGTTATCCAACTGCTCGATTTCCTGAAGTTCATCCTCATCAAACTCATCTCTAATTTCGCCGACGATCTCTTCGACAATATCCTCAACCGTAATCATTCCTGATGTTCCTCCATATTCATCCAGCAATATCGCTAATTGTGCACGTTCATTCTGCATTTTTTGCAATAGCTTGCTGATCGGCATCACATCGGGAACCGAAAGAACTGGTTGCAGCATATCATCCAATGGATAACTACCATCCTTTGGATCATGCAAAAACAGATGCTTCGTATGCAAAATTCCAATAATATTGTCCTTGCTTCCTTTCGCTATTGGAAAGCGCGTGTACTGCTCCTGCTTGATTACAGCAAGATTTTGCTCAATAGAAGCATCAGCATACAAGCAAACCATATCAGTGCGCGGAACCATAATTTCTCTTGCAAGCCGCTCATCGAATTGAAAAATTCGATTCACGTAGCCATACTCGCTCTTATTGATTTTTCCGCTCTCATAGCTTTCCGTTACAATCATTCTGATTTCTTCCTCCGAATGAGCCTCCTGCTCATGAGAAGGATTGAATCCCATCAGCCTGACAAGTCCTGCCGCCGAACCATTCAACAGCCAGATGAACGGGTACATTAGTTTGTAAAACCAGATAAGATATGGTGCTACAAACTGACTGATTTTCTCAGCATGAATAATCGCCAATGTTTTGGGAGCAAGCTCGCCGAACACGACATGCAAATAAGTAACAAGCGCAAAAGCAGCAGCAGTGGAAATTATTTTGTTCATTTCTGATCCCAGATCAAAATAACGAAGTACTGGGTCCAATAAAGTTGCCACCGCAGGCTCGCCCATCCAGCCAAGACCAAGCGCCGTTATGGTAATGCCCAGCTGGCAGGCTGACAAATAATTGTCCAAATGAGAAGTTACCTTTTTGACCGAGACAGCATTTTTGGCCCCCTCCTGCACCATTTGATTCACCCGACTCATACGAAGGCGAACAATAGCGAATTCAGCAGCAACAAAAAAGGCGGTAAACAGCAGCAAAAGTATAAAAATGGATATTTTGAGTAACATAATAAGCTCCTTGTCGTTCTTGCAAGCATGCAAGCATAATTTCGGTTATGCTTACATCCTCTCCGCTGCTGGAGCAGTTCATACCCTATTTTTATGATTTACCACGGAACATCATCATCATCTGTACCTTTGCCACTGTCAGGTATCGATATCTCTTCTCCAGATAAAGCAGATTCTTCGGAGCGTATGCCGATTAAGGGTATAATTTCTTCCAGCGATTTTGGCGCAAGCAGCTCTATTGGCGATAATCCTTTTTGAAATTCAAAAGAATCACCCTCAAGCACAGCAATATATTTGCCATTATGCTTTGCAAAATGAATACTCAAACCAAAATCAGCCAGTTGACCATTTACCGCAACTCCTCCCAGCTTAAACGAAAAGGGAAGATCCTCCTTTTGTTCTACCAACGCTTGTGCTGCAGCCTCCACCCTCTCTTGCGGCCACCATTCCTGCAATTCACGCTTTTCGCTGGCTGCCCATACCTCGGCAGCATTCTCCGCTTCGCTTCGCGCAATGTCAGTCTCAACAGAGAACTCGTCCTCAATATACTGATGCACCATTCCCATCACTTGCTCGCCAATCACTTCAGGCATCGGTTTTTCATAAGAAACAAACTTCAAGAAATCTTCAAAATAACGGGCATGCGAAGCCTGATGAATTTTCAATTCCCAATGCTCAAGCATACCGTTTTCCGGCATATGCGGATATTGAATCGATTTAATGCTGCGCGCACTGATCGCCATTTCTACTTGCGAAATCAAATGCTTTTCATCAGCAATTCTCGCAATCTTCGGTTCAAAATCACATTTGAGCAAAAACAGGAAAGGCTCATCAAAAAATGTGTTCAGCTTGGCCAATGCTACAATAAACGCCCCGCCGCGCACAGCACTCGTATCCATATATATGCGAACAAGCTCATCAGCTATACCTGCAAATCGTTCTTTATGGTCCGCATCTCGCAATCTTTGAAATAAATTATAGTTTTGATTGCTGCCAAGCTCATACCCCGGCTCCACAATAAATCTACCAACTTTTGTCGGGACATTTTCCGAGTTGGGGTGACGTTCTACTTTTCTTTTTACAATTTTGGCAAACTCACCATCCAAAAACGATTTGATTTCACTGTCTTCATACTCATCCGCTGCAAGCGTCTGGAAATGCTTGAAGCGCCTGGATGTGCCTTCCCCCTCCCCCTCTGTCTGAATAACAAAGAAAGACAAATAGTGCATTGCAAAATCCATCAGTTAAACTCCTCTATTCAAAATAAAATTGATAAAGCTGGACAATCCCATATATCGTGCCAATATGAAGAAAAAATAGTGCTGGTATACCAATCACAAAGGAACGATGCTTTGTTTTATGTCGATACAGATGCATCCCGCTCCAAACCCCGATTGCCCCTCCCAAAAAACTAATCACAAACAGACGTCTTTCTGATATCCTCCGCTTTTTTTGCTTGGCGCGAAATTTGTCTTCCTTCATCAGATAGAGCGCATAGCTGTTCATTAATAAATAAAATAAAATTCCAATTATGATTACTGTGGTCATCGGCACTACTCCTTTGCCTATTTCCGATTTGCTTTTTTTTTGCATTTAGGTGCGTGGTCTGACCCTGTTAGTAGCAATTGCTTCAAGTGGATTGTCTGGCCAATAATGTTTAGGATAACGTCCCTTCAAATCCTTCTTCACTTCAAAATATGTATGGCTCCAAAAACTTGCCAAGTCGCTTGTTACCTGTACAGGACGCTGTGCAGGCGATAAAAGCTGTATCGTAACGCGCAATTTCCCTTTCGCCAATAGTGGACTTGCCTGCAAACCAAACAGTTCCTGCAGCTTGGCTGCTATAATCGGACGATCGGGATCAGAATAATCGACTGCCGTTTTTGAGCCGCTCGGTAATCTGTAATAGATAGGCAGTTCCTGATCCAACTCCTGCTGCTGCTCCCAAGTCAGCATACCCTTCAAGCTATCCATTAGCGAAACCTTTTCCAGATCAGCAATACTATACTTGGCATACAATTGTGGAATAAGCCACTCATCTGTCGTTGCAACAAGTGCATCGTCAGACACATCCGGCCAATCCTCACCCGCATATTGTCTCATCGTCATCATACGTGCCTGCTGCTGCCGGGCAGATTTCGTAACATTCAATCCTTGCATACCCTTTGATTTTACAATATCGCGCCATACTGCCAGTGCCTGCTCCGCATCAGTATGCTGCAATACATGTTCATTAATAACGACTGCGCCAATTCGCAATACTTCAATAGTGCGAATCGCGGTTGCTGCAGCATTTAATTTAGTTTGTGTTTCTAGTATTAATTTATCTTTGCAAACAAACATTAACTCCTCTTCCGCAACCGGGGCTGCAGATCTGATCAAGGCATTTGAGCCGCTATCCTCGATTTCGCAAACCGTCAAATAAGGATGATTAACTGCCAAGCTTATTGCATGGCTGCCAAGTCTTGCTCCTCTGCCGCTTGCCAGTACATACGTTCCATCTCCGCGTCGCTTTGCTATTCGATCGGGATAACTTAGGGCAAGCAATGCGCCATATGACAGTGATTGACTAGATAAATCAGTATCTGGATTATACTTATGACCAAGCTGAGTCAATTGCTTAAACCAACTTTGGGCTTGTTCCTTTACTCTGATAGCAAAAGATTCATTGCTGCTCTTAATTGCCCCTATTCGTTCTTCCAAATTACTTTGTGAAAATGCTTTCTGTTCCCTTTCACTTAACAGTGCTGCAAGCAAACAGGCATTACTG
This sequence comes from Paenibacillus nanensis, assembly GCA_040396195.1. Lineage (GTDB taxonomy): Bacteria > Bacillota > Bacilli > Paenibacillales > Paenibacillaceae > Pristimantibacillus > Pristimantibacillus nanensis_A. The sequence continues at coordinate 231,247 of JBEBPB010000001.1, forward strand.
CATACGTCATAAGAAGCCGCTCCAATCATCATAGCAGCAAGCCTCGGATGCGCTCCAAGTTGTGCCGCTGTCCTGCCTTTGTCTGTCACCCTGCTGTTTTTGTCCAGCAGCTCCAGGGATTGCAACAAGGCTGCCGCCTGCTGAAAGGAGGATAGAGACGGTGCAGTAAGCCAATCCATCTCTTCCAGTTGGTCCACACCCCATATTTTCAATTCCAAAACGGCAGCCGCCAAATCGGCTGTCGTAATTTCCGGAGCAGCCTGCTCCTCCAGCATTCGATGCTCTTCCTCTGTCCAGCAGCGATAAGCCCGCCCGGGAGCCAGCCTTCCTGCTCTTCCGCTTCGTTGCACGGCCGATGCAATTGATATAGGTACAGTCTCTAATCTTTGCATTCCTGTGCGTGGCGAAAAGAACTGTTTCCGAGTTAATCCACTATCGACAACAGACGTAATTCCCTCCACAGTCAAGCTGGATTCAGCAATCGTCGTCGCCAATACAATTTTTCGCAATCCATCAGGCAGTCTTCGAGTTGCCTTTTCCTGGTCTATAAGCGGTAAACTGCCATGTAGTACATATATATTTACGGTGTTCTGCATCCCATGTTTCATAATGATTTGTTCCATGCTTGCCTTCATCTGATTAATTTCAGCCATTCCTGGAAGAAAAGCCAAAATATCGCCAGTCTGCTCCTTCAGTTCCTTAACAATAAAGGCTTCCATCACTTGCTCAAAATCCCCTTTTTTTTCAGCAAACATTATTTGTACCGGGTACTGTCGTCCTCTACTGGCTATAATAGGGGCTGATTTCAAATAACTTTGCAATATATCCAACTGTAGCGTCGCCGACATAATGATTACTTTCATATCATCTCTAAATAAATCGATCGTTTGCATAAGCAGTGCCAAACTAAGATCTGAATAAAGATTACGCTCATGAAATTCATCAAAAATAACCGTACCGACCTGCTCAAGTGACGGGTCTTGCTGCACCATCCGTACAAATACACCCTCGGTAACAATTTCTATTTTCGTATTGTTGCTGATTTTGCTTTCACCACGTACACGGTAGCCAACTGTTTCGCCAATTTTCTCCCCCAACTGCGAAGCGATAAAAGCAGCAGCAGTCTTGGCAGCCAAACGCCGCGGTTCAAGCATAATCATTTTTTTTCCTTTATTCCAACAACAGTCCAGCAATGCTGGAGGAACTCTAGTTGTTTTTCCTGCTCCCGGTTCTGCCGTTAAAATAACATAGTTGTTTTTTTGCAATTGCTCCAACAGCTCAGGAATCATTTCATTGATTGGCAATAAAACCATTTTGACCTCCCCGGATTAAGCTTAAAACGTCTCGACAAGCTGTTCTGTCTATTTTACAATACGAATCATTTGTACTATTGCACGAGAATCGCCGGGCAAAGCTCTCTCTTTTGCCAGTAACTGCGATGACCCGTCGCCATCTAGAAAGATACCGTCTTGCAGCTCTGCGTCAGCTAACACTTCCTTGATCGCCGTTCGAAATTGCTCGGTTGTTCCCTTTGTCTCACTCACGATCAAATAAACCATACCTGCCTTGTCAAAAACAATGCCAGAGCGCAGTCTGGCGGAATCCATAAACGGCGCCTCTTCCTGCTTTGCCTGCTGCAGCCATGATTGATCATCCTGTAAATTCATGCTAATACCGCCTTGTGCCCAAAAACGAGTGTAATCCTTGACTTTCAGATCAGATGCCTGTTGTACAACCTGTACGCTTAATTCGTTCGCAAGCCCGTCCCAAACAAGCGTTCCTCGAGCATATTTTGTATTTTCCCCGCCGCTGCCATACTCGCTTGCATGCCCGTTCACCGCAGTTCCATTATAGAGAGCGATACTTAACAAATCATTTTGATAGAAGAAACCGCCATTGATTCCTGTCTTATGAGCTAACGTCACATTATTATGAATAGCTTCCAATTTAATATTAGCCGGTTTTGTTTTCAAAACATGAATAACGAATCCATTCCCCGAGTTATATTGATTATAGTCGTATTGACTGACAGCCTGGATATCGCCCTCATAAATCGCATCGCGACTAGTTAATGATTGAATCATCAGATAAAGGATAATTGCTAAAATAACCAGAATACCTGCCACAATTATAATCGAGGCCACCCACTGCTTTTTCGTAATACCTGCCCGTGTTACTTTTTTATTTCTTGTTTCATTGTTTGCCGCACCGCTTTGTTGATTAAGTTGTTGTTTAGACACTCCCTGACTCTCCTTCAGAATTTCGTTATCAATCTCTCTATTATAGCTGAAAATAGTCACTGCATCGAGTAAGACAATATGATAAAAAAACAGCTCATTCGACATAAGTGCAATGCAGCACATAATCGAAAAAGCTGTTTGGCTACTTTCATTCAGTTTATTTGTCTGATTAACGATCATCCAGTGGATAGAAAACGATATCAATCGGAAATGCTGATCCTGCTGGCGGACTGAATTCCAGTTCAAAGGTTTTCTCCTTGCCAGTTGTCTTCGCCAGCATAACCATGCCGTCAAATGCAGTTAGTACACCAGAAGCTGGCGCCTTCATCATTTGTCCATTAATTTTGAACGGGCCTTTAAAATATCCTCCGCGCGCCAACAACATGACAGCCATTTTGCGTGGTTTATCTGCATGAATTTTGTACACCGTTCCATAGTTGCCGCTAAGAACTGCCTCCGTTCCACGCTGTGGATCAAACCCCTGAACAAACGGATCGCTTTTGCCATCGCCCAGCACAACCTTCATTGGCTTGGACAAGCCTTTTTCAGACAAATCTACCTGCCAATCAAAGGCAGTCGTTTGAAATGTGCCTCGAATATGTCCATTAAATTCCAATTTAGGCATGTCCATCATTTTTTTGGAAACGTCTTTTGCAGCAGCAAAAGTAAAAATAACTTCGCCATCTGTTTCCACATCATACATCAAATTCACACCTTGCGATGGATAGAAGTCAGGAAACTGCTTATAAATAAAGGTTTGGCCAGATGGGACAATCATTTTTTCTGTTTTTGCATCACGCATCAGAAAGTCCACCATCGCTTCGCTTCCTATCAAATGCGCATAAATTGAAGGAAAAACCTCTCCCTTATTCGTCGTAGTAATGGTAATATCACGATCGCTGTTGTTTGTAGCCAGTATAGCAAACGACACCTTTTCACCAGTCCCGTTCACATGATCAGCATATAGCCGTCCCTTCCCGTTAATTGTATCTTCATACAATATACCAAGCTCCTTGAACGTTTCCGGACTATCGCTCATAAGCAGCGTACGCGAGTTATCTTCAGTCACAGTCTTTTTCAGCTCTGGCAAGCTCAAATAGTATTTATAAAGTGTGTTCCAATCCGTTTTCACATAACCGCCTACTGGCTGCGTATAAACGGGGTACTCCTGCTCTGAAAAATAAATTTCATCTGTAACTACAATATTGCGAGTAAAAGGAGCACTTTTTTTGCCGCGCTTATCGGTCACAGTAAGCGTGACAGAATATGTACCTGCTTCAAAGAAAACATCTTCTTTTCCTTCCCATTCCTGCTTGATGCTCTCAGCATCCGGGTCATAGCTCATATTAATATATTTTATAGGTTCACCACGCCGATATTCTGTCTTATCCACTGCGAATTTAGCTACCGGAGTTGAATTTTTGTCTTCCGGATCATAGACACCGACAGGCTTTTTCGTATGCAGCACTTCAACAGAACGCAGTTCATGATTATAGTTGTAGCTCGCGCCCATATAATCAGATAGCCATGTTAATTTGATCATTAATCGATTATTTTTTATAAGTGCCGCCTCGCTAAATGGCGTTTCCTTTCCATTAACCCAAACCTTCTTGTTATCGGAATCAAACTGAATGCTGTATTTCTCGGTTTCCATCATAATACGACGAGTTTTATCTTCCCACTCTACCTTCATACCAAACGCATCTCCCAAAAACTTGATAGGCACATACGTTTTTCCGTTTTGTGTAAATGGTGCAACATCAAGTGTATGCAGCTCGCCATTCAAATACACATCTTTTTTGTCCAAATGGAATAGCACATAGGAGGTTCCTGTTGTAATTTTTGCAGCATCCACAACTTGCAAATTCAACGGTGCAATAAACAAAGTTCCGCAAAGCAAACTTGCTGCTGCTGCTTTGCGCCAGTAAGGCAACTTTCTTTTTCTCGACATCAAATAATTCTCCCTTATCCCGTTTTCATGTTAGTCACTTAAGTTCTCAACATTACCTTAGACGATAATTTCTAACTTAAGTTGCTAAAATTCTACATTATTCTGTCCTGAATTGCTGCGAATTTAGCAAAACCTGCGGAACTTTTAGGATGGGGTGAGAAATGATTGTTACATTCGTTCCATATACTTTCTTAATATGTTCTGTTGTAAGAACCTCAGTTGGTGTACCAGACACATAAATCTGTCCCTTATCAAGCATTACTAACTTATCGCAATACAGCGCAGCTAAATTCAAATCATGCAAAACGGCTATTACAGTCAGTCCCTTTTCCACTCGCCATTGCTGCACCTGATCAAGCAATTGCACCTGATAGCCAATATCCAAATACGTGGTCGGTTCATCCAGCAGCAACACAGCAGGATTTTGCGCCATTAATTTCGCTAAAGCGGTACGCTGCCTCTCCCCGCCGCTTAGTTGCTCCAATGTTCGATGCTGCAACGATATCAGCCCCATATTATCGATAATTGTTTCGATATAGGCGGTACTATCCTCTTTCTCATTGCCAGCCCAGTTTTGATAAGGATAACGTCCCATCTCAATTGTTTCACGAACCGTAAAAATTGCTGGGGGCAGTCCATCCTGCAGCAACACACCTAGTTCACGAGCTAATCGTTTGCGGTTTTCACGAAACATATCTTTTCCGTTTCTGCGTACCGTACCAATATGAGGGGCTTCCGTACCAGCGATCAACTGCAAAAGAGTTGATTTCCCCGCTCCATTTGGGCCAATTAAACCATAAAATCCGCCTTTCTCAAATATAAAATTAACGCCATTAATAATCTGTTTTCCTTGTCGAGCCCATCCTGTATGATTTAATGTAATCATAAGCTAACCTCTGTTATCATTTAGTTTCCTGCGATAAAGCAAATAAGCAAAAAAGGGGGCGCCAATCAATGCTGTAATAACCCCTAGCGGAATTTCTCTCGGGCTTAGCAGGGTGCGTGCCAAAGTATCTGCCAACAACATAAAAGTCCCTCCCCCCAAAGCAGAAAGCGGTAGCAATAATCTATAATCCGGCCCCGTGATAAGTCGGATCAAATGCGGGACTACTAGTCCTACAAAGCCTATAACACCAGAAACGGACACAGCCGCCGCCGTAAGCAACGAGGAGATCACCAGTACAAGCAGCTTTGTCCTCTCTGTGTTGACCCCCATATGTGCGGCATGCCGCTCGCCAAGTACAAATAAATTAAGCGCCGGGCTGAATAGCAGCAATAGCGGCAAGCCGATTGCAACAAACGGCGCAAGCAGTCCGATATGCTCCCAGCTCTTCATAGTCATCGAGCCCATCAGCCAAAAAAGTATTTGATTAATCAATCCTTGGGAATAGGTAAGCAAAAAGGATACGAAAGCCCCTAAAAAAGCTTGAATAACAACACCTGATAATATAAGTGTCTCCATTTGCATAATCCCTTGCTTTCTGGCTAATTTCAGCACAAAAAATAGCGTTAACAGCCCTGTTGCAAAAGCGATAAGAGGCAGTGTCCATAACCCGAAAGCCAATTGCCAGCCAAAAAAAATAACAATAACCGCACCAAGTGAGCTGCCGGACGCTACTCCCAACGTATAAGGATCAGCGAGCGGGTTGCGCAATACCCCCTGAAATCCCGCTCCTGCAAGCGCTAATGCAGCTCCTGCCAATACCGCTAATATAATTCGCGGCAGCCGAACCTGTGTAATAATCGCATATTCCCCTTCTTTCCAATCCGCACTGCTGGTGCCGATAGAAAAAAAGTAGTCAAGCAGCATCCTGCCGGACTTTATTAACGATATACCTGCCGAGCCGGCAGACAAGCTTATTAGAATAGAAATAGCAAGAAGGAGCATAGCTGCTCCTCCATAAGTTATTATTTTTAGTTTCATTTGCCTGCAAATAGCTCAGGATGCAATGCTTTTGCTACTTCCAGCAAGCCGTCAGCCAGACGCGGCCCTACACGGGAAATCAAATCATCCGTTATCGGAAATATTTGTTTTTCCTTTACCGCATCAATTACATCCCAGCCAGCTCGAGCCGCAATAGCTGTCGCTTGTGAGCCATTGTCTCCTTCCATGCTGGAGTACAAAATAACTTGCGGGTTTTTGCCGATTACGAATTCCGCATCTGATTCAAACCAGCCGCTTTCTTCATGAGCAATGTTTCTTCCGCCAGCCATTTCGAGTATCGAGTCAATAAATTCGCCGCCGCCTACAGTATATCCTTCAAATACTTCATAGAAAACAGATTTGGCTTCAGCAGCTTTTGTTTTTTCCATTACATCATTGCGAACCTGCTCCATTTTACCAGCAACCTCAGCAGCTGACTGCTGACTATCCATGATTTGACCAAGCACCGTAATCTTTTCTATCACAGCGTCATAGTTTTTGGGATCAGTCGCATATACCTTAATATTAAGTCCGCGCAAGCTTTCAATTGCCTGAGCATTCATGGAGGATGAGGCTAGTACCAAATCAGGCTCTAAAGCAAGCAACGCCTCCATATTCAGTTCCATATCGCCGATCTTTGGCTTTTGTCCAGCTTCTTCCGGATAATTGCTATAGTTGTCCACACCTGCTACTTTCTCTCCTGCACCAATAGCGTACATAATTTCTGTTTCACTTGGCAAAAGAGTAACTACTGCCTTAGGCGCTTCTTCAAAAGTAACTTCAACAGCAGTATCATCCTTTAGTACAAGCGGATACTCCGTTTTTGCCGCAGCTTCCGGAGTTGCTTCCGGCTGTTCAGATGGAGCAACCGAAGCAGCAGCTTGACTGCTTTCCGGAGTTAAGACTGGTTCTTTTTCGATATCTTTCGTGCCGCAAGCTGCTATTGCAACAGATAAAACGATAATCATTAACGTTGTTAATAGTTTTTGGTTCCACTTGATTACTTGATTCATTTCAGTATCTCTCCTCAACTTCCATTTCTTTAATTGGCAATTCTATTCCATATAATGGATAATATTTCCCGTTGCACACCGTAAAAGTTTTCAGCTGTTATTCTGAGTATAAAAATACCATTCCCGTTCTGGAAATGCCCGAATAAAACCTGCTTTATTCATAAAGCAAGCTGCGCCCCCGAACACCTCCCTATATCCTCGCAGGTATGAGTGTCTTCAAAACAGGCAGTTCTCCTGCTTGGCCTTTACCTGCAAGCGCCTTCCCGATCCGTTCCCTCGTTCAGTGGCACCTGAATTTTATAAATATTGAAAGAACCAGTAGTAACTATACACTGCATTTGCAATTTTGTCCATTTATTATAAGGAGGATGATTTCACTTGATTTTCTTGCAAAAAAGTTGTCGGTTATTGCTTGGACTATTGAGTATTGTTGCACTAGTTGGGATGCTCCTATTCTTATCCTCACGATCGGCTCCGCTAAAAAGCGACCCGCAAATCGTTAAAATAGATACCTTAACGGTAGACTGGAACCAGTTTCCTGAACGCCTGCAAGTTTTGTCCCCATACAAACTGGAGATGATTGTTACTGATCAGCAGCTGGACTATATTGAGCTTGAGCAAGTCGCCATTAGGCTCTATATGGACGATATGCTTTGCGGAGAGTATCAAAAAAACCTTGAACGAAACGATCAAGGCTTTTTTGAAGCAGAAATTTACCCTTTAATGGCTGGCAATTGGAAAGCACAGTTAAAGATAAGCGAAAAATCCGGAAAGGTTATCTATGTTGAGCGGCATTTCATTGCTGTCTATTAATATCTTGCTGACTACCATAGCCAAGGAGCAATAGAGGGAATCCAGCCATTGACTGCCAGTCCTCGCATAATAGCGAGTGACCCAATAACTATCGCCGCCCAAATACTCGCTTTATTCAGCCATCTGCGATTTTTTTTGGTAATCCAGCTTGCTCCCAAAGCCGTTGCTGCTAAAATCGGAAAGGTTGATAACCCAAATAACAACATAATTATTGCCCCGCTAATCGGTGATCCGGATGCTGCTGCATTCATCTGCATTGCATAGGTTAGACCGCATGGCAAAAATCCAAATGCAAAACCAGTGCTTAGCATATGCCAAAATGCCAGCCTGCGAGATCCGGCAGATGCCGCACTCAGCTTGCGGTGGAGCTGATTGGACATTGCAGTCGCATAGGGCAGCTGTTTTTTCTTCCAAATCCATAAAAGCATAAACAAGCCGCCTAGTATTGATGCAAAACCTTGAGCTCCGCTTAAACGTCCTGCCAATTCAACAAATGAACCTGCAAAGCCCATTGCTGCACCAAGCAGGCTGTAAGAAAAAATTCGGCCAATATTATAAACGATAATTGCATGGGAGGGCGAGCTGTTCAGCGTCGCTGCAGTTACAATTCCACCGCACATCGTAAAACAATGCGGTGCTCCGAACAAGCCGGCTAGCAGAATCAATGAGCCGTCATGCCAACTAAGCCCCAACAGCATTCATTGGACCCTCCTTTCCTTTTTCCAGCTTGTACTTTAGACGCAAAGCATTGCTGACTACCGAAACCGAGCTTAAAGCCATCGCTGTACCTGCCATCCACGGATGAAGCAGTCCGCTTACAGCCAGTGGAATAATAGAAATATTATAGATCATCGCAAACAGGAAGTTTTGTCTTATATTTGCTAATGTCCGTTTGCTAGTTGACAGCAAATCAAGCATAGCTTGCAACTTGCCGTGCAGCAATACAATATGACCGGCATTCAGGGCAGCCCCCGCTCCATTTCCCATTGCTATACCGACTGTTGCGGCAGCCAGCGCAGGCGAATCATTCCAACCATCGCCAGTCATCACAACTCTTTTTCCCTCAGCTTTAAATTTTTGCACAAGCTCCAGTTTACTTACAGCGGTTTGACACGAAAAAAACTGCTTGATCGACAGTTCCTCCGCAACTGATCTTGCTGCTGCTGCTTGATCGCCTGTAGCCAAAATAGTGTCAATTTGAGCAGACTGCACAGCCTCCAGCACTTCCTTGGCATCACCACGCAGCTCATCCCGAAAAAGAAAAATGGCGGCTAGCTGTCTGCTGTTGCCCACATACAAAACGGTATGTCCGTCAGCTTCAGCTTTATGAGCATATGCCTGCGCCCGCTCAGGCACGAATACGCCTTCTATACTCATATAGTTTAAGTTTCCGATGACAAATGAACAGCCCTTAATATATCCTTTCACACCACCATGTGGAGCTATAGTTATATTGGCTGCCTGTTTATACGTTTTCCCAAGCTCAATGGCTTTACTGCGAATTGCCAAAGCCAGAGGATGGTTCGATAACTCCTCTACCGCTGCAGCGGAAGCTACTAATTCCTCTTTTGTCCAATTTAAATTCCAACTTTGAACATGAGTTAATTCAGGCGTGCCTCTAGTCAATGTCCCTGTTTTATCCACGATCCACGTATCTATTTTTGAAAGCCGTTCTAATGCTCCTCCCTCTTTGACCAGAATGCCTCGCTTTCTTAAATGACCAGAGGAGATAAGAATCGACAATGGAGCCGCAAGACCTACTGCACAAGGGCAAGCTGCCAGCAGCACAGCGATCATTCTTTGCAATGATTCTCCTAGATCGCCTGCACCTAATACTATATTTCCAATAAATGTTCCAATCGCGATGATAATTATAACAGGCACGAAGTAAGCGGCAATCTGGTCTGCCATCCGTTCAATCGTCGTCTTGGACAGCTGAGACTCTCTCGCTAACTCCTCGATTTGGGCAGCAAAGCTGTTGTGCCCGGCATACTGTGTTTCATATGTCAGCGTGCCGCTTGTGCAGATTGTGCCGGCATAAACCTTATCGCCCGCAGTTTTCGCTCTAGCTATACTCTCGCCTGTTAATAATGCCTCATTCACACTAGCCTCACCTTCAAGAACAAAACCATCCGCTGCTACAGTATCTCCCGCTTGAATCAATACTCGTTCATTTTTTCTTAAAAACTGGCTGTGAACATCTATCCATTGATCATCTCTGTGCACTTTTGCAATCAGCAGAGCTTTTTCCTGCAACATATCGCTCGTTTCCATCGCTTTTATCGATGCGGACAGCTCCAAGTACTTTCCGAATAAAATTGCAGTAATAACTGCAGCCGATGTTTCGAAAAACAACGGACTGCCAGTCATAAGCTCAAATTTAGACAAAACAAGACCTTGTTTAAAGACAAGATAATGGCTATATAAAAAAGCAGTACCTGTTCCAAGCACAACGAGCACATCCATATTCGCTTTGCGCTGTTTCACTGCGTGAAATGCTCCAAAATAGAACGGCATTGCCACTATAAATTGTAAAATAAACGCGAGCACAAGCTGAGTTCCTGGCTGCAATATGAAAACAGGAATATACGCTGCGATTGGATAGAGAAGAGGGAAATGAAAAATCATACCTACAAGCAGTGGTACGGAAAGCAGGAGTGATGCGATCAATCTTACGAAAAGCCACTTTTTTTCCTGCAGCATACTTTGCAGAAGCGATTGCTGATCTTTGGCTGCAAATCCAAGTTTATGCACGCTATTTTTTAGCGTTTGATGATCAGACAACTGCTTATTGTATTTAATCCAGGCTGTGCGGTACGGGAAACTAACTGCCGCTTCCATTACGCCTGGTTGTTTGGATAAGCTTTTTTCGATGCGTACAGCACATGCACTACAATGCATGCCCTGCAATGTTAATTGAGCAAGCTGAATTTGCTCATGCTTCTTATCATCATTAAACCTAATTTTCTCCAATGACATATTCTCCTTCCCGCTTTTTACATAGGCATGCTTGTACTTGCTTATCTATACATCATATGATTTCAAATCCAGCATATGCACCAACAAAAAAGCCTTCGTTTTGCAATCATGCAAAACAAAGGCTTCCATAGTATTGTTTTAATCCCGTTCATAAATCGTGCCTGGTCTGCTGGCAAAAAGCTCTGTATAAACCTTCTCCGCGTAGGAATCGGTCATGCCTGCAATATAGTCAGCAACAAGTCGCTCCCACGGCCATACAGCTTTATGCTGATCATAGCTTTCCACCCAGTCTGGCGGCAGAATAAGTCTGCCCGCTTCTTTATCTATAAAGCTGTCCCATAAACGAGTAATCATTATTTCACTTCTTTTTTGCAAACGCTGAACTCTGAAATCCTTGATCAACGTTACCCATGCAAGCTTCTTTAATATTTCCATCGTCCGCAGCAATTCGATATCTTCAACACCGTCACGAACAAACGTAATTTTCTTCCATCCGGTTGCAGGATCATCTATTATTCCTGCCTGATTGGCAAATCGATTTACCCAGCGTGCTTTCATTTCGCGACGGGTGCGCGATGCTTCCCTGCCAAATTGCTCATATACACTGAGCCATTGTTTATAGTAGTCTGTTAATACCATTTCTACCATCTGGCGAATATCCGTTTGCTCCCAGCGCATCGTTTCCTGGCTCGTCTGATCATTAACAATTTCATTCATCACCTGATCCACAAGCCGGTCATCCTCAAAAAATTGACTGGACAATACAATTTTCCCTGCACGAATTCCATCCTCAATATCATGAGTAGAATAAGCAATATCGTCGCATAGATCCATTAATTGCGCTTCAAGCGTACAGCATCCATCAGGCATTTGCCACAAGTCCCGCAAATAGCGTATTCCGCTCCACTCCATCGGATAGACACCCTTCATAACAGATTTATCTGCTAGCGAGACTGGATATTTGTTGGTTGCAAGAAGGACCGCAGCTGTAAGATCAAGTCCTTGCTCACTGCCGGCACGCTTCTCCAAATCCATTAATATACGGAAGTTTTGTGCGTTGCCTTCATAAGCGGAGCCGTTGTAGTTATGTAGCAGGTCATTAAGCACCTGCTCTCCTTTATGCCCGAACGGAGGATGCCCCAAATCATGGGCAAGTGACGCTATTTCAACCACCTCTGGCAGCAGCATAAGTCCCGGATGCTCATTTCGCTGTAAAAGTTTATAGCTTTTTCCTAGCTTGCGCGCTACTTCTCGAGCAATTTGCGATACCTCCAGTGAGTGAGTCAGCCGAGTTCGATAGTAATCTCCCGAACCAGCGCCAAACACTTGAGATTTGCCTTGCAATCTGCGAAAAGCCGGAGTTTGGATTAAACGGGCATAGTCCTTTTCATACTCATCACGATCCTCACTCGTATGCAGCTGCCCATTATCATCCAATCTGAATTTACGAATGTTCATGATTCCCCCGCCTTTTCATCTCATAATAAATTTACTCGCCGACAGTAACGTCACCACGCCATCCCAACATACCATCATACACATTTGTCACATCGAAGCCTTGTCCAGCCAAATATTCGCATACACGATTGCTTCTTCCGCCACTGTGGCAAATAATAATCACTTCGCCATCAATATCAAAGACTTCATTGCTGCGCGCTTGAAATACGGAGAGCGGGATGCTTCGCGCAGCTGCAATATGACCTGCTTCCCATTCCTCAGGTTCTCTGACATCAATAAGATTAATTATTTCTTCTGAATCAAGCAATTGCTGCAGTTCAGCAGCAGAAATTTCCTTAGTCATGTTATGCCCTCTTTTCTAATCAATAAATATATTTCATTTTAGCCTTACACTATTAAAATGTCTACTTTAGCTCTACATCAGACGCATCTATGTACGAATAAAAGATACGTTGTAGAATAATAAACAGCCCCATTCCAAAGAACGGGACTGTTTTTCAACTAGCAAATATAATTAAGCTTTAGCGGTCTTTGTTTTCCCTGTTGTCGCTTTTGCCCGTTTGCGATGCAATATTTCATATACAACCGGGACAATAACAAGCGTTAGTACAGTGGAACTAATCAATCCGCCAATAACGGTAATCGCCATACCTTTCGATATCAAACCGCCTGATTCATACCCGAATGCGAGCGGCAGCAATGCCCCGACAGTTGCTATTGCGGTCATCAGAATTGGACGCAAACGAGTGGCTCCCGCCTCTAATAACGCCTCGCGCACAGAATAGCCGTCTGCTTCCTTGCGAATAACACGGTCAATCAAAACAATGGCGTTTGTTACCACAATACCGACAAGCATAAGTGCGCCAATCATTGCTGTAGCACTGATCGTTTCACCCGCGATAAACAAACCAAGCATCGCGCCAATAACGATAAACGGCAACGAGAACAAGATCGCAAACGGCGTTAATGCTCCACCAAATGTTAGAACCAATACTAGATAAACTACAGCGATGGCAGCCACAATCGCCAAGCCCAGTTGGCTGAACGTTTCGTTCATTTGCTCAGTTACGCCGCCCATCCCTATTTCAACATTGCCCGGCAGCTTCATCTCTTTAATAATTTTATCGATATCGCTTGATACCGCGCCAATATTCGATACAGTGGAGTCTGCCGTCACTTCTGCATAAATGCGATCATCTTTTCTTGTAATTGTACTAGGAGATTCCCCCTCGACGATTTTCACAACATCCTTCAGTGCTACTTCAATGCCAAGCGGAGATTGCAGCTTCACATTTTCCAGATCTGCCAGGCTGTTGTATGTTCTTTCCTCAACCTTTACATAAATATTAACTTTCTCTCCATTATTCTCAATAGTTGAAAGCAATGGACGCTCACGCATCGGGCTTAGCTCCATCGCAATCTGCCCTGCCGTCAAGCCTACCTGACTTAACTTCTCGCGATCTGCCTCGATCCGATATTGATTATACGTTTCCTTCAAGCTGGAGCTTACATTTTTCACGTTGTCCAGTTCATTCAGTTTACTCATCAGTTCATCTATGACAGGCTCCAGCGCCTTCATATCAGGACCATAAACAAACAATGATATCCCTGATCCGCCCAAGCCGCCGCTTGCCATATCCTGTTGCTTCCAAGTACCTTTGCCACTAAGCTCTTGCAGAAGCGGTACGATCTTTTCTTTCTCCTCATTGAATGCTTTAAAATCTTTTGCATACTTCAAATTAAATAAAGCTTGTTTTGATGCGCCAGGACTAAATGGATTTTGACTACCGACAGAAAACTGAACAATTTCATTTCCCTCTCTGTCACCCAGCATTTTTTCTGCTTCAATTGCTATATTCTCCACTTGCTCGCGAGTTTCGCCAGGTGCCGGATTATAAGTTACCAGCATCATTTTTTGTTCATCATCCGGCAAGAAGCTAACGCCAACAAATGGGTAAAGTCCCAAGCTTCCAATTAGCAACACTACTGCTATTCCGATTGTTACTAATTTGTGATTTAGTGACCAATTCAACACACCACGATATTTTTTTGCCAGCTTGCTCGGATTGTCGTTATGCTTCTGATGCTCTTTCAAGCCTTTGCGGAACATCATATGCGCCAGCATAGGCACGATTGTTATCGCAACTATCAATGACGCACCAAGTGCAAATACGACAGTAAGCGCAAATGGCATAAAGATTTCTCCAACCATGCCTGATACAAAACCGAGCGGTAAAAATACTGCTGCAGTAACGATCGTTGACGACATAATCGGAATAATCATCTCTCTGGTTGATGAAAGAATAAGTTCCTTGCCCGTTAACTTCTCCGTCGATAATGACAGGCGACGATAGACGTTCTCGATCACTACAATGGAGTCGTCAATAACCCGACCTATCGCCACAGTTATCGCTCCAAGCGTCATAATGTTAAGTGTAATATCCATCTGCTTCAATACAAACATTGCCATCAGGATTGAAAGCGGAATAGATACGATCGATATAATTGTCGAGCGAATATCTCTTAAGAACAGCATAATAATAACAATAGCTGCCGCAGCACCAATAAGTGCTTTGCTAAGCATCGTATTAACCGCATGTTCAATCGGCTCGCCCTGATCAAATGATTGAACAAACTCCATGCCTTCATTTTGCTGTTCTAATTCCTTAAGCATTTCCTTCACATTATTAACCACTTCAACGGTATTGGCATCGGCACCTTTAATAATATTAATACCAATCGCCTCTTTACCGTTTGTCCGGGAAAGGGACTCTACTTTATCCTCTACCTTCAAGGTAGCTACATCTTTAAGCTTAACACCAGGGACAATAACCAGATTATTCAATTCATCTTCTGTACTAATATTTCCGTCAATCATAACAGATTTCTCTGAATCGCCAAATTCAAAAATACCAAGTGGAACCGACAAAACAGAAGCACTGATAATGCCTTTGACCATATCCTCTGTTAATTGCAATTGTTGCAGCGCTTGTTGATTAAATACAATCTCGCCCTCTTTTACGCTTTGACCAGAAATTTGCACAGCTGCTACACCATCAATGCTTTCCAGTTTTGGAAGCACAAAATTTTTGGTTGCTTCAGTAAGCTGAGGCATCGTCATGGATGAATCGGATAGGCTAAGCGCCATTACCGGGAAAGCATTCATACTCATGCGTGAAATTTGCGGCTTATTCGTACCATTCGGGAAGGTGATTTGCTCTAGTACCTCCTTCACCTGATCCTCGGCACGATCCATATTTGTTTTATATTCGAACTCAATAATAACGGAGGAAGCATTCTCATATGAAGTAGAATGTACCGCTTTAGCTCCCTTTAAATTACGTGTTCTTTGTTCAATCGGCTTGGACAGTTTCTCCATTACTTCCTCAGGTGCAGCACCAGGATAAACAGTTGTCACACTTACAATCGGAATCGTAATGTCCGGAATCATTTCCATTTTCATTGTTGTTGCAGCATTGATGCCCGCAAATACGATAATGACTGTCATAATCCATAAAGCAAACTTGTTGTTGAGAGAAAATTTAATAATACTCTTCATACTCATCCTCCAGAATTTAAACTTTAAAGCGATAGCCTACTCCCCAAATTGTCTCGATGTACTGCGGGTTAGACGGATCATGCTCAATTTTCTCCCGCAGCCGGCGGATATGAACAGTGACGGTTGCTGTATCACCAAACGAATCCATCCCCCATATTCTTTCAAAAAGCTCCATTTTATCAAAAACCCGATTTGGGTGGGAAGCTAGCAATAAGAGCAGATCATATTCCTTAGAAGTTAACAGCGTTTCCTCATCATTGATGGTCACTCTCCGAGATATCCTGTCAATGACAAGCCCTCTTATTCGGACACAATCTTCCCGCTTTTCCTTGTTGGCTGTCAAACGCTCGTACCGCGCCAAATGTGCTTTAACCCGAGCTACCAGCTCACTGGGACTGAACGGCTTCGTAATATAGTCATCTGCTCCCAAGCCAAGTCCTCTAATTTTGTCGACATCTTCCTTTTTTGAGGTAACCATCAAAATAGGAACGTTTTTTCGCTGTCGCAATTCCCTGCATATTTCAAAACCATCAAGCTTGGGCAGCATCACATCAAGAATAATTAAATCATAGTCTATTTCCAGCGCTTTTTTTAATCCAACATCACCGCGGCCTTCAATATCTGCTCGAAAACCGTAGCTTTCCAAATAATCGCGCTCCAGTTCTGCAATCTCTTTCTCATCTTCAATGATAAGTATTTGTTGCATCAACCTTCACCATCCTTGCTGTATCCTGCTTCGGCAACATAATTGTAAACAACGCTCCCTGTTGTGTATTAACCGCCCTAACATCACCGTTGTGACCGTCCACAATTTGCTTTACTATTGCAAGACCAAGCCCGCTCCCACCCGTTTCTGAGTTGCGGGATTTCTCTGCGCGATAGAAGCGATCAAAAATATAGGGCAAATCATCCTCTTCAATGCCGGGACCATTGTCTTCAATTTCAATAATGACAAACGATCTGTTTTCTCCTACTCTTACCATTACAGTAAGCGGCTTCTCATCCCCTTCAGTAACTAAATATTTGGTGCAATTACTCAATATATTAAGCAGCACCCGCTGTAACTTTTCAGGATCTGCAGTTACTGTCAATGTATCGGAAGCAGTTGAATGAAAATGCAGCTCGATATCCAGCTTTTCCATATCAAAGCGTTGCTCTTCCATAAAATGTTCCAGATAGCGGGCTATTTCAATCGTTTTGAAATCAAAGGCGACGGTCTGCAAATCAAGCTTTGAAAACAGAAACAGCTCATCAATTAGTCTGTCCATATGTTCCGCCTTGTTATAGATGGTTTGCATATATCTTTGTCGCATTTCATCCGTGTTTGCTATTCCATCCATAATGCCCTCAATATACCCTTTAATTGCTGATATAGGCGTCTTTAAATCATGCGAGATATGTGACAGCAACTGCTTACGGTTTTCTTCATATTGCAGACTTTGATCGATAGAATCCTTCAACCTGATTCTCATTTCCTCAAACGCCTTGCTCACTTGTACAATTTCATTAATATTCCCTACATCTCGCTTCACACTCGATGAGGCCACAGAATAGGACAGATCACCGTCTTTAATCCGAAGCGCGGCAGCTCTTAATTCCAATAATGGCTTAATAATGCTTCGAGACACTAGAATCGTAAGTACTGATCCTGTTATCGTAATAAACGAAAGCAACGCTACAAGTGCAAGCGGATGCCAGAATACAGGTACTGTATCTGTACGACGCAGTAGAATTAACTTCCCATCGCTCCCATCTTTATATTTGAAAAACACCTCATGTGCGCCAAATCTGTACAAACGAAAAGACAACTCATGTGGCGTAATGTCAGAAAACCTCTGCCAATTTTCATTTGGACTCATTTCATTCAAAAAAGATGAAACATTGCTCACATTGCCATCCCGCATTATTACAAGCCCTGCCCACACTTCTCCCAGTCTGTTTTGCAAATCTTCCACATAATTAAGGTCATCGAGTCTTTCAATCTGATTATCAATAACATAGGTTAACTCACCAAACACAAGTGCTTGATCGAATCGTTCAAATTGCTGACTATTGGTAAAATCGCGCAAATCTTCTTTACCGCCCAAATAATAAATAATTAGCCCAAAGCTAATCATCATCATAACTGGTACAAAAGCCATTGCCAAATAAGAAAGATACAGCTTTACTTTAATCGACAAACCTTCACCCGCCCTTAAACATGACTGCCCATGTTCTTTTTACATCATAACGATTATTTCTAACGTATTTCATAGCTAATTATTACAAAAGTATTACGTTTTAAGCAAATCAACGAACGAAATAAATAAGCCGATTGAGCTATAGAGACTATGTCTCACGCTTAATCGGCTTATTCATGCTGCTTTGATCAGGTCGTCCATTATAAATGAGCAGCCAGGCAATGCTATTTATTTCAATATACCAATTCGATCAAATGGCCAGATTCGAAATACTGCCTTCCCTTCTATGCTCGAATGAGCAATAAACCCGAAGGAGCGACTATCCGTGCTTCGTTCCCGGTTATCCCCCATAACAAAAACCTTCTTGTCGGGAATAACTATTCTCTCCGCATTCTGCCCAGCAACTGTTATCCCTTTCAAATACGGCTCATGAAGCTGCTTATCATTAACAAAAACAAGCCCATCCCGAATCTCCAGTTCATCACCAGCAACAGCAATTACCCGCTTCACAATTCGATCTTTATACTCTGGACCGTCAATTATTACTATATCACCATGCTTGGGATCATTAAAATAATAACTCCACTTATCAATGATTAGCCGTTCACCGTCGAATAAAGTGTTTTCCATAGAATGGTTTTGCACTTTAGTTTGAGCATATACATAATTGTGAAACAGCATGGCTACAGTAAATGCCAGTACAATTGTAACAATCCATTCGATAATAGATCGCCACTTTTTAGTTGTTTGTCCCTCTGCTATGATTTTCCACCTCACTTTGTCTAGTATCTCATACGTCTTCCTATTTTAAAAGTTTCGCTTTCATAAATAAAGAAAAATATATAAGTGTTCAATCTATACTGGAGAAAAAGAACAGACAGAAGTACACAAGTACTGGAGCGCACTAATTATTATCATTTTTCGGAGGTTGAAATCAATCAATGACCTGTTATTCTTGCAAGAAGCAACAGTAGCATGCAGCCTATAATCGAAATAAAAATCAGCATGACATCCCTTCTTCCCATCCGCAAAATAAAGCCATAAACCGGATTCCCCTGCATCCTTCCATAGCCTCTTAGCTCCAATGCTTCAGCGGTTTCTTCCGCCTGAGCAATAATCGAACGGATAAAAGGAATAAACATAACCGTTGCCGAGTTCACTGAAAAGCGTGACGTAATTTTACCTCGCGCTTTAATTAGCTTGCCAAATCTGTCCCACTCTGTTGCAAGCATCGGAATAAATCGGAAAATCAACATAATGAGCATACCGAACGGTGCTATTGGAACTCCTATTTTTTCTAGCCTGCCAAAGGTTTGCTCAATTGCCCGCTTCAAACGGAACGGAGTCATAAGCACCATAACCGGCAGCCCATAAAGCATAATAACAATTAGCGAAGCCATTCTAATTCCAACCTGCGCACCAGCCTCCAAATCAAAGGAAAACGGATGAAGCCGCAGCCCGCTTACCCCTACTAACGTAACGGTTAAAATAACCATTCCTCTAATGGCGGGCAGCAGCGGGCGCACCAGCTTTCGGACAGGCCAAACTACGCAAATACCAACCATCCCTGCCATTACAATTGGTCCAATGGATTGTTGCAGCAATATGGCAAATGAAATAATCATATAACTGATCATAAGAGCTCGCGGATCAAATAAAGATCCATAATCTACATTTTTCTTGGATGGCAGCAGCTGTTTAGTGGGCTCAATTGTTGCCGCCTTTCGTTCAACTAGTCCGGTGTTGATCAATTCTCCGGCAAGAAAATCTTTGCGTGCTTGCGTATTGGCATCTGTATTCATAATGGCAGCAAGCAGCTTGCCCGCAAGCTGTCCAGGCTCCTCTTGTTCTGCCACTACAAGCGTCTGCAACGATTTGTTCTCTATTGTCCAGATGCCGGATGCAAGCGATCTAAGCGGTTCAAGCTGATGACTGACAGCAATAACCCCTGTTCCTTCTTGAAGCAACGCAGTGATCATAATTTGCAAAGCTTTTCTCGCATCTGCATCCAAACCGGATAACGGCTCATCCAGCAGCAGCCACTCTGGCTTGCATGCATAAGTAAGTGCCAGCGCCAGTCTTCTTTGCTGCCCGCCGCTTAACAGCCACGGATCTTGCTCTAGCAATTGCTCATCCAGTTGCAAAAGCTGCATGGCTTCACTTATTCTTTTATTCTGCTCCTCTTTGCTCAAGCGATAAGGCTTTAAAGAATATGCAAACTCTTCTCTTGCTCGATTGGCAAACCATTGCTTCTCTGACTGTTGCATTTGAATGGATACTTTTAATATAGCCTGAATGTTCAGTTTCCTCTTTCTCTTTCCCTGCAACCATAGCTCTGATCCGTTTATAATTACTTTTCCTGCCTGTAAAGGCCGAAGCCCTGCCAATGTTTCCAGTAAAGATGTTTTACCCGCCCCGTTTTTAGCATAGATAACATGAAGCTGTCCAGAGTGAAATTGTGCATCAGCATTAAGCAGCACATCATTGCTATCGCTCACTATCGACAATTTCTCCAGTTGCAGTACTTGGGCTAACGGACTGGTATTTCTAGTCATTATCCATCACCGCCTCTACTGAAGCCAGCCAAGCAACAAGTTCTTCTTCCCCAATCGGCAACTGCGGCAGCGTGATGCCTGCCTCCTCAAGCTGCCAGCATACTTGCACCAGCCTGGGAGCATCAAAACCAAGCTGCTCGCAAGCGCTGCTGCCTGCACCGTCCCCATTTCGCTTGAACCATTCACTTGCACTGCCGTCAAAAATCTTACTTCCATGCTCCAACACAACAATCCGATCCCCATATCTGATTTCTTCCGCTTTTTGGGTCGCCCATACAACTGTAACCTTATCATCAGATAATTGCCTAAGCTGATGAAGTACTTTTTGTGAAGCCTGTTCATCCAACATTGCAGTTACCTCGTCCAATATAAGCATGTCCTTGCTAACTGCAAGCGCTCCGGAAATTGCCGCCATTTGCTGCTGCCCGCCCGATAGCTGCTCAAGCGGTCGATGCATCAGCTTGCTCATGCCCATTTTCTCAAGCATCTGTTCCGCAAGCGGGATAATCAGTTCTTGCGGCTTTCGGTGCTGCTCCAGCAACAACACAGCATCTTCCCATGCGGTAGCACCAGTAAAACCGGCTGCAGGCTGCTGCAAAACAATTGGGATCATCTTCTCTTCAGCTAAGTTGCCATTCTCATTGCTAATATAACTAATTTCACCGCTCGTTTTATACTGCTTGGAACCAGCAAGCACTTTTAGCAATGTGCTTTTCCCACTGCCATTTTTTCCATAAAGCTGAATCCAATCTCCCTGATGAATGTCCAAATCAATATTTTGCAGCAATGGTTGTTGCTTGCCTATATCTGTTTCAGTTTCTGCAAATAACGGCCAAACTGATAATTGTTTAATCTGACAGTGGATAATATTCTTCATTTTTTTCACCTTGCCTCTTCACTCTTGCAACAAGCTGTGTTACAATCCTAATTGTTAACCTTATATAATTTTATTTGGTTAACATTAAAAAAGCAAACTATTTATAAAAGGAGTTATGGTATGAAAGATTTTTCTATTCGCTCACTGGTTTTTACAGCTTTATTCTCAGCCTTGTTTATTGTATTAAGCCTACAACAAATGAAGCTGACCATTTCACCGATTCCGTTCACGTTTCAAACCTTTGCGGTGATCGCCGCCGGAATTTTTCTAAAACCAAAGCAGGCATTTATGAGTATTCTTGCTGTAATCATTATCGGCGCTTTAGGTTTGCCAGTCTTTGGAGGCAAAAGCGGGATCGCTCATATTCTTGGACCAACAGGCGGTTATTTGATCGCATTCACCTTCTGTGCCATGTTTATTAGTATAATTGTTGGGAACTGGATGAAAGGAACACGGAAATTATCCGCACTCAATATTATTATTCTATATATTTTAATTGCACTAGTCAGCGTTGGATTTGTACATGCTATAGGTGTCATATGGATGATGGTATCTGTTGGAGCAACATTGAATGCCGCGTTAGCAAACGGCAGCTATCCTTTCATTATTGGCGATCTAATAAAAGCTTTGATTGGCTTGCTGATTATTCTCTTTATTCCTAATACGATAAAGCGCACAAGAATGTAGTTTAAGCAAGAAGCAACAAAGCCGCTAAGTAAATCCTCCCAAGCAGGGGGGACAACTTAGCGGCTACTTTCGCTATTTCCTTTAACAAAAACAGCTTGTCTGATCCGTTGTATTACTAGTGCTAGTCCATACAATCCTCTGAAGCTTCAACCTCGGAATCTTCCACATTAATTTTCTCAGCAACTGTATCACGAATGATCGATACGACCATTTGCAACAAGTAGTTAATGTCTGTTTGACTCTGCTGGAATTGCGCCACGATTGGAATGCCGTCAAGCTCATCTTGCAGCTCTTCCATCTCAGCTTCAATCTTTTTTACCATATCCGGATTTCTAAACGTTTTCTCAAATGCTACTGCTTCCTTTTGCTTTTTCTTAATAGCAGCAATCAGCTTTTGCACACGCTCATTTCCGTTAATTTGCGCTTCAGCCTTCCGATAATCTTGTACTTCCGGAGAAGAAAAAATAGCTTCGGACAGCTCTGTTGCTTTTTTCATAATATCTTCGCGTACAATTAGATCCCGCGTATGAAAGGATGGCACATTTGTTTCATCCCCTTGATGACTGCATACTTCTCCAGTCGCAAATTCATTGCGCCTTGCTTCTACATTTGTTTGATCGCTCTGCATTGTTCAACATCGCTCCTATTAAATTGCTTCACCTTTAATGTACCAGGTTTGAGCATCGACAATTTTGACTTGAATAAAGCTGCCAATCCATTCTTTTGGACCTTCCAAATGAACAAGTTTATTGCTGCGTGTACGTCCGGATAGTATGCTGGCATTATTCTTGCTCTCGCCTTCTATCAACACTTCTACAGTCGCACCTACCAATTGCTCATGCTTTTCTCTGGCAATTGAAGCAACAAGCGCATTTAGCCGTTGCAGGCGCTCCTTCTTCACTTCAAGCGGAACATTATCTTCCATCACCGCAGCTGGTGTTCCTTCTCGCGGAGAGTACAAATAGGTATAGGCCATATCAAAGCCAACTTCCTCAACCAGCGTCATCGTATCCTCGAATTGCTTGTCCGTCTCTCCCGGGAAGCCAACGATAATGTCTGTTGTGAACGATACATCAGGAATCGCCGTTTTAATCTTGCCAGCGAGATCCAAAAATCTTTCACGCGAGTATTTGCGGCTCATCCGCTTCAATATTTCACTGCTTCCGCTTTGAACTGGCAAATGAATATGTTCCACCAAATTGCCTTTTTGAGCGAGCACTTCAATTAAGTGATCATCGAAATCACGCGGATGACTGGTCATAAAGCGAACACGCGGAATATCAATCTTGGAAATATCATGCATCAGATCACCAAAGCGATAAGTAATATCATCAAAATCTTTGCCGTAGGCATTAACATTCTGACCAAGAAGAGTAATCTCTTTGAAGCCTTGACGCGCCAGTTCCCGCACTTCATCAATTACATCCTGCGGTCTGCGGCTTCGCTCCTTGCCTCTTGTATAGGGAACGATACAATATGTACAGAACTTGTCGCAACCGTACATAATATTAACCCATGCCCGCATGCCTTCTCTCTTTTTCGGCAGGTTTTCAATAATATCCCCTTCTTTGGACCAAACCTCAACAACAAGCTCTTTGCTGAAATAAGCTTCCTGCAACAGCTTGGGAAGACGATGAATATTATGCGTGCCAAAAATAATATCTACGAAAGAATGCTTCTGCAAAATACGGGTTACGACAGATTCCTCTTGCGACATGCAGCCGCAAACTCCCAGCACCAAATCCGGCTTTTCCAGTTTCAGATTTTTCAAATGCCCAAGCTCGCCAAATACTTTATCCTCTGCATTCTCTCTTATTGCACAGGTGTTAAGTAAAATAACGTCAGCCTGCTCCCGATCCTCTGTTGCCACATATCCCATTTGCTCAAACATACCGCGCATTACCTCGGTATCATGCTCATTCATCTGGCATCCATAAGTTTGGATCAAATAATGCTTGCCGATTCCCATCGAACGGAGTTCCTCAGAAATAGAGAAGTCATAATGGACTTCAATATCCTCTTTCCCCCGTCGTTTCTCCTGTCTTAAATTCGGAGCGGCATTAATTTGCACAATTCTTCCTTTAATTCGGTAAGTAGATGTATGTTCATCCTGCTCCAGCAATTTGGCATCGCTGAAATCAAAATATTTGGAATAATCTTTTGTTTGATTGTTATCCGTCATCATTTCACGTCCTTATCGGCCTCTATCCACATTCGTATAGCCCAATTATCTATTATATCAGCTAACGAAATGCCGGGTCAATGAATAGACGGTTTAAGCAATAATTTCAGCTGTATCGCCATTTTTAATTCCCGCAGCATTCGCTTCATCCGTATCAATATGCATATCCAGCGCATAGCTGTCAGAAACACGCGCTACAACATGCTCAAATACAACGCCACGCTCACCGCCAGTTCTTACAGAAAGCTTCTGCTTGTCTTCGATCCCCATCTTCTTCGCATCCTCGGTATGAAAATGAATATGTCTTGCAGCAATAATAACGCCTTCTTCAATCTCTACTTCACCAGCAGGTCCTTGAAGTTTCACTCCAGCGGAACCTGCAACATCTCCAGACTCGCGCACCGGTGGAGTGACACCAATTGCAAAAGAATCTGTTTTCGAGATTTCCAATTGTGTTTTTCCTCTGGCAGGACCTAATATTCTGACTTTAGGAAACGTACCTTTCGAACCGATTACCGCAACTGTTTCATTAGCTGCATATTGCCCTGGCTGCGACAAAGGCTTCATCTCTGTTAATTGATACCCTTCCCCGAACAATATTTCAACATGCTCCTGAGACAGATGGATATGTCTTGCTGATACTCCGATTGGTACTAGTTTCTTTGTCATAGCTGCCACTCTCCTGTTTTCTATTTACATCATGAATCCCGTACATCCTGTGAACGGCCTTCTCTAAAAATAATAACCAACGCCGCCCCTTAAGGACAAACGTGCTTTTTTTGAATAAAAGAGCTTAAATCAGCTAATCGCTGTTTAATCTCTCCATTTCAAAAAAGTATATAGACTAAAAGTCTATATACTTATCATAGCACTTATTTAAATTCAGCTACAAGCTTTGCGAACTCTTCTTCACCAATCTGTAACGACTGTGCAGAAAGCGGCTCTTCTTTAAACCCTTTAATTTGTTTTTCATACGAAGGTCTTGTTCTATCCTGATAAATAAGTCCGGTAAGCATACTATCTGTTTCCATGATCTTGGTTATCGCAGCAATACGATTTGTCGGATCATACTCTGGGAATTGATCCAGATTTACTACTCTTTCCTTGAACCACTCGTACGTATTAACTTTATTAAAGGTTACACAAGGACTAAATACATTTATAAAGGAAAAGCCTTCATGTTGAATGCCTTTTTCGATAATGCTTGTCAACTGCTTGATATCGCTTGAGAAGGACTGTGCAATAAATGTTGCGCCAGCCGATACCGCAAGTTCCAAAGGCGACAGCGTTGATTCAATTGCACCTTCAGGCGTTGATTTTGTTTTGAAACCTTCTGCGCTGCGTGGAGAGGTTTGTCCCTTTGTCAGCCCATAAATCTGATTATCCATAACAACGTACGTAATATTCATATTGCGGCGAATCGCATGCACCGTATGTCCCATACCGATTGCAAATCCGTCGCCGTCACCGCCAGATGCTATAACAGTCAATTCCTGATTGGCGAGCTTAACGCCCTGCGCAATCGGAAGCGCACGGCCATGAATACCATGTAACCCGTAAGCGTTAATATAACCGGAAATTCTGCCTGAACAACCAATTCCTGATATAACCGCCAATTGCTCTGGCTCAAGTCCAATATTTGCCGCTGCTCTTTGTATGGCAGCCTGGATAGAAAAGTCTCCGCAGCCTGGACACCAGTTCGGTTTGAGATCATTCCGAAAATCTTTAAATGTAGCCATTATTCTACTAACCCCCTGCAAGCTTCATATACTTCCTGTGGAAGAAACGGGGTGCCGTCATATTTGAGCAGGCTTGACTGCTTGTCCGCATAGCCTGCGTTCATCTTAATAAGCGATGCGAGCTGACCGGTCGCGTTGTTTTCGATGACGAGCACTTTTTCAGCACTGGCCAAATAAGGCAATAGCATTTCACCAGGAAACGGCGCCATTTGGCGAATAGTGATGTGGTTCGTTTTCACTCCGTCAGCTTCCAGAAGCTTGCGAGCGGCATCAATCGTCCCGTTAGTAGAGCCCATGCCGATAACAAGCAAATCTGCTTGAGCATGCGGTGCATCCGTGCGGATAGCCTCTCTAATTTGCAATCCTTTAATTTTATTCAGCCTTTTGTCCATCATTTTTTTGCGATTCAAGGCATTCTCTGAAGGACGTCCGATTTCGTCATGCTCCACCCCAGTTACATGATGGATACCGCCTTTTAAGCCTGGCAGAACACGAGGAGACACACCGTCAGTTGTAAACTCATATCGTTTGAACATACTGCCCATTTGTTCCTCTGCAACAGTAGTTTGCAGTTTTCCGCGCTCCAGCTTGATTTGACT
This sequence comes from Paenibacillus nanensis, assembly GCA_040396195.1. Classification (GTDB taxonomy): domain Bacteria; phylum Bacillota; class Bacilli; order Paenibacillales; family Paenibacillaceae; genus Pristimantibacillus; species Pristimantibacillus nanensis_A. The sequence continues at coordinate 258,003 of JBEBPB010000001.1, forward strand.
GTAATTGAACACTTCACAGGACTGTTTGCCAAGTGACAGCTGCAAATCGGTCATGACGATAACTGGCACCTGATATTGCTCCGCAAGATTGAATGCCTCCACCATATCGTAGAAGCAATCTTCGATTGTGGACGGCGCAATAACGATTTTAGGAATCTCGCCATGCGTGCCATAAATCATTGCAAACAAGTCAGATTGCTCCTGCTTGGTCGGCAAGCCGGTAGACGGTCCTCCACGCTGTGTATTCACAATAACCAATGGAGTTTCTGTCATCCCTGCAAGACCGATGGCTTCCATCATTAACGACAAGCCTGGGCCAGCAGATGCTGTCATTGTACGCACGCCAGCATAGTTCGAGCCGATTGCCATCGTTACCGCAGCTATTTCATCCTCAGTTTGGATCACCGTTCCACCAAATTGCGGCAGTTTCTGTATTAGATACTCCATAATTTCAGATGCAGGTGTGATCGGATAAGCTGACATCAATCGACATCCGGCAGCAATAGCTCCCAATCCAATTGCTTCATTGCCAATCATAAACAATTTCTGTTGCCCATCAGCAGGAGCCAGCATAAATTCATCCAGCGGTCCGCCAGCCAGATCAAGAACAAAATCAGCTCCTTGTTTAACAGCCTCAATGTTTTTCTCTACTACTGCGGCGCCTTTGCGGCCAAACTCCTCCTCCACCGCGCTGTTAAATACGTCCAGCGGCAAGCCGAGCAGTGCCCATGAAGCGCCGGAGGCAACCATATTTTTCATTAGTGAGGTGCCCAAATCCTCTGCAATTTTTGTAATGGGTACTGCGAATAACCGAGCCTCGATGCCTTCAGGAATTACCGGATCAAATTTCGCATCTGCAACAATTACACCGTTCTTGCGAAGCTCGGAAGCATTCAAATCAATGCTTTCCTGATCAAAAGCGACAAGGATGTCGAGATCATCCGAGATAGCACGAATTGGTTGTGTACTAATTCGAATCTTATTATTAGTATGACCACCTTTAATTCTTGAAGAAAAGTGGCGATAACCATACAAATAGTAGCCTAATCGGTTAAGCGCCGTGGAAAAAATTCGGTCGGTGCTCTCTACGCCTTCTCCCTGCTGACCGCCGATTTTCCAAGACAATTGACTAATCAAAGTGTCCATCTCCTCTTTAATATGAACATGCCTAAATAGGCATTATCAGCTATTCAACTATACTCTTGAATCTGAATATGCCCTATACGATTTAAATGGCAGATTGAAAGTGATTCTTAGCTATAGTCATTACAATTTTAAGTTTGTCATGTTAAAAAAGCAATAGACATTCTCTCTTCAAACTGTATGAAAATCTCCTATATTCACTTTTATTATGGAGTATTCTGTTATTTGCCCCTTGATTCGATTTGTCCGATTCCCATTACTCCTTAGGCAGATGGCTTTCTAAAAACAGCAGCGCATTATAAGATAGAAAGTGCTTTACCTGATGCTCGGTATAATATTTGAGCAATTCGTTAACCAAATTGTACAGCTTGCCCGGATGCTCCAAATCCGGTACATGCTGCTCTATGCCGTCGAAGTCTGATCCCAGCACGATCGTCTGCTCTCCGCCAAGCATACATATATGCTCAATATGGCAAACAATATCATACAATGTCGCCTTCCGTTCTGCTGCAAGAAACTGCGGCACATAAGTGATCCCTATTCGCCCCTCTCTAGCTATTACGGCATTGATTTGAGCATCATTCAAATTTCGTGGATGCGAGCACAGAGCAGCACAATTGGAGTGAGAGGCCACAAAGGGTCTTTCGGTATGCTCCAGCAGTTCCCAGAAGCTGCGCTCTGACAAATGCGATACATCCAGCAAAATTCCTGTTTGTTCACATCGCTGCACAAATTCCCTGCCCTTCAATGTCAATCCGCCGTTACCCGGCTCCAGCGCGCCATCTGCTGCCCAGTTAGCAAAGTTCCAAGTTAAGCCTATCATTCTAATCCCAAGCCGATACAACGTATCCAAGAGCGCTGGCTTGCCATATAGCCCGTCTGTTCCTTCAAGCGTCAGAAGCGCGCCTATTTCTCCGGCAGCAAGCACCTTGTTAAGCTCCTTTTTATTTGTTACAGCACGCATGCCAAACGTCGATACGACCTCACTATTGAAATAGCTGATGCTTTCAAGCACAGCTGCAAGCCAATCCTGTCTGCTTTGCGGAATATAAACGGCAAATGCCTGCACTACCGTTTTTGCCTGACGAAGCCTGTTATACGTCACATCAAGTATATCCGAGTGGTTTGCTGAAAAGTCCGCTCCGTTGTTTATCAGCATTTTGTAAAGAACATCGCAATGCAAATCTACTGATTTCATTTGCCCGCCTCCTGTTTATTAATGCAAACGCAAATTTGACGCTTAGCTTCATTGCCGTACATATAGTTGCAAAAAGCCTGTTTACATAATATGTAAACAGGCTGCTTGGGTACAATCAAACTGTCGTCTCTAACTTGCATATCGTATTACGGAAAACCATATTAGCGCGGCTCAACAATTAATTTAATCGCTGTCCGATCCTCGCCATCAATGACAATATCCGTAAATGCAGGGATGCAAACGAGATCAACACCGCTAGGAGCTACAAATCCGCGCGCAATTGCAACCGCCTTTATTGCTTGATTCAAAGCCCCAGCTCCGATCGCCTGCAGTTCTGCTCCGCCTCGTTCACGCAAAACCCCGGCAAGAGCTCCCGCAACAGAGTTTGGATTGGACTTTGCTGATACCTTCAATACGTCCATAAAAAGTACCTCCCCTGGAATGTTGGTTGGATTCACTTATAGATTCTATTCGGTATTTTTCAAATCATTCCTGAAAAAGGAAAAGCAAGTTTATAAAAATAAAAAAGAATGGCTTAGCGCATCAGCAGCCATTCTTCTTCTGTCAAGCGTATTTTTTCAAACTTGGTCGTTTTGCCTGTCACGTCATCAATTTGGGCAATAATACCGTGCAAATGCCATTTTCCTTCATCGACCACAAAGCGAACCGGCATTTGCGTTTTGAAGCGATAGAGCACTGCCTCTTTCTCCATGCCAAGCACGCCCTCCTTGGAGCCGCACATCCCCGTATCCGTTATGTAGGCAGTGCCATGAGGCAATATCGTATCATCATTTGTTTGCACATGTGTATGGGTACCTGTTACGACAGATGCTTTACCATCCAAATGCCAGCCCATTGCAATTTTTTCTGAAGTTGCTTCAGCATGAAAATCTACAAATATTGCCTTTGTTCTTTTTTGTGCCTGCTCGATTAATTCATCGGCGCACTGGAAAGGGCAATCGATTGGAGGCAAAAAAGTTCTTCCTTGTAAATTGATGATGGCAAGCTCTTTGCCATTGGCTTTAATATAAGCCATTCCTTCACCCGGAGCCTCCGGGCTGAAATTAGCAGGGCGTACAATACGCGGCTCCTCATCGATCCACTCAAAAATATTTTTATTATCCCAAGTATGATTGCCCATCGTAATTCCATGAATACCCCATTCAAAAAACTCAGTAGCAATCGTTTTTGTAATCCCGCGACCAGCAGCAGCATTTTCGCCATTGACAATAACAATATGAGGATTATATTTCGCTAACAGCGAAGGAAGCACTTGCTTTACTGCGTTTCTCCCTACATTACCTACAATATCGCCCAAAAAAAGTAGTTTCATCAATTATTAACCTCTTCCTGCCTCATTTTGCTCTTATAATGGGAAGAAAGCGGCTGAGCAGCAGCCGCTTTCTTCTCTTCGCTTTATTCGCTATTATTTCGCATACTCGACAGCGCGTGTCTCACGAATTACCGTAACTTTAATATGTCCCGGATAATCCAGCTCGCCCTCGATCTTCTTCGTAATATCTCTAGCTAATCGGAATGATTCCGTATCGTCAATTTTATCCGGCTGCACCATAACGCGTACTTCACGGCCCGCCTGGATGGCATATGACTTCTCTACGCCTTCAAAGGATTCGGTGATCTCCTCAAGCTTCTCAAGGCGTTTAATATACGTTTCAAGCGTTTCTCTGCGTGCACCTGGACGAGCTGCTGACAATGCATCCGCCGCTCCTACCAACATAGCAATAACAGATGTTGCCTCAGTATCGCCATGGTGAGAAGCTATACTATTAATCACTACTGGATGCTCCTTGTACTTCTTGGCTAGTTCCACACCGATTTCAACGTGCGAACCTTCCACTTCATGATCAAGAGCTTTACCGATATCATGCAGCAAACCTGAACGCTTTGCCAGCGTAATATCTTCGCCAAGCTCCGCTGCCATAAGGCCAGCCAAATAAGCAACTTCCATTGAGTGCTTGAGCACGTTCTGGCCATAGCTTGTCCGATATTTCAAACGACCCAGAATCTTGATCAAATCCGGATGCAAACCATGTACCCCAACCTCAAAGGTTGCTTGCTCACCGTACTCGCGTACTCTTTCATCAATTTCTTTACGAGACTTCTCAACCATTTCTTCAATGCGTGCTGGGTGAATACGTCCGTCAGCAACAAGCTTCTCCAATGATGTACGAGCAATTTCACGCCTGATCGGGTCAAAACCGGACAATATGACCGCTTCCGGTGTATCATCAATAATTAGATCGATACCGGTCAATGTTTCGAGGGCACGGATATTACGTCCTTCGCGTCCAATAATGCGGCCCTTCATCTCTTCGTTTGGCAATGAAACTACAGAAACCGTTGTTTCTGCAACGTGATCTGCCGCGCAACGCTGAATAGCCAGCGAAATAATATCCCGCGCTTTCTTATCTGCGTCTTCTTTCGCTTGCTGCTCAATATCTTTAATCATTTGAGCCGTTTCATGACGAACTTCCTGTTCCACATTTGTCAAAATGATTTCTTTAGCTTCCTCCATAGTGAGGCTTGAAATTCTTTCAAGCTCGCTAAGCTGCTGTTTATAGATGGAATCAATTTGATCTTGGGTTTCTTCGATGCGTTTCTCCTTGTTGGCTACAGTCTCTTCTTTGCGTTCTAGCATCTCTAGCTTTTTATCCAAGGACTCTTCTTTCTGCATGATGCGTCTTTCTTGGCGCTGAACTTCATTACGGCGCTCACGAATGTCTTTATCAGCTTCGGAACGGAGCCTGTGGACCTCATCTTTTGCTTCAAGCACCGTTTCTTTCTTCTGAGCTTCTGCTTCTTTTTTTGCATTTTCTACAATTTGAACAGCAGCCTGCTCAGCGCTTGAAATTTTTGCTTCAGCTATCGATTTTCTAATGACGTAACCGATCCACAAGAAAATTCCGCCAACAAGGAAATATCCCAAGATCCAGATCCATATATGATCTCCCATCTTGTTCACCTCCTTGTTGCTTGCTCCAGATTGCAACTTGCAATCCGGGATGGCTTCTAAACCAGTTCCATATCGTTTCATCAGATTACAGTTTGACGAAAATAATTCATTAGAATCAGCTTCTGGAAGAAAAATTGATTCTATGATTGAAGGAATACATCATCATTTTATCTTTTCACAAATTCAATTGTCAAGCCAAAGCCCATCTTCTTCCTGTATTTGCTCTTCATTTGTATGAAATTGTGCATTTTTCATTACTTCACGCACGATGTCTCCAGGAAATCCTCTTCTTAGCAAAAATTGCTGCAGCTTTTGCCTACGCAGTCGTACTTCTCCTTTAAGACTTCTCCATTTCTTCTCTGCAAGCAATTGGGCGCTCTCTTGCTCGCTTTCCCGATCCAATTGGGATAGAGCAGCATAAGCGGCTTCTTGGGAAACCCCCTGCTGGCGAAGCTCCTGCAATATATATCGGCTGCCCTTCAACCCGTTCTTTATTCTACTGCTTGCGAATTGTTGCGCATATACTTCATCATCAACAATTTTCTCCATTTCTAAACGTTCGAGCGCATGGCGAATATGTTGCTCCTCATGCTCCTTGCGCATAAGATAGCCTTGTATTTGCTTCATCGTTCGAGGTCTTGCGCCAAGATAAGATATCGCTGCCAAATAAGCAGCGTATGAATCATCCTCCGCCTGTATCGCGACAATTTGTTCAGCGGTCAGCTCGACTCCCTTCATCAGCCGATGCTTAATCCAAATATCTTCATGAATGGTCAAAATCGGTTCTTCCCGATTGCTGTATATTAAATAGCGCTTCGAACGCTTTTTTTCCACCTTTACGGATAAAATCATAATCGTATCCAAAACAAACCTCCTGAAATTCAAAACAATTTACTACAGCCAGTAATAGCCATATCTGCTTAAAACAATTTCGCCGATCCAAACGGATCGGCGAAATTAATGAATTGTTATGTTCAGACGATATAAATGGAACAATCAACCTGGAATGATCAGCTTCGTTCAACTTATATCGCTAATGATTATTCAAATTCCAGCAAATCGTCTTCATCTTCCTCTTCTTGCGGCTGGCCTGGTGCTTGTGCCGACGCCTCCCCCAAACTGCTGGATTCACGAATTTGCTTCTCTATTACTTCGGCAATTGCAGGATTATCCTTCAAATACTGCTTCGCATTCTCCCTGCCCTGTCCTAACCGCTCACCGCTATAGGAGAACCAGGCTCCGCTTTTCTGGACAATCTCCAGCTCAACTCCGATATCAATCAAGCTGCCTTCCTTCGATATGCCTTCACCGTACATAATATCGATTTCAGCCTGTTTGAAGGGGGGAGCTACTTTGTTTTTTACTACTTTAATTCTGGTGCGGTTACCTACCATATCATTGCCTTGCTTCAATGTTTCAATTCTGCGTACATCCAGCCTTACAGTGGAGTAGAACTTAAGTGCTCTTCCGCCTGGAGTAGTCTCCGGATTGCCGAACATAACGCCAACCTTCTCGCGCAGCTGGTTAATGAAGATCGCAATTGTTTTCGACTTGGAGATAGCTCCCGACAGCTTCCGAAGCGCCTGAGACATCAATCGAGCCTGCAAGCCGACATGAGAGTCTCCCATATCTCCTTCAATTTCCGCTTTCGGAACCAGTGCCGCAACTGAGTCAATAACAATAACATCAACCGCGCCGCTTCTTACAAGAGCCTCGGCAATCTCCAATGCCTGCTCTCCTGTATCCGGCTGCGACAATAGCAATTCATCAATATTGACGCCCAGCTTGCTTGCATACAACGGATCAAGAGCGTGCTCCGCGTCTATAAAGGCAGCTTGTCCGCCAAGACGCTGTGCTTCTGCAATAGCGTGCAGGGCAACCGTCGTCTTACCGGAAGATTCCGGTCCGTAAACTTCAATTATTCGCCCTCTTGGAAAACCGCCTATCCCAAGAGCAATATCAAGAGCAATCGAACCGCTCGGAACGGTCTCGACTTGCATATGTGTTGATTCACCCAATTTCATAATAGAGCCTTTACCAAACTGCTTTTCAATTTGCTTCAAAGCATTCTCTAATGCTGCGCGACGATCTGTCAACACACTCACATCCTTCAATGATTATATTAATATGATACATGATCTTGGCTCACTTGCCAATACTTTTTAGGAACAAACATTCGTATTTTTTTCAAAACTGCATTTTGCTCTCCTTTCGTGCCATTAAATCGAACCGTCTCCAATTGCACAAAAAAAACCGCAGCTCCATATAGAGCTGCGGTTCCTCCGCGCAATCCATTTGTCATTAGTATAAATCAGTTATTGCCATCAGTCAATGATTGCCATAGTCGATACAAAGCCGCATTAACCGCGCGCAACCTAATCATAGACCGATTGCCGCTCAACTTCAATTCGTACACCTGTGTCTCTTTCCCCTTTTGTGCAAGTGCGCAATAAACGAGCCCGACCGCTTTGTTTTCAGATTGTGCAGGACCCGCAACACCAGTGAAGGAAATGCCGAAATCAGCATCCGCCTGCTGTCTAATGTTCTCCGCCATTAATTTGGCGGTTCTTTCGCTAACAGCGCCGGGAGCGCCATCCCCTTCAAGAACGTCTAACGGAATATCAAGCAAGGTGTGCTTCATTACATTCGTATAAGTGACTACCCCGCCTGCAAACTCACCACTGCTTCCAGGAATGCTCGTAATCATTTCGGCAAACAGACCTCCCGTGCAGCTTTCCGCGCTTGCCAGCGTACGCTTGGAGCCTCTTAGCAGGTCAATAATAACAACCTCGATCGGAACATCGCGTTCAGCATATAAGAACTGCCCCGCCTTCAGCTTTATTTGCTCTACCGTTTGATCAATTTTAATATTCGCCTCCGCCTCGGAGTCCGCCTTAACAGATACGCGAATAGTAACCTCGCCCTCCTTGGCATACGGCGCAATCGTCGTTTCACCCTGCTGCTCGATCAAATCCAGGAGCAAATGCTCCAAATTGGATTCACCGATCCCGCAAAACTTCAAGATACGCGAGTACAGCGGTTTAATATTGCCCAAAACAGCTCTTAGCCACTCATCTCCTGCTTCATCCAGCATCGCCTTTAATTCTCTTGGCGGTCCTGGGAGCAGCATATAGTAGACGCCGTCCTGCTCAATGCCATTGCCGACAGCAAGACCGGCAGAATTAAAGAAAGGCACCGAGCCCTCGATCATCAATGCCTGTTTGCGGTTGCTCTGAACCATCTCTATACCGCGCTCAGCAAACATTGCCTCTATTTTCTGCATGCTTGGATCATGCAGTATCAAATCTCGATTCAAATATTCAGCCAGCACATCCTTGGTCAAATCGTCTTGTGTCGGACCTAGACCGCCTGTAAAAACAAGCAAATCAGCTCGGCTTCTGCCAATCTCAATTGCTTGACGAAGCCTGCTTGCATTATCTCCCACAACAGATTGAAAATATACATCTACCCCAAGCTCAGCCAACTTAATAGACAAGGTTTGAGCATTCGTATTTACAATTTGCCCTAATAAAAGTTCTGTTCCAACAGCAATTATTTCTGCCTTCATTCGTGCAACTCCCTTTTCAAAATATACAATCCGCCACCATTCGAATTGCAACCAATACCAACGCTCAAAAAAAGCACCTTTTCCGCAAACAGTAATGATCTGTTTTTTTGAAAAAAGTGCTTTCGCCAAATCAAGCTACAGGAATCAAATGCTTGTTTTTCACAAAATAATCAATACCTGAGTAGACTGTTATCAAAGCAGCAATCCAGCTTGAAATCACATCAAACGGGAAATCAATAAAAGCGAATGGGAAATTGTTAAGCAGCAATGAAATCAACATCGTAATTTGGATTGCAGTCTTCCATTTTCCCCATTTGCTAGCTGCCACAACCGATCCTTCCAATAATGCAATTTGGCGCAAACCTGTTACAGCAAACTCGCGGCTAATAATAACTATCGCAATTAAAGCGTTCAGTTTGTCCATCTGCACCAATGATATAAGTACAGCTGCTACTAGCAGTTTGTCTGCCAGCGGATCAAGCAGTTTGCCCAAATTTGTCACAATTTTATTTTTGCGTGCAATATAGCCGTCAAGCCCATCTGTGCTGGCAGCAATAATGAAAATAAGCGCAGCAGCAATTTGATTGTAAGTAATTGTGAAATCAGAGAAGGTTAGTGTGCCAAGATCCCAGTTTGTAAGCAAAAAAAACAAAATAACCGGAACGAGAAATATTCTGACAAGAGTTATTTTATTAGCTAGATTCACGCGATTCCCTCCCCGGACAGATCAAACTCATAGGCATGAGTTACACGAACCTTTTGAATAGCTCCGATCTCTGTGCGGCAATTTGAAATAAATACCTCTCCGTCAATTTCCGGAGCATCATACATCGAGCGACCCACATATACATCGCTGCGCCCATCATAACGTTCTACAAGTACATCAATTTCCATACCGATATACCTGCTGCTGTTGTCTCTTGATACGATACGCTGAATTTCCATCAACGTATTGACACGCCATTCCTTCACATCATCCGGTACATGGTTAGGCAAACGAACTGCAGGTGTGCCTTCCTCGCTAGAGTATGCAAAAACTCCGAGTCGATCAAATTTGATCTCCTTCACAAATTGGCAAAGCCTCTCAAAGTCTTCTTCCGTTTCACCTGGAAAGCCCACAATCAAGCTGGTACGCAAAGCTACATCAGGCACAGCATTGCGGATTTTTGCAACCAGCTCGCGTGTATCACGCTGTCGCCCTGGTCTGCGCATTCTTTTTAGAATTATATCTTCACTATGTTGCAACGGCATATCAATATATTTGCAAATTTTAGGATTATTGGCGAATGTCTCTATCAACTCATCAGAGAAGAAGCCTGGATAAGCATAATGCAATCGCACCCACGCTATTCCCTCTACTTCACTGACACGGTTGAGAAGCTCAGGAAGCATGAATCGATCATACAAATCGGTTCCATAGTTAGTAGAGTCCTGAGCAATCAGACTAACCTCTTTCACACCTTGAGACGCCAATTGCTTTACTTCAGCAATAATCGATTCCATTGTCCGGCTGCGGAATTTTCCGCGCATCATTGGAATACTGCAGAATGTACAAGCATTGTCGCATCCTTCAGCGATTTTCACAAAAGCTGTGTAACGCGGTGTTGTTACTTTGCGCGGCAATGCAATATTGTAGTCGAATACAGGGTTGCCAACCTTGATCGGCTTTTTTCCGCGCAATGCTTCATCTACAATTTCTGTAATATTGTGAAAATCACCTGTTCCAACGATGCCATCGATCTCCGGCATTTCCTCCATTAACTGCTCCTTGTAACGCTGCGTCAAACAACCTGATACAATGAGAGCCTTCAAACGAGCTGTCTCTTTCAAATCTGCCATATCCAATATCGTATTTACCGACTCTTCCTTGGCAGCGTCGATAAAACCGCATGTATTCACTATAATTACAGTCGCTTCTTCAGCTTCATCCACTAGCGAGTAGCCCCGCTCATAAATAAGCCCGGACATAATTTCTGAATCCACCAAATTCTTTTCGCAACCCAATGTAACAACCTTTACACGTTCACTCATCTGATTATCCCCATGTCCCTTCTATCTTTGAAATATAAGAGCCCGCAGATATCCCCATTATAGCTTTTTCTTATACTTCTTATACTTCTGAAAAAGTCCTTGAACAAGAACAAGTGCATTCTCCAGCTAATCTGGATGCGATTTTTCAGATTCTTTATCTATTTATCTATAATTAACAAATTGCAATTCAACAGGTAAATCCGCACCGCGCAGCAAAGAAATGACCGATTGCAAATCATCTCTGCTTTTACCGGACACACGTATTTGATCACCTTGTATTTGGCTTTTCACTTTCAATTTTGAATCACGAATCAAAATATTAATTTTTTTGGAAACATCCTGTTCAATTCCTTGTCTTAACTTTATGCGTTGACGAACAGTGCCGCCAGACGCGCCTTCCACCTTGCCGTAATCCATATTTTTAACTGGAACACCACGCTTGACAAGCTTGGATTGTAAAATATCGATGACGCTCTTCAATTTAAACTCATCATCGGATACAACAACCAATTCCTCTTTATCAAGCTCAATGGAGCTCTTGCTTCCTTTAAAATCAAAACGGGTTGAAATTTCGCGTTCAGCTTGCGTAATGGCGTTGCCTACTTCTTGAAAGTCAACCTTAGACACAACATCAAAAGAACTTTCTGAACTCATCTCTAATTCCCCCACTTTCTCATTATAATCAACAATTGCTCACCGTTTATTATCGATTCCATCCAGTACATCTACTGCGCATTTTCGGGAGCCTTAGATGAGGAAACATCCTCTTGATCATTTTGCTCCAGCTCAAGTAAAAACAGCTTTTTTCCTTTGAAATCACTGTCGGGAACAAGAACACCATCTACTTTTATTTCCGCATAATCTGCTCGTCCTACATTAACAAAAGTCATTGGAGTTGTCATCTCGAAGGCAAGCACTGCTCCATCTTCTGCAGTATCATAAAATAAACGTTCGCCCTTTCGACCATTTCTGGCAATCTCAACCCAGGCGCGACCGCCTTTTATTGTAATTTCAAGCGTATGCTTTTTGTCCGCAGGACCAATCAGATATTTATCTGCTCCCTTGATGGACGGAGCTTTGCCAGCAAACTCAACAGTAGTTATTGCCTCAGGTTCCTGCGTTGGAGCAATAGACGGACTTGGAGACGGGCTTATACCGCCTATGCCGCCTTCATTCTCAGGCTTTTGCGAGGATTCGCTCGTAACTGATGTACCATCAAGCTCCTTGACAATTTTGCTGTCTTTACCTAAGGTATAGTACCATACAACTGCAACGATTAAAATAATAAAGCACCATACTACAATATTAAAGCCTATTTTCCCGAGTCTTTCCGACTTTGCAGTTCGCACCTTTCTTGGAGGTCTGGCCGCAAGTGGCTCGATATGTTGCTGCACGCTTGGCGCAGGAGGAACCTCATTCTGATGCATGCTCAGCACTTCATCCGGATTCAAATCTACCGCTTCTGCATAGTTCTTTATAAAAGCTCGTGTATAGAAACTTCCGGGCAACACATTATGATCTCCGGATTCAATAGCTTCCAAATAGCGCTTTCTTATTTTGGTTATTTCCTGCAAATCGTCTAGCGACATTTGCTTGTCTTCACGCGCTTTGCGAAGCAATGCGCCTAATTCTGACATGGTAAGCCCTCCCTCCAAATCTATTCCACTTCGCCAGTAACATCCAGTACAGCAACTTCCGCTGCTATCACCTCATCAGGCGTGTGGCGCAATTCTATAAAAAGATCAAATAGATGATAATCATAGTCAGTATCCGCAATAAATACGTCTGGGTGCTCAATCACCTTTACCGATGGCATATCCATTATTTTTTGCAGCAGCAGCTCATGTTTCTCATTAGAACGAACCGTGCTAACAATACCGTCTATAATAAATACATTTTGATCATTCAACTCTTCTTCAGTAAGCTGGTTTCTAACTGTCTGACGCATTAAGGTAGAAGATAAGAAAGTCCATCTTTTGTTAGCGCATACGCTGCCTGCAATTATAGACTCCGTCTTGCCGACTCGCGGCATTCCTCGCAAACCAATTACTCGATTGCCTTCTTGCTTAAACACTTCACCCAGAAAATCAACAAGCTGACCAAGTTCATCCCTTGTAAAGCGGAATGTTTTTCGGTCATCTGAATCCCTTTCAATATAACGGCCGTGTCTGACAGCCAATACATCAACAATTGTCGGCGCTCTAAGTTTGTTCACTGTTATGCTGTCCACTTTATTTAACAATTGCCCAAGCAGTTCAATCTTCTTCTCATCATCTGTTTGCAAGAGCATGCCTCGTGTCCGATCCTGTACTCCGTTAATTGTTATAATATTAACTTCCAGCATCCCAAGCAATGATGCAATATCTCCTAGCAATCCGGGACGGTTGTTATGAATCTTATATTCAAGGTACCATTGTTTTTCAACCATCTAACGCGCCCCTTAAGAGAATTTTATTGCGTCTAGCCAATCTCTCCGCTAACCCGTAACGTTGTTGCATATGCTAGTCAAATTGTAACATTAAACAGCTTCCAAACTCTACTTATTATTCTACATTTTTCGCCTGTATCCTGCAAAGTTTACTGAAAAATGCGGTTTAAGCCTCCACTGCTGGAGGCTGCACGCAAAGATATGAGCGAATATTAACCGAATATTGACCTGTTAATCCATCAAGTAAGCCATCCGCCATTCGGGCTAATGATTTGTCCTGTTATGTAAGAGGACTCAGGCAGAGATAGAAAATAAACAAGCGAGGCAATCTCTTCTGTTCTGCCAAAACGACCTGCCGGAATATCTTGTTCGATCGCTTCTTTTTCACTGCTGTCAAATTGCTCCATCATGTCTGTTTCAATGGCTCCTGGCGCTACAGCATTAACTGTAATGCCGGACGGAGCGAGCTCTTTGGCAAGCGCTTTGGTGAAAGCATTCATACCGCCCTTGGCTGTGGAATAAAGTACTTCGCAGGATGCGCCTGAAATGCCCCAAATCGATGATACATTAATAATTCGACCGTTTTTCTGAGACAGCATATAAGGAATGAACATTTGTGTAATGAGAAACATTCCCTTCAAATTGACCGCCATAACATCATCCCACTCTTGCTCAGTTGCATCTGTCAGCAGTCCATAATGAGCAATCCCGCCGTTATTGACGACAATATCCGGCAGCATTTGATGCTGCTCCATTTTTTCCTTCATCCGCTCCAATTGGTCCTTCGACCGTAAATCCGCAGATATAGTAAGCACCTGTACACCGTGTGCCATGCATTCTCGCGCTGTTTCATTAGCCGCTTCATGTGAATGTAAATAATGAATCACAATATTGACTCCCTCCGAAGCGAAGCGGCGTGCAATCGCCGCTCCAATACCTCGGCTTCCCCCGGTAATTAATACTGTCATTTGTTTGAATGGCTTTATCACTTGCTTGTAACGATAGACACAGCCATCTGTTCAAAATCAAAATGTTCACGCAAGCGCGCATTCGCTTGTTCAAGCGTACACATCTCATATTGCTGCATGGTATCGAACAGATCGCTGCCGCGAAAACGGTGTCTTGCAAACTCACCTGCAATCGCTTCGGGAGAATTAAGCATGCGCAAAAATCCGCCAATTCTTTTTCTTTTGGTTCGCAAGAAAGTTTCTTCATCCAGCCCATTCTCTTGAGCCTTCTCAATTTCACTTTTCAAAATTTCAATCAATTTATCCGGGTTGGGCGTATCCCCGCCAATAACTGAAAACCCATACTCCTCTGTAATATTAAATTCATGCCCGAATGAATCCAATATTAGCTGCTGCTCATACAGGGATTGGTACAATTTCGTGCTTGAACCTAGCAAAGTTTCCAGCATAAGCTTGGTAACAGACTCCTTGTAATGCAAATCCGCGCCTTTGCTGCTACTTGCCTTCTCCTTGAAGCCAATCATACATTTCGGCAAAGAAACCGCCAGATGCTTGATAACCTTTTTCTCACGAACGGCATGAGGCTCTTCCTCAAATATACGATTAATTTCTCCTTGTGGTGCAAAAGACTTTTGGCTTTGGTTTTGTTTGACCAACTCCATTATTTTCTTCTCATCTATTCCGCCCACTACAAACAACAGCATATTGGAAGGATGATAAAACGTCTCATAGCAACGATACAGCGTTTCTTTATCTATTTTGGCAATAGATTCAGCAGTACCTGCAATATCAATATGAACAGGGTGCTTTTGATACAATGCTTCAATTAATCCAAAATAAACCCGCCAATCCGGATTATCCGCATACATATTAATTTCCTGCTCTATGATCCCTTTTTCTTTTTCAACATTTTCATCCGTAAAATAAGGGTTTTGCACGAAATTAATAAGCGTCTCCAAATTTTTCTCAATATGCTCGGTCGCGGAGAACAAATATACTGTTCTGTCAAAGCTGGTAAAAGCATTCGCTGATGCGCCATACGTTGCAAAAGTGGCAAATATATCGCCTTCAGGCTCCTCGAACATTTTATGCTCCAGAAAATGAGCGATCCCATCCGGCACTTGCACAGGCGGCTCGCCTGTTACGGCAAAATGATTATCAACGGATCCGTACTTGGTCGCAAATACGGCATATGTTTTTTGGAAGCCAGGCTTGGGAAGCACAATAACTTCAAGGCCGTTTTTCAAAACTTCCCTGTACAAAGTTTCTTGAAACTTACTGTATTGCAATACTTCCATCCTATTTCGCCTCCTTTTTATTTCTTAAGAAATAGACGGTGTCCAAGCGAACAAATTGTGCCACTTCCTTTACCGCCTCAGTTGTAACAAGCTTTACTGCTTCCAGCAACTGCTCCACTGATCTGTCCGTTCCTGAAAAGACACTATTAAAATGATAAGCACACATTTCAAAGGCAGAATCCTGCATTTCCCGCAGCTGATTAGTTAACATCGCCTTCGTCTGATCCATTTCCAGCTGAGTCAACTGACCGCTGCGCATTGCCTCCAGTTGTTCAAGAATAATGACTAGCGCCTTGTCATAATTTTCAATTTCGATGCCTGATTGGATAGTACAGATGCCTTTATGTCCATCCAAGCGGGAAGCTGCGTAATAGGCAAGGCTTTCCTTCTCCCGTACATTAATAAACAGCTTGGAGTGAGGGTAGCCGCCCAGTATACCATTATACATAAGCAGCGCTGGATATTTGGGATCTGTATATCCAATCCTTGTTTGCAAACCCATATTCAGCTTGCCTTGACCAACATCCAGCTCTTCCGTATGATATTTAACCTCGCCATCCCCGCCTTGAAGCAGGGTACCGCTATACAGACTAGGCGCTCCCGTGTCGATAGCAAAGTATTGCTCCACATATGCAGCTGCCTCTTCCATCGTAGTATCGCCAGCAATATAAAGATCAAATGCCGCCTCTTGCATCCAGGCTTTGTAACGCTCATAGAGCGATGCCGGTGTAATCGCAGCAATTTTGTCTCGCTCGCCGAGCGGATGCAGACGATATGCTTCTCCTGCACACATTTCCTCTATACAGCGTTCTGCTGCATAACGTATCTTATCATTGACAATCGCTTCCAAACGATTACGCAGAGTATCCTTCTCGGCAGTTGTATAAGCGCTTGAAAACATATCATTCTCCAAATAAGGCCGGGTAACCGTATCACCTAAAAAAGATAATGAGCTTGCCAGCAACGGCTGCTCCGACGATACAAATTGGTCATGAATAACATCCATTCTGAACTGAACAATTTGATAGCCGCCTCTTTTATAGACATCGAATCCGAAGCCTGCCCCGTACATATCATCCAGCTTTGCACGAAATGCAGCAGTTTCGGGATACTTGCTGTTCCCGCGGCGGAGAACAAACGGAATTAAGGCAGTTTCAGTAACCGTTTCTTCTTGCAACGGTACACCTGCAAATAATGAAATTGCAAAAGTTTTAAAACGTTTCGTTGGCCATACATGCAACCGAACACGTCCAATTTGGCTCGTTTGAAATAAACTCACGTAGGATTGCTCCCTTCCTCGGTTCATTTTCATATTCCATCTAACAATAATACCTTATACGAAATGGAAGAAGCAACCACTTCTGCCTCGCAGAATCCGGTTGCCTCCTTGCTTTTATTCGTATGTCTTTAGATACAGAAAATATGCTTTCCAATCGTCATAATTTGCTTTCTTGTCCAAATCCATTTGGATGTTGCCGTGACTGGATTAAAATAGTAAATGCAACCATTTGTCGGATCCATTCCGTTAATAGCCTGCTCTACTGCTCTGCGCGCACTATCATTCGGAGTCAAATAAATTTGTCCATCCGCCACTGCAGTAAATGCTCCAGGCTGAAATATTACGCCATATACTGAATTAGGGAAATTCGGATCCTTTACCCGATTAAGTATAACAGCAGCTACAGCGACCTGCCCATCAAACGGCTCGCCCCTTGCTTCACCATACACAGCATTCGCCATAATGTTCAAATCATTTTCTGACAAGCCAAGCTTATTGGACTGCGGCAACGAAGGGCCTCCCGGTTTACTGCCCCCGCTGTTGCCTGAAGGCTGGTCTGTTCCAGTTCCCGGCTTCCAGTTTTTCGTTGCGTTAACTAGTTTCTCTTTTGTTTTCGCTCCGACAACCCCATCTGATTTCAAACCAAATTTCCATTGAAACCATGTCACCGCATTTTTAGTTTTTGAACCAAAAATACCGTCAATCGCCCCATCATAATAACCCAAAAAGGTAAGTCTGCCCTGCAGTTCTGTAACATCCTGTCCGCTTGATCCCATCCGCAGCGTTGCACTGCTGAATGTCTCTTGAGCCGGATCAGGTTTCCAAACATACATAGCGGATAGAAATACCACTAAAGCAAAAGCCATCAGTACGATACGTCTTCTCATATTGAATCTGCCTTTCTCATGCATTTAGTCCGCTGGATTAGCGTTACTAAATTAAGTATGAGAAACTATTGGCTTTTCTATGCAACAATTACATATTTAACAGTCGAAATATGTCGTATTATTTATCACTTGTTCTTATATCTGTGATTCATTGCAAAGCTGCTGCAGGTCAATTAGCCTGTATTTGCTCCGCTGTCATTAGTACTTCGCGCGGCTTGCTGCCCTCATAAGGACCAACCACACCTTTTGCCTCCATCTGATCTATCAAGCGCGCAGCCCTTGTATAGCCTACTCTCATTCTTCTTTGAAGCAAGGATACGGAGGCTTGCTTTGCTTCTACAACAATTTGCACAGCTTGAGGATAAAGCTCATCTAATTCCAGTTCCTGCTCCGCCTCGTCTTCAATTTCAGGCACCAAATCTTCTTTATACTCCGCCTCTGCCTGTTTGCTGGTAAAGCTCACTAGCGCTTCTACCTCGCTGTCAGACAGAAACGCACCCTGTACACGAATCGGTTTAGACATGCCGACTGGCAAAAACAGCATATCGCCGCGTCCAAGCAGCTTCTCTGCGCCAGCAGAATCCAGAATCGTGCGTGAATCCACTTGTGAGGAAACACCAAATGCGATACGAGAAGGTATATTTGCCTTGATAACTCCCGTAATTACATCGACGGAGGGACGCTGTGTCGCAATAATCAGATGAATACCAGCTGCCCTTGCCATCTGCGCCAAACGAGCGATCGAATCCTCAACATCATTGGCGGCAACCATCATCAGATCAGCAAGCTCGTCTACAATAACTACAATATAAGGCAGAATTGCTGCCGGATTATCCGCCATTAAAGTATTATAACCTTCTATATTTCTTGTCGCTGATTTTGAGAATAGCTCATACCGCTTTTCCATTTCCACTACAATTTTTTTCAGAGCAAGAGAAGCTCTTCTCGGATCAGTAACAACTGGTGCAAGCAAATGAGGAATGCCATTGTATACATTAAGCTCAACCATCTTGGGATCGATCATCAAAAACTTAACTTCATCAGGCATAGCTTTATACAAAATACTTGTTATAATGCCATTAATACAAACTGATTTCCCCGATCCTGTTGCTCCAGCTACAAGCAAATGAGGCATTTTCGCCAAATTGCCAACGATCGTTTGACCTGAAATATCTCTTCCGAATGCAATAGACAGCTTGGATGGAGCATTCTGAAACGCAGGTGTCTCCATCACTTCCCTCATTGTTACAATGGATACTTCCATATTCGGAACCTCGATCCCTATCGCCGATTTGCCGGGAATAGGAGCTTCCATCCGTATATCCTTCGCTGCCAGCGCAAGAGCAATATCATCGGTCAAGCCGACAATCCGGCTTACTTTCACACCACTGGCGGGCTGCACTTCATATCTGGTAACTGCCGGTCCGCGCACAACATCCAGCACCTTGGCGCGTACGCCAAAGCTTTCCAATGTCGCTTCCAGTTTTCTGCGTGAATCAAATAAATCATTTGCTTCTGCTGCCTTGCCGCTGCCGCTAGGTTTCACAAGCAGACTGAAGGGCGGCAGCATGTATGGCTCAGGCTGAATAGATTGCTCCATAGGACGTCGGGCAGCAAAATCAGACACTTCGGCAGCAGTAACAATCGCTTCAGAATCCGACTCCTCTGGAAGCGCTCCGTTCTCTTTGGGAATACTCGGTATAAAATGATCTTCATAACCGCTATCAACTTGCATGTAGTCAGCTTCATAATCGATACTATTTTGCTGTCCTGTATCGAAATGATGATCAGAAGAGAAGTCGCCGTCATCAGACGGATAGTTATCGGTATTTTGCACGCTATCTTGCACTGCATCCTCTTGTTCAAAGGATTCATATGTTTCAGCATTCCATTCGCCAGAAAGAGCGGAAACAGATTCATCATCAGTCAGGCTGCTGTTGTTGTTTGCCGGCTTAGAATGGTTGCTGTTGCCTGCCACATAGTCGCTAGACGGCAAAATTTCACCAGTTTCACGATCGATAATGACATCAGGCTGTGAATTGAGCACATCTGCTTGTCCAGCAGCTTCCTGCTCCTTCTTTGATAACTGCTCTTCACTGTCTTGTTCTAATTGTTTCTGTTCACTAAACAATGCCTTCTGCCAGCGATCTGCAACATTTTTCCACGAAAAGAGCAGACCTGTCCGTTTGTCGGCTTTAGCAGCTACCGTCTCATCCTCCCGTTGTTCTTCCTCATCATAATAGTCATCCTCTTCATCATCCCACTGCTCCGGCTCCTTCTCGTCCTTCTTAAGCGGTGGTACTACAGCCAGCTTTGCCTTGTTAGCTTTTCTAGCCGCAGCTCTTTTCTTTTTCCATTGTGCCTGTTTAGCTTTTAGCAGTTTGGAAACCTTCATGCCTCGCTTTACGAGTGCCCGTATAATTTCTACGTAGGAGCGACCTGTCAACAACATAATCGAAATTGCAAACATAACAAGCATTAGCAGTATAGCGCCGTAATAGCCAAATAAAGAAAACATCGCTGTATATTGCAACGCTCCAACATATCCGCCGCTGATGCGTTTATCTCGAATCGAAACCGCTTGGGTTACTTCGTTATCGCCAAGCAGTTCTCCTTTTATTTGGGTATTCAGTTCATTGAATATTAACCCGCTTGTCCATTCTTCACGCGGCATAATTTCGAATCTGCTATTAATTTCCGAGATCGAGCTGCTCAGGGTAAATGCAAGCACCAGCACAAGCAGTCCCGTTTTCCTTGTACTCCATCCCTTGGGCCAAGCCCGTTTGACCATTGCTGCAAGACCTATGTAAACACCTACCAAAGCTAATACAAAATAAAACTTGCCCAGTATAAGTCCAAATAACATAGACAAGCTGCGGCCAACTGCCGCCTCACCAGATAAGGCAATAATCGAAATCGTAATAAGCAATATTCCATATACTTCATATTTCAGCTGTGGAGCTGCATTTTTCTTTTTTCTTTTTCTTTTTGCCAAGACAGTCACCTCTAGTTACACATTATACCATAGCGAATGTTAGTTCGGCTATTTATGTATCTGCAATCTGCCAACTCAATCCGATGAATACTTGATATTACTCGAAAATTAAATAAAAAGAAACCTTCCGCTAGTGATGATACCAGCTCAGGTTTCCTTATTTTAATATCGTATCAGCTTGCCGGGAGCCAGCTTTTCATCCAAATAATGATGCAAAGAACAAGTGATAAGCCGCACAATTTGCACCATGCCTTCTCCAGCCGGTAGTACCTCCATCTCTATATTGTCAATTGTAACAAGTCGTGGTTGTTCAATTTTATCCAAATCGGCAAAAATAAGCTCATAAGGAACAGCCGTATAAAGCATTATGTTTAGTCCTCCTGTTTTTTCTTTTCAATCATGCGCTGTAATTTAATCATCGCAGTGCCCAAGCCGCCAACTTCATCTATTAATCCATACTTGACTGCATCTGCACCAACAACTGTGGTACCGATATCTCTTGTCAATTCTCCTGTTTTAAACATTAAATCTTTAAACTGCTGTTCATTTGCTTTTGAGTTTTTCATAACAAACTTAACGACTCGCTCCTGCATTTTTTCCATGTATTCGAAAGACTGCGGTACACCGATTACAAGCCCATTCAAACGAATCGGGTGAATCGTCATCGTGGCCGAATCTGCAATAATAGAATAATGACCGGCAACAGCGATAGGTACGCCGATCGAATGTCCTCCGCCCAAAACAAGCGTCACTGCCGGTTTTGTCATTGTGCTAATCATTTCAGCAATGGCAAGCCCCGCTTCTACATCTCCTCCCACTGTATTCAAAATTACCAGCACACCTTCAATTTTAGCATTTTGCTCTGCTGCTACAAGCTGCGGAATAATATGCTCATACTTGGTTGTTTTGTTTTGCGGAGGCAAAACCATATGCCCCTCTACCTGTCCGATAATCGTCATGCAAAAAATATTAGATTCTGTACCGGACAATACTGTATTCTGACCTAACTGTACCGCTGCTTCCAAGGGAGTATTACCCTTTTTAGCATCTTTATTTTCGTCCTTTTCCTCTTCCTCAAGTTTATTTTTTTTATTATTTGTATCTTCTTTATTGGTTGCGCTATTCATAAATTACATGCCCTCCTGATCTCATAATTGAGCTGTCAACAGTTGTTAGTATGAGATAAGCAAGATGATTTATTCTGAAATCATTCATGCATTTATGCTCCTATATATGCTGTTGCAAAAAAAAGAGCCTGCTGCTATATAGCAACAAGCTCTTTTGCGTGATGGGTTGTTCAGACTACACTTCCATGATTATCGGCAAAATCATAGGACGGCGGCGAGTCTGTTCGTATAAATAACGGCCTAGCGCATCTTTAACATTTGTTTTGAGAGAAGCCCATTCGTTCACTTTATCACTCATAAGCTTATTCAATGTAGAGGTTACAATGCGATTCGCTTCGTCCAGTAATCCTTCTGATTCGCGGACATATACAAACCCGCGGGATATAATATCAGGACCAGACAAAATATTACCGTCTTGCTTGCTAAGCGTTACAACAACGACCAGGATTCCGTCTTGCGACAGCAGCTTGCGATCGCGCAATACGATATTTCCTACATCACCTACACCCAAGCCATCGATCAAAATATTACCTGCCTGTAC
Organism: Paenibacillus nanensis; assembly: GCA_040396195.1. GTDB lineage: Bacteria > Bacillota > Bacilli > Paenibacillales > Paenibacillaceae > Pristimantibacillus > Pristimantibacillus nanensis_A. The sequence goes on from JBEBPB010000001.1 coordinate 280,440, forward strand.
TTTAGCCCCTTTACGAGCTACTCCCCCCTGGAACTCAACTGTATCGCCGTTATCCACCAGGAAAACATTCTCAGGATCCACACCAATTTCTTCAGCAAGCTTGGCATGTTGATGCAACATACGATACTCACCATGAATCGGGATAAAATATTTTGGTTTTACCAAGTTCAACATCAGCTTCAGTTCTTCTTGACTGCCGTGTCCTGAAACGTGAACACCAGATACTGAACCTGGTCCATATATTACTTTAGCTCCCAAACGGAACAATTCATCGACAGTTCTGCCCACATAGCGTTCATTGCCCGGAATTGGCGTCGCTGCAATAATAACAGTGTCGCCTGGTAAAATATCAACCTTGCGATGAGTGGAACGTGCCATTCTGGTAAGAGCCGACATCGGTTCTCCTTGACTGCCTGTACACAAAATAACTACACGTTCGGCTGCCATTTTGTTTACTTCCTCCGGCTCAATAATCATGCCTTCTGGAATATGCAAATATCCAAGCTCTGAGGCAATGCTTACTACATTAACCATGCTGCGGCCAATAACTGCAATTTTGCGTCGTGTAGCGATCGAAGCATTAATGATCTGCTGAATCCGGTGCACGTTCGAAGCAAAAGTAGCTACTACAACACGCTGCTCGGATTTGCGGAAAATATCTTCCAGCTCTTGTCCAACATTGCTTTCAGAAGGCGTATAGCCTGGACGTTCAGCATTGGTACTATCAGAGAGCAAGGCAAGCACACCGCGGCTGCCGATTTCAGCAATGCGCTGCAAATCAGCGAATTGATCGTTAACAGGCGTATGATCAAATTTGAAGTCACCTGTGTGAACAACATTGCCCTCTGGTGTTTCCATACATACTCCGACCGAATCAGGTATGCTGTGATTGGTTTTGAAAAATGTCGTGCGAATGGAGCCAAGCATAATATCAGAATCTGCTGTAATGAGAATGCGTTTCGTCTCGCCAAGCAAGCCCGCTTCTTTCAGCTTTCCTTCAATCAACCCAAGTGTAAGCTTTGTTCCGTATACAGGAACATTAAGGTGCTTCAACACATACGGCAAACCGCCGATATGATCTTCGTGACCATGAGTAATAACGATACCGCGTACTTTGTCGCGATTTTCGGTCAGATATGAAATATCCGGGATAACAATATCGATGCCAAGCATGTCCTCTTCCGGAAACTTCAAACCTGCATCCACGACAACAATATCGTTGTTGTATTGAATGACATACATATTTTTACCGATTTCACCTGCTCCGCCTAGTGCAAAAATAAGCAGTTTATCTTGATTATTCTTTTTTGACAAATGAATCTATACCTCCTAGTTTTTATGCGTAACAAAATAGCGCTTCATCACAGACATGTAAAACCGCTGTCATGAAACAGTAAAGTGTCGTACATATTGTTAATTGTAAAATAAAGTTGATTTATTATTATGGTGTTTAACAGGTCAGATGCCGCTCTGACTTGAACAGATAAGTTATCGCAAAGTCAATTATGCCACTTCTTATCCTTCTGCACATGCTTAGTATTAGCCTATAAACCAACAGACAACCGAGTTGCCATCTTCTCTATTCAGAGACTTGGCTTATTCAAAACTACAAGACAAAGCAACCACAGCAGTCTTGCAGCTTTAAGGCGATATGCATCTAATGCGATTGCCATGAAATTTTTACCGAACCCATTCACTTAATTTCATTATACATGAATAAAAAGACACATTACAAGTGCAACCTGAAATATCATCCTGTCCGTTGCTAATTTCTACCTTGCATATCGTTATGATTCCCATGTTTTTCTTGCTTATGCCAACTTGAAAATATTTTTTATTTGTTGTTCTATTTCGTCCACCATTTGCATAACTGGCATCTAGATAAGCACAAAAAAAGACCTGACCGGTAAACTATAATATACCGATCAGGCCTTAGTAATTAATAATGTTCTACAAGATTACGAATAAATGCAGCCTCGTCCTCTGTTGCTTGCACAAGCGGAAGTCTGACGCTCCCCACCTGCAAGCCTTTCAATCCTAATGCATATTTGACTGCAACCGGATTCGGTACAGGATGCGGGCAAGCAAACATCCCCTTGAATACCGGGAACAACTTGCCGTGAAGTGTTGCTGCTTGCGCAACATCTCCTGCTACATGAGCATCGATCATTTGTTTCATCTTCGCACCTACAATATGACTGGATACGCTAATAATACCATAACCGCCAATAGCCAATGCAACCAAGGCAGCACTGTCATCACCGCTATATACTTTGAATTGCTCTGGAGCATTATGAATAATTTGCGTTAGCTGATCGCTTGATCCACAATCTTTTGTAGCAACAATATTACTGATTTGAGACAAGCGCAATGTCGTTTCTACTGCTATATTAACTGCAGTTCGTCCTTCTACATTGTACAAAATAACCGGAAGCTTCGTAGCTTCTGCAATGGCTTTGAAGTGCTGGTACAAGCCTTCTTGCGATGGACGATTGTAATATGGAGCAACAAGCAATACCCCATCTACACCACATTCCTCAGCAGCCTTAGTCAGTGCAATGGAGTGAGCTGTATTGTTGCTGCCAGTACCAGCAATAATTTTGCAGCGGCCAGCAGCATGTTTCACTGCAAATTTGAATAATTCAACCTTCTCATTATCTGAAAGCGTAGGAGACTCTCCTGTCGTCCCGGCAATAACCAGACTTTCGCTTTTTTGTACATCGATCAAATAATCAATTAATTTTGCAGCTGCATCCCAATCAATATTATTATCCGTATCAAACGGGGTGACCATAGCTGTAATTAACCTACCAAAATCCATCCTGACTCCTCCTCGTATTTTGCTTCGCAATTCTCTAAGCCTCCGCTCGTGTTTTGCGAAGCAAAACGAATTAGGCATGCTTATTGTCCGAGCTTGCGAATTTTCTATAAATTATATCATAACATTTCTTGCGTAATTGTGTAGAATTTTGACGTTATTTGTAGAGTTCAAACTTGTAATGAAGTGCCCTTACAGCATCCTCCATTCTTTCCTCGCTTACTAGCAACCATATAGTTGTGTTCGAATCGGCAGACTGCATAATAGGTATGCTTTCACTCGACAAGGCAGCTACAATGCTTGCCATTATGCCCGGCTGTCCGTTCATTCCCCCGCCAATAACGGATATTTTTGCACAGCCTTTTCTTAATTGCGGTTCAAATCCGATTTGATGCAAATATTTCATGGCTCGTTCAGCATCACTATCGAAAATTGTAAACGAAGCTTTCGATGGAGTAACATGGATAAAATCAACGCTAATGGCCTGTTCAGCCATAGTTTGAAACACTTTTAAAGGCATTTCTCCTTGCTCATTCGGGTCAGTTACGATCAACTGCGTTAAACCTTTAAAATGAGCTATGCCTGTCACATGCCGATCCATTAGCTGCTCCTCGTTTCCTGAAAAGCTCTCATCCTGCACAAGCGTGCCAGGCTCATCATTAAAAGTAGAACGAATCCGTAAGGCAACCCGAGCCTGCTTTGCAATTTCTACTGCACGTGGATGGATGACCTTTGCTCCTTCTCTTGCCATATTGCTTATTTCCGCATAGGACACAACAGATAGAGATTTTGCTCCTTCTACAATTCGCGGATCGGCAGTCAATACGCCGCTTACATCCGTATAGATATCAACTGTTTCAGCAGCCAAGGCAGCACCTAGCGCAGCAGCTGAAGTATCGCTGCCACCTCGCCCAAGCGTGACGGTTTCCCCTTGCTCTGTCATTCCTTGAAAACCGGTAATCACTACAACATTTCCATCTTCCAGCGCAGCAAGCACACGTTCGGGATTAATTTTCTTTATTTTTGCCTTGCCGTATTCATTATCCGTCGTAATGCCCGCACCTGCTCCCGTAAAAGCAACCGCCTTTATGCCTGCTAATTTCAATGCGGCACATAAAGTCATAGCCGAAATTGTCTCGCCACAGCACAGCAACAAATCCAGTTCACGTGCAGACAGCGGCTCTTGCTCACTTTGGACAAGCTGCAACAACGTATCTGTTGCATACGGATCGCCCAATCTCCCCATCGCAGAGACAACAACAACTACGGAATATCCTTCGCCTTGTTCTCTTTGAATATGTTTGATTACACGATCTCTGCTTTCCACTGTAGTAAGCGAGGAGCCGCCGAATTTTTGTACAAGGATGCGCATTTCGCATACCTCCTGTTAATAAATTAGGATAGGTACGCGTCTTTCATGCAGATCCTTTCTTATTTACCTTTTACAATTTCTTCTGCGATTTGAACAGCGTTCCATGCTGCGCCTTTTAGCAGGTTGTCAGAAACAATCCACATATTCAAGCCGCGTGAACTTCCCAGATCTCTTCTTAGGCGGCCAACAAATACATCTGGCTTGCCCGCAGAGTCAGTAGCAAGTGGATATTGCTGGTTCTCGGGATCATCAACAATTGTAATGCCTGGTGATGATGCCAACAACTGTTTAACCTCTTCCAAATCATAATCATTTTTCAATTCTACATAAACTGACTCAGAATGACCATATACAACCGGAATGCGAACGCATGTAGCTGTAACGTCAATGGACTCATCGCCCAAAATCTTCTTCGTCTCGTTCACCATTTTCATCTCTTCAAATGTATATCCGTTATCTGTGAATTTGTCGATTTGCGGAATCGCATTGAATGCGATCTGATGCTTCACCGGCAACGATCCAACAGGCAAAATAGCAGGTTCAACCTGTTCATTGTCAAGAACAGCTTTAGTTTGACGAAGCATCTCTGTAATTGCACTTGCACCCGCACCTGATACAGCTTGGTAAGTGGATACAATAACACGAGCAAGACCATATTTGTCTTGAAGCGGCTTAAGAGCAACGACCATTTGCGTTGTCGAACAGTTCGGATTGGCGATAAGTCCATTATGCTCTTTAATCTTCTCCGCATTAACCTCAGGTACTACAAGTGGGGTGTTGACATCCATACGGAATGCGCTTGTATTATCAATACATACCGTTCCACGTTCTATCGCATGGCTTGCTAGCGCCTTTGTAATATCTCCGCCAGCACTGAAAAGCGCAATATCAACCCCGTCAAAGCTTTCTGGTTTAGCTTCTTCTATTGTAACCTCCTGCCCTTTGAACAGCACCTTTTTGCCTGCTGAACGTGCAGATGACAATAATTTCAATTGCTTGATCGGGAAGTTTCTCTCTTCAAGTAACTTAGTTATTTGTTCCCCTACCGCGCCAGTTGCGCCAACGACCGCAACATTAAACAATGTTTGATTAGACATATGTTTCCTTCTCCCCTCACAAAAATAATGCTTAAGCTAATATAGGCTGCAGCTGCTCGCCATTGAGAGCCGCTTCGCACGCTTCCATAATTTTATCCATCTTGGCCACAAGCGAATTAGGCTTTTGCACCGGATCATCTTGTCCGAAAGGTACAAAATAAATGTGTTTGGCTACCAGTAACTTGGCAATGTTGGCTGCATTTAACCCTAAGCCATCATTGGTTGAAATAGCCAGCACAACCGGCTTGCGGTTTCGCATTTGCGCTTTTGCTGCCATCAGGACAGCACCGTCAGTCTGTGCATTTGCCAGCTTGCTTGTGGTATTTCCTGTGCAAGGAGCAATAACAAGCACATCCAACAGTTTTTTCGGGCCAAGCGGTTCTGCTTGCACGATAGTCGATATAATTTCATTGCCTGTAATCTGAATCAGCTTCTCCTGCCATTCCTTGGCTGTGCCAAACCTTGTATCTGTTGTAATCAACGTTTGCGATACAATCGGAACAACATTGGCGCCTGCATCAACAAAACGTTGAATTTGCGGCATTACCTCAGCAAATGTGCAGTGCGATCCAGACAAAGCATATCCTACCGTTCTACCATTCCAATCCATTATACATTCCTCCGATTGCTAATATCGTCCCTCATCAACTGCACTAAACAATCCCCTATGATTCGTCCAGCCGTTTTGGGTGCTACGATACCAGGCAATCCTGGAGCAAGCAACGCCTTAACACCCCGTTTTTCAGCAAATCGAAAATCTGTGCCTCCCGGTTTGGAAGCCAAGTCGATTATTACCGAATGAACAGGCATTTTAGCGATAATCTGCGCTGTGACTATCATAGTCGGAATTGTATTAAAAATCAAGTCAATATTGCTTGCCTGACGCTCCAAATCATTGATATAGAAAGGATCAAGCCCCATTTCGAATGCTCTTGCAAAATGATCAGAACGTCTGACACCCATCTTCACTTTAGATCCCAATGCTTGCAAAGTTCTCGCCATCGTTATTCCCGTACGTCCAAATCCGAGCACAATGGAACTTGATTGATGGATTGTAAAATCTGTGTTTTGAATCGCCATCATCAAGGCGCCCTCTGCAGTAGGGATCGAATTATAAATCGCGACATCGTCGCGTTCAAATAACTCAATCATTTTTATGCCGAAACTAGAGCAGAGCTGTTTCAGATAAGTTCTTGCCATGCCTGTATAAATCACTGCATGCTTCGGCAAACGTTCTAGTTGACTGCTTGATAATTGCAAGCTTTGCTTGCTGTAAGAAGAATTGATCATTCCGTCATCATCCGTTCCTGCTGCGGGTAAAATAACAGCATCCGCTTTTTCAAACAATGTATCGTTATATTCAACTTTGGCAGCAGTGGAATTGACTTCGGAACAATCTTCAAAACCGCATATTTGAATGGAAGCATCAAGTTCAGCCAAGCGATTTATGACTTCCACATGCCGTTTATCACCACCAAGCATCAGCACTTGAACGCCTGTTAGCATCAAGCCTCACTCCTTCCCTTAATAACCTATAATGTATACTATGCCTCTGCCCAAACCAACGTGAGGGCTCATGATTCGATTTTTTTAGGGGCAAGCTGCTTGCACAAAAAAAAGCAGAACGGAAAAATCCATTCTGCTTTTTATAGTTTACATTATAAAATTTTAAATTTTTTATACGCCAGTATGCCCGAAGCCCCCGCTGCCGCGTACAGTTTCTGGCAATTCGTTCGCCTCCACTATTTCCACAGAAGGAATGACTTGAAAAACCATTTGGGCAATTCTCTCTCCTCGAGAAATCGTGAACGGCTCTTGTCCCAAATTCGCAAGCAATACTTTTACCTCACCACGATAATCCGCATCGATAGTTCCCGGTGAATTCAAACAAGTAATACCATGCTTGTAGGCAAGCCCGCTGCGCGGACGAATCTGTGCTTCAAGTTGCGCTGGCATAGCCATTGCAAATCCAGTAGGAATTAACTTTCTGTCACCCGGGGCGAGAACAGTATCTTCCTCGACTGCCGCTTGCAAATCAAAACCTGCCGCCCACTCAGACATCTTAGATGGCAATGCAATATCATCGTTTCCAACTAATCTTTTAAACTGTACTTCAAACAAAATGATTCCTCCTTATTGCAGCTGCATCCTTATCATTTGTGCCTACCATCGCAACGGCAAATGGAACAGACAACATATTAGATGTGACTTGCATAATATCTTCCATTGTAACGGCATCAATTCTTGCGAGCAACTCATCTAATGAGAAATGCCTGCCCAGCATAAGTTCATTCTTTCCAAGCCGATTCATACGGCTGCTTGTGCTCTCAAGACTCAAAATCAAACTGCCTTTCAACTGCTCCTTGCCGCGCTGCACCTCTTCAATCGACAGACCGTTTTTATAAAGCTGCTCCAGTTGCTCCATCGTCAAATCGACAACTTCCTTCGTTTGTTTTGGGGCAGTGCCCGCATAAACCGTAAACAAGCCAGAATCAGCATAAGACATATGGTAAGCATAGACAGAATAAGCTAGTCCGCGTTTTTCTCTAATTTCCTGGAACAACCGGGAACTCATACCGCCGCCAAGCGCATTGCTAAGCAAAATCATTGCATATTGCTGTCTGTCTTGGAATGAACAACCCGGAAAGGTTAAGCATAAGTGCTGTTGCTCTGTCTTTTTCTTATAAAAAATATAATCGCCTTTAAATTCCGGTTTAGTTACTCCGCTTTCTATTGAGCTATGTAAGGTGAACGCTCCGAAATGCTTCTCCAGCAAATCAAGCAAACTTTCTTCTTCCACATTCCCTGCAACGCTAATGACGGTATTCTCAAGCGTATAATTCGCCTTCATATGTGAACGCAAATCATCCGATGTCATATCAATCAAACGCTCTTTTATGCCAAGAATGGAATATGCCAATGGATGTTCTCCAAAAGACGCCCTGGCTGCTTCATCGTGTACTTTATCATCAGGAGTATCTTCATACATGGCAATTTCTTCGAGAATAACATTTTTCTCCTTTGCCAATTCATCAGCATGCAGCTCTGAGTTAAAAAACATATCTGATAAGGTATCAACTGCTATAGGCAAATGCTCATCCAGCACCTTAGCAAAATAGCAGGTATACTCCTTGGCTGTAAAGGCATTTACATTGCCACCAATCCCATCAAACACATCTGCAATATCTTTCGCAGTCCTTGTTGCCGTTCCTTTGAACAGCATATGCTCTATAAAATGTGAAATGCCGCTGTTGCGCATTGTTTCATTGCGTGAACCGGTTTTTACCCAGATGCCGAATGAAACAGAACGAACTTGGGGCATATATTCGACAACGACTCTCAAACCGTTGCTAAGTGTATATTTCTTCACAAGCGTCCTCCTATACTATGAATAAGTCCACTATAACAGAATAGCACGACCGCCTCAACATGCCTTTAATCCACTCGCTCGGAAGAAAGCGTCTCACTGACTGTTCCCAGCTTGTATCCCTGTTTTTGTATCGTTTTAATCATCCCTTCCAGTGCTTGGCTTGAGCTTTTTGTCGGATGCATCAAAATAAGTGAGCCAGGTTCAAGTTTGTTGCCGATTTTCGCGACTATTTGCTCAGCTGGGGGATTGCGCCAGTCGATCGTATCGATCGTCCAGAGCACTGTTCCAAGACCTTCTTCCCTGGCAATTTGCACTGTAGTCTGATTATACGAGCCGCTAGGCGGAGCAAACCATTTATTTTCAACCTGCAAAGTTGATTTGAGCAGCTGCTCTGTTTTTACAATTTGCTTACGCTGCTCTGCCTTGCTCAAATGTTTCATATCGGGATGCGAGTAAGCATGATTAGATAGCTCATGTCCTTCAGTCTGAATTTTTTTAGCTGCATCCGGATATTTTTTCAGCCAGCTGCCATCAAGAAAAAAAGTAGCCTTAACATTATGTTTTTTCAAGGTAGCAAGCATACCATCCAAGTACTCATTTCCCCAAGCTACATTAATCATAAAGGCTGCCATTTTCTTTTGCGGGTTTCCTCGATAAACAGGATGAGCTCCTAACTGTTCCAGCTGTAATTCAGGTTCGATTTCCTTGTATTGATACGATATTTCCGCCGCATCAGGGTTAATACGAGCATACTCAAATGTTTTTTCAATATCAATCTCGCGCCCATTTAGTCCTGGTATCGCACGCCACACTCTATCTATTTTTGCATCAATAGGGGCGATTTTCTGTTTTTCTGCTGTTGCTTCAATTTGTTTCAACAAGCGTTCCTCAGCTTCATTTAGTAGTGGGGCTTGCACTGTAATTGCCTCGGTAAGAGCACCATATTTAACAGATTGCACATACTCATATACCTCTGGGGTGGTTTTTATAAAAAGAAAAAAAACAATTAATGTAGCCGCCGCCGTCGACGCCTTTTGCCAGCGCTTCATTATCATCACTCCGCTTCATCACATAACATTTGTACAACTTGTAGTTATGTATATGAAAGCTTGGACTATCATATGTTTAAAATAGAATACTTGCTTATAGCCGGCACTTATTGTTTGAATATCTGTGCAAATAAAAAAGAGACAGATGCGATCTGACTCTTCGAGTTCTTCTTATAAGAAGGAAATTCCGCCCAATCCTAAGATTGAGAAGGAACTTCCGATGTCAATACAGCTTTGCGGGACAAGTTGATTCGACCCTGTTGATCGATTTCAGTAACCTTAACTGTGATTTGATCGCCGATTTTCACAGCATCCTCAGTTTTTGCAACGCGCTCAGTTGAAAGTTGCGAAATATGCACCAAACCATCTTTATTGGGCAGAATTTCCACAAATGCACCAAACTTCTCGATGCGTTTGACAGTTCCCAAATAAACTTCTCCAACCGCTACTTCTTTTACAATGCCTTCAATAATTGATCTGGCTTTTTGATTCATCTCTTCATTAGAAGAGGCAATGAATACTTTACCATCTTGCTCAATATCGATTTTGACACCTGTTTCTTCAATAATTTTATTGATAATTTTTCCGCCTGCACCAATAACATCACGGATTTTGTCCGGGTTAATTTGCAATGTCAAAATCTTAGGAGCATATTGCGACAGGCTCGTTCTTGATTGTGACATCACTTCTGTCATTTTGCCCAAAATATGCATGCGTCCCTGACGAGCTTGCTCCAAAGACTGCTCCAAAATACTGCGGTTAATACCATCAATTTTGATATCCATTTGAATAGCAGTTACACCCTCAGCTGTACCCGCCACTTTAAAGTCCATATCACCCAAATGGTCTTCCATGCCTTGAATATCAGACAAGATCGAAAATTGATCGCCATCCATAATTAGTCCCATCGCGATTCCTGCTACCGGTGCCTTGATTGGTACACCAGCATCCATCATAGCAAGTGTGCTTGCACAGATACTTGCCTGTGAAGTAGAACCGTTCGACTCAAGAACTTCCGATACAAGACGAATCGTATATGGAAATTCTTCTTCTGTAGGAATAACTTTGGACAATGCACGTTCCCCAAGCGCGCCATGGCCAATTTCACGACGTCCAGGAGGGCGAAGCGGTCTAGCCTCTCCTACTGAAAATGGCGGGAAGTTATAATGGTGCATAAAGCGTTTTGTTTCTTCTGGAGAAATTCCATCCAGAATTTGTACATCCCCAAGTGCTCCAAGCGTACAAATACTTAGTGCTTGAGTTTGTCCACGAGTAAACAAGCCTGATCCATGTGTGCGCGGCAGCAATGCTACATCACACTCAATTGGACGGATTTCTGCCAGGCCGCGACCATCTGGTCTTACTTTCTCATGAGTAATAAGACGGCGTACTTCTTCTTTCACGATATCATACAAAACTTCCTTCACATCAGACAATAGCTCAGGAGTTTCCGCATATGTATCTTCGAAATGAGCAACCGTTCTATTGTTGACCTCATCAATAGCCTCTTGTCTCGCATGCTTTTCAGCAATTTGAATTGCGGCTTTCAAGTCTTCATAAGCGAATGCTCTTACTGCTGTATTGACATTTTCATCAACAGCATGCAATTTCACCTGCATTTTTTCTTTTCCAGCAACAGCTTGCAGTTCATTAATGGTTGCTACAATTTTTTTAATCTCATCGTGAGCAAACATAATCGCTTCGAGCATTACTTGCTCCGATACTTCGTTTGCCTCGGCTTCAACCATCATAATCGCATCAGCAGTACCTGCTGTAACAACAAAGATGTCTGTTTCCTGCTCTTGATCCACCGTTGGATTAATAACGAATTCGCCATTAACACGCCCTACAGCGACACCACCTACAGGACCGTCAAAAGGCACATCAGAAATTGCAAGCGCTGCTGATGTACCAATCATTGCTGCAATATCAGGCGAGCAGTCTTGATCGACACTCATTACGATATTGGCAATCTGCACATCATTACGGAAACCTTCCGGAAATAATGGACGAATAGGCCTGTCCGTCAAGCGACTAGCCAAAATAGCCTTTTCGCTTGGTCTGCCTTCCCGCTTAATAAATCCTCCTGGAATTTTACCGACCGCATACAATCTTTCTTCATAGTTGACCGTTAGCGGAAAAAAATCCAAATCTTTCGGATCAGTCGATGCTGTTACTGTACATAGCACGACAGTATCGCCATAGCGAACTGTAACTGCTGCGTTTGCTTGCTTTGCAAGCTTTCCTGTCTCAAGCGACAAGGGTCTGCCGCCGAGCATCATCTCAACACGATGTGTCATTTGCTTCCTCCTTTTCCTATTACAAAAAGCAACCCGAAATCCTATTATCGGGATTGCGATAAATGGGACACTCAGGTTGCTTTTTATTTCGCTTAATGTTAACGGCGAAGGCCTAATTTTTCAATCAGTGCGCTATAGCGTCTGATATCTTTGTTCTTCAAGTATGCCAACATTTTACGACGTTGACCTACCATTTTAAGCAATCCGCGACGGGAATGATGATCTTTCTTGTGCTCGCGCAAATGGTCCGTCAAGTTAACAATATTTTCCGTTAGGATAGCAATTTGAACTTCTGGAGAACCAGTATCACTAGCATGAGTTTTGTGCTCTTCAATCAATTGTTGCTTACGCTCTTGTGTAATAGCCATCCTTTTCACCTCCCTTAATAATAATCGCCGTTAGCCTCGCAGCCGCCGGTGAGAGCGGACAACCAAGCCAAGGTTCAGTTATCCAGTTGTGCAAAGTGCACAAGCAGTCATAACGATGTAAAGTATATCATACACCTATCTTGTTTGTCGAGAACTTTACAGCGTACTTACAATTTCTTTTGCGGTTGCTGCATCGCTTGTAATTTGGGCAATCAGTTCCGGTACAGAATTAAACCGCTGCTCAGGCCGAATAAACGAAATAAAATGAACCGTTACAGATCTGCCGTATATATCGCGATCGAAATCAAACAAGTGAGCCTCCATCACCGGTTTAATCTCATCCTTATTAAATGTTGGCTTAATTCCATAATTTAATACCCCGCCGAAAATTTCTCCGTTTATTTCTGCCTGAATGGCATACACGCCAAGCTTTAACCCTGCATAAGGCTCATTAAATCGCAGGTTGGCTGTTGGAAACCCTATTTTGGAGCCTCTGCCATCGCCATGCTCAACTGTGCCTGTAATTGTATACGGACGCCCCAGTTGACGCAAAACGCGATCCAGATCCGCCTCCTGCAACAATTTTCTTGTAAAAGTGCTGCTGACTTTCTGCCTGTCATCAAATAGAGGCTCCGCAATCGTCACACCAATATCAGGCTTGCAAAGCTCTGTCAACATCTCGGTGTTGCCTTTCCCTTGACTGCCAAATCTGAAGTCAAATCCCACTGTTACATGCTTGACACGAAGCTCACGAACAACCTCGCTTATAAATAGTTCCGGCGCTACCGCTGCAAATTGCAAGTTGAACTCCATCACGAAAACAGTCTCTACCCCCAATGCTGAAAAAAGCTTTGCTTTATCCTGCAAAGGGGTTAGACATTCTTCATATTGCCCGCCTTTGCCAAGAACAGCCTTCGGATGAGGATGAAAGGTCAATACGGCTGCTTTCAAGCCCTTTTCCCTGGCGGTTTGCACGGCTTGTCCAATAACATTCTGGTGACCGCGATGCACGCCGTCGAAATAACCGACAGCTAGCGAGTATGAGTGCTCCGCTACAGAGCTGGGCAAATTTTGTAAAGGATAGCTGATTTGTATGATTTCCACTGCTGACACACCTGCATTCCATATAAACTTATCGGTATTAGATCACTTCTACCATCAGATCTTGCGATAGATCAAATATCTATGAAAATACTTTGATGGGTTTGAAAATGCTTTTTACCGTATCGATCTGAAACACTCCTAAAAAGACCATAGATTTATTATATAGCCTAATGAGCTGTCCGTCATGCATATTTTCAGTTTGCCCGTCTGCATGGTGCAGCTTTATCCTTTGCCCATTAAGCACTCTTGCTGCAAATGGATCATCCAGAACAACTTTTTCCATATGAGCTACAGCTGAGTCAGAAGACAACAGCCTCTCTTCAATGCCGCCCGCTTCGGATAGCTGTTCAATCTCTTCCAAGGTAAGGCAGCTTTGCTCTGTAATTCCTCCGGACATGGTGCGAGTCAAATGAGCCATTGAAGCGGGAACACCTAGCGCCCTGCCAATATCTACACAAAGCGTTCGTATATAAGTACCCTTGGAGCATTCTACAGAAAACGTGAATTCGGGTTCAGAACTGTCCAAATTTGTATGTAACAGCTCAATATTGTAAATATGTACAGCTCGCGGTTTTCTTTCTACGGTCTTTCCTTCACGAGCGATTTCATAAAGTCTCTTGCCATTTACTTTAAGAGCGGAGAACATCGGCGGTATCTGCTCAATAGTTCCTGTAAATCGGTTAAGAACATCAACCGCCTGCTCTTTAGTAATATCGATTTGATCGGCGCGTTCAATTATCTCGCCAGTAATATCCTCAGTATCGGTAGCAATTCCCAGACGGATCGTCGCTTGATAGGCTTTTGGTCTTTCCTGCAAATATTCCACAACTCTTGTTGCTCTGCCAAGACACAAAGGAAGTACGCCTGTCACCATCGGATCAAGCGTACCGGCATGACCGATCCGCTTCATCTTCAGCAACCTGCGTACTTTAGCTACAACATCATGCGAGGTCCAGCCTTCCGGCTTCCAAACTGCTAAAATGCCGTCCATTCTTACACCAACGCCTTCCTTGCCGCTTCAGTCAATGCTGCAATAGCATCATCCATCGAAAGCTCAAGCCTGCATCCAGACGCCCGAATATGTCCGCCGCCGCCAAATAACTGTGCTACTGCTGCCACATCTGCTTTGCCTGCCGAACGCAAACTTGCTTTTATACTTCCATCTTCAGCCTCTTTGAATAAAATCCCGACTTCAACACCGTCAACATTGAGTGCGTAATTTACAATACCTTCCAGATCCTCGGATGAGGCATTCAAATCCTGCATATCTTGTTGCGTAATATAAAGCCAGCCAATAGACTGATTTTCATCAAAAGATAGTCTGTTAAGAGCTAGCTTCAGCATTTTGAATTTCCCAAATGTCATTTTCTCCAGAAGCAAATCAGCCAGTTCATGCCCTTTTACTCCATAGCCCAACAGGTTTGATGCTATCTCCATGACCTTAGAACTTGTATTGGAATAACGGAATCCCCCTGTATCTGTCAACAATCCGGTATAGATCGCTGTAGCGCATTCCTTATCGAGAGGAATGCGGCTAAGCTCAATCAGATCATATAAAATTTCGGCGGTTGCAGCCGCATCAGGATCAATAACATGGATCGTGCCAAACTTATCATTTGTTGGATGATGATCAATATTGAGCAGTTTTACATCGTCTGAAAAACAGTCAACAACAGACCCCATTCTTTTCCAATCAGCGCAATCAACCGCAATTACCCGATTATATTGTACTTCACCATCACTTGGTTCGAAACGGCGAATTTGATTGAAGCGATCCAGAAAACTCAATCTGCTCGGAAGCTCGCTTTCATTGACAAGCACAACCTGCTTGCCGAGCTTCTCCAATAGCCAGCCGACAGCGACCGTAGAGCTTATCGCATCGCCGTCAGGCTGAACATGAGAAACAACAAGGAAAGAATCACCCTCCTGCATAAATGCAAGAGCTTGCTCCAGTTGCAACATGTATGAATTAAAAGACAGCTCCATTATCCTTCGTTGCCTTTATTAATATCATCCAGCAAGGATTCAATCCGGCTGCCGTATTCAATGCTGTTGTCAAACTTGAAAAGAAGCTCTGGTGTATGACGAAGCTTGATGCGTTTTCCAAGCTCGGAACGAAGGAAGCCTGATGCACTTTCCAATGCCTTCAATGTATCCTCTTTTTTCTCATCGTCTCCCAACACGCTCAAATAAACACGCGCCTGAGACAAATCGCTCGTAGTTTCTACTCCCGTAACTGTAATGAAACCGATACGCGGATCTTTCAGTTCTGTTTGAATGATTTGGCTAAGCTCTTTTTTAATTTGCTCGCTTACTCTGCCAACTCGAATTTTTGCCATGCTTTATCACCTCTCTACTGTCTCCATGACAAATGCTTCGATAATATCGCCTTGCTTGATATCATTGAATCTTTCAAGTGTAATACCGCATTCATAGCCATTTGCAACTTCTTTGGCATCATCCTTATATCGTTTCAAGGAATCGACCTTGCCTGTATAAACTACAATACCTTCTCTTATTACTCTAGCTTCCGCATTACGCAAGATTTTGCCGTCAGTAACCATACATCCCGCAATTGCTCCTACACGAGTAACCTTGAAGACGCTCCGTACTTCTGCATGACCAATAACAACTTCTTTGTAAATTGGATCAAGCAAGCCCTTCATCGCTTGTTCAATTTCTTCAATAGCACTATAGATAACGCGATGCATCCGCACGTCAACCTTCTCAGAATCGATTGTTGCTTCCGCTTGCGGTTCAGGACGAACGTTAAAACCAATTACAATCGCATTTGACGCCGATGCCAAAATAACATCAGATTCTGTAATCGCGCCTACTCCGCTGTGAATAATCTTAATTCTTACGCCTTCAACATCAATTTTTGCCAACGAACCTTTAAGTGCTTCCGCAGAACCTTGTACGTCAGCTTTAATAATAATGTTCAGGTCCTTCATTTCGCCTTCTTTGATTTGGTTGTACAAATCATCCAGCGTCACACGAGTGTTGGCACCAATTTCGGTTTGGCGATGCTTCACAGCACGGCGTTCTGCTATCGCTCTAGCCTTGCGCTCATCTTCAAACGCCATAAACGGATCACCAGCATGCGGAACCTCTGCAAGTCCAGTAATTTCGATCGGAGTTGAAGGCCCGGCTTCTTTCAAACGGCGTCCTCTGTCGCTAACCATAGCTCTTACCCGGCCAAAGCAGTTGCCTGCTACGAACGCGTCCCCTACTTTAAGAGTACCATGCTGTACAAGAATACGAACAACCGGACCTTTACCTTTATCAAGCTCAGCCTCAATTACTGTACCTCTTGCACGCTTGTTAGGGTTAGCTTTATAGTCATTGACCTCTGCAACAAGCAAAATCATTTCAAGCAAGTTTTCAAGACCGATACGCTGTTTTGCAGAAATCTCTACAAAAATAGTGTCTCCGCCCCATTCTTCAGGAACGAGTTCATATTCCGTCATTTCTTGCTTGATCCGGTCCACATTAGCTTCAGGCTTGTCAATTTTGTTTACAGCAACAATAATCGGTACGCCAGCAGCTTTCGCATGGCTAATCGCTTCCACTGTTTGCGGCATAATGCCGTCATCTGCTGCTACAACAATAATCGTAATATCCGTAACTTCAGCTCCGCGAGCACGCATCAATGTAAAAGCTTCGTGACCTGGAGTATCAAGGAACGTAATTTTCTTATTATTGATTTCAACTTGATATGCACCAATATGCTGTGTAATTCCGCCAGCTTCGCCGCTGGAAACATTCGTTTTGCGGATCGAGTCAAGCAAGGTTGTTTTACCATGGTCAACGTGTCCCATAATTGTTACTACAGCAGGACGTACTTGCAAATCGCCTTCTTCGTCCACTTCCTCGAACGTTTCGAAAGCATCTTCCTCAACCGGAATCTTCACTTCAACTTCAACGCCGTATTCATCTGCGATCAATTGAATAGCTTCCATTTCAACCTCTTGGTTGATTGTGGCCATCACACCAAGGAATAGCAACTTTTTAATAACTTCGGATGCATCCTTATGAAGTAATTTAGCCAAATCGCCAACAGTTAATGTACCGCGAACGATAATTTTCTTAGGTGTATTATCTATTTTCTCACGTGGCGGCTGTGCATGCTGCTGTCTGCCGCGGCCTTTATTATTGCGGTTATTGCCCTTGTAGCCACCGCCCTGACGACCGCGATTATTCGAATCATCAAAACGTCTGTTGCCGTTATTGTTCTTTCCACCGCGGGAATCAGAATTGCTGAAACCTTTGGAATCATTGGATTTTGCGCTTGGCTGACTGGATGTTTTTTGACCACCAGAGTTCTGACCGATTGGACGATTAGATTGATTCTGATTGCCGGTACGCTGTTGCGCATTACCTGTGCCTCCGGAAGTTCTGTTCGGCGTACGTGTACCTTGCTGACGCTGGTTCGATGCTGGCTTGCTATCAGTGGAACGCGCAGGCTGTTTTTCAGTGCGAACGGCACTTTGAACCGCGACTGTTTTTTCTTCTTTCTGAACTGGCTTGGAATTGGTTTTTTGAGTCTGTTGGTTTTTTTCTGTTTGAGTTGTCATATTATTCGAGTTCTTTGACCCCTGTCTATCTTGTATTGGTGCAGACGGATTCGTTTCTTGTGAACGCTTTGCCGCCGCATTTTCTTTAATGTCTCGGAAAAATCCTTCGACTTTTTGAACCATTGCAGGTTCCATTACGCTCATGTGATTGTTTACAGGCAGCTCTAGTCTTTTTAATATAGTAATAATTTCCTTACTGCTCATATTCAAAGACTTGGCATATTCATATACGCGCAATTTTTCTTTTGCATCCTTATTACTCAATAGGATCCACCTCCGTATAATAGCTCAAATGACTCGCAATCAAAGCTGCAAATTGCGGATCGGTAACCGCAAGAATAACACGGTCAGGCTTTCCGATCGCTCTCCCCAGTTGCTCACGGTCGAATGCTTCGGCCAGTTGTATTCCGTAGGTGCTACATTTATCTGCAAATTTCTTTTTTGTGTTAGTCGAAGCATCACCGGCAATAATAACAAGCTTGCACTTTCGCTGTCGTACAGCCTTTAATACAATTTCATCACCTGATATTAATTTCCCGGCTCGCATAGCCATGCCCAGCTGCGACAGCACTTTATTACTCTTCATCTTTCAAGAGCTCCTTATTAGCCAAGAAACGCTCCTCCACTGCAAGGAACTGTTGTTCCAGCTGTTCATAAATCTCGGCGCTGACAGCTTGCTTCAAAGCTCTGTCAAGCGCTTTGCTTTTGTGAGCTAATTGGAAACAGCTAACCTTGCCGCATAAATACGCGCCTCTACCCGCTTTCTTGCCCGTCAGATCCACCATCACTTCTTCGGTCGGTGTCCGCACAACCCGAATCAGCTCTCGCTTAGGCATCATCCCCTGACAAGCAACGCATTTTCGCAGCGGTACTTTTCTAGGTTTCACCGCACACCCCTCCTCTCAGGCCATTAGCCGTTAATCAAAGGAAACCGAATCCTGGTGCATCGTCTCTGACGATGTTTTTTCACGTCCAAATTCCTGCTCAGCCTGAGTCTCGCTTTTAATATCAATTTTCCAGCCAGTCAGTTTTGCTGCAAGACGAGCATTCTGTCCTTTGATGCCAATTGCAAGTGACAATTGATAATCCGGTACGATTACTCTCGCCATCTTCTCTTGCTCAAACACGATTACTTCAAGTACCTTCGATGGACTTAGTGCATTGGCAACATATTCCTCAACGCTATCCGACCAACGAACAA
Source organism: Paenibacillus nanensis (assembly GCA_040396195.1). Taxonomy (GTDB): domain Bacteria; phylum Bacillota; class Bacilli; order Paenibacillales; family Paenibacillaceae; genus Pristimantibacillus; species Pristimantibacillus nanensis_A. The sequence goes on from JBEBPB010000001.1 coordinate 299,696, forward strand.
TATCTATCTTTTCGCCTTTCAGCTCAGTAACAATAGATTGTACGCGCAGACCCTTTTGACCAACGCATGAGCCAACCGGATCCACTTCCTCATTGCGCGAGTAAACAGCGATTTTGGAACGGAATCCAGCTTCACGAGCAACCGAACGAATCTCGACTACCCCATCGTAAATTTCTGGAACCTCTAGTTCGAACAAACGCTTAAGCAACCCTGGATGAGTCCTTGACAAAATAATTTGCGGACCTTTTGTTGTATTCTCTACTTTAGTTATAAAAGACTTTACACGATCAAGATGCTTGAATTTATCTGTCGGCATTAGTTCAGTAAGCGGAAGGACTGCTTCCACTTTTCCCAAGTCAACAAATAAATTGCGAGTATCCTGACGCTGTACAATACCATTTACGATATCTTCTTCTTTATCAATAAAAGCATTATATATAAGACCGCGCTCGGCTTCTCTGATACGCTGAGTAACTACCTGTTTGGCAGTCTGTGCTGCAATACGTCCAAAATCTCTAGGTGTAACTTCAATTTCTGCGATATCATCGATTTGGTAATGCGGGTTAATCTCACGAGCCGCTTCTGCAGAAATTTCCAATCGTGGATCCAAAACTTCCTCCACTACTGTTTTTCGAGCATATACTTTAATAACGCCGTTATGTCTGTTCATATCGACGCGTACATTTTGCGCTGTATTGAAATTGCGCTTGTAGCTTGAGATCAATGCAGCTTCAATTGCTTCTAGTAGCACATCCTTAGCTATGCCTTTGTCTCGCTCTATCTCATTTAATGCTTCAATAAATTCCATACTCATAGGGATCCCCCTTTCATCTTCTTTTTGTAATTTAGAAAACAACTGCAAGACGTGCGCTTGCGACCTTGGCGTAAGGAATTGTATGCTCTTTTTTGCCTATGCGAACAACAGCATTCTCCCCGTCGAATGCTATAAGATAACCTTCAAATTCCTTTAATCCGCCAACAGACTCGTAAGTCGTAATGAATACATGCTCGCCAACCGCTTTATGTACGTCTTGTGGTTTCTTTAACGGTTTTTCAGCTCCGGGAGAAGAAACTTCAAGGAAATAGGCATCCTTTATCGGATCATCCTTATCCAATTGCTCACTGACGTACTCGCTGATTTTGCCGCATTCATCGATATCGATGCCGCCTTCTTTATCTACAAAGATACGCAAAAACCAGTTGCTTCCCTCTTTTACATATTCAATGTCAACCAGTTCAAAGCCATTTTTATTGAGATAGGGTTCCACCATAGCCTCAACAGCGGATTTGATATGGGATGTGCTCAAATTTAAAATACCTCCTGTTACGTCGCGCTAATGATTTTTTCCGTTACAAAACGTAAAGAGTGGGTTTCCCCACTCTTTCTGCATCGAATGTTACTATCATCATTGCCACAAAAATTATAACATAACCGTTACATAGTGACAAGAAATGATTTCTAGTACCGCCATTGCTGTTAAAATAAGGACAATTGATTGCTCTCGGGCAAACCAATAAAACAACCCATATCCGTAAGCATCTCAATCGTTGTTTTGGATGCTTTTGATTTAATTTGGAAGTCTTCTATAGAAAGAAACTCCCCTTCCTCTTTTGCTGCAACAATATTGCGCGCAGCGTTGTCCCCAATGCCGGCAAGTGCCGCAAATGGAGGAATGAGTGAATCGCCATCAACAACAAACTTCGTCGCTTCGGATCTGTACAGATCAATCGGTTTGAATGAAAATCCTCTGGATGTCATCTCCAGAGACATTTCCAATTGTGACACCATACTTTTCTCTTTTGGCGTTGCGCTAAAGCCCTTTGCCTCAATCTCAATAATCTTGCTCAAGATTGCATCATAGCCCTGGCAAAGCAGCTCGACATCAAAATCATCCGCACGAACAGAAAAATACGTAGCATAAAACTCAATGGGATGATAAAGCTTGAAGAATGCTGTACGTACAGCCGAAATAACATATGCTGCTGCGTGAGCTTTCGGGAACATATACTCAATACGCAGACAAGAATCGATATACCACTGCGGCACTTTGCATTTTTTCATTTCTTCAATCCAATCCGGCGTCAAGCCGCGGCCTTTACGAACACTTTCTGTGATTGTAAAGGCCAGCCCCGCATCCATCCCAGCCTTGTAAATAAGATAAAGCATAATATCGTCACGACAGCCGATAACTGTTTTAATCGTACAGGTTCCATTTTTAATCAGTTCTTGCGCATTGCCAAGCCACACACCTGTTCCATGTGACAAGCCTGATATTTGCAAAAGGTCAGCAAAGGAAGAAGGCTGTGTTTCCTGGAGCATCTGTCGCACAAATTTTGTTCCCATCTCAGGAATCCCATAAGTCGCAACTGCCGATCTAATTTGCTCCGGTGATACACCAAGCGCCTCTGTCGAATTAAACAAACTCATTACTTTAGGATCGTTCATTGGAATTGAGGTCGGATCAATACCCGTCAAATCCTGAAGCATTCGCATCATCGTCGGATCATCGTGCCCAAGTATATCCAGCTTCAATAAGTTTTCATCAAAAGCATGATAGTCAAAATGAGTAGTTCGCCACTCGGCATTTACATCATCTGCGGGAAACTGAACAGGCGTCACATCTTCAACATCCATATAATCCGGCACAACAACAATTCCGCCTGGATGCTGACCTGTGCTTCTCTTTACTCCAGTACAACCACTTGCCAAGCGAGCCACTTCAGCACCACGCCATTTTTTATGATGCTCCTCTTCATACTTTTTGGCAAAACCGTAAGCCGTTTTCTCGGCAACAGTGCCTATCGTTCCCGCCCTAAAGACGTTTTCCGGTCCAAACAGCACTTTTGTATAGTTGTGGGCAACCGGTTGATACTCCCCGGAAAAGTTAAGATCAATATCCGGTACCTTATCGCCTTTAAACCCAAGAAAGGTTTCAAACGGGATATCCTGTCCTTCACCCTTCATCATTTTTCCACATTTAGGACAAGCCTTGCTAGGCAAGTCAAATCCGCTTGGGATGCTGCCATCGAGAAACCATTCACTATTCCGACAATCTGAGTTGCGGCATAAATAGTGCGCAGGCAATGGATTTACCTCTGAAATGCCAAGAAAGGTTGCAACAACTGATGAGCCGACAGATCCCCTCGAGCCGACTAAATAGCCGTCCTGGTTCGATTTCTTAACCAGCTTTTCAGAAATAAGATAGTTCGCTGAAAAGCGGTATTTGATAATGGGCACCAACTCTTTTTCCAGCCGGTCAATGACTACTTGCGGCAGGGGTTCTCCATACATGCTTATGGCTGTATTGTAGCATGTGCTTCTAATTTCCTCATCCGCACCTTCAATATTCGGAGTAAACAGTTCCTTTGGAAACATATCATACTTTTCAAATCGTTCCACAAGTTTAATCGTATTGGTAACAGTTACTTCGTAAGCTTTTGCTTCGCCCAAAAATGCGAATTCCTCCAGCATCTCAGTTGTTGTCCGCAGATGAGCATCCGGCTTGCGCATTGCTTTTAAAGGGCTGAATCCCGTAATTCCGTGAATCGTAATATCACGATATATTTTGTCGCGCGGGTGCAAATAATGCACATTGCCAGTTGCGATAACCGCTTTTTTCAGTTCATCACCTATTTGACAAATTCTACGCAGCGCCTGCTCGATTTCCGCTCTGCTTCTGACTAGCCCCTTCTCTACCAAATGCATATAAAAATCAAGCGGCTGAATTTCCAGCACATCATAAAAATGCGCAGTATCAACAGCCTCTTCATATGACTTATTTAGTACAGTTTCAAAAAACTCGCCTTTCTCGCAACCTGAAATCACTAACAAACCTTCACGCAGCTCCGTCAGTTTACTTTTTGGAATGACAGCAACCTTTTTGAAATACTCGGTATGAGATAATGAGATCAGTTTAAATAGGTTCTTCTTGCCAACAGCATTTAATGCGTAAATACTGCAGTGAAACGGGCGTGAGTTGGACAAATCCATGCCGACATAATCATTAAGCTGGTTAAGATCTACAATTCTCTTTTCGACTGCATCGTTAATTAACCCGAATAAGATACCGCCAAGCGCGACAGAGTCATCAACAGCACGGTGATGATTATCCAAACTTACCTTATATTTATCAGCTAATGTATTCAGGCGGTGGTTTTTCATAGTAGGATGTATGAACCTGGCCAATTCCAATGTATCCAATACGGGATTCTTAATTTCAGGAAAACCGAATCGCTTGCAATTGGCTTGCAAAAACCCTATATCGAAGCGTGCGTTATGCGCTACTAGCACATCATCGCCAATATATGCAATAAACTCTTTCAGCTTCGGCTCTAGCTCAGGAGCATTTCTAACCATATCGTCATTAATATTTGTCAGTTGCTGGATATTATAAGGAATGCTTTCATGAGGATTAATAAATGTCGAGAATCTATCAATCTCTTGCCCCTCTCGCATTCTCACGCCTGCAAGCTCAATAATTTTATTATTTATGACAGACAATCCAGTAGTCTCAATATCAAAAACAATGTAAGTTCCAGTTTGGAGTGGTTCTGGTCTTGCATTCAAAACCATTGGCACAGCATCATTAACGACATTCGCCTCTAGTCCAAACAATACCTGAATGCCATGTTTTTTTGCCGCTTTTACTGCATCAGGATAACTTTGTATATTGCTATGATCTGTAACAGCAATCGCTTTATGTCCCCATTTAGCTGCTGTTTTTGCATAAGCATCAATCGAGGCAACAGCGTCCATCGTACTCATCGTTGTATGCAAGTGAAACTCGACTCGCTTCTCTTCCGCGTGATCCATTCGTTCAGGTGGAGCGCCAATTTCATGCAAGTCGTTAGGAATCATGCTCAATTCAAGGTCTGGGGTAAAACGATCATACTCAACCTTTCCTCTTGCTTTTATCCATTTGCCATTTGACAGTTGCGACAAGATTTTCACATCTTCTTTTGTTTTGGCAAACACCTTCATAGCCATAGAATCTGTAAAATCAGTTAAATTAAATAAAAAGAGCGTACTTCCATTTCTTAATTCCTTTACATCGAGTCCGAATACGCTACCTTGCACAGTTATCTTCTTCTCTTCGTCCTGAATGTTCATCAACGGAACAGCTTCATCCCGAATATCATAGCCAAATGCCAACCGAACTGCTTCATTAGAATCGTCAGAGGCCGAAGACTCCGCCATTGCTTCAGCCATCAGCTCTTGTACACGCTCCCGTTCTTCCTGTTCAATTCGTTGCATAAACTGTTCATAAACTTCATCCCGCGATTGTCCAACAGCCAACTTAATTCTGCATTCCCGATCAAATGTATCTTTAAAGAAAGCTACAATGTATTCATCCAATTGCTTCTTTCTTGCCAACTCCAAGCCTGTATTATCCAGCAGATATACAGTAAGCAGCCCATCTTCAGCCTCAACCGTACTTTTTTGCAGCCAGCCGTTAACAGAAGCCATTTTCTGTTCAATCCATTGCATAAACAAGGGCCAATATTGCTGTACAATATTTTCTGTAGCAACAACTTTATCAAATTGAAACTTGAAATCGAGCTTGGCAATTTCTTTAAACTTTACTTCCGCAGCCTGCATAAACGCGCGAAGTGCCGTGAATGGCACTATGGACGTCTTGCATAAGCAAAACGTCCATTCGCGATTGTTTTTGTTTACTATTACCTGATCTATATATCCGTCTTGAAAATAAGATTGAATTAGATCCTGCGGCAAGCCGATATGCTGCAACAGCAACTCAAATCGTTGCCGCTTCTCATTCGTTTGGCTCATCAGCATTCCTCTCCCATCAATCTGAAATATAAATGAAAAAGAGTAAAGCGATCAATTAATATGCTCTGGCAAATACCACTGTATGTTCTGCTTTCTCATTACATACTAGACAATTGCTTTTTTGCGTTTCCGGCTCGAATGGTATGTTGCGGCTGGTCGCACCAGTCTCTTCCTTCACCTGTGCTTCGCATGCCGCAGAACCGCACCAGCCGGCTTCAACAAAGCCGCGCTTCGCAGCGAATAGCTCTTTCATTTCATCTAATGTTTCAACCGATTGGAAGTTTTCTGCCATAAACTGCTTGGCGCGATTATACATTTCGACTTGTGTTTCTTCCAGCATTTTTTCAATCTCAGCCACTAAGTCGCTTTGCTGTACAACTCGCTTTTCACCTGTAATTCGAGATACAAGCACTACTTGTCCATTTTCCATATCTCGTGGTCCAAGCTCCAAGCGAAGGGGGACGCCGCGCATTTCATATTCATTGAATTTCCAGCCTGGACTTACATCAGAGCGGTCATCCACTCTAACTCTGACGCCTGCTTGCTTCAATTGAGCAAATAGCTCGTCGACCCTGCCCACTACTTGCTCGCGAGTTTTTGCAGGACCAATCGGTATCATAATTACTTGCGTTGGAGCAACCTTAGGCGGCAATGCCAATCCGCGATCATCGCCATGCACCATAATTAGCGCGCCAATGAGTCTTGTACTAACTCCCCATGAAGTAGTGTGAGCAAACTGCAGGTTATTCTCTCTATCCAAATACTTAATATCAAAAGCAGTCGAGAACTTGGTGCCTAAGTAATGTGACGTACCCGCTTGCACTGCTCTGCCATCCTTCATCATCGCTTCGATAGAATACGTATCAAGAGCACCTGCAAAGCGCTCTGATGGCGTTTTCTCTCCCTTAATAACCGGAATTGCCAAAAACTCTTCGACAAAGGAAGTATAAACATCGAGCATTTGCATCGTTTCTGCACGTGCTTCATCTTCTGTCTCGTGAGCAGTATGACCTTCTTGCCACAAAAACTCACTGGTGCGCAAAAAAGGAAGCGTGCGTTTCTCCCAACGAACGACGTTTGCCCACTGATTAATAAGCAACGGAAGATCACGGTAAGACTGAATCCACTTTGCATACATATGACCAATCATCGTCTCAGATGTCGGACGGATTGCCAGTCTTTCCTCAAGCTTCTCTCCAGCAGCCTCGGTTACCCAAGGCAGCTCAGGATTAAATCCTTCTACGTGCTCCTTTTCTTTCTGGAAAAAGCTCTCTGGAATAAATAAAGGGAAGTATGCGTTGCGATGCCCTGTTTCCTTGAAACGGCGATCCAAATCACGCTGTATATTTTCCCAAAGCTCATATCCTTCAGGACGGAATACAATACAACCTCTAACTGGCGAATAATCCATCAGCTCAGCCTTTTTAATAACATCAATATACCATCTTGAGAAGTCTTCGCTCTGAGGCGTTATTTCTGTAACAAACTGCTTATCCTTAGCCATTCTTCAAGACTACTCCCCTTTCACTAATCTCAAAATATCATTATAAGTGACAACCAGCATCAGCAGCATCAGCATTACAAAACCAACAAAATGCACCATGCTCTCCTTCGCGGAATCAACCGGTCGCCTTCTCACCGCTTCAATCCCTAAAAACAGCAAGCGGCTGCCATCAAGCGCTGGAATCGGCAATAAATTAAATATGCCGAGATACAAGCTTAGCAATGCTGTCCATAAAGTCAATTGTGTAATGCCTTGACGAGCGATTTGACTTGTCATTTCAGCAGTTTTAACTGGTCCTGCCAAATCATCAAGCTTAAATTGAGCAGTAACAAGCATTTTCAAGCTATTAAATATATGGATCGTCATGTCCTTCATCAGGATTCCTGATCTTTGCACCGTTTCAAGCGCAGTTGCAGAACGAGTTGCATATTTCGATGTAACCCCGATTTTCCCTACTCCTTCTTCATCGGCTTTGGGAGTAATCTTTACCTGCACACGCTCACCATTTCTAATGATATCGAAGACGACCGGGACTCCGGCAGAAGCACCAATCAACTCAATCATTTTGTTAAAGTCGGCACCGATCTTTTGTCCATTAACCGCTTCGACAATGTCGTTAGCTTTTATACTAGACTCTGCCGCCGGCATGCCTGCAGAAATTTCATTAATAAGCACTTTCTCAGGAATTCCTGCCATTTGTACATAGGTACCAAACAATATAAACGCTAAAATGAAATTCATCATTGGCCCAGCAAAGATGGTCATCACTCGTTTGGGCAATGATTTCCCTCCAAACTGGCGGTCTAACGGCGCTATTTGCGTATCATTGCCACGCGCAATAATGAAAGCATCGCGCTCCAGTTCAAAAGTTTCACTTTCACCATCAATAAGCAGTGTAATAAACAGATCTTTTTCCAGATCGAGCGCTTCTACCTCACCGCGCATAACATTGCTGCGTTCATCCAAACGATCCAAATAGATCGCTGTTACTTTATCTGCTTTCACTCGAACGGCTACAGTCTGTCCAGGCTGCACCTCGACAATTTCCGGATCTTCCCCTGCCATGCGCACATATCCGCCAGCGGGAATCAGCCTCAGCGTATATTTGGTCTCACCACGCTTTAACGACAACAGCTTCGGACCAAATCCGATTGCAAACTCACGCACCAAAATGCCCGCGCGCTTCGCGAATATAAAGTGACCCCATTCATGAATAGTCACTATCGTAAAAAATACAAGCACAGTCAAAAACACAACTTGAATCATATGCATACTGGTATAGCCTCCTGTTCATTACGGCCTGTACATAGATTATCATTATTCCTATACTCGGCACAAGAGAACCATGTTTGCAGGATTTGCATCAGATACTGGATGCCAGCCTTCGTGCCCAGCTATCAGCCTCTGCAATGCTTGCCAAATCCGGTACCTCCATTATTTCATGGCGCTCAACTACAGTTTGCAATACCCGTTCAATATCTATGAAACTTATTTCACCGTTTAAAAAACGTGCTACAGCTATCTCGTTGGCCGCATTAAATACAGTCGGTGCCGACCTTCCAAGCCGCCCGCATTCAAAGGCAAGTCTCAAACATGGGAATCTCTCATAATCCATTCCACGAAATGTAAGTTTGGACATAGCAGCCAGATCCAGACTTTTCGCAGGCGAACCGATCCGGTGCGGGTATGTTAACGCATACTGAATAGGCACACGCATATCCGGATCTCCCATTTGCGCGATCACACTATGATCCTTAAACTCAACAAACGAGTGAATAATACTTTCTGGATGAATAAGCACCTCAATTTTCTCATAAGGCATCTCAAACAGCCAATGTGCTTCAATGACTTCAAGCCCTTTGTTGACCATTGTTGCGGAATCGATCGTTACTTTCGCTCCCATTGACCAGTTCGGATGGCTAAGCGCATCTGCAATTGTAACATACTCCAGCTGCTCTCTTGTACGATCTCTAAAAGACCCGCCAGAAGCAGTAAGTGTCAGTTTAGACACATCATGCAGCCGCTCTCCATTCAAGCATTGGAATAAGGCTGAGTGCTCACTGTCAACAGGAATAATCGAAACGCCTTTTCGTTTGGCGCGCTCCATTACAATATGACCAGCTGTCACTAGAGTTTCCTTGTTAGCTAAAGCAACATTCTTTCCGCTCTCAATAGCAGCAAGTGTAGCTGGCAAGCCGCGGCTTCCAACTATAGCTGTAACTACAACATCCGCATTCGCCTCAGCAGCAGCTTCAATCAAACCATCCTCGCCATAAACAATTCTTATCGAAGAATCGAGTTCTGATGCAGCTTGTTCCGCCAGTTCTTTTGTAGACAAGCAAACCAAATTGGGAGAATATTTTTTTGCCTGTTCCATCAAAAGCTCAATATTGCTGCCCGCTGTTAACGCTGTTATTTGAAATCGTTCCGGATGAAGGGAAACTATATCAAGTGTTTGCGTTCCAATCGACCCTGTAGAGCCAAGCAAGGCTATTTTTTTCATACTCGCTCTCCCCTTTAAGTTAACGGGATCAATTCCGTAAGCAAAAGTAACGGAAAGACAATTAGCCAACTGTCACAACGATCCAATACACCGCCATGACCTGGCAATAATGTACCCGTATCTTTAATCCCCTTAACACGCTTATAGGCTGACTGCATCAGATCACCAAGCTGTCCTGCAACTGCAGCTAGCAAGCCAATCAGAGCTGCTTTTCCAATAGAAATCATATCTGGTGCACACAGCGCAAAAATAACAGCAACTCCTACAGAAAGCAAAACACCGCCCAGCGCTCCCTCAATCGTTTTGTTTGGACTTATTTCAGGCCAAAGCTTATGTTTTCCTACCGCACGACCAGTGAAATAGGCACCGATATCAGAAGACCAAATGGCAGCAAAGGCAAGAGCTGTCCAGAACAGTCCCTCACTTTCAATTAAGCGAGCATCAATCATTGCCGAAAATCCGTATCCAACATAAACGGCCCCCAAAACCATTAATGCGGCTTGATCAATCGTTTTTTTGTTTTTGGATGCTACTGTAACGAGCAGCAGCAAAAACACAAGCAGCCATATAACCAGCATAGCAGGCGGACTGCTTAATCCCCAATACTCCCAAGGCAGTACAATAGAAAGCATTGCTAAATAACCGACGATTGTCATACTATCGTACCAAGCATGCCCATTCATACGGGCGAACTCAAAAAATCCAATGATGGCAAGCAAAATCATAAGTACGGCAAACCAATTTCCGCCCAATGCAGTAATTGCCAAAAAAAACGTACCTGCCAGCACTCCCGTAATGATCCTTTGTTTCAATTAAATTCACACCCCTGCTGCAGCCTATAAACCGCCATATCGGCGGATACGCTGCTGATAGTGTCTGATTGCCTCTTCAAAGTGACTATCGTCAAATGCTGGCCAATACACATCTGTAAACCAAAGCTCGCTATATGCCAGCTGCCATAGCATAAAATTGCTTAGCCTTAATTCCCCACTCGTTCGAATCAACAAATCCGGATCGGGCAAATCAGAGGAATAAAGACGTTCCGACATAAGCTGCTCATCAATATCATCTATATCCAGTGTTCCTGTTTTTACATCAGCAGCCATAGAACGAATAGCTCCCAGCATTTCCATTCGACTGCCATAATTCAATGCAAAATTAAGAACCAGCCCCGTATTTCCAGCTGTTTTTATTACGGCTTCATGAACTGCCTTATATGTATGCTCCGGCAGACTGTCTTCATATCCCATCATTCTGACCTGGACGTTATTTTGCATAAGCTCGTCAAGCTCACTCTCCAAAAACTGCTGTGGAAGCTTCATAAGAAACTCCACCTCAGTCTTCGGTCTTTTCCAGTTCTCGGTGGAAAAAGCATATAGAGTTAAGTATTTAACGCCCATACGATTTGCGGCCATCGTTATTCTTTTGACCGTTTTCATTCCGGAATGGTGACCGGCAATACGCGGCAAGCCGCGATCCTTTGCCCATCTTCCATTCCCATCCATTATTATAGCAACATGCTGCGGCACATTGTCCATCTGTTGCGATTCCGTCTGTGGCAAGGACGAAATGCCTAACTTGGCCAAAAGTCGCTTTATCATCCTGCTTCCCCCCAACCGAAATCAAAAACCAAACCCCACCTTCCGGAGGGGCTACGCAAATATTTATACTTCCATTATCTCTTTTTCTTTTGCAACTAGCACTTTATCAACTTCTGCGATAAATTTATCTGTCGATTTCTGAATATCTTCCTGATGACGTCGGGATTCATCTTCAGAAATATCTGTTTTCTCAAGCTTTTTAATATCATCATTCGCATCACGACGAATGTTGCGGATAGCTACTTTAGCTTCTTCTCCCGATTTCTTTGCTGTTTTCACCAAATCAGCACGACGCTCTTCAGTTAACATCGGAACACCAATACGAATGGAGTTTCCGTCATTGGATGGAGTAAGCCCCAAATCCGATTTCATAATTGCTTTTTCGATATCGCCCAATGATGATTTATCCCAAGGCTGAATCATCAATGTTCGCGCATCTGGAGTATTGATATTAGCCAATTGGTTAAGAGGCGTCAAAGCACCGTAATATTCTACCTGAATACGATCCAGCAATGCAGGATTTGCTTTACCCGCTCTAAGTGAAGCCAACTCTCGTTTCAATGCTCCAATCGCTTTATCCATACGTTCTTCCGCATTGTTCTTAATTTGCTCTGGCATTAATGTACACTCCCCTTCACGATAGTGCCAATTTTTTCACCTTGTACTACACGTTTAATATTTCCATTCTCCGTAATTGAAAAGACAATCAACGGAATATTATTGTCCATACATAGTGAGGAAGCAGTTGAGTCCATTACACCTAGATTACGGTTCAATACTTCCAAATAAGTCAACTCTTCGAATTTCTCAGCATTTTCATCTTTGAATGGATCAGCAGAATAAACGCCATCCACTTTATTTTTCGCCATTAAAATGACTTCTGCCTCAATCTCCGCCGCACGCAATGCTGCTGTTGTATCAGTGGAGAAGAATGGATTTCCTGTTCCTGCAGCAAAAATAACAACTCTGCCCTTTTCCAAGTGACGAATAGCACGTCTTCTTATATAAGGCTCAGCAATTTGTTGCATAGCAATTGAGGTTTGAACTCTCGTTGGGACATCTATTTGTTCTAATGCGTCTTGAAGAGCAAGTGAATTCATCACAGTTGCCAACATTCCCATGTAATCAGCAGTAGCGCGATCAATACCTTTGGCGGAACCTGCAATTCCCCTCCAAATATTGCCCCCGCCTACTACTATAGCTACTTCTACACCTAGCTCAACAACTTCTTTCACCTGATTGGCAATCGAGGAAATAACCGATGCTTCAATTCCGTAGCCTTCCTGGCCGGACAGCGATTCTCCACTTACTTTCAAAACGATGCGTTTAAATACTGGATGCTCCAACTGTAATACCTCCATCATGCACCCCGAAAAGCGAGGCAACTTAAATTTATTCTTATCTATATTTATGAAAAGGGGGCGGGGCAGACGCCCCGCCCCGCCTGTGCGATCGGATTACATGTTTGCTTGTGCCATAACCTCTTCAACGAAGTTATCTACTTTTTTCTCAAGTCCTTCACCTAGCTCATAACGAACGAAACGACGGATTGAAATATTTTCTCCGATTGTGCTGATTTTTTCATTCACCAGCATTTCAACTGTTTTGTCCGGATCTTTAATAAAGGATTGCTCAAGCAAGCAATACTCTTCATAGTATTTGGAAATACGGCCTTCAACCATTTTTTCAACGATTTTTTCTGGTTTTCCTTCGTTAAGAGCCTGGTTTTTCAAAATTTCGCGCTCTTGCTCAATTTCTTCAGCTGGAACTTCTTCACGACGAACATATTTCGGGCTTGTTGCAGCAATATGCATAGCAACATCTCTTGCAAACTCACGGAATTGATCTGTTTTAGCAACAAAATCTGTTTCACAGTTGATTTCTACAAGTACACCGATACGACCGCCAGCGTGGATATAGGATTCAACAACACCCTCAGTAGCTACGCGACCAGCTTTTTTCGCTGCTGCAGCAAGACCCTTTTCACGAAGCAACGCTGCCGCTTTATCAATATCACCATTCGTTTCATCCAATGCTTTTTTGCAGTCCAACATACCTGCTCCAGTTTTCTCACGAAGCTCTTTAACAGCACTTGCACTAACCGCCATGAAAAACCCTCCTATAATTTAACATCTTATTTTTGTTCAAAAAAAGGGCAGTGAGAGGTTTTCACCGTCTAACCACCCTTGTCGTTTAACAGATTGTTGTATTAAGCTGTTGTTTGCTCGCCTTGGTTAGCTTCAACAATTGCATCAGCCATCTTGGAAGTAAGCAATTTAACAGCACGGATCGCATCATCGTTACCAGGGATAACATAATCGATTTCATCCGGATCACAGTTTGTATCAACGATACCAACAATTGGGATACCTAGCTTGCGAGCTTCTGCAACTGCAATGCGCTCTTTGCGAGGATCGATTACGAACAATGCGCTAGGAAGACCCTTCATTCCTTTAATTCCGCCAAGGAATTTCTCCAAACGATCTTTTTCTTTGCGAAGGATAATAACTTCTTTTTTAGGAAGCACTTCGAATGTACCATCCTCTTCCCATTGCTCAAGCTGCTTCAAACGCTCAATACGTTTTTGGATTGTTTGGAAGTTTGTCAACGTTCCACCCAACCAGCGTTGGTTAATGTAGAAGTTACCGCAACGCTCAGCTTCTTCTTTAACAGAATCTTGAGCTTGCTTTTTTGTACCTACGAATAGTAAAGTACCGCCTTCAGCAGCGATAGATTTAATGAAGTTATAAGCCTCATCAACCTTTTTAACTGTTTTTTGCAAGTCAATAATGTAAATTCCGTTTCTTTCAGTGAAGATATAACGATCCATCTTTGGGTTCCAACGACGAGTTTGGTGACCGAAGTGTACCCCAGCTTCAAGCAGCTGTTTCATAGAGATTACCGCCATGTCTTCAACACCTCCTAATATGGTTTTTAGTTTCCTCCGCCTGCCGCATCTTCTGACGCAACTTGTACCTGGTACAAGCACCAACGTCAAAATTGGAAAGCGTGTGTTTTTAACACCATCAATTAATATAACATAGTTAGTAGTCCAGTGCAAGACGATAACCATAATAATTCGTACTCTTTTATAGACAACGCCGATCAGCTTGCAAATTCGGCAACTTATCAACAAGCGAGCGTGCTTCCGATCTGGTTAGCGGTTGATGCGTAACCAGATGTACAGCCGCCTCTTCGCCCATATTCTCTTCCATTAAGAAACAACCTGCTCGAACCAGCTTGTCCCCTTCTTTCATCAAACTTGAAAAAGCCGCTGCATCAGTGAATGCCTTCTCCTGCTGCAGCAGCTTCGCGGTTTGACTTATGGTAAAGCCAGGATCTATTTTTACAATTTGCTGACTCTTGCTTCCCTCTATAGCTGCCGAGATTTCCTGCTCATCATTCTGGACTTTTGCTGACGGCAACGGAACCGGCACCGGCGTCCCCACAGGAGCTATTGGCTGCTGTGAAAAATCTATCGGTTGTTGTGAAGGAACTGCTGGCCGCTGCGAAAAATCTATCGGTTGTTGTGAAGGAGCTGCTGGCTGCTGCGAAAGATCTACCGCTTGCTGTGAGGGAACTGCTGGCTGCTGCGAAAGATCTACCGCTTGCTGTGAAGGAGCTGCTGGCTGCTGTGAAAGATCTACCGCTTGCTGTGAAGGAGCTACTGGCTGCTGAACAGCAGGCGGCTCTGCTTTTTCCGGGTCAGTGATAACACCAGTTTTGTCGTCAGGCAGCTTGTCCTGTTGCTGTTCCAGACTGTCCTTCAAACTTTTCTTGCTGTTTTGATTGACTGACACACTTATCGTTATCAATTGCAGCAGGACGGCTCCAATGATGATGCCAATTCCGATCCCAACATAGAAAGACCGTTTATCCACGTTGTTTCGCCTCCTGCTTTGCAAGTTGAATAATAAGCTGAACTTCCCCTTTGTTCATAGCAAGTTTTTTTGCAATTGATTCTATGGTTCTTCCGTTGTTATAAAGTTCAAACAGTTCCTTGTAACGCCCCTCTATACTCCATTCAGACGTTGCCGAAGCTTCCTCTATTTGAGCGGGAATCGTTACTAATGGCACTTGTATGTCCGTTGATGCTGCTGGATTAATGTTTTTATCCGGTTCATCAACTGCTGCTTGACCGCTTTGTAGATTGTTTTGATATATTAACTGTTGCTTTTGTAGCTGCTGTTTTAAAAGCTCAACTTGCTCTTCCAATCCCATTACTTTTTTCTCATAGACGGTAGCTGAGTTTTGTGCTGATTCTTGTGATTTTTTAACTAAACCCACTAATTCCGCATAATCTTGCTCAGCTTCATAAATATAGTGTTCCATCATTTCCTTCATTTCTTCAACTGGAGCAGCGTCTTCTTTTTTCTTGTTCATCGGCTTTATAAATGCCATTGCAGCAATCGCTGCCCCCAGCAAAGCGACATAATGCCACGCTTCTAGCACAGGATGTGACCGCCTTTCTCCCTTGCAGCTTGTTACAAACTAATATCAAGATTATGCCCCTTGTATGGATGAACAGGGCTTTCATCCACAGCATCTGTACTTGTTTTTGCCCGTTTGTCAGAATGCTCTTGACCAGAGGAGGCTCCCTGACCGTTAGTATGGACTTCTGATTTGATAGTCTTCTCTGTTTTTGTGCTCTTCGTTCGATTTCGCTCTGTTTCTTTTTCAGACTGATTCGCCAGTAATGTCTGCTCGGTTATAGGTCGCTGAGCAGCTTGAGATTGCAAAACACTGGCATCTTGTGTTCGCGGAACAACAATTTGCATTTCCAGCGGTTTAAATACCATAAACAGCACACTCCCCGTCCATTATTTATAGCGGAAGCATTGCAATATCACCTTCATGGTAACAAAAAATAACGTGTTGAGCACTATCTTTTATAAACTTAGTATATCTGCCAATAACAATTTTTGTTCCGCCAAACACAGTGCCATGCACACAAATACGGGAAGCATCTGTATTTTCCAGCGATTTTTCGATTATCAGCATCCGTTCTTTAGCTTCTTCAATGTCCAGTTCCGCTTGTCGTCTTGTAGCAGTCAACTTAACCCGCATCGCCAAGCGATCTGGTGTCAGTTTCCCTACAGCTGCCATTTGATCCAGAATTACAAGAGCTTTCTCCGTTTTCTCCAAATTATCCGCTAATGTCCGCAACGCAGTTCGCAACTCCTGAAATTCTTCGCGCAATTGCGGCTGAACACCCGCCTCAATAATCGTTGCTGTCGACATTGGATTGCCTATAATCCTTGCTGTCACGGATTCGCCAGCCTGAATCATGCCGCCAACTATTAGTCCCTTGGCTCCACTGCAAATAACGTTTTTACCTGCTTTCAAATTGGAATGCATAATGCTTTGAGTGACAATAATGTCTCCCCCAGCAGTAACGTTCGCATCTTGAATAAATGAACTTCGAACATGATTGCCTGCTGCAATAGTCCCTTTACCGCTCGCCATAATACCACCTGTAATATCAATGGAGCCGCCCGCTTCAATTTCTGCACCCTCAATACCGCCAATTACACGTATATCGCCATGCGCCTTCACTTTGAAACCGTTTAAAATATTGCCCCTGACAATAACAGTTCCAACAAAATCAATATTGCCGATTCTGTAATCAACATCCCCGTTTATTTCAAACATAGGAAAAACATTGATTTTATCACGGTCAGTTATCGAAATCATGCCGTCTACCGCAGCGTATAAACGCTGCGGTTCTCCTGCAACAACAATGTTCTTTCCTATTTTAAAAACTGCTTTTTTCCCAAGGGAAGCTTCGATCTCCTCACCAGTAACAGCCATCCCCGGCACACCGGGTTCCGGATCAATCAATTCCGCAATCGCTTGCCCCTTCTGTACGTTCTTCAATCGAATAATATCTTTGAAATCAACCGTACCGTCCTTGGAAGCCTCTGGCGGAGTATGATTTGAATTTTCTACTTCGACGCAGTAGCGCACATAACCATTCTTCCCAGATTCTGGATCTTTTCCTTTAGCGACTAGGGTTTGCCCTTTATAAAAAGCAAGAGGCGTTTGACAAATAGTATCGATCACAGCATCCTTATAACCATAAGTTACTCCCTTAGATTCAAGAAATTGCCTAAACTCCTGAGTGCTCATTTCAAATTCATCGGTAAGTCGATGAAAAGTAACGAAAGCAGATAACTTATCAGAAGAGATTTGAATACGCAAGTAAGAATCCAATTGTCCTGCGTCCACGTAAATTCCTCCTCACTTCGTACTTGATCAATCGTCTTATTGCTGCATAAGCTGGTCTTTATGCTTGGCGAGCACTCCGCGCAACCGCAAAATTGCTTTAGAATGCAGCTGCGAGATTCTGGATGGCGATAGCGACATAACTTCTGCAATCTCACTCAAAGATAGCTCTTCATAATAAAACAGCGATACAACGATTCTTTCTTTTTCAGTTAATCGCTCAATCCCCTTCACTAATGCTTCCTTTAAATATACTTCATGTACTTTATAATCCGGATTTTTTGCTTTATCATCTATAATAAGCGACATTCTTGTTTCGGATTCCTCTTCACGAATTGGATCTTCCAGGGAGCAAATCGATGCAGCTGAAACATCCTGCAACATGGTTAGAAATTCTTTTTCCGATACTTGCAAATAGCTGCTCATCTCTGTATCAGTAACCGATCTCATATAGCGCTGCTCTAATACCTGATAAGCATCCTCAATGCGCTTTGCCTTCTCTCGTACTGAACGTGGCACCCAATCCCCTTGTCTCAACCCGTCGATAATCGCTCCGCGAATTCTCCAAGAAGCATACGTTTCAAATTGCAAACCACGTAAATAGTCGAATTTGTCAACGGCATCAATCAGCCCCATAACACCATTGCTCGCCAGCTCATCCCGCATAATATTTTTGGGCAGTCCTATTGCCATTCGATTGGTTACATAATCCACCAATGGCAAATAGGACTCGATTAACTGCTTCTTCGCTTCCAGATCCCCTAACTCACGCCACTTCTGCCAAAGTCCGAAATGCTCAGCATGAGGTGTCTTTAGCTCAGTCATCAGCTCACTCCCCTGTCAGGTGACGAATCGCTTTCGCCAATTCCTCAGGCTCTGAATTTTTAGATGTTGCAAACTGCGGCGGATTAAGAGGCTTAAATTCCGCCCTTTCACTTATTGCTGAATGATTGGTTTCTTCTGTTTTCGATTCACTGCTACCAGGCGATTGCGGCTTCAACATTTCATTCAATTCATCGGTTTCATCAGGTGTTACCAAATCCACCGTTCCCGAATGCGATGCTTCGGCCTGCTCTTCTGCTGTTGTCAAAGCAGGCGGTTTGAAGATTTGTGTAAAAATAGCACGTACACCATACGCAACAACAAAAAAAGATATAAAAGCGTACCCGCTTCGAATAGCTACTATTTCTGGTAAATTAGATTGAAAAGAAAACATAATGGTTAATATAACTCCAAGTAAACCGAAAACGGCATTCCAGCGCCAGCTTCCTACCATATCAAATCTCCTTTATACCATACTGAACACTTTTAATAGACAAAATACCGTTTGTACTATCCATTTCAATAGTACGGCCATAACCGCCTCCTGTATCTTGTGCTAATAAAGGAATGTTCAGATTGTTCAAGTGCATCATGCAAGCTTCTGTATTGCGCGGGCCAATGCGAAGCGAATCAGACTGACCTGCAAAAGCAAACATTTGCGCACCTCCAGCCATTTTGGCTTGCAAGCGTCTTTTATCTGCACCGGATGCTATCAGTAAACCGAGCAGTTCCGCTATTGCTGTATCTGCATACTTGGCTGTATTAAAACCGGGATCTCTGGCAATAGATGAATCTGGCAGCATAATATGTGCCATCCCAGCTAGCTTCTTGTGCGGATCGAATAACGTAAGCCCAACGCATGATCCCAATCCTGAAGTTTTTAGTATATGGCCAGCCATCGCAATATTTAAATCTGCCATGCCGACCTTAATCAAATTATGCTGTATCATTCCATACCGACTCCCAGAGCATGAAATATTTTTTGGAAGGAGGGCGGATCAGGAATAAAAAAGAACTGTCCTTCTAGTGATTGATAGCCTTCTAAAAAAGAAGTTTCAATAAGCAGTGCCGAATCTCCCATTTCACCAAACTGCATCAGCCCGTAGCTCAAAATCGCTCCAGCCATATCATGAGCAATAAGCGGCACGGAAGGCTGCATCATCAACCCCGTAAAATCACCTAATGAGGACAAGTATGAGCCAGCTAGTATATTGCCGATCTCGCATAGCGTAGATAATTCAAGCTCAGTATAACTGTCCTGCAGTCTATCATTATCACTCAAAAGATGATCCAGAAATTTATTTGCCGCCTGACTATCCATAATAAAAAACATATTGCCAGGAGCATCTCCCTCAACTCTTAAAAAAATAGCAACCACTATTTTCTCAGAACCGCCTACACGCTCTGCTACCTCTTCAAATGGCAACAAGCTTACTTTGGGTACAGCCATATCCACTTGCTTGTTGAGAAGAGAAGATAGGGCAGTAGCAGCATTACCGGCGCCTATATTCCCAATTTCTCGCAATACATCCAGTTCAAAAGCTTCGAATCTGTTGTATTCATTCACTAGTTATCCCTCTAATTCTTCCAGTTGAATAATTTCTTGCTTGTTCAGTACTTCATTCAAATTAAGCATAACCAACAGTCTTCCTTCTCCCAGCTTGGCAATACCTTGCAAATATTTAGCGCGTATTCCGCCCACGATTTCTGGCGGAGACTCAATCAAATCAGAATTGATATCTGCGACATCATTTGCAGCATCTACGATAAAACCTACTTCCAGCTCATTGACAGCGACAACTATAATACGTGAGTTCTCGCTCAGCTCTGTTTCTGGCAGATTGAAGCGGCCGCGCAAATCAATTACAGGGATAACCGAACCTCTCAAATTAATAACACCCTTCACAAAAGCAGGTGTTTTGGGCACTCTTGTAATCGGGGAGAGTCGTTCGATTGTTTGAACTTTATCAACTTCTATGCCATACTCTTCTTCACCTAAAGAAAAAACGATTACTTTTAATTCTTCACTCATATGTACCCCTCCTTATTTGATTAGCGAATTCGGATCTATGATTAACGCCACATAGCCGTCACCCAAAATAGTAGCACCGCTTATCGCAGGTATATTCGTCAGATACTTGCCTAATGTTTTCAAAACGATTTCACTTTGGCCGATAAACTCGTCAACAATGATAGCTGCTTGTTTATCTCCCTTGCTAATAATAATGATCTCGTTCTCTGGTTCAGCTGTTTCATCATAATCCGGGCAGTCTAATACTTGACCAAGTGAGATTAATGGAATGATTGAATTTCTGAACTCGATCATTGGTCTGCCATGAACGTTTTTAATATCACTTCTATTAATAATAGCTGTTTCCAGAATCGAGGAGAGCGGTATTGCATATTTCTCAGAGCCCATCTTTATAAGCATGGCAGAAATAATCGATAAGGTAAGCGGCAATTGAACAGAAAATTTCGTGCCCTTGCCATATGCCGAGTTAATAGTGACGTTGCCCCCAAGGGATGCGATCTTGCTTCTTACAACATCAAGCCCTACTCCTCTGCCCGAAATATCGGATACTTTGTCCGCCGTACTGAATCCAGCAGCAAATATAAGATTGTGCACTTGTTCATCCGTTAGTTTTACTGCTTCCTCTTCTGTTACTATCTTATTCTTGATAGCTGTTTTGCGCACTTTATCTGCATTAATTCCGCGTCCATCTTCTTCAACCTCGATAAAGACATGATTCCCGCTATGGAATGCACGCAATTCAATTGTACCTGTCTCCGACTTGCCTGCAGCAAGTCGTTCCTCAGTAGACTCGATGCCATGATCGATGGAATTACGCAACAAATGCACAAGCGGATCACCAATCTCATCAATAACAGTTCGATCCAGTTCCGTATCTGCCCCTGTTATAACAAGCTCAATCTTCTTATTCATAGACTTTGCCAAGTCGCGAATCATTCGTGGAAACCTGCTAAATACAGTATCAACCGGAACCATGCGCAACTTGAGAACAATATTTTGCAAATCCGTACTTACCCTTGCCATATGCTCAACCGTTTCAGTCAAATCCGACTGATTCATTTCGCTAGCCAGTTGTTCCAACCGTACGCGATCAATTAGCAATTCACTAAAAAGATTCATCAAGGTGTCCAAACGATCAATATCAACACGAATCGTACGTGATACATTTGCTGAGCCCTGCCCCGATTTTGCTGGTGGAGCGGATCTTTTTTGTTGTTCCTGCTTTGCTGCGTTGCTTGAAGGGCTTTCCGTTTGCTTTTCTGTACTTGTTATTGTCTGTTCAGTTGCACTGCTCGGCACTGGCGCCATAAGCTGATTGATCGAGTCCGCATCCATCAAAACAACGTTAACTCTTTCCATTTCCGAAATGGAAGAAAGCTGTTTTTCAAGTTCTTCTGTCTTCAAATCAGAAATAGCAAATATAGAGAAACTTCTATCAAATTTTTCCTGCTCCAGATCAGCTGCGGATGGATTGGATTGAATAATCTCTCCACTGCGCTCGAGCTGATCGAATACCATATAAGCACGGACCGCTTTTAGCAAACAGCTTTCTTGCAGTTCAACCTGTATATAGTAGACTTGAAGTCCACCTTCAATAGACTGTGTCAGTACCGATGCTTGATATTGATCCAATAATGCTGTTCCTGAATAAGATGCGGAAGCAGTTTGCTCTGCCACGTCTTTGGTTGCAGTGTTGGTCGTCTTTGTTTCGTTAGAATCAGCAGGCATTTCACCTTTTAATATTTTTTGCAGCTGATCTACAATTGCGGATACATCCGCACTGCCGCTGCCTCCGTTTACAATATCTTGAACCATTGCTTCCAACGCATCCAAGCCTTTGAACATTACATCAAAGATCACGCTGTTCATAGCCAGCTTGCTATTACGAACAAGATCAAGCACATTCTCCATTTCGTGTGTCAATGATGCCAGGTCTTCAAAGCCCATTGTAGCCGCCATACCTTTAAGTGTATGAGCTGATCGGAAAATAGATTGCACAATTGTAAGATCTTCCGGATTTCCTTCCAGCGATAACAGGTTTTCATTCAATGCTTGCAAGTGATCATTAGATTCATCAATAAACATGGATAGGTAATCATTCATATCCATATGTTCAGCACCTCCTGTTTAACGGTTTGGTCTAGCTATCCAAAGCAGTAACAGCCTTATTCAAATATGATGCAATTCCTTGCAGTGGTATTGATACTTGTGCAGCCCCTATTTCCATTGCCGATCTTGGCATGCCGTACACAATACAACTATCTTCTGATTCAGCTATTGTAGTTACTGCTCCGCTCTCCAGCATTTTCTTCATTCCCGCAGCTCCGTCGCTCCCCATCCCGGTCATGATAACTGCGTGACGCTTCAGCTCTGTCAAAGGGACTATGGACTCAAACAATTCATCCACTGACGGTCTATGGCCATTTCTTTGTGTTTCATTGCCAAGCGCAATCACATAGCCGCCTGCATCTTTCTTGACTCTCATATGCAGTCCTCCAGGTGCTACATAAACCACTCCAGCCTCCAGCTTTTGTCCTTCCTCCGCTTCAACAGCCCTCAGCTTGCTAAAACTATCCAGACGCTGAGCCAGCGACTTTGTAAACCGAGGCGGCATATGCTGAACAACGAGCACCGGAGCCGGGAAATCCTCTGGCAAGTTAGTAATGACTTCTTGTAGAGCTCTCGGACCTCCTGTAGACGTACCAATCGCAACCAAATGCGTAAAAGTTGTTGAGCGGATCGGTTTGTTTTTGACATCAAACAGATTCTCGCCTTTTTCATTTTGATGCTTTTTTTGTATTTGGCTTAATTGCGGAGCTTTCTTAGGATCAGTTCGCGGAAATTCTCTGGCAATTTCCTTTGTTTTTCTAACATATGCGGCTCGTTCTTGAGTCAGCTTCTTCTGTTCCTGATCAACTGCGTCAGTTGCAGTTTTTCTTTTAATTACAGAGCTGGAATTAGGTTTGCTTGCTTCCTTCTTTTCAGCAGTTTCTGGATGCTTGGATAAAATATTTTTTGGGGGATCAAGAGTTATAGCTGACGTCATTTTTTCCGTACTAATTTTCTCTGACGCTTTTGTGCCACTGGAAGTCAGTTGGAGCAGCGGCCTTCCTTTGGCAGTTACTGCAATAGACAGTTTTTCCCGAAGTCTTTCTCCCACCTCAGAAATATGCTGTGCTCCTGCACCGACAGAAGGCTTTCGAATAAAGTCAAACGCTCCCAATTGCAATGCCTTAATTGTCTCTCTTGTGTTTTCATCACTTATGCCAGACAACATAATGACTGGTACAGGGCACTGATTCATAATTTGCTCAAGCGCCTCCAGCCCATTCATTACGGGCATCTCAAGATCTAATGTAAGGGCATCTGGCATCAAGTGTTGCGCTGCATCAATTGCTTCTGCTCCATTTGTCGCTGTGCCTGCAATTTCGAACTGAGGATCGATCATGATTAAATCACAAATAATTTGTCTCATAAATGCCGAATCATCAACCACCAGTATTCGATAAGGAGCCACTCAAGTTCCCTCCTGTTCCCAAAGGATTTAGCTAAGTCTGAAAATTTTGTTAAAAAACCCTTTGATGCCGCCTGATTGCAATGCCGGTTTAACTTCCATAAATGTCGCGGCAATATCCGTCACAGACTTTGAGGCAGCCGTTGCCGGATACATAACTAGAAATGGCGTTTGCTTTTTTACTGCCTTTGATACATTAGGATCATCCAATATGATACCTAGCTCAGGTAAATCTATTTGTAAAAACTTTTCTGCGGTCAACTGAATCGTTCCAAGCGTATGCTGTCCTTCTTTATGATCAGCCGCTTTATTAATAACTAGCTTGAAAGACGCCTTTATATTCATCGCAATAACCATCTTTATTAATGCATAGGCATCTGTAATCGCAGTCGGCTCTGGTGTTGTGACGACAATTGTATCGTCAGATGCAGCAATAAATGCTGCTGTCTCCTTCGAGAGTCCTGCTCCGGTATCAAAAATAATAACATCATACTTGCCATGCAAACGCTCAATCTCTTTAGTAAACTGAACGATTTGTTCTTTTGTTAAATCCATTAACGCAGTAAGCCCTGAACCTCCTGCAATATAATGCAATCCTTCAGGACCTTTTGCAATAATGTCCCAAATTGTTTTTTCGCCCGATATAAGATGGTAGAGATGATATGGGAATGACCGTCCCATCAAAACATCTATATTCGCCATTCCGATATCAGCATCAAATAAAAGCACATCAAGTCCAAGTCGTTTGAGCGATAGGGCAAAATTCAAGCTGAAATTTGATTTCCCAACGCCCCCCTTCCCACTTGTTACGGTTACAACTCTTGTTTTTTTTCTTTCACCTTCTGAGCTGTGCTGCCTCATTAATTGTCGCAATGCTTCAGCCTGGTCAATCATATTCATTAACCCCTAACAAAAGATGCACATACTTCTCTACCGAAAATAGTTCTATATCATCAGGTACGGTTTGCCCCTTCGCTATAAAAACAGGTATTAATTCATATTTTAATATAAGATTCAATATAGCTCCATACACAATTGTCTCATCAAGCTTAGTGAATAGGACTTTTTTCACTCCATACTTTTGAAACCGTTCAGCTATAACTGACATATCCTTTGTTTTGCCTGTTAAACTTAGCACTAGCAAAGTCTCACTTTTACGTTCAGATTGAAACAAACTGTTTACTTCTGAAACCTGCATTTCACTTCTATAATTGCGTCCTGCCGTATCCATAAAAATTAATTGAGCCTCTTCCAGCGCATGATGAGCTTTTTTCAAATCAGCGTGTGAAAAAACAACCTCAATCGGGACATCCAATATAGTCGCATATGTACGCAATTGATCTACAGCGGCGATACGATAAGTATCGGAAGTAATAAACCCAACTTTTTGCCCTTTATCAATTTTATAATGAGCGGCAAGCTTGGCAATTGTCGTTGTTTTCCCAGCACCAGTTGGACCGGCGAAATATAATATGCCTGTATCCTCGTCAACGGGCTCTTCTTTTACAAATGGTGCCAACCGTTTATGGAAATAGGAGGTTGCAGCTTGGCGCAACTGCTCCTCATCCATTTCATCAGCGCCCACTGCCAGCAGTTCGTCAGTTAATTCCTGAATAAACTGTTCTTCTACCTCCTGCTCGCTAAGTCGTATCCTTAACGCTTCCATTGCTTCGGAATATTGCGGTATATTTTGATTGCTTTTTGCAAGCCTCATCATAACTCCGCGCATTTCCTTAAGCTCATTCATAATATATTCATCATTAGAGCGTCTCTGTACATCTGTCAGCGGCGTTTTTTGCTCTGCCACCTGCGCCGCTGTTGTCTCAGCAATCGCGGCTTCAGCTTTTACAGAAGCAGGCTTCGCCGCCGTCTTCATAATTTGCTCCAGCAATTGCTGTACATGAGGCTGTATAGGTTTTTCCTGCGACGCCGCTTGAGCTGGGATCTCCTGAGTAACAGCAGTTACCTCAATTTTTTTCTTACGGAACATTCCCATAAAACCACCAATATAGATTGGCTTTGTTTCCAAAATAACCGCGTCCTTACCAAGCTCTACGCGAATCTGCTCGACAGCTTCTGACAAATGTTCAACAACATATTTTTTGATCTTCACAGGTTAACCACCCCCACACTCTGCACTTCAACATTTGGTTCAAGTTCACTGTATGAAAGGACCGGGATTTCCTGAAGCGTTCTTTCCAATAGTTGTTTCAAATACATCCGTATCGTAGGTGACGCCAATATAACAGGCTGTTGTCCAGATTGAATCTGCCGATTCACTTGCTCATTAATACGCTGATACATCGTCTGTGCTGCAACAGGGTCCATCGCAGCATAGGATCCTTGATCAGACTGCTGAACAGACTCAGCAATTTTCTTCTCCAACTGCGGCCCAATTGTAATCACTCTAAGTGTATCGCCGCCTGGTGCAAACTGTTGTGTAATTTGTCTTGATAATGATTGACGCACATATTCAGTAAGCACATCAGGATCTTTTGTATATTGGCCGTGGTCTGCCAAAGTTTCGAAAATAGTAACCAAATCACGCACAGAAACTTTTTCACGCAGCAGCTTCGCAAGAACCTTCTGCACCTCGCCTATCGTTAATATATTTGGAATTAGATCATCAACCAGGGCAGGGTATGTTTCACGCACGTTGTCAACAAGCAATTTTGCTTCTTGTCTTCCAATCAATTCATGTGCATGTCGCTTAATAATTTCTGTCAAATGTGTTGCTACTACCGATGGCGGGTCGACTACCGTATAACCGGATAACTCTGCTCGTTCTTTCATGCTCTCATCTATCCATATGGCGGGCAGACCAAAGGCAGGTTCAACCGTTTCAATCCCAATAACAGATTCATCTTCAAATCCAGGACTCATTGCCAAGTAGTGGTTGAGCAACAAGTCCCCGCGCGCGACAGTGTTGCCTTTAATTTTTATGACGTACTCATTCGGCTTTAACTGAATATTATCGCGTATTCGAATCACTGGTACCACCAGCCCCAAATCAAGCGCACACTGTCTTCGTATCATAATAATCCGATCAAGCAGATCGCCGCCCTGCTGCGTGTCCGCCAAAGGAATCAAACCATAGCCAAACTCGAACTCGATCGGGTCCACTTGCAGTAAGCTGACTACACTTTCTGGACTGCGTACTTCTTCGATTTGTTGCTCTTCCACAAGCAATTCTTCCTCCGCTTGCTTCTTGGTCAGTGACTTCTGCATAAAATAAGCACCTATTGCGAGCAAAATAGCGAACGGCCATGTCTTAAATATACCGATTGGTGTTAAGCCAAGCATTGCCACTGTTCCTGCAGCAATATAGAGCATTTTGGGATAACGAAACAATTGTTCTGTTATATCCTCCGCCAAATTCCCTTCAGAAGCAGCTCTTGTTACAATAAGTCCAGCTGCCGTAGAAATTAAAAGTGCAGGAATTTGTGTAACCAATCCATCACCGATTGTCAAAATCGTAAATTTGCTCAGTGACTCTTGAAAATCTAAATTATGTATAGTCATCCCGACAATAAAGCCGCCAATAATATTAATAATAACGATAATAATAGAAGCAATCGCGTCTCCTTTGACAAACTTGCTGGCACCGTCCATCGCTCCATAAAAGTCAGCTTCACGCTCGATCTTGGAACGTCGTTCACGTGCCTGTTTCTCATTGATGAGACCCGAATTCAAATCCGCATCAATACTCATTTGCTTGCCGGGCATTGCATCAAGGGTGAAGCGGGCAGCAACCTCTGCCACACGCTCTGATCCTTTTGTAATGACGATAAACTGAACGACAACCAGAATAAGGAAGACGATAAAACCGACAACCGCTTGACCGCCCCCAACCCAACTCCCAAAAGTGTTAATAACCTCTCCCGCATCAGCTTTTGACAATATACTGCGTGTAGTCGATACACTTAGTGCGAGTCTGAACAATGTAGTCACTAACAAAATGGCTGGAAAAATAGAGAAATCGAGCGCTTCTCTTGTATTCATTGCTACTAAAAGTATCATCAGCGCAATCGATATATTAAGAATAAGCAGAATATCGATAAGCAGTGTCGGGATCGGGATAATCATCATTAGCACGATTCCAATAATACCCAGTATGATGACTAAGTCTCTTCCTTTCATGAAGCCCCGCCTCCCTTCGTTTGTTGTCTACTTGCGCCCTTTTAATTTATATACATGCGCCAGAATTTCAGCCACAGCCTGGAACAGCTCGCCCGGTATTGTATCGCCGATGTCAGCCTGTTCATAAAGCGCTCTGGCCAGCGGCTTATTTTCCATCGTAATTACACCGTGCTCTTTTGCTGTTTCTTTAATGCGCAACGCCAGATGATCCATTCCTTTTGCTACTACAGTCGGTGCATCCATCTCTTTGGCATCATACTTCAGAGCTATCGCAAAGTGTGTAGGGTTCGTAATGACTACATCTGCTGAAGGCACCTCTTGCATCATTCGTTGTACAGCAATTTTCCTTTGCCGCTCGCGAATTCTGCTTTTAATTAACGGATCGCCTTCCGCTTTTTTGTACTCGTCTTTAATATCCTGTTTTGACATTCGAATGCTTTTTTCATGCTCATACTTTTGATACATAAAATCAGCAACTGCCAGCACAGCCAAAACAGCACTTATCTGTATGCCAAGCATAATGGTTACAGATGCAATATAATTAAAAATTTGTTCGATTGGCTGATACGCCAAATTAGAAATTTGATCCCACTCTTTGGTAATATTCAGATACACAATAAAACCTATAATTGTTGTTTTCAAAATACTTTTCAAAAATTCAACCAAGCTGCGCATTGAAAAAATCCGTTTGAAGCCTTCGATCGGATTCAGCTTTTTAAGCTGCGGCTTAAGCGGCTCTCCAGTAAGCAGAAAACCAAACTGTACAATGTTGCCGACTGCACCGAAAATAACAGCAATTGCAAATATCGGCAACAATACAACAGCAACTTTCAATGCTATCGCTGTAAAGAAATCTAAAACATTACCGGCATTTACCTCTAGCAGCAGCCAATCCTGAAAAAAGCTTCCGAACAAATGCAATATATTTTGCTTGTAGTAACTGCCGAGCATTAGAAATGAAGAGAATACAAATAGCATTACAAATGCGCCAGGCAAATCCGATGATTTAGCAACCTGCCCCTTTTTGCGAGATTCCTCTCGCTTTTTAGGAGTTGCTTTTTCAGTTTTTTCCTGACTGAAAAGTTGTAAATCCATAGGAAGCTGTTTCATCGTACTTCCGCTCCTGTTAACCACTTGATTCTGCGAGCGTAGCTTCCTGCAATATTGCAAACAAACGCTCTAGCGAACCAAAAAGTATGGAAAATAAATTTTCGAACAAAACTGCCATCCCTGGTAAAACCATTACAAGCAGCACCAGACCAACGATCATCTTTAGTGGTATACCGACGACAAAAACGTTGAACTGCGGAGCCGTTTTTGTTAACAAGCCTAATCCAACATCCGTTAAAAACAATGCAGCCATTAATGGTCCGGCAGTTTGAACCGCCAGCAGAAAGACGGTCGAAAAGGTTTTAACTAAAAAGTGCGAGACATTTCCGTTTAACATTTGCGAGAATAGCGCATTATCCAGCGGAATCCATTCATAGCTATACATTAACCCATTCAACAAATGGTGATGGCCATTCATCATCAGAAAAAAGACAACTATCGTCATATATTTGAAGTTTCCCAAAAGCGGGGCCGAAGCACCTGTGTTCGGATCAATGACGTTTGCCATAGCATAGCCGATTTGCATATCCATCAAGGCTCCCGCTGTTTGCACAACTGAGAAAAACAGATAAACTGTAAAACCAAACAGAATACCCAATAAAATCTCTCGTAAAATAAACAGCAAATATTCTGGACTGGTAACTGTTGTTTGATGGATTCCATATACGAAAAAAATAAGTAAAGATATAGAAAAACCAAGACCAATTTTGAACATCGCTGGTATATTTCGAGCAGAAAATACAGGCGCCACTACAAAAAAAGCTGTTATTCGACAAAATATTAATAAAAAAACAGGAAATCCTTGCACGATTGCATCCATTTGCTTCGTCACACCTAACCAATATAGTAATGTAAATTGTTTAGCAGCTGATAAGCAAAATCAACAACCGTATTGAGAATCCATGGACCAAAAATAATAACAGCAATAAATACAGCTACAATTTTAGGAACAAAAGCAAGAGTTTGCTCTTGAATTTGTGTCGTTGCTTGGAACACACTGACGAGCAAGCCGACAACAAGTGCGAGCACGAGCATCGGAGCGCTTGCTTTAAGCACCGTAAATACGGCAGAGCTTGCCAATCCAATAACAAAATCAGCACTCATATTGTTCCCTCCTTACTTGTCAGGTGTTAAAACTAAGCAGCAGCGATTTTACAATTAAATACCAGCCATCTACAAGAATAAACAATAATATTTTAAATGGCAGTGAGATCATAATTGGCGGTAGCATCATCATCCCCATCGCCATCAAGGTACTGGCAACGATCATATCAATGACGAGAAAAGGGATAAAGATCATAAAGCCCATTTGAAATGCCGTCTTCAGTTCACTTACCGCATAGGCAGGAATAAGTACAGTAATAGGTATATCTTCATATGTAGTCGCCTTTTCTGCTTTCGTATAATTCATAAACAGAAGCAGATCTTTTTCTCTCGTATGGGAGAACATAAACTTTTTCATCGGCACAGCTGCTTTTTCAAAAGCTTCAGTCTGTGAAATCTCGCCTTTTAAATAAGGCTGTAAGGCGACCTCATTCACTTGACCGAAGGTTGGAGCCATAATGAAAAATGTTAGAAACATCGCCAACCCGATCAGCACCTGATTGGGCGGCATCTGCTGCGTTCCAATCGAGGTCCTTACAAAACCAAGCACAATGACAATTCTCGTGAAACTTGTCATTAATATTAGTATAGCCGGCGCTACGCTAAGCACTGTAATAATCAGCAAAAGTGACAACGCGCTTGTTCCTGGAGCCTCTTCATTATTGCCAATGTTAATGGATACATCGGGTAGTGGATCAGCAGCTGCTGTTTGCATGAACAAAAGCGACAGCAACACCATTAGGGCAAAAGAAACCATTTGTTTATTTTTCATTGTCCATCAACCGTTCATTTGATTTAGAACCATGAATCATCTTTTTCAACTCTTCATTGCGCAAGTTGCGTTGATTCAATTGATTCTGCAATAAACTTTCGAAGCGGGCTTTATCTTCATCCTTCTTTTCCTCGTTTACTAGTTCCCTATTGCTAGCTTGCTTGCCAGCATTTTTTCTGTTTTGCAGGAACTCACTTAATTTAGCAGGATTAAATCCGGAAGCAGCTTGCTTTTCAAAAGCAGCAATCATTTGTGCAACTTGATCAGGATCATCAATTTTATCCAGCAACGTGACCGTTTGCCCTGTTCCGATCACATAGATTCTCCCCGCAAGCTCCACAACCTGCATCGTGCTGTTTTGCGCAAGCGCCGCGCCCCCCAATATACGAATGGAGCGATTCATACCCCATTTTCTATTACTGTTCGAAAGCCACTTTATAACAAATATCATTAATGCAATAACAATAGCCAAAGCTACAATGATCCATACGATTGTTCCAAGCAATGAGCCAGGATCGCTCGTTACAAACTCAGAATTGCCCATAGGGCCGCTATCTCCATTCGGATCAGCGGCCACCGTCCATTCATTCAGCTTTAATAGCTTCATAACGGTTAACCGAGCGTCTTTTTGATCGCTTCGATTACACGGTCTGCTTGAAACGGCTTGACAATAAAGTCTTTAGCACCAGCTTGGATCGCATCGATTACCATAGCTTGCTGCCCCATTGCCGAGCACATAATCACTTTTGCATTGGCATCAATTTTCTTTATTTCTTTCAATGCAGAAATGCCGTCCATTTCTGGCATTGTAATATCCATCGTGACTAGATCAGGCTTAACTTCCTTAAATTTCTCAATAGCTTGAGCTCCGTCTTGAGCTTCCCCTACTACCTCGTATCCATTTTTAGTTAAAATATCACGAATCATCATTCGCATAAAAGCTGCATCATCCACGATTAAAATACGATTTGCCATTTCCATATCCTCCTAAGACAGTTCAAATTATTATTGTAATTTTTGTATGCGGTCCCACTGGCTTACGATATCTGTGACGCGCACGCCAAAATTCTCGTCAATGACTACAACTTCACCTTTTGCGATAAGCTTGTTATTGACCAGTATATCAACTGGTTCTCCAGCAAGTTTATCAAGCTCAATGATGGAGCCTTGCGATAATTCCAGGATATCTTTAATTTGCTTTTGGGTCCTTCCTAATTCTACAGTCACCTTCAGCGGTATGTCGAGCAATAAATTCAAGTTGGTTTGGTCAGTTTGACTGTAAACCGGTTGATTAAAGTTTGCAAATTGAACTGGTTGAACATTTACATTTTTATTAATGGATGATGACTGCATAACCGGCTCCTGAGGCATAGGCTGTTCGTAAATTGGTGCCTGTACTTGTGGAGCTGGGGCTTGCATAACCGGCTGTTCCATTGCAGGGGCAACCTCCGTTTCAACAAAAGCATTAGTTTCAGTTCCTGAAGGAGCGGTCTGAGCACTCGCAGAACTGGTCGGTTCTACTTCAGGCTCCGCTTCTCCCATTAGTGTAGACACCATTTGTTTGGCGAACGATACCGGCAGTAATTGCATAATCGTAGAATCAATCAAATCACCAATTGTCAAATGAAATGATATTTTGATAAATATATTATCCGGCGGTATATGATCTATCCCGTCTCCGTTGCTCACATCAAGAATATCAATGCCTGGAGGCGATATATTAACCAGCCTGTTGAAAATAGTGGACATAGATGTAGCCGATGAGCCCATCATTTGATTCATCGCTTCTTGTACTGCGCTAATATGTATTTCATTCAATTCTTCAGTCGTTATCTCACCTTCTCCGCCAAGCATAAGATCAGCAATAACCTGAGCATCTTTTGTGCGAATGACTAGTGAATTTATACCTTCAAACCCATCAACATATTGTACACTCACAGCTACATGGGGCTTAGGGAATATATCACCAAGCTCCGAACGTCTTACCAATGTGACATGCGGCGTTGTAATATCAACTTTTTTCCCGAGTAATGTCGATAGCGCAGTTGCAGCACTGCCGAATGTTATATTTCCGATTTCCCCCAGAGCATCCTGTTCAATAGAGGATAAAAAATCGGATAATTGAACCTCGTTAGCAGGCGCCGGCATATCAGCAGGCTCGTTAGAGGATTGACGAAGCAAGGCGTCAATTTCTTCTTGTGATAAATAGTCTTTACTCATCATACTCTTCTTCCGCTCCTTCACTTACAATCTCATCGACTTGAATCGCCAGCCTGTCTTTGATTGATCCCGGACTGCCTATAAATTTCAGCTTGCTGCCTACTTTTATTTTCAGACCTTCTTCAACCGGCTTATTGAGCGTTAGAACATCTCCGGCAGCCAAACCAAGAAACTCTCTTATCGAAATGGATGTTTCCCCCAATTCTGCCACAATCGCCAGTTTCGCTTTATTAACACGTTCTTCCAACGTTTTGACCTCTTCTGGAATACGTTCTTTCTTTTGCGAAACAAACCAATGATGAACTGACAATCGATGCATAATAGGCTCAAGCACTACATGAGGGATACATAAATTGATCATCCCCGTCGTATCGCCAATTTTGGTACTGAAAGATATTAATGCGATCGTCTCGTTCGGCGACACTACCTGCATAAATTGTGGATTTGTCTCGAGAGCCTCCAGACGAGGTGATATATCGATCACCGTTTTCCACGCTTCTTGCAAACTATCCAATGTTCTGGCGAATATTCGCTCCATCACAGTCGTTTCAATTTCAGTTAAGCTATTAATCTTTGATGGTGCCGTTCCCTGTCCGCCCAACATCCGGTCCAGCATGGCATAAGCAATATTCGGATGAACCTCTAAAACCATACGCCCTTCTAATGGCTCTGCTTCAAAAATATTAAGAATGGTCATCTTAGGTATGGATCGAATAAACTCATCATAGGGAAGTTGCTCAACATCCACTACATTTATTTGAACAAAGGTGCGAAGCTGTGCTGAGAAATAGGTTGTTAAATATCGCGCAAAGTTTTCATGAATACGAGTCAAGCTTCTAATATGATCTTTTGAAAAGCGGACTGCCCTTTTAAAATCATAGACACTTACTTTGCGTGTTACCTCTTCTTTTTTCAAATCCTCTGCATCCATCTCACCGGACGAGAGTGCAGCCAGCAGGGCATCGATTTCATTTTGCGATAATACATCAACCAATTTTCTCACCTCCTTCGAGGAATGTTGCTGCTTGTTGTTTAGTTAAGGCCAGCTGTTATATTTGTGTAATCATAAAGTCCGTT
This sequence comes from Paenibacillus nanensis, assembly GCA_040396195.1. Classification (GTDB taxonomy): domain Bacteria; phylum Bacillota; class Bacilli; order Paenibacillales; family Paenibacillaceae; genus Pristimantibacillus; species Pristimantibacillus nanensis_A. The sequence continues at coordinate 334,111 of JBEBPB010000001.1, forward strand.
ATTTCAACCTTTACCAGCTTTCCTTTTGGCAGAATAGGATTAATCAAATTCAGAAGTTTGGATTCAAGCGCATCTTCCCCTGTCGATCCTTCCAAATCTTCCGGCATAAGATCTGCCAATGTGCGGCTAATAATCGGTTTAATTTCGATGTCAATGATTTTATCGAAGTCTTCTTTCGTTTTTTTGCTGTCCAACTGGAATGCAAAATTCATAATGACCATGTAATCAGCATTTTTCAAGTTTCTTCGATAATCCTTAAGTTCAGAAGTAACATCTACTCGTTCCGTGGCGCTCAGCACTTTCACATCAACTTGCTTGCCAACCGCCGCGCCTCTTCCATTTTCTGAAAAGAACTGATTGTAAAGAACTACTGATACAACTGCTACTAACGTAATGGACAATAGTATTGTTATCATCCATGGCAGCATCTTTTTCATAATTAATGCCCCTCCGTTTGCTCATCGCCATACTTTACAGCAACAAGTCCGATTCCCCGAAAATATTGTTGGCATAAATGCGCCAGTTCCGAAGCTTTTTCTTTTACAACAATTCGATTTCCCGTAGTAAGCGTTACAATCGTATCCGCAGCTTCATCGACTGTTTCGATAAGAAGTGCATTTATTGTTATTTTCGAACCATTGAGACGAGTCACACTGATCATTATTGGCCCCCTCTTATGGAGGGAGGCTTCCGCCTCCCCTAATCATGATTATGCCTATCGTTTCAAATTAACAACTTCTTGCAAAATTTCGTCGGAAGTTGTAATAATTCGAGAATTCGCCTGAAAACCGCGCTGCGCAACAATCATTTCTGTAAATTCGGAAGTCAGGTCGACGTTCGACATTTCGAGCTGTCCTGTAACAATTTCACCAGTACCTGCAGCAGTATCGCCGGCAAACAAAATTTCAAAATCGATCTCAGGTCCGGCATTCATCGTCATCCGATATAAACTTCCGCCTACCTTTTCCAAACCTGCCGGGTTACTTGGTCTTGCCAAGCCGATAAAGCCTGCATCTACCTGACCATCTGCTGTTGTGCCGATAATTTGACCATTATTGCTAATCGTGAAGGAAGTAATTTCCTCATCAAGAATAATCGGCTCGCCGTCCTGGCTAAGTACAAATAGTCCATCTGAGGTAACGAGCTGACGGTTTGCATCAACTATAAAGTTACCTGCACGAGTCAGATATCTCGTATCGCCCCCATCAGGTGATACAACGAAAAAGCCATCTCCATCAATTCTCATATCTGTAGGGATATTTGTATTCATTGAGCTGCCGGGCGTATGGATCGTATCGATGGAGCTGATAGAAACCCCCAACCCGATTTGACGCGGGTTAACACCACCGCGAACGCCTTCCTCCGGTGCAGTAACACCGCCAACGGTTTGGCTCAAAATATCCTGGAACATAACGCGTCCTGCTTTAAAGCCAACCGTGTTTACATTCGCAATGTTATTACCGATTACGTCAAGCTTCGTTTGAAATCCTCTCATCCCTGAAACGCCGGAATACATAGATCTTAACATCGTATTTCCTCCTCCGCTATTTGCATGCATTATAGAGCTGCTTCAATCGGTCCACAGCTCAGGGCCCCCATTCGGTCCAGCCCTATGACAAAATTATGGCGCTGTCTATTTGCGTGAATACGTTGCTTTGCATTTGCTTGCCTTCCAGTGCTGTCACTACCGTTCTGCTTGGAACGTTGACGATAAAAGCAATATCTTGATAGACAATAAGAGAATCCTTTGCACCCTTTTGTGCTGCGGCATCAATCGCTCCACTAATTTTATTGATTGATTCCGGCCTTAGCACTATTCCTCTTTGCTTTAATCTTGTTTCAGCATGATTGCTAAACTTCAGCAAGCTGTCATCAAGCATTTTCTGGAATATTCCAGGCTGTTGCTGCGATTTTTCTAACTTTTTGTTTCCAATTGGTTGATGGGTTAGCGGGTATAAGTGACCGATTTTCATTTTGTTATCTAATGGTCCGCTCATTGCCCTTCAATCCCGTTCTCTTCAGTGCCATTTTCACTATTTTCGCCACCAGCGTTCTCGTTTTCTTCTGTTTCAACATCGTCATCTGGTACTGGTGCTGTCTCTGAAATAGAAATCAAATAATCAATAGGCACTTCATCCCTGCCAATTTTGGCAAACAGGATTCCGTTTTTCGATACTATTGCATCAACCTGACCGTTCATTGTTACGACTTCACCGCGCTCATCATATTCGAACCATTGAACATGTTTGCCAATAATGCTTGATGCCGCTCCGATATTATTGCGAAGCATAGATAGTTCTGTCGACATATTCATCAGCTGCTCTACAGAAGTAAACTGCGCCATCTGAGCAATAAAATCCCTATCCTGCATCGGCTGCATCGGGTCCTGGTTGGTTAGCTGAGTAATCAGTATTTTAAGAAACTGGTCCTTCCCCATTGCGTCAGACGGCTGTCTGTTGGCTGCTTTGTTGACGTTGGAAGAATGATAGTTGGGCCACACATTGGACGTAGATACAGAGTTCGCCAAAATTCGTCACCTCCATTCACAAAGACTGGATCGCTATAACATTTTCCTTATACCATTTCATTAATGGCTCTGCCATAACCAAGCTGCTGGATAACTGCTTGCTCCATTAATTCTTCTTCAAAAGTTTTTGTTTCCCGACCATTTTGTTCGGAAAATGCTTGCTGCCTTGCTTGCTCTTTTCCTCTTTCATGATCATGCTGATCCATATCAAGCGCATTAGATGGATCCTGCGATACAACTAACTTGTCAACGTGCAGTCCTTGCGCCTGTAAAGCAGAACGCAGCTGCGCCATTTGGCCATCAAGCAGATCCTTCGCCATTGCACGCTCTGTTTGGAAGACCGCAGTTAAAACACCGTTTTGCATAGAGATTTTAACGTCTACTTGTCCAAGCTGCTCCGGAAACAATTTTAGTTTCGCTTCTGTAACACCATTTAACGTATGAACACTAAATTTTTGCATAATGAAACCGCGCATTGTATCTGCAAACTGGTCAGCCATAACAAAATTCGAGCCCTGCGATTGCGCCGCAGTTTGTGGTGCTACATACCGTGCTGTTCCAAGCTGCACTGCAATTAAGTCGCTAGTGTTTTCCGTTGAAGCAGGGGATTGCACCTGCTGATGAACAACATTACTACTCCCACTCGCTTCTACATGCAATGGAGCAACGGACTGTTGAGCCAGTCTCTGCAATTGTGCCGCTTTATTTTCATTTGGCACTGATACAATCGGTATTTCTGGTTTAAATGTTTGAGTTGCATCCGTTTTTTCTGGCTGTTTCTGCAAATTATCAAGCAGCAACCTTGCCTCTTCCAATACTTTTGGCAAAATAAGCTGCCCGTTTTTTCCATTTGTATGCTGCAAATCGTTGTTTTGCACAGCCTGCTGAATATGAAGCAATGCATCCTGCAGTTTATAGATCATTCCCTTTGCTTCGCTTTGAGACGCCAAGTTCGAAACATGATTTGCTTGCTGATCGCCTTGCTCTACCTGCGGTATAGCAACTGGCAATGCAATGCCGACCATCGCCATTACAGCTTCCAGTTTTTCTAGCAGCTGTTGAATACTCTCACTGTCTATTGGCTTGCTTTCAGCAGCCCGCAGCAATTCATCCAATTGATCTAACAGAAGAGAAATCAAGCTCATCAACTCTTCATTTGATAAAATTGTTTCTGTGGTTGCAAATGACATCCGCGAAGTTTCTGTCAGTTGCTCTGAATTTGGCATCGCGACAGCTGCAGGGGTTGAGTTTTGCGCACCTTCATCTAATTTCCCTGTCAAGACTTTCAGAAAACCAACGCCATCAGCAGCCTTAGTTTGCCCTTGCGACTGACTTACAGACACTGCTGTCTGCATCGAACTTGCCGCTGGAAATATAGAACCTGTTAGCTCTAGCATATGATTCACCTCCTTTCACGGACACGGTATATGCTATTAATTCCTACTATAAAATACTACTATCTACTTTTTTTCCGTTAATAGTTTAGCAGTAATTTGGGCAGTATTCGCCTGATTGCGCTTCGACATCTCTGCAAGAACACTGGAGCGTGCCGTATCATTCATAGCTTCTAACAAACGCAACACTTTCGCAGGATTAATCTCATTCATTTTCAATATTAATTCTCCTGCACTTTTAGCTTCCATAACGTTGAATGTAGCTGCCAGTTCCTCAGAACTAAGTCCTGTAGAAGGCGCGCCCGGAAGTTGTTCTTCTTGCAACTGGATTCTTGCTTGCAAAGCAGCAAGCTGCATATCCTTCGCAGATACAGAATCTTTTAGCATAACGGCTGCCTCGGCTGCCTTTTTAGGATTCATTTTTTCCATAATACGAACACGATCATCTGGACGCATTGATGCAAATAACAAGACCGATTCCTCTATTGTCATGTTCTGTATGATTGGAGCCGCTTTGCTCGGAGTCATTTTGGAAAACATGCTCGCAAGCTCCTGAATTTTGGCCTCATACTGTTCGTTATCCAGTTGCTCTCCTTCGCTCACTTGCTTCAATTGTGCATTTTCGCTTTCCAAAATATCCAGCTGACGCTCCTGTTCCTCTTTCACCACTCTAACGCCTTCCAATTCCAGATTAAGAGCAGCAAGCTCTTTTTCCAGCTCTTCAATCTTCTCAGTCATTTTAATGGAACGTATTTGATCGTCATCCATTGTACTGCCTGTTACCTTTGGTGCCGGCACAATACTTTTCACCACAGGAATAGATTGCCCAATTTGATAGACTCGATTGCGAAAACCAGTATCGATTACCGCCGCCAGTACTACGAGCAACACTGTCACCAGGACAATCGGGACCAGTAACATCAATATTCTGGCAAATAAACCATAGCCTTCTTGTTCAACTTTCGTTTGCGCCAATTCCTTTCACTCCCTCTAGCCTGCATTGCCAAGTAACATTACGGGACGGACACCATGAATCGGACGGTTGCAAGTTCATCTAGCTCATTCTGCTCCTTTACCTGCATCTCATGATTAAAGCGTTCAAAAGCATTCTCCTTCGCCTTCAGCCATACTTTTTCATCAATCAAGCGATCTGCCAAATTGCTTCTGCTTTTCTCAACAGCTTGTTCCGCCCTTTGCACATCCATCAATTTCTTATCAATTAAAATCTGTATATGCTCAGCATACTGTTGCAGCATCTGAAGCTCCGCCAATGAAGAACCATTGACCGCTGCATCTTGCATCATATCTCCTAGGCGAAGACTGTCTTCCTGCAATTGAATAAGCGACCTTTCCTCTGATTGAAGAATACTCAAATCATTCGAGAGCAGCCATTCCGCTTGTGTTTTCTCACTCTTCTTCAAATCTACTATTTTCTGAAAAGAATATTGAAAAGCAGCCATCAATCACTCAACCCCTGTTAAATTCATTTAGCAACCGTTGCAGCGCCTCCGAATAGCTTACTTTTTCTCCCGTTTTCTGTTTTAAATATTGATTAATCTCTTCTATATAATGCAGTGCGTAATCAATATCCTTGTTGGAGCCATGCTGATACGCGCCGATATTGATCAAATCTTCAGATTCCCTGTAGATTGCAAGAAGTCTTTTCAGTTCAGCTGCAGCATCCTGCTGCTCTTCCGGGACAATAGCACTCATAACCCGGCTTACTGAAGCCAGTACATCAATCGCCGGGAAGTGACCCTTATGAGCCAATTGCCTGCTTAACACAATATGACCATCCAATATCCCCCGTACCGCATCAGCAATCGGCTCGTTCATATCATCTCCATCAACAAGCACTGTGTAAAATGCGGTAATAGCGCCTGAAGGACCGGTGCCTGCTCGTTCGAGAAGCTTGGGCAGAGCCGCAAAAACCGACGGAGTGTACCCGCGAGTTGCAGGAGGCTCACCGATGGCAAGACCCACCTCTCTTAATGCCATGGCATATCTTGTTACAGAATCCATCATAAGCATGACATTCAATCCGCGATCCCTGAAATATTCAGCAATCGTGGTAGCGATTAATGCGCCCTTCATTCGAATAAGTGCGGGTTGATCCGAAGTTGCTACTATAACTACCGAACGAGCTAATCCTTCTGGCCCTAAGTCCTTCTCGATAAATTCCAGCACCTCACGCCCACGCTCGCCAATCAAGGCAATCACATTGACATCAGCTTCCGTGTTGCGGGCAATCATGCCCATTAATGTGCTTTTCCCAACGCCTGATCCGGCAAAAATACCAACGCGCTGTCCTTTACCAGCTGTCAACAAACCATCAATCGCACGAACCCCGATACTTAACGGCTCCGTCACTCTAGGTCTTTTCAACGGATTACTAGGCTCATTATGAGTAGAATATCTGGGCATTCTGCTGGGCAGATAAGAGCCATCCAGCGGATTGCCCAATCCATCCAATACTTTGCCAAGCAGTTCAGAACCTACTTGTATAGTGAGCGGCTTGCCCGTACCTACAACATCGCAGCCAGGACTTATGGCATGCAAGTCACCCAGTGGCATTAAAATAACTTTATTTTCTCGGAAGCCAACTACTTCAGCCAAAAGTGGTTTTGCTCCCTTAGACGGATAGATATAGCATACATCGCCTACACTGGCATCCGGCCCCTCAGACTCCACCGTTAGACCTATTACCTGTGTAACCTTGCCATTAACCCGTACAGGGTCAATATTGTTTAAATGCTCGACATATCTATCGATATTCAAATTATTCATAACCTTCACGCTCTCTGTCTTCTTCCATGCTTTGGTGACATAATTGAAGCAGTTCCCGCTTTATTTCTTCAAGTTGTGTATCAATGCGGGCATCGATGCTTCCAAAAGCCGAACGAATAACACAGCCATGATCGGTAACAGACGAATCCGGCAAAATTTGTAATTCAGCTTGGGAGTCAGTGGCAAGCTGCAATTCATCACGCGCTGCTTGAACAAATGCAAGCTGTGAAGGAGCGACACAGAGTGTAATAATTCCTTGCTCTCTTCTCCTGCTCAAAGCTTTACGTATTAATTCAATGGCATGATGCTCGCTATTTTGCAATTGTTCTCCAATAATTTTGGAAGCAATTGAACAGCTTAATTCGATTAGAAACGGCTCCGCTTCCTGAATAATTTGCTCCTTCATTTCATAAGCTGATTTCAGCAGTTGCGTCGCTTCATTGATTCTGTTAGACCATTCCTGCTCTACTTGCACCCTTGCTTCTTCTCTGCCTTCTGTCAGCCCTTGCATATAGCCTGCCTGCCTGGCCTCTTCAGTTAGCTGCTCATCTTCATTACGTCGTTCAAGCCACCAAACATCAATTTGCTGTTGTGCTTCTGTAAGCAATCTGCCGCTTTCCTCGGCAGCCTCTCTGATTCTAGCTTCAGCTGTATATTGCGCATCTTTCAAAATATGATCGCGAAGCAAAATCGTTTCTTCATCAGGTTGAACTACCGTTGGTTCTTGCGAATCGTTTAGCGACTCCTGTTTTTGTTCATATAAATGAAGATGTTCTAACCGTTTATGCTCATCAAGCGGAATAATCCTGGATGATTTAATCAAATTAGACAATGATATCATCTCCCCCGCCACGTGCAATAATGATCTCACCAGACTCTTCTAGTCTGCGAATCGTTGCTACAATACGGGTTTGAGCCTCTTCAACATCTCGCAAACGAACAGGTCCCATAAATTCCATTTCTTCCTTGAACGTATCGGACATGCGCTTGGACATATTCTGGAAAATCGCTTCTCTGACTTCTTCACTAGCAACCTTAAGCGCCAGCTGCAAATCAGCATTTTCAATATCACGTATAATACGTTGAATGGAACGATTATCAATATTGACAATATCTTCAAATACAAACATCCGTTTTTTGATTTCTTCCGCAAGCTCAGGATCTTGAATTTCCAGTGAATCCAAAATAGTACGCTCTGTACCACGGTCAACACCATTTAGAATTTGAACGATTGAATCAATTCCACCTGCATTTGTGTAATCTTGAGTAACAGTAGCTGATAACTTTTGCTCTAGAACCCGTTCTACTTGTGCAATTACCTCTGGCGATGTTGAGTCCATCAATGCAATTCTTCTTGCAACATCAGCCTGTTTATCCTGAGGAAGCGAAGATAAAATTTGCGAGGATTGATCCGACTGCAAGTAGGAAAGCACTAGTGCAATCGTCTGAGAGTTCTCGTTTTGAATAAAGTTCAAAATTTGCGATGGATCAGCCTTTCTGGCAAAATCGAACGGTCTGACTTGTAGTGTAGCTGTCAAACGGTTGATAACATCTTGCGCTTTGTCTATCCCAAGTGCTTTTTCCAATATTTCTTTGGCATATGTAATTCCGCCCTGTGAAATATACTCTTGAGCAAGACAAATTTGATGAAACTCCGATAGTATAGTTTCGCGTTCTTCGCTGTCTACCTTTCGCACGTTGGCAATTTCCAATGTTAATTGCTCAATTTCATCGTCGCGCAAATGCTTGAAAATTTGGGCGGAAACTTCTGGTCCTAAAGTAATTAACAAAATTGCTGCCTTCTGACGGCCAGTAAGTCCTTGTATCCCTCTAGCCACAACGTGCACCCCTATTCATCCACAAGCCATGTGCGAAGCAGATTAACAAATTCATCAGGCTTGCGCTTAGCAAGTGTTTCAAGATTTTTACGCGCTTGATTCTCATTGTTGATACTTTCCAAATCAAGCGTTGGAAATTCAGCTTGAGCAGGAGGAACTAGTTCCATTTCTTCAGTAACTGGCTGTTTGCGTTTTCTTACAACCATTACTGCTAACCCACCAATTAGAGCCAATAACGCCGCACCAATTCCAACCGCCCATGCAGTTGAAATGCCGCCAGCTGTCAAGCCCGTATCATTATCAACAAATTTTCGAGGAATAAGCGATACTTTCTTCTCCATTAAAAGGTCATCATTAACATTTTGTCCTGAATCTGCCAATTTACCACGTACAAAGGTCGTTAAAATATTCATGATACCCGCCCGACTAGCTTCGTCACCAATGACTGATTCATCAATTGCAACACTTACTGTCAAATCCTTCAACACATAAGGTGCAGATTCTATACTGTTGCTAATTCGATTCACATCGTAGTTTCTAATTTGAGTACTCGTCTCTGAAGTGCCATTATTTTGAGAAGCAGCATCATAAGTCGGTATATCCGTTTCTCCAGTTCCTGCAATGCCTCCTGGAGCAGTCCCTGTACCTGTTACAGAGCTATTTTCGATTTGTTCGCTAATAATAATACCGTTATTATTGTTATTATCCAGCGGCTTAACCAGTTCCTCTTTGCTTAACTTCTTATCAAAGTTGAAGCTGCTGGCTACCATAACAACCGTCTTATCCAAATTTACAAATGCGCCCAGACTTTGCTTAATACTGTTAGCTAATTCCGCTTCAAATTTTTGTTGGATTTGGAATTGCAGCATAACCGCTTCCATTCCACTCGCATCCAAGCCGCCTGCTTCGGAAGATACTAAAATACCTTGCGGGCTTGAAATTTGAATATTGTCAAGTTCCAGTCCTTGGACAGATGCCTTTACAAGCTTATAATATCCGTCTACCTCTTTTTGAGCCGGACGATATCCGGGTTTAAAATTCATAACAATACTTGCGCTTGCCTTGCCCTTCTCTTCTGGAGTAAGAAATACACTCTCCTCTTGACGAGTTACAAGCACCTGACTGCTTTCCACACCTTGCATACCATTCAGAAGCTTTTGAATTTCTCCATTTAGTGCATGCTGATACTGGACACTGAACTCATTTTGTGTTGTACCAAGCTGTGAGCTTTTGTTTGCAAAGAAATCAAAACCAATGGAACCATTTTGCACAAGTCCTTGTGAACCCGCGTCCACTCTTACTTTCGCCGCATCCTTGCTTGGGACAGAAATGTTTTTACCACTTCCGCTTAATTCGTAAGGAATCCCACTTCCCTCCAAATATTCAATAACTGCCGCTGCATCTGTTGCATCCAAATTTTTGAAGGCTAGTTCATAGTCCGTTTTTGAAAAAACAATTGTTAGCAATATGATTGTTGCTAATATGCCGGCTACTGATGCTCCAAGCCAAACCTTTTGTTTTTTGCCCATTTGACCCCAAAATTGCGTGAGTCTTTCACGGTATTGGGCGATTTTTTCGTTCACGTTGTCACCTCACCCAATCTGCTTTGCTGAATATGAATTATGTTTAAACTTGCATACGCATAATGTCTTGATATGCCTCGATAACCTTATTGCGTACTTGCGCAGTAAATTGCAAACTTAGTTGGGCTTGCTCTGCTGCGATTAATACTTGAGTCACATCGACTTGTCCTGCTAGATATGTATCATTCAATTTGTGCACTTCTACTTGTTGTGCGTTTACTTGCTCCAGTGCTTGTTGCAAATGTACTTGAAAAGATTGCATCAATTTAGCGGGTGCTGCTTCAGCGGCAGGTTTACTCTCCGCAATTTTCAGAGGCAAATTTGTCCCTAGCGACGCTGCCTGAATCATCAATATCCCTCCGATCTGTGTCAAATATCATTATCTCTTGCCAATCTCCAGTGCTTTTACATACATCGCCTTTGCTGCATTGATCGCCGTTACGTTTGCTTCATAGGATCTCGAAGCTGCAATCATGTCAATCATTTCCTTGGCTACGTCTACATTCGGCATACGAACATACCCATTTGCATCTGCATCGGGATGTGTTGGATTATATACTAACTTATCCGGCGAATTGTCCTCTGTGATTTTTGATACTTTTACACCAATTTTTTGCCCTGGCTTGCCAAGCTCTGAATTAAGCATTTGAGAGAAAGGTTGACCTATTGGTGACAACACGGTCATTTTTCGCTTGTAGGGCTCAAATCTGCCATTTACGTAACTGCCTCTAGTTGTCTCCGCGTGAGCAATGTTGGAGGATATTACATCCATCCGCATCCGGTGTGCTGTCAATGCTGAGGCGCTAATATCAAATCCGGTTGAGAGTTTCATGCTCTATCCCCTTCCTTCGATTGCGATATTCATCATTTTGATATCATGATTGATTTGCTGTGCATAAAAACTATGAACAAGCTGATTTTTTGCCAACAAGGACATTTCTGCATCCATATCGACATTATTTCCATTTATCCCCATAGCAGTTGAGGGATCCGTTGTGACCTTAGCTTCAGGCTGCCTAGATACTTGAGAACCAACCATAAAATGTCTCGTATCCGTCCTTTTTCCTGTAATTAGCATTTTCGATTTGCGACTAAGTGACTGCTCCAGCATAGTCTCAAACAACACCTCAGACCTTTTAAAATGTGGGGTTTCCGCATTGGCAATATTGTTTGCAATGACCCTTTGCCTCATTTCTGCGGCCTCAATCGCCCCTTCCAATCTTTGAAAAGACGGATTATTCAGCAATTTCATCTCTTTCTCACCACTTTCAATTAAAAAATCTTAATGTTTAGTATTCAACACAATTACAAACATTCCTTCTTTCTTCGACATATTTTTAATAAAAAAATAGTAAATTCGTCATTTTGACAAATAATTATTTTTATTTCCTTTCTCCCAAAAAATGCAATAAGTATAAAGACCCGTCTTTTGAGAACAAAGACGGGTCTAGTGTAGGGACTATAGTTCTAGTTGTTATTTTGTTTTTTTCAACTCAAGCAAAAGCTGCTGATTTAAAATTTTAATATAGGTGCCTTTCATTCCGAGTGAACGAGTCTCAATTACGCCTGCACTTTCCAATTTTCTCATAGCATTTACGATTACAGATCTGGTAATGCCGACCCGATCAGCAATTTTCGAGGCGACAAGCAACCCTTCTTTTCCATCAAGCTCCTCAAAAATATGCTCCACAGCTTCAAATTCACTAAATGAGAGCGAGCCGATCGCTACAGACACTGCAGCTTTACTGCGTACTTCTTGCTCAATTTCCTCTGCTCGTTCACGCAGGATCTCCATGCCTACAACTGTTGAGCCATACTCTGCCAAAATCAAATCGTCATCATCGAACTGACCTGAATTACGGGTAATAACCAATGTGCCAAGTCGATCGCCGCCTCCGCTTATTGGGACAACAGCCATAATGCTTTGATCCATCATGGTATGGAATGTTTCCTTGATACCAGGGTCTGGCATTACATTCGGCATTGATTCTTCATTAAGCAAAAAACGATTGTTTATTTCAGCCGAAAAACGTAGTTCCTCAGCTGACAGGCAGCGGAAATAATCATGATCATATGTATCCGCAGCTGCGCAGCCAAGTATTTTGCCTTTTCGGCTCACAACGAATACCGTTGCAGAAATTGTTGAACTTAGAACTTCCGCCATTTCACGAAAATTGACCGCCTTGCCGGCTGCCCTTTGCAGCAGCCGGTTCAACGTTCTAGTCTTTGATAGTAAACTCATTTACTTAGTGCCTCCTACGACATGAACATTACAGTATATATTGGCTCAGATCTTTATTTTGTGCAATGCTGCCAAGCTTTTCTTTTACATATTCAGGAGTAATAAGCAGATGCTCCAACGACAATTCAGGTGCTTCAAAGGAAAGATCTTCAAGCAATTTCTCCAATATAGTATGCAAACGTCTTGCGCCGATATTTTCCGTATTTTTATTCAAGTCAGCCGCGATAGATGCCAGTTCAGCAATCGCCTCTTTGGAAAACTCGACTTCTATTCCTTCTGTATTAAGCAAGGCAGTATATTGCTTCGTGAGCGCATTTTGCGGCTCTGTCAAAATGCTTACGAAATCATCCTCACTCAGACTAGTCAATTCCACTCTAATCGGAAAGCGTCCTTGCAACTCTGGAATCAAGTCTGCCGGCTTTGCAATATGAAATGCCCCAGCTGCTATAAACAAAATATAATCTGTCTTTACAGGCCCGTACTTTGTCATTACTGTAGATCCCTCTACAATCGGCAATATGTCCCGTTGTACGCCTTCTCTGGAAACATCAGGTCCCGAACCGCGCGAAGGGCTCGCAATTTTATCTATTTCATCTATAAAGATAATCCCGCTTTGCTCCGCTCGAATGACTGATTCCGAAATCACATCATCCATATCAATCAGCTTATTTGCTTCTTCTACAATCAGCGCTTTACGGGCTTCTTTTACAGCCAATTTTCGTTTTTTAAGCTTGCGAGGCATAAGTTGACCAAACAACTCCTGCATATTCATCCCCATTCCTTCGGGGCCTTGACCGTTTGCAAGCATATCCAGCATATTTGGTGCATTATCTTCTACTTCAATCTCAACAACCTCATTCTCCAGCTCGCCTGCAGCGAGTTTTTGACGGATTGTGGAACGTTTTTCCTGCAATTGTTGATCTACCTCAGTAGTTTCTTGTTCCTTCTCATCTTCCTGATTGTTGCCAAACAACATTTCAAACGGATTTTTAGATCCTTTTGCCTTTGCTGGGGACGGAGCCAAAAGACCAACTAGTCTTTCGTTTGCCAATTCCTCCGCTCGATCCTGCACACCTTCTGCTTTCTCTGCCTTAACCATACGCACTGCTGTTTCCATAAGATCGCGAACCATTGATTCAACATCACGACCAACATAACCTACCTCAGTGAACTTGGTCGCTTCCAGTTTGATAAATGGCGCCCTGACAAGCTTCGCCAATCGCCGGGCAATTTCTGTTTTGCCAACTCCCGTTGGTCCTATCATCAAAATATTTTTAGGTACAATTTCATCTCGAATAGCTTCATCCAGTTTTGTTCTGCGATATCTGTTGCGCAGCGCTACTGCAACCGAACGTTTTGCTTGCTTCTGTCCTACAATATATTTGTCCAGCTCTACTACAATCTGCCTCGGCGTTAAAGCTTCTTTACCCATCCATGATCCCTCCGTTCTATGTTATTCAATCTCTTCCAATATAATATTGCTGTTTGTATATACACATATTTCAGCAGCGATCATTAATGAAGCTTTAGCCATCTCTTTTGCCTCCATCTCAGGAGCATGGCGTTTTAACGCACGTGCAGCAGACAATGCAAAACTGCCGCCCGAACCAATTGCAAGTATTCCATCATCCGGCTCAATAATTTCTCCATTACCAGAAATAAGAAGCAATCCTGATTTATCCATAACAAGCATCATCGCTTCAAGCTTTCGAAGCACTCGATCAGAACGCCACTCTTTCGCCAGCTCTACTGCAGCTCTTTGCAAATTGCCATGATGTTCTTCAAGTTTGCCTTCAAATTTTTCAAAAAGAGTAATCGCATCTGCAACAGAACCAGCGTACCCTGCAACAACCTGCCCTCTATAAAGCCTTCTTACTTTTTTCGCAGAATGCTTCATAACCATGTTTTGACCAAAAGTCACCTGGCCGTCTCCAGCAATCGCACCTTTGCCGTTATGTTTAATTGCACAGATTGTTGTGGCATGGAATTGCATTTCCATTAAATTCCCTCCTTAAATCCATCATTTCATCTCAATATTCAACCGATACTATTACTTTACGGCAACTTATCACAAATGTTCCGTTATAAATGAATCAATTTTTTCTAATGCACGCAATGCAATTGCTTCATTTTTTTCTTTCTTGTTTTTAATTTTCCTGCCCAGCGATGGCATCAATCCGAAATTAATATTCATTGGCTGAAAATGTTTAAAATCTGCCGTTGTTATATAATACGCAAGCGAGCCTATTGCTGATTCCTCTGGAAACACTAATGACTCCAAACCTTTGGCCAGTCTGCCAGCATTCATACCTGCAATCAGCCCTGAAGCGGCAGATTCCACATATCCTTCTACACCGGTCATTTGCCCTGCAAAAAACAACTGCCTGCCATTTTTGAATCGGTAACTTGCATCTAGCAAGCGTGGAGAGTTAATAAAAGTATTGCGGTGCATTACGCCATATCGAACAAACTCAGCATTTTCAAGGCCGGGAATCATGCCAAACACACGCTTTTGCTCTCCCCACTTCAAGTGGGTTTGAAAACCAACCATATTATACAAAGTGCCGGCAGCATTATCTTGACGCAACTGAACGACCGCGTAAGGCTGCTTACCGGTATGAGGATTAATTAAACCTACTGGTTTCATCGGACCAAACAACGCCGTTTGCTTGCCTCGTTCCGCCATCGCTTCTATCGGCATACATCCTTCAAAATACATATTCTTCTCAAAATCTTTCAGAACCGCTCTTTCAGCAGAAATTAAAGCTTCATAAAAACGGTCATACTCCTCTTCTGTCATGGGACAGTTCAAATATGCCGCTTCTCCCTTATCGTAGCGGGATGCCAAATACGCTTTATCCATATTAATAGAATCTTTTTCAACAATTGGAGCAGCCGCATCATAAAAGTAAAAATACTCCTCGCCGAGCAGCTCTTGAATAGATTTGGATAACTCCGGTGCGGTTAGCGGTCCTGTCGCAACGACAGTAATGCCCTCTTCCGGGATAGACATCACTTCTTCATTGCGAACCTCTATAAGCGGGTGCTCTTTCAGCCTCTTGGTCACCTCTGCGGAAAAACCATCTCGGTCAACTGCAAGCGCCCCGCCTGCTGGCACAGCATGCTTATCCGCACTGCTAATAATGACAGAGGAAAGTTTGCGCATCTCTTCCTTCAATACACCTACAGCATTGGCAAGCCCTGCAGCACGCAAGCTGTTGCTGCATACAAGTTCTGCAAATTGCGGAGTATGATGAGCGGGTGTCTGTCGAACTGGTCTCATTTCGTACAAAGTAACCGGTACTCCTTGCTCTGCAATTTGCCAAGCCGCCTCACTGCCAGCAAGCCCTGCGCCGATTACTGTAACACGTTGTTGTGACATAGTAAATTCCTCTTTCTTTCACATAAATAGTATCGATAAGACTATGATAAGATGGCAGTCGACACCCCTCTATATAAGAAGGGTGCCGAACGAAGTTTTACTAACTATTAGTCTGTTTCCAACTCTGCATCGTCAATTACTTCCTCCGAATAACTGCATGATGGACAAAGCAGCTTAACGCCGCTTCTATTTCGCTTCTCTACCATTTTGGTTTCGCACTGCGGACAAGGCTTGTTTGACGGCTTATCCCATGAAACATAATCGCAGCCAGGATATTGATCGCAGCCATAAAAAATTCGTCCTTTTTTGCTTCTGCGTTCAATTATTTTTCCTTCATTGCACTTCGGACAAGTAACGCCTATATCTTTAATAATCGGTTTCGTATTGCGACAGTCTGGAAAACCTGAGCATGCTAGGAACTTGCCAAACCGCCCCAGCTTAAATACCATATGCTTGCCGCATTTTTCACAAATCTCATCTGAAATTTCGTCTTGGAGCTCAACTTCCTTCATTTCTTCTTCTGCTACTTCCAAACGCTTTTCGAATGATTCGTAGAAATCTCCAAGCACCTTGACCCAGTTGCCTTCTCCATCTTCAACATGGTCCAGGTTACCTTCCATATTGGCAGTGAATTCAGCGTCAAGAATTTCCGGAAAAAATTCTTCCATCAGCTGAATGACCAGTTCACCGAGCTCAGTTGGAATAAACTTTTTCTCGTCTATTGCAACGTAACCGCGCTTTTGAATCGTCTCAAGCGTTGGAGCATACGTACTTGGTCTTCCTATGCCAAGCTCCTCCATCGTTTTAACCAAACGAGCTTCCGTATAACGCGGTGGAGGCTGAGTAAAGTGTTGCTTCGGATCAAGCGCTTCTGTAACCGTTTGATCCCCAACAACAAGCGGCGGAAGAAATTTATATTCTTCAACTGTCTCATCATCCGTACCCTCAACATACACCTTCATAAAACCTGCAAATTTGATTTTGGAACCTGCCGCCCGGAAAGTCGCTTCTCCTGATTTCAAATCAACGGTCATCGTATCCAGCACTGCTGACGCCATCTGACTGGCAATGTAACGTTCCCAAATCAGTTTATACAGGCGCATTTGATCCCGAGATAAGAATGGTTTCATTTCATCAGGCTCGCGCAAAGCAGAAGTGGGACGAATCGCTTCATGCGCATCTTGAGCATTGCTATTTTTCTTTGTATAGATACGCGGTTCTGCCGGAACAAATCCGGCGCCATATTTTTCTTCAATAAATGGCTTCGTCTCTTCTTGTGCAACCGGAGAAATACGAGTTGAGTCAGTTCTCATATAAGTAATCAGACCAACCGTTCCTTCCTTGCCAAGCTCGACACCTTCATATAGTTGCTGTGCAACAGACATCGTCTTCGATGTTCGGAAGCCCAGTTTTCTTGCCGCTTCTTGCTGCAGGGAACTCGTAATAAATGGCGGTGCCGGGTGACGCTGCCTCTCTTTTTCTTTTACTGCTGCTACTGTAAACTTATCGTCTTGCATAGCGGCAAGTACCTGTTTTACTTCTTCTTCGTTGTGAAGTTCTTTTTTCACACCATTCAGCGAGTGAAACTTCGCCTCGAAAACAGACGTTTTATAAGCTAATTTTGCTGTAATCGACCAATATTCTTCAGGAATGAAATCTTCAATTTCATTCTCCCGATCAATAATAAGCTTAACAGCTACTGATTGCACTCGCCCAGCAGACAAGCCCTTTTTCACCTTTTTCCAAAGGAGAGGACTAATCTTATAACCAACAAGTCGATCCAATATGCGGCGAGCTTGCTGCGCATTCACCAAATCCATGTTAATCGCTCTTGGCGTTTTAAAAGCATCCTTGACTGCTTGCTTTGTAATTTCATTAAACACTACACGGCATGCTGTTTTTTCATCCAATTCCAAATAATGTGCCAAATGCCATGCTATCGCCTCACCCTCGCGATCGGGGTCAGCCGCCAGATAGACATGCTTTACTTTTTTACGTGCATCCTTCAGTTCTTTCAGGACACTGCCTTTGCCGCGGATAGTAATATATTTAGGTTCAAAATCATTTTCAACCTCTACCCCAATTTGACTTTTCGGCAAATCGCGTACATGACCCATTGAAGCCTTTACAATATATTTACTGCCCAAATATTTGCCAATTGTTTTGGCTTTGGCAGGTGATTCAACAATTACTAATGAATCAGCCAATCGAGGTGCCTCCTCTCATTCGCTACACTACAATACTCTATATACTGAACCTGCTTGAAGCTCAATCTTTTGTTTTATACATAAATTTAGCAGAAGAATGTTCAAATGTCCAAATGGAATTGATAAGCGCTCAAAAATTTCATCCCTGGAAAGAGGTTCTTCCTGTAATAACTGTACCAATCCCGCCTCCTCCTCCGACAATCCCATCCATCGATCCTGCTCGGCAGATTTTGCAGAAACAAGCCCATTCTCGGCCATTTTGCCGCGAACTGGTCTTAACCATGGCAATTCCTCAAATATCTGCTTCGCCTCGCTTAACAAACGTGCAGCTCCAGTGCGGATCAATTCATTTGTGCCTGCACTTTTGGGCGATTGAATTTGACCCGGTACTGCAAACAACTCCTTGTTCATCTCAAAGGCATGCTTTGCTGTAATCAATGATCCGCTGCTCTGAGCACTTTCAACAACTACCGTCACTGCTGAAAGCGCAGCAATGATCCGGTTCCTTTGATGAAATTGACCCGGATGAAGCCTCGTGCCAAATGGTGTTTCGCTAATAAGCAAACCGGAAACGGACAGCTTGTTGTAGAGTAATTGATGTTCAGGTGGATAGCAAACATTAATGGGTGTGGGCAATACTGCAATTGTACCGCCTGGGCGTTCCAGAGCCGCCTCATGCGCACAGGCGTCTATTCCCCGAGCTAACCCGCTAACAATGGTTAATCCGCCGCCAGAAAGCTCCTGAGACAGCTTTAAAGCTGTCTGCCGCCCATATGATGTCGGCATACGCGTGCCTACTATTGCAATAGCCTGATTATGCAGCAGCTCAAGCCTGCCCACTGCATAAATTAACCACGGAGGTTGTGCAATTTCTTGAAGCAATTGAGGATACTGGGAATCAAAAGGTGTAAGGGCATGAATATAATTAGCGAAATTTCGATCGGGAAGTGGATTGGAAATCTCCCACCCTTCACTCGCTTGCGATATCTTCTCTGCCTGAGCTGTATTAAAACCAATCTCTCGAAGATACTCGAAAGACCACTCATCTTTTTGCCACAACTGACCATCAGCAGCCCTTTTGATAGCATGCCAACCAATACCAGTAATGCGGTGCAATGCAAAGATCATTTGTTTAATCCGTTGGACTGGCATAGCCTTTAAACATCTTGCTTCCATTATATATGCGCTCCTTTTTGATGGGAGCATGCTTTGCATACCTATCTATTGTGCTTTACATAGAGTAAGATTGCAAGAGCACTCTCCCAAAATTATAGGTATTTTCATCATATTTCATTCATTTGCTTTTAAATTTTAGCTTTCTGTAATAAATAAAGAACTCAAAATATATTGCTTTTACTCATTTAATCCTGCTTAATTTTTGCTCGCAAATAAAACCTCTCACTTATCCGGCTAAACTTTTTAAACAAAAAAAAGCAACCTGCTCCAAACGGGAGAGGTTGCTTACCTTGCAATATTGCTATTATTTTTTAGTGATGCATTTCTCAAGCAGACCCTGCTCTTCTAGTACACTTACAAGTGTGGAGCCCATCTCAGAAGGTGTTGGAGCTACTTTAATACCACATGCCTCAAGCGTTGCGATTTTTTCGGCAGCTGTTCCTTTTCCGCCAGAAATGATAGCGCCGGCATGACCCATACGCTTTCCTGGAGGCGCAGTAGCACCGCCAATAAAGCCAACTACAGGCTTCTTCATATTCGCTTTAATCCATTCAGCTGCTTCTTCTTCAGCTGTTCCGCCGATCTCACCTATCATAATTACTGCATAAGTGTCGGGATCATCATTAAAACGGCTAAGAATGTCAATAAACTCCGAGCCCTTCACCGGGTCACCGCCAATACCTACAGCAGAAGACTGACCGATACCGCGCTCTGTCAATTGATGCACAGCCTCATAAGTTAGCGTTCCGGAACGGGATACAACACCAACATGGCCTTTTGTATGGATATAACCTGGCATAATACCAATTTTGCACTCATCTGGAGTAATAACGCCTGGACAGTTTGGTCCAATCAGAACCGCCTTGCTGCCTTCCATATAGCGTTTCACTTTCACCATATCAAGTACTGGTATGCCTTCAGTAATACAAATGATAAGCTCCATACCTGCATCCGCAGCTTCCAAAATCGCATCCGCAGCAAATGCTGGCGGCACGTAAATAACAGATGCAGTAGCACCCGTTACTTCAGCAGCTTCTACAACAGTATTAAAAACCGGCAACGATACTACCTCGCCATTCTCGAGTGTAATGTCTACGTTTGTTCCGCCTTTGCCCGGCGTTACACCGCCCACCATTTGAGTACCGTATTCCAAAGCGCCTTTGGCATGGAACAAGCCAGTTGCGCCAGTAATCCCTTGAGTGATAACCTTCGTATCTTTGTTAACCAAAATACTCAACTAAACTCACATCCCCTGATTGAATTCATATGCGCTTCTTATTCGCATGAGCAAGCTTTATTACTTCACAAGAGCGACAATCTTCTGAGCACCGTCCGCCATGGAATCAGCTGCAACAATATTCAATCCCGACTCACTCAAGATTTTTTTGCCTAGCTCTACATTTGTACCTTCAAGACGTACAACAAGCGGCTTGTCAAGGCTAATTTGCTTAGCTGCTTCAACAACGCCATCAGCAATAACATCACAACGCATGATGCCGCCAAAAATATTAACAAAAATACCTTTAACATTCTCGTCCGACAAAATGATTTTGAATGCTTCAGTTACTTTCTCAGTTGTAGCACCGCCCCCAACATCAAGGAAGTTCGCAGGGTCGCCGCCATAATATTTGATAATATCCATTGTCGCCATAGCTAGTCCAGCGCCGTTAACCATACAGCCGATATTGCCATCCAGCGCAATATAGCTAAGATCGAACTTGGATGCTTCGATTTCCTTCACATCTTCTTCGTCTAAATCACGCAATGCCAAAATTTCCTTTTGTCTGTATAGCGCATTGGAATCGAAATTAAGCTTTGCATCAAGCGCCATAACATTGCCATCGCCTGTAACAACAAGCGGATTGATCTCTGCAATGGAGCAGTCCTTCTCAACGAAAGCTGTATATAGAGCCAGCATAAATTTAACTGCTTTATTCACCAGCTCGCCAGGGATATTGATCGCATAAGCCAATTTACGGGCTTGGAACGCCTGCATGCCTACAGCAGGATCAATAACCTCTTTGAAAATTTTCTCAGGAGTAGCAGCTGCCACTTCCTCGATTTCAGTACCGCCCTCTTCAGACGCCATCATCGTAACTCGTCCAGTTGCACGATCCAAAACAACACCGATATAATATTCTTTCTTAATATCGCAGCCCTGTTCAATTAGAAGACGCTTAACTTCCTTGCCTTCAGGACCAGTTTGGTGAGTTACAAGCACTTTGCCCAAAATCTCGCTCGCATAAGCGCGTACTTCCTCCAAGTTTTTAGCAACCTTTACACCGCCGGCTTTACCACGACCGCCAGCATGGATTTGAGCTTTTACTACGACTACAGATGTTCCGAGCTCTTTGGCAGCTTCTACGGCCTCGTCCACAGAGAAAGCTACTTTCCCTTCCGGTACGGATACCCCATACTGTTTCAGAACCGCTTTGCCTTGATACTCATGGATGTTCATTGTCGAAATCCTCCATTTCACAGACTCAATCAGTCATATGTACACATACACCTATATTGTACCACACTTCTAATCTATTTCCTTATTTTCCTGTTGAAAGAATACAGCCTTTTTGATATTGATATCATCTCAAAAACAGATTGAATAATACGCTTGCAGTCTGAAACACTATTTTTCCTTGCTGCAATGCGCTTTTGCTTCGACGGCTATTATCTCCTTATCTTATAAAAATATGAGCGTTTTCAGAAATCCTTTTCATTTTTATATTAAACAAGCCCTTTTCTATTAATTAATATTCAATTTCGATCATTAGATTAAATCATTGACAAGCAGCAGGACTTCTTTGCGTCCCTTATTCTATACGATATATTTTGCTTTAAAAGTTATATTTGACAAGAGAAAGTACTTCATTTAACATAATGGTTACCATTTATTTCTTTTATATTTTGTAATTTCTTAATACCTTGGGTTAATTCTATAATCATATTATTCTCTGTATTTATTTAATAGTTCATTCAATGCAAGAGCCTTGTAAGGAAGCACCTTCATATTTGTATGGAGGTGTTTTTATGTTTACATCGATAAAAAGCGCAGCTATCTATGGAGTTGACGGGAAATCGATTGCAGTCGAGGCTGATATTTCGAGCGGCTTGCCGCAGCTGCAAATTGTCGGTTTGCCGGATACAGCCGTACGAGAATCTGTGCAGAGGGTTCGTTCTGCCATTAAAAACAGCGGCTTCAAATTCCCGATGGATCGCATCACCGTCAATTTGGCGCCTGCCGATTTGCGCAAGGAAGGGACTGCTTTTGATCTAGCCATTGCAACAGCTGTCCTTGTCGCAAGTCGGCAAATTAACGAGCAGGTTGCCCAGGATGCTCTCATTATTGGCGAGCTTTCGCTTAGTGGGGAGGTTAAAGCCGTTGCTGGTGTGCTTGCTATGGCAGAAATGGCAGCCAGGGGAAATATCAAGAAATTGATTTTGCCTGAAGCCAATATAAAGGAAGCATCCTGGATTAGCGGCTTGGAGCTTTACGGAATCACTCATTTGAAGCAACTATCCGAGCCGCTTGTCCTCTCTTCTTTTGAGAAGGAAACAAAACTTGTGAATCAGATCGCATTGCTCGATTATGCTGATATTGCTGGTCAGCATTTAGCCATACGCGCTATGCTGATCGCGGCTACCGGGCAACATAATATTTTGCTCTCGGGACCGCCAGGAACCGGAAAGACTATGCTGCTCAAACGCTTGCCCTCAATTATGCCCCCTCTCGATGAACAGCAAGCACTTGAAGTTACAAAAATTTTCAGTGTTGCCGGACTGCTGTCCGGACAAATGGACAGCCTCTTTTCCACTCCGCCCTTTCGTTCACCCCATCACTCTGTAACAGCTGCAGGATTAATCGGCGGGGGAGCAGTGCCAAAACCTGGAGAAATAACTTTAGCGCATCATGGAATACTTCTGCTTGACGAGTTACCTGAATTTCAAAGGGCAGTGCTCGAAATGCTCAGGCAACCCATGGAGGAGGGCTTTATCACCATTTCGCGTTCTAATCGAAGCCTTCGCTTTCCATCTCGTTTTTTGCTTGCTGCTACATGCAATCCGTGACCGTGCAGTGAATTACCTTGATTATTATATAGAGCGTCGGATAGTTATCCCAGTATGGTTGCTGGGGCATGAATGGTTCGGCGACACGACCGCTTCCCGGATTCGGAAGTCGAGAGTTGAAAAAGGGTTTACCATTCGTGAGCTTGCATCTTCCATTGGAATGACAGAAACAAACATAATTAGCATCGAGAATTCACGATCAACACCGTCTCTGCCTACCTTAAGGTTATTATCGGAAGCGCTGAATGTACCGGTCTATTACATCGGCTGTTTTGAAGCATTATCTGAACGGACTCTGGGTGAGAAAATCTTAAAAGCTAGGTGTTACCATGGACTGACAAAGTCCGAGATGGCAGAGTTGTTTGAAGTAGACGTTAAGACAATCAAAAATTGGGAGTCAGATACACGTAACCCTCTTTCCAGCAATATGATAAAACTCCTACAGTTTAATAAAATTATAGAGTAATCTTTCCATTATATTAATGAAGGAAAAAATAAAGAGTCATAAGAGATGACTCCCTCTATGACTCTTTATTTATATGTGAACCCAAATCCGATGACAGGTTCTATGTTAACAATCTCATGTCGTGGTAGAAAAAACACTTCCGATCCGTTTATAACTTTTACATATCCTTCCTCTGCCTCTTCTAATACTCCTTCATGCTTGGCACCTGTCTCAAGTTCAACTACAACAACCTTATCCAGATATTCATTAATTATTAGCATCTTATCCCTCCCACAAAAGGTTTCGACACTGGAAGCTATTTTCCTCCACTTAACCTACTTAGATTGTTTGAGCAATTTTGAAAGATCATTTGTATACTTCGTAATTCTCATAGATATTTCTGATCCAAGCGTCTCCCGAACTATTCCAAAATTTTCTTCATATCCTCTACAAAAGTAACGGAAATAAAGAATGCCGTCATTTGTTTCCTCATCAAACACTTTAATATTGCGTTGCTTAAGATCTCTCTTAAGGGCATAATAATCGTTGGAAACTTTAAACATAATAATCTCCATACATCTAATAACCACGCCTTTAAGAGATACCTGTATAAAATCCATATCCTCAATGGACTTTTGAATCATCGTTATTAAACGTGGAAGGACAATCACATCTCGTATCATTGTTAGTTCTTCCGGTGTTGGTCTGCCTGTCATTTTATTATCATGCCGCTGATCATATTGCTGCTGATGCTCTGTCAATAACATCTTCCCCTTCCACCTTTCGTTTCCATCAAGTTTACTCATTTGTAATGCCCTCCAATCTGTCCAGCTCTTTCACGCGCCACTCCGGCATCCAATAAAGATGAAGCTCTTAATATTGCGGCATCACCGAATCGATCTTTGATGCGATCTGTAACAGACTCCAAATCATAAATTTTTGCTCTATCTGAAAATAAATCAAGGTATTGCACATCATCACTTGCAAGTTGAGTCAGCGCGACAGTGATGTAACTGACAGGCATTCCTTGCCAATGCGCGTTGAATAGGCGTTGTATTGCTGCTCGAAGCTCATGGGTCAAATTGGTAGGATAGTCAAGAGTCAACTGCCGCCCAAATGAGTTGACGCGTTGTCCGTCTGTCTCACCGATCGCAAGAGATACGACACGCCCCTGTAAACCGATTTTTCGAGCGCGGCGGCATACCTCAGCACACAATTCATATAGCACTACTTCAATATCCTCCTTGCGTGTGTACAAAGATGCCCGCAGCGCCTTGCCATGACTGACGGATTTGAGTGCTCCACGAATGGATGGTACTACAGGACTCGGATCAATGCCCCAAGCGCTCTGCCAATAATATTCCGCTTGGATGTCGCTCTGCTTTCCCATCATGCGTCTCATAAGTTTTTTAAATGCTGGCAGTTCCATACGAGCGATATCTCCTATTGTGTAAATCCCATGCAACAAAAACCGCTTAGTCATCCTGGATGCGACCATAAACATCTGATTGATCGGTAGTGGCCATAAGTCTTGCTCAATATTCGTCTGATCCAGCCTGTATATTCCTTCCGGATGTTTTTTCGCAAAATTGTCTGTTGCGGTTTTAGCCAGGATTTTTGTTGGTCCGATCCCCACCCTTGACCAAACGCCCGTTGATAACTTGATTTTATTCTGTATCTGTCCTGCTATATCTTCAGCAGAGCCATACATACCTATTGACCCCGTGACATCTAAAAATTGCTCGTCGATTGAATACGGTTCAACCAAGTTAGTAAAAGTCTCGAATATTTGTGTGATCAACAGAGAAATCGCGATGTACCGTTGCATCCTAGGCTTGATAATGACTAGATCAGGACACAAGGCTAAAGCTTCCCCTACTCTACTCGCCGTTGTCACTCCCCGCTTTTTTGCAATTGGACATGCTGCCAAAATAATGCCACTGCGTCGTGTAGGATCACCAACAGCGACTGGCTTATCACGATATTCTGGATGTGTTGCTTTTTCGACACTTGCGTAAAACGATTGACCGTCCACTAAAAGTATAGAACGTTCATCAGACATCGTTCACCCAACCCCCTCGAACATATGTTCTATACGTATTATATGCAAACAAACGTTCTGTATGCAAGGCACAAAAAATTCCTGCAATTAGTCAATAACATACTATCTAATGTCATGCGGGAAACACAAAAAGGAGCCTCTCGGGACTATACCTTCCCTTAAAACTCCGTTTTATTGGTAACTACAAAACCATATAGAAAAGCCTACCGACCTTATAGGTGAGTAGGCTTTAGTTTTAGAATGGATTTCCACTGTTAACGGTAACTGTCGATCTATTGTAAGCCTCCCACCTAGTAGGTGTCGTAGAAGTGATATACTTCATTCCTTGCATTTCACCGTTAGCCATTAATAATCCGTGATTTGAATGAACTACAATTTTACCATAAGCCGGTCTTTCACTACAGTCTAAATGGGTAACATTTGAGTTAGAACTATAACCAAAATGATTGACATATTGTACAGTTGAATTTGCAGCTATAGTTATTGGAGTTCCAGGAATTATTTCCGTAGCGTACCCATAACCAGCATCTCCAGGAGCAGTAAACAAAGTACCATCTTTCTTATACAGGTAAACAGTAATATCGGTACTAATATCACTAATATTGTTTACATTAAACATAAAATCACTTCTGTATTGCCAATTTTTACTTATATCACCACAATGCACATTACTTTGAATTGTAAAATATTGCACTCTGCTTACTTCTAAATTTGTTCCTGTTGCTGATACCGATGAGGTTAAAATCAATGTAACAGCTAGCAAAATAAGTAATCCCAATTTCGTAATTTTTTTCTTATTCATTTCCAACATCCCCCAATTAGTTTTGTTTAAGCTTATCCTAATTTGTAGGTTAAAAACAGACTGCTAAAATGGATATTTTTCCATTATGCTAGAGGGTTAAACTAAAAAAAGCCTGCTAACCATTATGAACTGAACCCCAAAACTTGGACATTTTAATTAAACTCCACAGTTGCCAGATCCTCCTTATTTTATACTTCTCCCAAAATACAATTGCACGCCTAAATACCCATTTAACGATAGGAAATGCAACATGAAATTTACCTTTATGTAATTTAATATGGCTAATTACCCAAATATACTATATGCTATTAAGTAAAATTGACTAGGAGTGATTTGGCATATAAAGAAAAATTTATAGTATATAGTATTTATTGCATACTCTTCTTTATCCATTTATCGAAGTGAGCATTTGTAACTCAAAAAAACTTAATAGCATTGCAATCTTAATTTTTTATTACATAAAAACTGAAGCAATTATTAAACAAGAATGTACGGAGGACAAATCTGATGAAAAAAATTATTATAAAATCAATGATAGTTTTAATTTTCTTAACTCTAATTAGCAATTTAACAACACCTGCTAAACAGGCAGAGGCCAATCCAATTGTTGTATTAGGCGGTGTTGAAGTAGGTGCATTGGCTTTTTGGGGTGGTGCTGCGTTAGTTGCTAGTGTCGGTACAACAGTAGGGTTAGACCCGGATGCAATGGATAGCATAAGAGATTTTGGTAAATCGGCCTGGGAAGGTGCCAGCGATCTAATGAGAGATAGCATAGCCGCTACCTTATCTACTTTTGAGTGGGGCAATCAAGCAGGAAGACAGACTGTCAGTTGGACTGTTGATCAGTATGCGTACTTATCTGCAAAGTGGACGGAGTTTTTTGGGGATGGGGTCATAGTCGATAAAGACAACAAGATTATTGATGTTGTTGTCCCTACGACTCTTATGTTAGGCAGTACCTATAAGGCGGATAGAAATGTCTATGGTAATTTTGCTAATTTGGGTGAGTGGGATGTCTACAATAATGGCAGATTGGTGCAACAATATGCACTTGAGTATATAAATGTGGATGGGCAAGGTTATGGTACATACACTTTTTGCGAGGTCTACAGATGTACTTATACTACACGTTATAACACTTATGAGAGGTTTGATAACCCTCTTGCATTTTACGCTTACCTAATTGAGACGTTGGGGCTGTATGAGACTGTAAATACTGTGCCAGGCACGCTAATATATAATGATCAGTTAAACGGCAAAAAGCTACAGTCTGTAGTACCTGTTATGCCGCAAACAATGGTTATTCCTGGTCCTAGAGGTATATTAAATCCGGATGGTACAGTATTAAATTACACTTGGCCTACGATTGGACGAGTTGGTGGGGAACTTACAGGCGAAGTAGCTATGGGCTATACAAATATTGTAGGTGATGTACGTTCTCTGTCCAGTACTGATTCAATATCTTATAATAGTACAAACGATAATGAAAAGGAATATGAGGATGCAAAACGCGATGGCCTCCCTGCTCCTGATCATACTGTTGCAGGAGAAGTTAACAGATTAGAAAAGAATGGGAAACCCCTTTCTTCAAAAGATCAATTAAAAGACGGGAAGCTATATCAAAGAAGGTATTATGGGTCTGATGGTTTAGCAGAGATGGATATAGATTATTCTGATCATAAAAACCCAAAGAAACATCCCAAAGTACCACATAGACATGATTTCGATTGGAATAATCCAGATCCACGAGGACGATGGTATACATTGTTACCTAATGAGGAGAATGATATGTACACGTATGAAGAGTTTATCGATGATTTAAATTTTGGTCATGAATTTGAATTTAGTTACTTAGGTAAAGATTATTCAATAATCAAAAGCCAGGAAGGTTGGTACTTTACTGCGGCTGAAGATTATAATAATGCCGTTTGTTACCAAAACCTTGTTGATCTTCTAGCACAAGTTTTGATTGGCTCTGAAAATTTACAAACTGTGTTCCAGTCTGGAAAAGTTAAGGATCTTTATATCTTTTGATAATATTAAAATCTTATTACCAGACCCGCTATCATCAAGATAACGGGTCTGGTCAATACAAATCAGGCTTTTACGGATTACTGATAATTTCTAGTGTAGCAAGGAGCACAAGTACAGCGTCTACAAATACTATAATCCCTGACTTCATAGTGATTGTATAGCCGAATTAAGTACCCACAAGCTGTCTCTCTGTAACTAATTTAACATCCTGCCCATCGCCCATATAGATTAGTAGGCATTGTATTATTTAATATTTACTTTCTTATCGCGCCCACTTCCAAATCTTTGAGCACGCAATGCGATTGCTGTGATTCTCCAACCTTCCTTCGTCATTGTAGGCTCCAGAAGCAGCCCGCCCAAATCTTTGCTGCCAAACTCTTTTACAAACCATGCTGGCGCTCCTATACGTTCTGTGGCAACGGTAAGAGACTTAGCTTGATCAGCAATTATCTTATTCTGCTCACTAACCTGCTTTTTCAATTCTTCCATTTCCTTGCGCTCTGCTGCCGTCATCGGCTTATCCTCCTCCAATCTATCTTGCACCCTCTTTTTGAACTCAGTCCAGCCTGTCCATTTGCCGCCATCATACATTAACCTTGGGCAAATCTTGCCTGACCAATCAAAGTGTCTGCGAAGCCGATCTACACCCCAACCGCGCTCCTTTAGCATTGATGCAACCAGTTCAACAGCATTATCCAATGTTTTGGCATAGTTCCCTGACTCACAAATTTCAATACCGATTGAGGTTCTATTGCCGCTCTTAGCTCCGCTGCCGTCTCCAGCGTGCCAAGCTGACTCATTCAGCGGCAAGCATTCAATGGCTTCCCGTTCGTCAATCACAATATGATAGGATGCTGTGCGGCTGTTGCTAGGATTAGACAGCCAGGCACGCTCATTTGCGGCGGTTGAGCTTGAGTTCCCAGTGTTGTGAATAGTAATTGTTGTAGCGCTCATTGCATGACCTGAACGGCGGTTACATGGCGTTGATTTTTGGATGTGGTCTTTACGATAGGTGTATTTACTCATGGTTCTCACCGTCTACCTCTGGCAAACCTGCCAAGCTGGTTAAAAAGCTTGTAATGGTAGCAAGTAAGACTGTCCCGCCAACTACACGCCAGTCCACTCCATTAAATACTGTTGCTGCTCCGATAGCACCGATTGCAGTCTGTGCAGCAGTCTTAACCGCACGAATGCTTGCTGCTTTAATCCATTTTGTCATTGAAAATCATCCTCTCAATTATTTAAGTCCACCGCTAATTACAAAGGCTACTGCCGCCAAAATAAAAGCCCCGGCGAATGTTCGCCAGAGCCATTTTTGATTATCCTCAATTTTATCAATCCGATGATGCGCCGATTTTGCAGATGATAAAGCTTCTACAGCCGTCTCATTTGCTTGTATGGCTCTGTCTAGCTTGCTGTCCATACCATCTACTTTTGTCTCAACTCTTGTAACTCTCTGTAAAACCTCGGCTTGAGTATCCTGCATCCCTTCACCCCTTTATAAAAAGTAAAGACTCCGATTACTCGGAGCCTTCGAATACATCACCTGTAATTATTTCATATTGTGCTCCTGTGATGACGTTTTTCGTTACTGCAACAGCTACCATTTGCTTGTTCCAAAGCTTACGGTCATAATTCTTTTTAATTTGATCGAATGTCATTTTTATCTCTCCTTACATTGTCATAAGATTTTGAAATTCTAATGCAGCTGCAATTCGTTCTTCTGCAGATGGTTCTGCTTCTGGTGGATTTTCTTCGAAATACGAAATGGCATCCAGCACTTCTTGGTCTGTCATATCTTCCGTTATTTCCGCTCCCATTTGAGCGTATTGTTGTTTTGTTTGTTCAAACTCCATAAAAACCCCCATCGAAATGGGTGCATCACAGACAATAAATTTTATCTCAGCCATCGCAGATGCAGGATATTGTGCAAACACATCGTTTGCTGTAAATACTTTGCCTGTAGGCGTAATAAGTGAATCTACTCTATTCCAAATTTTGTATTTCATTATGAAATCACTCCTTTTTTAAATTTAATATATCCATTAGCTGGACTGCGTAAGGTGATTTTATTAGTTGTAGCCACTCGCTCACCCTCGCCAAAATTATACTTAGATCCTTCCGTAATCCATTGCTCTGCTAATGGGTAATCGTATTGTATAGAATCTACAACATCAGAATAACTTTCGAATCCTGTTATACTCCCACCAGCAAACATTGCGTTTCCGT
The DNA here is from genome assembly GCA_040396195.1 of Paenibacillus nanensis. Taxonomy (GTDB): domain Bacteria; phylum Bacillota; class Bacilli; order Paenibacillales; family Paenibacillaceae; genus Pristimantibacillus; species Pristimantibacillus nanensis_A. Next base: position 364,884 of record JBEBPB010000001.1, read on the forward strand.
CAATTGTTGTTGCAGCAATTGAAAAACGCGCTTGCGATAAAATTAACGGAACCGTCCGAACAAGGTTGACATTATAAGCATCAATGACGTTACTTGCAGAACCCGAAACACCACCAGCAAACAAAGCTTGACCGTTGACCGATGCCCCGGCGAGCGCATATCGTGCTTGTGATAAAGCGGTAGTTGTTGTACGAGTTAAATTAGTGTCGTATGCGTCAACGATATTAAAATTATTACTACCAGTACCACCAGCAAACAAAACATAATTACCTACTGATGCCCCGCCGAGTGAATGTCGTGCTTGCGATAAAGCGGTAGGCGTTGTACGAGTTAAATTTACATTATAAGCATCAATGACGTTACTTGCAGAACTTACCCAACCACCAGCAAACAAAGCTTGACCGTTGAATGATACACCAGTGATCGAATATCGTGCTTGTGATAAAGCGGTAACTGTTGTACGAGTTAAATTAGTGTCGTATGCGTCAACGATGTTCAAATTATTACTATTAGTACCACCAGCAAACAAAGCATAATTACCTACTGATGCCCCGGCGAGTTGATGTCTCGTATCCGATAAACGTGTTGGTTGAGTACGGACAAGATTGTTATTATATGCAGTAGTCGTACTTGCAGAACTGGAACCACTGTAGCCTCCGGCAAACAAAGCATAATTACCCACTGATGCCCCGGCTAATTCCGAAGTAGCAGAAAACAACATCTCTGTTGGTGCTGTACGAGTAAGGTTAGTCTCGTATGCATCAACTTTATTTGTTCTCGCACTTCCAGTATTACCGCCCGCAAATAACGCATAGTTACCAACTGTAGCACCCGCTAGTCCACCTCTTCTAGATACATCAGTGGTATTAGCAATAAACTTCTTTTCATCGTAAAAATAGTGATCGATAAAATCTATTCTAACTTCATCCCCCCCTCCGCTAACCTGCGTAAAATTTGTGCCATCGTAGATAAAGGTATAAATCCGACCAGCTTCCAGATCACCTGCTGCAAATACATCCCCCTCATTATTGCGCATCGATTTAGCGCCTAATCCGTTAACGTTAATCGTAGGACTAGCTCCACTTGCTATGTGCGTCTTTATTGTTATCCTTGTACCTGCGACGAGCGCTGTATAGGCAGGATTATACGTTGCTACATATGCTGTTGATGTGCCTGTTGTAGTCGTAAATGGCGGTGCGTCGATATCACCCTTGCGTGCCACATGTGCCGCATCTGTAGGCGCTCCTACTTTAAACTGACCGTTAGCATCTCTTGTAACTATACGGTTAGGTGTAGCGTCTGAGGTTGCGCCGTGAGCAGCTGTATCAGCAGTATGTGTTGTCAGTGCAGAGGATACTGTACCTATACCCTCATTGTTTTTCTTGATGTTTTCGATCATTGCTGCATAGTCAACTTCTGTGAAGTTACGAGAAATTCCAGTGCCTGCTGACCATGCTCGAGCACTTCCTTGAAGCCCACGAGTAATCCCTGAAAGCGTATTACCCGACTTGGACGTATAAAGGATCGTCTCTGCAAGTTCCCCTTCTCCTCCGATAACTGCCAAATTTGGAGCGTCAGGCAGCACGGCTCCGTTAAGGACGGTTGCCGTCGTCTGTGATGCTGTGATCGCTGCCGCCAGTTCTGTCGTCGGACTGTTGGGCATGCCCGGATACATTGTTTTCATTGTATTTGCCCTCCTTTTCGTACTTTTTGATGGCAAGTTCAATTTCCTTTTGAATTGACGTTAAAATCATTAATTCACTACCTGGCCACAACTGAAGGTAAGCAGCAATAATGTTAGCTATTTCTTCTTTTGGACGAGTAGGATCCGCTTCAATGACCAATTTTTGTGCAATAACTGCCATCTAAATTTCTCCTTTCAATAGCATCAAAAAGACGCAACCAATTGGCTGCGCCTATGAAACTATTTCCAATTTTGATATAATGCAAATGTACAACAGACTTGGGTGGAAAAGTATCGCCTCCAGAATGGAGGTGATGCTCATGAACTTTTCGTTGACAGAAGTGATTATGCTCGGCATGTTCTTGCTGGCTTTACTCACTTACCTGAATAAACGAAAATAATCCGCCCAGGTTCTCGCCACGGTGCGGATTATTTTCAGCCTTATCAATTTTGGAGGCTTCCCACCCAAAATGTTGTATGGGGAGTCGGACGGCAATCCGGCTCCTTATTTCTATCCTAATCATATCATTGAGCTTTTATTCACGCAACGTATGTTGTTGCTGCGACATTATATGTGTTGCTGCAACATTATATGTGTTACTTCAAGGATTGCACAGCTTGCTTTGCTTTAGCTTCAGCTAGCTTTACGTTAAGAGCTGCGATTTCTTTCTCATAGTCTGCTATTCCTTCATTTAGAACTGCAATATGCTCATTTAATCCTTCAATCACTTTTGTATCTGACGTTGTTTTTATTTTTTCCTGCGTCTCGGCTCGTCTATTTTCTAAGCCTTTTTTGAGCGATTCATTCATCTTAATTTGTAGTTCTAACCCCTCAATTTCACCTTCTGTAACCAGTTCTCCACTACCTTTCGATTCGAGATATACTTTTCCAGTCTCAAATTCCACATTGAACCCCGCAATTTCCGCAATCTGACGAACAGGTGCATAACTGCTACCTTTGATTATCGGAACATCTCCGACCTGCTTTCCGTCTACATGAAGCTCCCACACACTACCGACCTTTGAGTTTATTAACTGTTTAATGTCGTCTGCAAATGCACTACCTGCAGTCATAATGGTTGCGCCAACTAAAGTTCCAGCTATAAAGTACGATAATTTCTTCATAACGTACCTCCGTTAAATTTTTGGTACATTATACCACGAAAGCATATTATCGTGCTTCTAATGCTGTGACTCTCGCCTCCAAACTCGCAATGCGGGAACTATCGGCTTTCGCATCAAGTGCTTGCTGTAGTGTTTGAACCACACTCCCCGGTGCAAGTCCTTCGCTAATAATGCTACTCCACCCCAAAAAGCGGACACCGTTGTACCCTCGTAGGGTAATTCGATTCAGCTCTATGTGAATCGCTTTCCCTGAGATATAAAGCCCAGTGTTTTGATCAGACGATTGACGCATATAAGTATCAGAGCTTCCATTAATAAACTCTAAAGAGGGGCTGCTGTTTGTTGTCCCAATAGAGCGCATCTCAATTTTCGAGTTATCTGATGTTTCAACTTTGAACATCCTCTCCATATTCGACATTTCCGCCCTTGGAAACTGTCCCGCCTGAGTCGTCTGAATCTGTGCCCCTGTAATTGTTCCACCATTAATAAATGTCCCGTTGATAAACGTCCCACTAATCGTGCCACCGCTGATCGATGAACCTGTTATAGTTCCTCCACTAATGGTAGCCGCCTGGAGAGTGCCACTAAAATATGCATTACCTGTCGATGAGTCCTGCCATATGGTACGTACACCAGACTTGTTGAACAACGCCAAGCCGTACTCGCCAGGCGCCGTTTGCCCCAGTCGTACCATTGTCCGATTCTGATCATCGGATACCCGCATACCAAAACCATCAACAAGAGTGATGCTATCATCGTACTTCTGCCCTTTTAGGACAGCATTCTTAGAAGTATATTCAATGGCCTTTTTCGATCCAACGGTTGCCTGAAAAATATAGTCGCTCGTCTTCATTTCGCGAAAATTTGTCAAGGCAGCTCGCCCGCTCTTTTTCTCAAATGGGTATCGATCGAAGTCGTTTGCACGGGCATCAAAAGAGTATCCTAGCACTTCATCGAAGCATGTTACTGTATCTCCGGCTTCTCGTATACGCTCGTCCAAGAACTCACAGTCGATCTTCTCCATCTGTATGAAATCCACATCATAGGTCACAGAAGGCAATTCATGCTTGACCAAATACTTCTGCATCTCTTCCAGCAGCCTGGCCTGTGTTTCAATATCCGGAAACTCTACTTTGCCCATAAACGGTGTGGTCGGATCGAAATGCAGCGAGTCGATATATTTGACTGCAATCCCAGAATGCCCTTCGATGGTTAGACCATTTTTACCGTAGCCATATAAGCGCGTGATACGTTCCATATCATGACTCTTGCGCTTAATCCCCTTCATATTGTGCTGATACTCGATACGGGCGCCATAATTGCCGCCCTTTCGTGTGGTCAGTGTGATCTCGTAATTGTCAAAGTATAGTTCGGCATTATAGAGTTTGCGCAACTCTTGCAGCAGTTCAAATTTCGTCTTTTCTCCCCAATCGAAGATGTCTTGGGATGGGAACGACCCTTCCACCGCAAACGAAAACGGTGTGTTTGCTCCGAGCAGTGTTAACATTGCTGGAAGAGTCTTAGCTGCAGCAAAGTCAATGTAGTCGTCCAAGAAATAATTGCCCAACGTAAACGCGATGTGATGAGCCTCAACCACCTTATAAATCTTCCGTCCTTGTCTGACTTCCTGCACATTGCGAATGCGGAATTTTTGTCCGCGTTCGATGCCCTCTGGGAACTGGACGTCATTCCCTTCAACCAACAAACCGTAGCGCTCAGCATCGTTAGTCTGAAAGGGATAAGCAAATTGGACATAAAATTCACCACTAACCACTTCCCGAACCAACACTTCTTTTGCGTTCAACAGAAATGCCAGTCGATCATCACCCGCATACAGCGCTAGCACCTCGTCCACGCTTTTTATAGCAATCACCTCCTACACATTGTTTTGCTGATAAATAATTTGAGTTAGAACGTTTCGAGATCCGGCTGCATCCGAATAAACCAGTTCATTAAGCCCTAAAGCAAAAGAGCCGAACTGACCTTGCATAGATCGCAATGCGTTCTGGCCATCAATCAGCAGCGTCAGCTCCTTATGGTTTATGACGATAACTTGCCCTGGAAGCCATGTACCAGTAAAAACAATTTCCCTCCGCTGCCATTTAGATGCTCGAGCAAGAAGCATTGCTTCCGCTGACAACGCCGCACGCGATCGCATGAGTAGCCCTGCATTGGCTGTACCACTACTTTTAGCAGACAGATGCGCTGACATATAGGTTAGTTGTCGCAGACCGCTGTTCGCAGACAGATGCGCCGCCGCTGCGAGTACAACCCGCTCACTCACCTGTATATCAGTAGATGCTTCTAATTCTGATGATAGTATTTTGTAATCACTAGATTGGTTGAATTTAAGCTTATTAAATGCAGAGCGGTTGAACATAATGCTCCCCCCTGCTAAATTAAGCGATCACGGTGTGTGATGCGTTGCCGAATGGTTCGCTGCATCTCCGTGTCGCTATACTGTATTTGGTTTTCTCCAGGCATGATCATTATCCAATTCCCATCTATCATGTGACGCACGTTTTCCCCGTTTCGAGTGATTCGACGGTACTGCGGGATGATCAAGATTTCATCACCTGGCGCAAATGAACCGGTGAAACTAAATCTTTGAACCTTGTATTTCCCCATGATCGCCTGTAGTTCAGATGAGGCCGATAGATGCACCTGATATCGGATGATACGCATCAATGCGGCATTCATATCCGCTTCGGCGCTCATATCAGAGCCATAGGCAATCAAACGTAGTGGATTAGCCTGCTGATATGATTCTGCTAACAACAAGGCTTGTCCATTCCACAATACAGCACTCTCCGCTCGTATTCGTCCCTCACCGTGTTGTATGCTCTCTAGCGATATGATTCGCATGACCTCAGCAATCATATTTGCTTCAGCATGTGGATCAGAATGATAGCCAATCACCCTTAGTGTATTTGCTTGAGAACTACTACCGACTGAAAGTAAAGCTGACTGCGGAACAACACGCGAGATCAATAAGGCAATACCCGCCTCGGCATTAGCAGCGATACCTACTGATATGACACGCTTATAATCTGTTGTTGTACCGCTATCAGCATGTAGCGATGCTGATAAATTGATAACAGATACAGTTGCTCGATTAAAATGCAGTCTATTAAATCCTGCCCTGTTAAACATGGCGTATCAACCTCCTATTAATCGAGGTCGAGTATTAACTCCCCGGCCAAAAATTTAAGTTGATCGTTTGCCAGTATGGAACGAGCATTGGATACTGGTCCATAATAGAGCAAGTTTCCTCCTGTTGCCGCACTTCGTAAACCAATATGGGTAACGGTTCCCCATGCAGCTGTTGCAACCGGGAACGATATATCCGCTGAGTTTGAAATAGTGCCTTTCCCTCCAACTTGTGTTGGCGCCGAAAAAGCTACAGACCGCCTTGCATACGCCCCCCCTGATACCTCTGTGCCTGTATCTGCCTCTGTCGGATCACTTGTATATAAAGCTAGGTAAACCGTGGTAGGAGATGTAAAAGGCGTATTTCGAAACACGGCATTTAATATTGCTTCTTCGAGATAATTACTCATTGCTCCCATAATTCTGCCTCCTTGGTCATTCGACCTCTGATATGATAGTCAAGCTAAAACCGTTGATCGTATTGCTTCCTGCGTTTTGCAGACGAATGACTGGATATGTCGGTTCAGTCCCAGCCGAGACAACAAAGATACTCTCCGGACTATCCGTGATGGTATGCTCCATGATTTGTTCTGGTCCATAAATGTATGGATCTGTACATTTCATCGTAAACTCAAACGTGCCATAATGCCCAAATTGCTGGATGCCTAAATTGCCCGTAAATTTGGCATAATAAAACCGGTCTGGAATCTCATCAAACACGAGATTGCCAGCCGGCAGTGTAGGTTTAAGCCAATTTAATATTTTCGATTGCTGCACTTTAAACGATTCGGATGTTGGTGTGATGTCTATTTGCATATCTATACTGCGTTTGCTCCACTCGGTGCCGTAATCAACTGTACCGGGTAATCCAGGTACTTCTTCTTCGTATTCTCTCAGATCAGGCGAGTTAACAGTATAAGAGAGCAGATCGACACCAAATTCTGATGAATGGCGGCCACGATATTTAAATCCATACAAATCAACCACCCCCTGTTAACTGTCTACGAAGTATCTCAGCTGCTTCATTGCCGGTATCCCTACCAAATGCACGCAGATCAATACCATCCTCAAAGATAGGATCATTGACCTCCATGAATTTATCGATGTGAATGCTCGCCCCACCATTGCCAGTTGAAGCAGAAACTAGACTACCAATCTGCTGAGGTGTAAGTACCGGTTCGCCACGTTTTAAAATGGCCGTTATCTCATCGGGCATAAGATCATTGGCTGAACGAAAGTTCATCTCACCAGCGATTCCTCCCGAATGATAGAGCGGCGTGCCGTCTGGCTTGTACCAACGACCCTGTGCGGCGTTCTTCACAGCTCCAATCGACGATCCAAGTCTGTCATTCTCTTCGCTTAATCGTACTCGTTCATTTGGTGATGCTGACGACCATGCAGCACTGTTAGCCATCATTTGAGCAATGACATTCGTGTCCTGTGCAGCTACACCAGTCATAACTGTCTTCAACTTTTCCATTTCTTCTTTGATTTTTTCATTCGTTTCGACAAAGGATTTCAACCGTTCATCGTCAGCAAGTTTATAAAGTTTGGTTAAATCGCCAGTAAGCTCATCCGTTGCCTCTCGCAGCTCATCGTACCAGGTCTCGATGTCTTTCTTCTCATCATCCAGTGCTTCCAGCTGTTGATCTCGTTCTTTCTGCAGGTCGCGCTTTTGCTCATCGATATCCATCTTTCGTAACTTCTCTACCAGTTCCTGATAATGCTTCTGCCCTTTTTCACTAGTCGCAAACCGATACATTTCAATTTCGGCGAGAAGCTCGTTCCGCTCTTTTAGACGCTCTGAATCATCAATATTTTCATTTTGTTCGTCGTAAAATTTTTGAATCTCTTTACGACGTTCATTCAATGCGTCTAGCTCAGCCTTCTTCGCTTTGTTGATCGCATCAAGCGCGCGTTTTACATCGTCCTTGCGGAGCTTCTCCTTCTCTTTAGCAGCTTCCTCTTCTTTTTTTGCGAGTGATTTCATTTGATTAACCTTTAAATTATAAATCTGAGTATCAGCCTGTTTATAATAATCCGAATCTTTCGCATAACGATTACGAACACGAGTCCAGGCTGCTAGTTTCATCTCGGCAATTTTCTCCTCAGATTCGCCAGCAAGAGTCATTCGCCGCTCTTCCTGGGTAATCCAATCACTACTTTTTTGAAAGTCTTTTTGCGCCATTTGCTCTTTTAGCCTATAAATCTGTACTTCTAATTGAGTACGGAGTTCATAGCTATCCTTATACTTGCTCAGCATCTTCTCTAAACGAGCAAGTTCTTCTTTCTCCTTTAACTGACCCAAGTCCTTTTTATACTGCATAAGCTTCATTTCATCATCGTATTCCCGCTTATACATTTGCCCTTTGAGTTGATAGATCCGCACTTCAAGGTCCATGCGAATATCTGCATATTGTTTATACTTATTCTCAAGTTGTTCGAGTGCAGCCAATTCTTGTTTCTCTGATAGTTGATTCAAGTTCTTCTTGTACTCTAACAACTGCAGGGCTTCTTGATACTCCTCGCGGGCAATCTCTTCCTTTGTTTTAACCTTCTTTTCTTTCGTTCCCTTTTTCTTTTTCTTAGTATCTGGATCATCGGTATAGGTTGCTCTTCTAAAAGCATCTATCCCTGTCGATAGATCATCTAATAGCTTTTTAGCTTCGTTTATTTCATAGTTCCCTTTGTTGACTTCCTCCGTTAGCTTTTTCTTTGTTGCTTCCATAGCGGCTTTTGTTTGCATTTCCATAACACCAGCAATTTCTGGCATTAAATACGACGGAGCAGAAAACCCACCCTTGGATTCAAGTCGTTCTATCTCCGCCATGCTTTCTCTAGCAATTCTTGTTCGTTCTTCCGCTTCGATTTTAGCAGCTTCAATCACTGCCTTAGATGCAGCAATTGATGCATTCAAACGATTTTCTTCACCTAAAATATAGTCTTCTAATACATCTTTATTTTTTATATGCCATTGATTTTCCTCATCTAATAAAACATGTAGGTCTGGATATTCTTGTTTAAGTTTTCTAACTACATCTGCAAGTCTGGCTTTCTGTTGCTCTGTTAAACTTGCCTTGCTGCTTAACGTGTCGTATTCCTCGGACAATGCTTTCATTTCTCTGATATTATCCGCTAACACTATATTCTCTTGCATATTTTGACGAGTTAATTGTACTAAGGCGCCAAGTGACTCATCTGCTGCTTTTTTCATTCCTCTTAATGCAAACTCTGCTTCTTCCGCACTGCTGTAATCGAGTGCTTTCAATTCTCTATCAACCGCCTTGATCGCATCGGCCAACTCAAATACTTTGTGGGTATTCTCTATTGAACCGTCCCCTCGTTCGGCAACTGCAACCAATCGATTTAACTCTTCCTCTAGTTTGTTTCGACGTTCCAAAACTTCGTTAAGCGTTTCTATGTTTTCCTCTAGCATTTTATAATGATTCGCCTTCAGACCCTCGGAGGAGTCATTCAGAGCCTTATTTAGCTGCTCCTGATTGGATGTGAATTTTTTTACAGATTCAGATGCTTGGTCAGCTGCAGCAGTGTATGCATAAACACCAGTTACAAGAGCGCTAATACCCAGCACTGCCCAACCGATTGGTCCCATAGCAGTGTTCAACACAACAAATGCAGCAGCAAGAGCAGTTACCACAGCAATGAGTGCAGACACAGCAATAGCAGCTGTAGTTAGACCAGCAGCGGTATCTTTATTTTCACTTGTCCAAAGAGCGAAACTTTTAATTAGTGGTGTGATGATTTCAAGCACTTTCTCCAGATGCGGTATAAACGCTTCTCCTAATTCCGTACGAGCTTCCTGCAGTGTGGATTGGAAAGTCGCTTGCGTACCAGTATAGCCAGTCATTGCTTCATCAGCATTACCTGCATAAATGGCACCTTCATCAAGCATCCCATTAAATGCTGCTTGTACTTTCTGTGCTTCAGTCAGCTTGCCAGCTGTCGTGCCTATAGACTTCGCATACCGCTCTTGCATGACGGAAAGGTTGGTCGTGATTCCAGCGGCATCAGTAAGATTTGAGTTACCTGCCTTGATCCCTTCAGCAACTTGTTTAATCGCTCCGTCCCAGGACAAGTGGGATTGTCGTCCATAAGCAGCAGCATCTGCAGTAGCAGTGATGATCTTTTCTGTTTCTTCAAGAGAAAAATTGAGCGTCGTATAGGTCTTTACTGTATCGGCCAATACACCTTTGTTCAGTCCCCAGCGATCTGCTAGCCGATCTGCCAAATCGGCCGCTTTTTGCGAATCAATATTAAATGATTTAGCGACAGCTCCTAATCCTTGATAAGAGTTGGACAAATCGTTCGCTTCATCCGCCAGTGACTTCACACCATTTACAAGCTTACTCAATGTTGCACCAGCACCAAGAGCTGCTAGACCAGATGATAAACCGCTAATACCTTTCGTAGCCTTTTCTGCTTCTTGCTCGGTCTCCCTAAGCTCTTGCTTGATTCTCTCGATAGTTTGACTATCTATACCTAATTGTTTAAGTGCAGCACCTAACTGCTCAATCTCACGCTCGGCTCGTGTCGGATCAAGACTATCCAAATTCCGCTTAACAACATTAATTTGTTCCGCATTGAGCCCGATTTCTTTAAGAGCTTGGTCGAAAAGGTCTACTTCGCTCGCTGCTTGCTGGCTTTCCTGTCCGACCGCTTGAAGGCTTTCCTCCAGAGCCCATATCTTTTGCGCTGTATTATCTGACGATTGGGTCAACTTAATTACAGCAGATTCTGTCCGCAAAATTTGTTCCTGCAATTTACTTTTCGCAGCTTCGTTAAATGTATTAGCATATGATTCTTTTAATTCAGCTAACTTTTTACGTTGCTGCTCAATACGAGCATTCACGTTATCCAATGTAGCAGTTAACATAGCAAGTTTATCCTTGGATGCTCCGACCTGACCAATAGCTGTTTCCACCGATTTCAAATCAGTAGCTGACTTTTTTCCTTGTTCCCCAAGACCAATGAAATCTTTTTTCACAGCTTGGACCTCTTGACGCATTTGCCGAGATTCAGCAGTTAATCGAGCTCGTAACTCTCCTATTTCTACACTCACGCTATCCTCCTCCCCTCATTCGTAATTTCAGTGCTTCGTATTGCTCCTGTGCAGATTTCACTGGTTCTGGCGGTGGTTTAGGCAACTTATCACGATGCTGTTTCAATATAGCTTCCCTAACCTTTGAGTCGGAAATATGCGGGAATGTAGCCACCTCGATGTTCTCCAACAGTTCTCTTGATCTTCGTTCACCTTGCAGTTCTATTAATCGTGGCACATCAATCCATACATAACAATTCTCTATCTCGTACTGCGTCTTGCCTAATATCAAACAGCATCGTAGCACAAATTCATCTTGAGTTATTCGTTGGCCTGCATCCGTCCGACTATGCTCTGTACGAACTGCTGAGCCATCGGTGGGATCAGGCCACTTACGTTTCCCAAGGCTCTATTAATATCATTGATCTCCCAGGTCATCTTCAGGAACTCGGTACATTCTGCAATACCCGCATGTTCGTCCAGATATTCGATCGGTAGATCACTCAGCAGGGAAGTAAGTTCGTATATTTCATCGATTGCAACGTCTAATGCAGCAACAATAAACACTGCTCGTTCATGTTCAGGAGTTAAAAACAACTTAACGAGGTAATCCCCGATCGTGCCAATGTGGTCGGTTAGCTTTTTCAAACGTGCACGGGTCAGCTTGGGTACTTCAATTTGCTTATTACCGAGCTGTGCTCGGTCTTTCTTCATAAATGGAAACATCGTGATTCCCCCAGGTTTAAAGGATTTTTTTCAGTCTGATAGAATGTACTATTTGATAAGTAACTTTCAGAAAGGAGCAAACTCATCTGGATTTGTAGCTCTGAATTTACTTGCAGCATTAGCCGAATCCTACGCTAAAAAAACACTTGGATTAGATTAGCCCTATATCTTTACGAGCATATTGTTCAGCTAACAGAACTGCTTCTTGTAGAGAATCAGCCTCTGATATAACTTTCATCCATCGTTTGGTATCGTGAGTATTGTCGATAAAAGCATGTGCCTTAGCCGTTGGCATTAATGTTTCAACATCTAAAAGCCCGGCTTCCACAAGCTCAACGTGGTCTACAAAACATAGACTATGCTGTTCAAGAACAAGTAAATATTGACGAGTAGTTTCCATGCGGTTGATAGACATAAGTCACTTCTCCTTTTAGCATGAAAAAGACGCCTACTAAAAGGCGTCTTACTCCACTTAAATTATGCAGTTGCTGTAATGTCGCCCCATGTGTACAGTAGACCTCTTGGCGTTGCACTTAAGGACGGGTACGCCATCGCATTAATTGTCATTTTACGGTTATCATCCAGTTTGTAGCCGGCGTTGAGGTCAAATTTAATGCCGCAGCTCTCGATGTAAATATATTGGTCCGGATCAGTAACGCCTTGCGGTTTAATAACAGCTCTTTTGCGTGGCAATTCATTGCCCGCCAATCCAGTAACATGATACTTAGACTTGAGTGGATCAGTTCCATCGGTTACCTTTGATGCGTTTGGGTTATATTTCAACACTTTTTCAAAATCCATATCTGGTGTTTCAAATTCAATGGAACCTGTCGTTCCAGTTGCAATCGATTTAACAGGAGCAGTGCCTGTTTGATCTAACGTTGGTTCGAAATAGGTTGTCGTAGTTGTAAAGTTGATCCCCCCTTGAGTTAGATCGATAATAAGTCCATCTGCCTCCAATTCGCCATCTTCGTCGATACCCCACTCAAAAATACCGGGCCCAGCATAGATTTTATCTACTTCACTCACGTTCATTCTCCTCTCGTCTGAAATACAAAATTAGTTGAATACATTGGTCTATCCCGTTCATCTAATCCAAGCGGTATTGGATTAGACTGAAGCGCTTTGCTTGACCATACGTAGGCAGTACCGACTGTGTAATTATGCTTACGGTGCAATAAGTCAATCAGACGCTTTGCTTCCGCCTCAGCAGCTGCTTTATTTGCAGGCTTAGCTTTGTACGACTTGCCCTTAATAATTACTTGGTACGTCGGATTGTCTCGCGGAATGTAGTCGTGCGGTGCATATCCACCTGTTCCGAACACAAAGAGACATGGCAATTTATTGTCTGGTAAATCAGCCGGGATAAAGCCCTCGTCTGGGTATACATTAAAGCCCGATAAGGCCAGGTAACTAATCAAATCCTCCGACAGCATGCTTCATCCCTCCAATACTTTTGATAGTTCTTCAATGATTCGTTTTTCGTTCATTTTAATGGCGTTCTCAAGAAATTTCTTACCTGGTAAGTAACCATTGTACGCTCCTTTGCTGCTCGTTCCTTCTCCAGGAGATAATTGTACGATCTTCCCAGATGCCAACTTTCTATATCCTTCATGCTGCACGACAGCATAATCATTTACTTCCGGACTCGTACCAAAATCAATATAAGAGACACCTATCAATTGTTTAACCTCGCCGATAATGAGTGCTTCCTCAAGATCGCCTGATAGATTTGGTGCAAGTCGTTTGGCGTCATGTATAACATCCAATGCTAACTTCGTTAATTTCGCATCAATACGTTCGTCAATTTGATCCAACGTGGCATCCAATGCGCTGATCATCGCTTCGAGCCCTTCAAGATTAAAACTAAAGCCTTCAGCCATAGACAATCACCTTTTTTACGTCGTCTGTTCCGATGTATTTTCGGATTTCGTAGTGGGCAACGTCGTAACGGATTTCTCTGCCCAGAGCATCAATGTAAATAAAGTAATCATCGAAGCTGACAGCAAACGAACCTTCGATATGGATTTCACCAGTAACCAGTATCTCCTCTCCACGGGCGTTCTTGATAAGCTTTTGCTCCTCTACAACCTTGGCAGCTCGTTCTGTTTCTTTAGGCGGAAGCGGTCGGCCCCAATCGTCCTTTTCAGAATGGAAATGAGTTATGGTAGCCGGATATCCAAACAGACTCATATCAAAGCACCGCCATACTGCCGCTGTGCAACCTCCTCGGCTTCCAATTCTGCAAGTTCATCTGCAGTTGGACCAAGCAAAGCATGTACATCAGGAGCAACAACAGGACGCTCGCCATCCTTATAGCTAACCGTTTCGCCATTGTCCGTTACAGTCTTAACATTGTGCTTTTGGTATTTAAGTGCAGGATCAATGCCCTGTAGTTCCCATACCGATTGGTATGCGACTATTTCAGCAGACAGTTCAACATCAGGATACCAACGAGCAAGGTTACGCTCAGCCTGGACGACTGCAACAGTTTGCCGTTGTTCGGATGCACGGAGCCATGCCTCAGCGTCCAGCATGTTGGCTATGATCCATCCTCCTACTTCCGCAGGATCCATAACAATCACCTAATCTTTCACTCCGACCTTAGCTTTATCAGCAGCTTCTTTCTTTGCTTTCGCCTCTGCAGATTTGCGCTCTGCCTCTTCCTTCTCAGCTAACGCCTTAGCTTCAGCTTGAGCAGCAAGCTGTTTCTGTTCGAATTCTTTCAGGCGTTCAAGCTCAGAACGCATAGCAGCAACTTCCTCAGAATCGCCTTGCGGAGCAACAACCTCGCCTGATGCAGCTACGGCTGCACCCATACCAATGAGACGCTTGGCTTCATCTTCAGAAAGATCAGCTATTTGTCCTGGCTGTCTCCACATGCCATTTACTTTAGTTACTGTGTTCAACTTAACTTTCAATGATTTCAGCTCCTTTCAAAGAAAATAGGAGCACCGAAAGGCGCTCCCTAAATAACTGTTGCAGAAACAATAGAATCAGCAAATCCAAATGCCGGGAAGTTAAGTGCCACACCAGCTGTCCGTACACGAATCGGATTCTTGGTAACATCCCGGAACACATACAGCCCCATGTCACCAGTACGCACAGCAGGGATATCCGCTGCAATCATTTCCTCTGTAGTCTGTGCCCATAGATAATTCCCAAGTGGACCTTCAGGCATTAGTATAAATCTACTGTCCTCGAACGTCCTTGCTGTGTTGTACGTAACTCTGTTATTAGTCAGGGTCCGATCTTCACTACGAAGCATTTTGTCATTGACTGCAATACGCGGTAGACCAAGATCAGTGAGAACCGAGTTGAGTTGAGTACGGTTAAGTTGCGGCGGGTTCGCTGATCCGCTTGGATTGCCATGGTACTGCAAACGAATAGACTTATTTTGTAATAACAGTGACAAGACTTTGGTAGATGTTAACGCACGACTGACAACAATGCCTAAATCACGCATTTTACCAACCCATGTTTGAATATCCATGAGCGGCGTAGAGTTGTCTAGATCGCTCCATTTATCAGTTCCAGTCAGCACCGGCTTCTGATCGACCGTATAGCCATAATCAACGTCTACCATTACATCGCCTTCCACATATTTAACAGCACCAGTTGCAACAAGCTTCATAGCTACCCATTCTCGACGAGCACGAATAGCATCCACAACGAAACCTGCATCATCGAATTGTTTGTTTCTCAGTTGATTGATTTCTTGTGGTCGTAATCCAAAATCTCCTGAAGCTTGCAACGCAAGACGTACAAGACGCTCATCCAAATAGCGCCCTAGTTGAATCTTTGGGATTTCAACGCGAGTTCCGGAAAGACCTTCACGGGATGCGTACTCTACTTCCGTTCCAAGTTCTGCGATTTTCGCCATAACCGGAATATTATTCGATTCACTTCTGAGTACATCTACTGTTAGTTCTGATGTCTCCTTTGGAGGGAAGAGCAATGGATGCAAATACTCAGTGTCGGTTGCGAGATTACGAGAATAAACAAGCAGGTCGCTTGATGTCAGCGCCTGCTCTAAAGTTAAATCCATTGGCATGTTATTGTATCATTCCTTCCTATTTAATTAAGCAAATACTATGTGTGGCATTTTAGCGATCAGCGTATCATCAACAGTGACAGGGATTCGTTCTTTAATAAACTTGCCAACCTCATAGCCGCCAACAACGTGATCGCCATCCTTGACGTTTACTGTACGCTTCAAAATAACAGTAGGGTTCTCGCTACCGTCAGTACCGTCCTCGTCATATGGCACAAACTTGCCTGTTGCTGTAACCTTAGCCATCGGCATACCAATTCGGATAATCTTATCACCGTTAGCATCTGCCGTGATCTTAGATGAATCAATAGTGATACCATTTGTCGCTTCTCGGACAACCTCAAATGATGCTAGGATTTCCGGATCAGCAATTACTTCAAATCGTTTTGTGGGTTGCAGTCTCATCGTTTTACCTCCTTATTAATTGCCCCACGGGTTGTGTACCGTCTGTTGAACAGATATCACTCCACGTGATTGAGCTTGTTTAATCAAAGCTTCTTGGCGTGCTTTTTCATCACCGCCGCCAGTGCTTCCGCCTACATTTGCACCGAAGGATCCACCACCTGGCTTTTGCTTTCCCAAGTGAGGCTTTTTCTTCAGCAGTTCCTCCAGCGCTTCGTTCACTCCGGTCAAATTGCCTTTGTCATCCTCTTTAACCTGGGATAGATCAGCGAGAGCGTGAGCATCCTCCCAGTCTGCGAATCCGAGTTCATTCGCCAAAACCTTAACCTCGGCAGCAAGCAGACGCTTGAAGGTCTTCGCGTTCTGCTCTTTCTCTCGTTCCTTCAGACGTTCATCCAGCAACTTTTCAACATCCACAGGATCAGACTTCTTGTCTTCTGGCTTTGGATCAGGCTTTTTTAGTGCTGCCTGCATGGCTTCAACAGAATCAAAGCCCAGGTCTTTGGCTAGAGCCTTCTGAGCAGCTTTTTCAGCGCGAGAGAGACGGGATTGTACAGCGGCATCCAGTTCCGCTTGAGTGAAGGTCTTCCCTTTGTTCGGATCGTTAGGATCAGGTGTTGGATTGGGGTCTGGATTAGGGTTTGGATCTTCAGCAAACAACTGAAGATTTAATGGGAACCGTGGCGCAATATATTTTTTCATAATAACCTCCTATTTAAAGTCCGGGTGGACTATCCTGCTGTAGCTTTTAAAGTCATCACAGCGTTTTGGACAAAGAAAAAGCCGTCTTTTCAGACGACTAATTAAGAGTATTTTTTATTATCAACCCAGGTTCTCAATGAATCTATAGAATCAATTTTTAATAGTTCCTCGTTAGTTATTAGCTTATAGATTATATCCCTAACCAAACAATACGAACTCATAGCTATATCCTTTTCAACACTAGATTTCCCACCATGTGCAATAGAAGATCTTAATCTATACAAATTGTTTATTTCTTTAACAATTTCTTTACGTTCTTCTACAGTGTTTCCTAAAACAATAGCTGATGTTTCTGCAAGCTGGTATACAATTGAAGGTGTCAAGAAGACTCCCTTTTCTTGAAATGTAAACAACACTTCCAGTGCAAATACATATTGTACAACTGCCATCCCATAATCTACTTCTTTTAATCCCTTTCCTACCCAAGATATTGCAAATATTATTCGTTTTCCCATGTTACTTAAATTATCATCAGATAAAGCTGACCAAACCCATGAACCAATGTGATCGTGTATTCTTGGCTCAAATAAGTCAATATGTGAATAGACACCATTAACTCTTAAGTTATTAACCATATCATTCTCCGAAATAATTAAAATATCACTATGCGCTATTGGCTTATAATCCAAAATTCTTACGTCAATGAACTGGGAATTTCCTATTACAAATCTCATTACGTTTTCAAATACTTGAAACTTTTCAATTGAAAGTTCCTCTGCTTTTGAAGCAGTCTTCGCAACAATCAGTACAGAAATATAAATTCCTTCGATATCTGTTTCTTCAACTTCTTTTTTCATTAACCATAACTGCTCCAATCCAACATTAGGATATTTATTAAGAACCATATGGTTATGTTTCGCAAAATCGATTACTGTATAAGGGCCTAATTTAACAGGTCTATCTTCACTTAATGTTACGTTATATAATGGTCTAAATATTTCCCATACTCGATTCGGCTTTGTACGTATAGAATTAATAAATTCGGTCATTCTTTCTTCAGTAATGACAACATTACTTAACAACTCATCCTTTATCATTTCTAAAACTTGATCTCTAAAGATACTGAATGCTTCTTCTACAAATATATTATTAGAATTGTATAGCGACTTTAACAATTCATTAAACTGTGAACCATCTTTTTTGTAGACGAATATCCTTTTCTCGGACAATTCACTACTAATAGCAAATGAGATCGCATCTTCAATTGTGCCCGTCTTAACAAGTTTAAGCAATTGTCTAAATAAATTATACTCTTTCACCCAATCCCTCCTCACATACCTTTTTATAATTATATACTAATTATAAGTAATTCAGGGAAATAAGGCTTTTAGTTTACATTTCATTTAGTTTTCTGTTTGCGATATAATTCTTGCAACTCAATGTAACTACTAACCTTTCTAGCTTTTTGATTCGCAAACGTCCTTAGATCAGGAGTATCAATGGGTAACACCGCCTTATATCGCATCCACTGCTTGCGTGTCTCGTTTGCCCTAGCCTTCTGGCGTTGCAACTCTTTGTATCGTTTAATGTGTTGTTCTGAGCGAGTCTCTTCACCAAGTCGACTAGATATATCTAATAGCCGTTCAACTTCTTCCAGTGATTGATACTCTTCAATCCAAATTGACATCGAATGCACACAATGTGAATGGTAGGGCGGCTTGTACTCATCAGTCATGTGTGGCCAGCGCTTATCGTTTCCACTGAGAGAGTACACACGACCTTGCTTTCGAGCGCAATGTTCGCAGGTGATGCCAACGTAATTCACGTAAACAAGATCATATCCATTTTGTATGGCCATATTTTCCGTTCCAGTAACATGCGCCTTACGTTGATGATAATGTATAACTCCAGCCATATACTTATCTGCAGGTATCTCAGCACCATTCTTTGCGACAATGCCTGTAATGCCTTTCGTATTAAGTTCAGCTACAGCCTGCTTAGTTGCTTCTCTTCGGCTCATGCCAAGTGTTAATGATTTTTCGTTAGCTAACTGTACGGCATTCTTGATGCGCTGTTTAGTGTCCATAGCCATGTGATCCGTACATTCAAGAATAGAATAAAATGCTTCATCTGAAATTGCTTGTGCAGCTTGTTGATGGTATAAGGACTTAAGCGATGTATTTATACACTGTTTTGCTCTACCACCAGCAATCATCTGATTAATTGCAGCTGCTGCTCCAGCACGATATTCATTACCAAACAGCACAGCAACACTAAGTCCAGCTCGTTCAGCAAGGTTAGCTACGATCTGTTCTATCTCATGGTTCAATTGCTCAACTCGTCTATTGCTCAAATTTCCGTTTTCGAGCTGTTGTACAAGTGATCGTAGGTGCTCATCTGTCTCAGAAAACATTCTAACGATATCCTCATAGCTCATATTACAACGTCACTTTCGGCGGCTGAGTGTAGGTTGGATTTATCCTTGCGGCAACCTGTTCATCTTGAATCTTTTGAATCTCAGCCTCAATCGCATCCTCACTCCAATCCGGATGCATGCGCCTAACTGTTGTTTCAAGAGATTGCACGCCTGCAGCGTACTTCTCCATTTCTTCGCGATCACGCTCTGACTCAGCTTTTGGCAGCATATCGCCCCATTCAACGACGGGATCTTGTACTTCCATCTCTTTCCTGCCAAGAGCATTTTCGAGGATAATACATTTTCTAATTGCACTTTTAATGGCAGAATCAAACTTCGATTGTGTTGACTCGGTTTTAATTACTGACTGGATCCACAGGTAAAGAAGTGCAACACCTGACTGCCCTTTCGCCTCTTCTAAGCCAGCTGCTTGCATCGATGTTTTGGAAACAGCCAGCATGTACTGAATCAGCCTCGTCACATGAGCAAAGGATTGCTCTGTCTTTGCATCCCAAGTGATGTACAAAGGTACAGCCCCGTTTTTTTCGTCATAGGACACGACTTCCAGATCAGCGTTGCGTACAAACCTCCCACCGTAATGCTTCATGTTTTGATTGGCGACTGTATCCCATAGCGCCCGCGGAATAGCAAGCTTTGGTTTGCCGTGCTTCTCAAAAACAATTGAGTCCCGCGTAATCGTCCAGTTTATTTCCTCCTGCAGCACATCAATATTTCTTAGAGCAGATCGTCCTCGCGGACTACCTAATGTCTCCTCATTAGGCACATTGCCACAAAGTAGTTCCGGCACACCTATTAATTCCAATTCTTCCGGCACATCAACACCATATTCTTCAGCATATGTGTGCACATCAACTTCTTCATTGACAGTCTCGTTCTCCATTTTGTAGACCAGCTGCTGCACCTGCAGACCAGCATCAGTAAGCATTTGACGCTCGACACGGAGGAACCGCTTCTTGTTGCCTTCTTCTCCCCATTCTTCAATCCAAGCGATGTCCGCTCCCTGATCGTCATCATGTGGTAGATATTGATCTCCCATTAACCACTCGAACCAGACACGCCCTCGATCGTTCCTGCGAATACGGTAAGCAATTGTACCATCCACCTGCTGTTGAGTGACTGCCGCCCAGATCTTATCATTGACCTTCGACGCCGAAACCACTGAAGCAACAAACTCAAGTTCTTCTCCTTCTTCAATGTCCGCCGATACGTTCCCAAGAGCCCGGTTTAAGAGATCTGCTGGTACTTCAGCAACTAGGCAGCTAAAGTTAGCTACGATATACGGATGATTACTTTGTATGGTCTCATGAGTTTGTTCCCATTCCTTATAACTCTTACGTCGCCACTTCATGCGCCTATCAGTTCCAACCGTCTTTGCGCGCGGGAAGATATCTGCATGATCACCGTCGTACAGTGCGCGGTAGTACCGCATTAGCTCCATCTCTTTATCAAAGGGTGGCGGCGGAAACTTCTTTTTTAGATAATTAATCGTCATGCTACTCTCCTTTCTACCAGCCGCTCGGACGCTGGTTGCTGTATTGCATCATTCGTTCTTCCACAAACGCCAAAACGACTGCATCCGCCCTATCCGGGGAATCCAGTCCTCTCTTTTTCATATCCTCTTTCCGTTCAAGCGCAAGCTTGCCTTTGCTGGTCATGCGGTACTTGCGCTGTGTAAACTGTGTTACTAAACGTTCATCATTTGGAAATTCAACCTCAGCCGGAAGTCCTTGCATGTGCTTAGAAAACGACTCTTGCAACAGAGTTCGAACTGTAGCCCATGTTTCAGTACCTCGATTCTCGTAATGCTCCTCTTCATCATCAGTAGCCTTACTGCCGTTGTTAATAGGAACAACGGTCCAGTTGTACATGCCTTCCTCACGTATGACTTCGTTCAGCCTGTCTGTGACACCGCCACCAACTCCGCTATCGTCAACTTTAATCGAAACTCGTTGGAGCTGCTGAAACAATCGTAACATCTCTCTTCCAATCGCAATCACCCAACCAGCTGTCACCATGGTATCTTGCTTGTTGTAACAACGAAGATCAAAGACTTTCATACCTATTCGTGGTGCAATGACCGTTTCGTCGTCACCGAAGCGTGCAACGTCAACGCCTAAATGCAACGTGTCTCCAGAAAGTTCTACATTGGCATTTGCAGCTAGTTCTGCAAGCTCGAGCGCTATGAAAGCATCGGCTTCAGCCTTAGGAAAGTCACCGTAAACACGAACGCGGACAACGTCACTTTCGGCTCCGTACTTGTCGATGAGCATCTGAATGTTTTCTTTACTTGTACGCTTGCTGTCACGGCTATCTACTTTGTGCGTGCGAAAAAGCTTTCGGTCACGATTATGCGAGTCATAAAAATAGCCGCTCGTTCGCGTGGGATTCCCGCACATGAGCAGCTTGTTATCTTCACCAGACAACGTACCTTGAATAGCTTCCATGATTGCATCAGATACCCCAGACGCTTCATCGACAATAAAAAGCATATGGTCCTCATGAAACCCTTGCATATTCTCTGGCTTATTGGCTGTCCGCGCTGTAGCAAACCATCGTTCTTCATGACCGATCATGTAGACTTTGGTTTTGGTCCACTTAAGCAGGTTCTTCACCATTGAGGACTCTAGCCACTTAGCAACTTCTGCCCAAAGCACATCATGTAACTGCTGCTTAGTAGGAGCTGTACAAACAACCTTCGGGTTAGGCCTACAACATAAAAACCAAATCACAAGCACAGCTTCAAAACCCGTCTTGCCGACGCCTTGCCCAGATCTAACACTGGTCCTCGGATATTGGGCCACATCCATCATTGCAGCTCGCTGCCAGTCATCCGCATCAAAGCCTAGCATGTCCTCGCCGAATGCTACTGGATCATCCCAATACAGATCAAGGAGCTGTACGAGATCAGCAACAACGTTATAAGGCTTGCTCATCTGTCTTCACCTCAGTACGTTTTGCTTTTCGTCGTTCAGCAATATCTTTAAGTGCATCGGTCCAACTTTGGGTTGCGCCAGCGCCGCCTTGTAGTTTCTGTAGTTCGATCTGAAGAATGGCCGTACGTACTTGCTTTTCTTCATCAAGAATCCGATTTTTAGTTTCGATTGCACGTAGCTTTTGCGCCTGGGTGCGGGTTAATGCTTCCTCCCGTTTTAAGATGTCATCCATAAGGCGAACCGAACGTACCTCCATTCTGGACTTGATCAACTGGTCCCGAGAAATAGGAACCTTTTTAGTAAGACCCGTTTTCTCGTCGTGGACGACACTAACATCCTTTGTAGTCTTCAACTCATAAAGGATATCGCGTTCCTTTTCGGTCAAACCGTCCATTAGATCCTTAATACGTTGCATCATGCGCCGCTCTCTAATGGTCAGCAACACAATGGATTCCTCCGCCTGAACGAGTGGATCTGTATCGATCTGCTCCACCAGTTGTTGTTCATCCTCGGTCAACGTGTCGAGCCAAATTGATTCATACTCACCAGTCGTTACTGCCTTCTTATTTCCGTATGGACCGCCTGTTCCGCCACGGTTGCCTTTTGCGTTCTGGTTGCCCCTCGGCGCACCGCCTTTGTTGCCAACGGCGTTCTTGTTACCCTTGGGTGCTCCCTTCCGATTAGTAGCGTTACTATTGCTTTCATTGGTAACGTTACTATTCAAAGCAGCTTCCCAATTGTCTTGATTCTTCCACTTTCGGATTTGCGAATCACTAACCCCAAGCTCAGCAGCGATATCTTTCAGTAGCATTTTCCCGTTGCTATCGAGCCACATTTGTTTCGCTTTGCCGCGATTTGGACTACGTTGTCTCGCCACTACATATCACCACCTCCTAAATTTCCCCATTCCAAAAACCGATAATTATAATAACCAAAATGGAGGTATCGATATTGTTATATGAAAAATTTCTTGAATTCGAAAAATTCTTAGATTTTACTAAAGATAAAGAAAATCGAGTGAAGTCTCTCGAAACAAGCATTTTGTGTCTAAAGACACACGTTGAAGCACGTGGTATGAATTTTAAAGAAGAATTAAGTTACATAAAAATACATTACCAAAGCCAGCTTTCACTTTCTGATGCACCAGGAACAATTTTTTCCTTATTCGCTATTGTAGTTGCGGTAGTACTAGGGATCTTTGATGTCGATCTTCAGCTAGATTGCGATGCAAATTCACTTATGGTCAAATTATTCAATGTCCTACCATTACTTCCAATACTAGCAATTCTTATTGCAGTTTTTCGTTTCCACGTTATAACCAGGCGACATTATAAAAAAGCTGTTACCTATAGCATCATCATAAATGTTATAGATAAAGTATTAGACGACGTATAATCATTGAATGAATCTTATTCATCCTTTTGCAACTCGATATCCAGCTCAATTAGCTTTCGCAAATCATCGACGGTCTGAATCTCAATGCGACCGTCCTGGAAATCACGAACCCATCGAGAAATAACAGCTTTAATGATCTTGCGGTACTGCTCCTTGCTCTCCATGATACCAAGCATGATCTCAGCTTCATGCTGAAGTAACAAATCATCTTGATTAGGCATTGGTAATCACCCCATGTGTCCAGTATTATGGATATGAGATCATGTGTTCCTATATCCGTGGCCACGGTTGTACATGATCTCTGCCGGGGTGACCGGTCTGACTGGGGGGCGTTCAAGCGTCCCTCCTTTTTATGTTGCTTCGGCGCGCCGGATCAGTACTGGTTCGATACCCGTCGCTGCAAAAAATCGCTCCTTAATCACATCACAAAAAACTGGATCCAGCTCAAGCGTCCGGCATTCCCTTCCCATCTGCTCACAGGTCATAAGTGTGGAACCAGATCCGCCAAAGAAGTCCACAACAATATCATTACGCTGGCTACTGTTGCCAATCGGTATGGCCAGCAGTGGCAACGGCTTTTGTGTCGGATGAACATACTTAGTGACATCCCCTCGCGATACCTCCCAAACTGTGGATGGTACCGGATTCTCCCCAGGCAGCCCATCACGCCACACCGTAGACTGGCTACGGTCACCATACCAAACAGGAGCCTTCCCCTTTATATGAGCATAAAAGACCGGTTCATGTTGCCAGCGGTACTGTGACCAGCCGAACGACGCTGAATTCTTAACCCAAACACATTGGCTGCGTACGACAATGCCGGCTTCGTTCATAGCAACTTCAAAATCGGTTTGGTACGATGACGGATGGAAAACATAGATCGCTGTCGTAGGCGCCATTATGGATGCATACCGTTCAAAAACGGCATGAAGAAAGCCCACAAATTCCTCTGTGGGCATGTCATCGTTCATTATTTTATCTCGGCCATCAGCAGCAAGACGCTCAGAGTTGCTTTCTACGGCCACATTATAAGGCGGATCAGTTACAACTAAGGAAGCCTTAGCGCCATCCATTAATAGCGCTACATCATCAGAATGCGTAGCATCTCCACACATAAGACGATGCCGGCCAAGCTGCCACACATCGCCGTGTCGAGTCTCAGGTTCCTTAATTTGCTCAAGCGCCCGCCCAACGTCGAAGTCATCTTCAATAACTTGATCTTCCACTTCGATATTATGCGGAAGCGTGGCGATAAGCTCGCCAATCTCTTCTGCTTCGAACCCTGACAACTCCAGCTCGGCGCCGCTGTCTTGCAGTTCGTCCAGCAGCCCGGCTAGCGCTTTTTCATCCCAGCGTCCAGAAACCTTATTAAGAGCCAGATTGAGCAGCCTCTCTTGCTGTTCGTCCAAGTCAACGACGGAAACTACTGCTTCGGTATCGCCACGCGCCTGCAGTATCTTGTAACGCTGATGACCACCGACCATGTTGCCGGTGCGTTCATTCCAGACGATCGGCTCAACATAACCAAAGGTTTCAATGCTTCGCCGTAGCTTCTCGTACTCTGGATCACCGGGTTGCAAATCTTCGCGCGGATTGTAGGCTGCTGCATTAATTCGTTCAATCGATACTGTTTGTATATTCATACTTACCTCCAATAAAAAAAGCACCCAAAGGTGCTATAGTTCTCGCAATAAATTTTTTATATCATTTGCGTATTGAAATGACATAGCTCCACGATTTTTAGGATGCTCGTATTCAGCACTGAAATGACCAGTTTCTTTATCTACCCAGTATGCATTATAATATTTATGGTACAATCCCCATATTTCTTCAATTACTTTTCTCTGTTCTTCACTAAAGTAACGAACTAATTCAAACGGCGAAGGTTTCTGTGTGACATATGCATTTTTTAATGCAGCATAATTTGGAGCGTCTATCGCCTCTTTAACTGTGTCATAAAGATATTTTACATCTTTTTTCACTCTAAATAGATAAATCTGCTTCATAAATTCCTGCTCTTCTTCTGTTTTCCTAATTTGCTCTTTTTGAAACTCCAAAGAGTTTTTAGCTACTTCTGCACTTGCACGCGCTGCATTTGCACTTTTTATAGTCGCTATCAATAGAAAAAAACTAAATAACGCTGTTAATACTATTCCAACAACTGAAATCCAATTATCTATGTCCACACCCTTCACCCCTAATTACTATATTTCATCTTCCAGTATCAGAAAAAAATAGACAATGGTCAAGAGAGACATTGCAATAAGAGCAGCTTAGCCATATTATCTATGAAAACCTGCGAGAAAATGTCTGGATTCTATCTCCTATCTTATGCTCGTCTACATATGACCACATAAATCTACTTATTCCTAAAGACGTTCTCATAATGAAATTCTAATGCTGATGAAGATG
The DNA here is from genome assembly GCA_040396195.1 of Paenibacillus nanensis. GTDB lineage: Bacteria > Bacillota > Bacilli > Paenibacillales > Paenibacillaceae > Pristimantibacillus > Pristimantibacillus nanensis_A. The sequence continues at coordinate 390,963 of JBEBPB010000001.1, forward strand.
GGTGTTCATTTTTATTTATAGGTAAATATATTTTTTTATTTTGATATATTAAATATGGAGATGATAGAAAAAGAGAACTAAATAGTATTTCGTAATTTGAGTTTATCGTCATCAATCCGGCATCAAACAATTTGTGAAAATCAACTCGCATAAGTATTCCATTTTGAATATGATTACTCTTTTCACTTTTATAAGGTTCAATATGCGCTGCTTCCAAGAGATCAGTACATGTTTCACCAGTTATTGCACATTTTCCATCATATGCATTAAATATTGTTCTACGAAATATTGATTGGCCTACTCTTTGTTTTTGTGCTGTTGTTTTTCTGGGTAATGTTGATTCCCCTACTAGTTTATACTCTTCTAAATGCGTGACAGTATGTCTTATATATGAAACGGCTTCATCAAAATACTTTATCTTAACAATCTGGCTCGGAAAATCTACCCCGAGCTCCTTATCAGAAATAAACTCATCATCTTCAAAAAAAATTAAATTCTTCATGACAATGCACCCAATCATGGAATTATCACTTTGCTTATATATAGATCGCAACTGAGTATATTTTGTCGCGCGCTGTTGCAATTCCTGCAAACTAGAAACACCATTTCCTTTGCCAAACCTTTGCCATGCCTCATTTAGTGAAAGATTCTCATAATGAGAGAATTCACCATATCCACCTATCATTCTAATAGGTGCCTTTAGCATGAAATACAACCGTTCTCCGTTTTTTAATCCTTTAATATTCCATGGTGTGGGAGTCCAAAAGTTAACCAAATCGATAGAAGGATTATCTCGTAAATATAAAAACCAATTATGGTCTGTTGGGGCAATAGCAAATCTTTTCTTTGACTTTCTCTCAATAGTTGATTCTATTTCACTATTAATTTTGTATTTTCCATTTCCTAGTGCAACAAAGTATTTCTTATAACTAGGACTATGCTCTAAAGCAGCACCGTTTGACAAAGAAACACTTATTGTATTTTCGGCTACATCCCAACTTTTAAAATTAATAAACTCTCTTATGTCTTCACGAGTAAATTGATTAGGGATTTCACCTTTTATAACAGCCTCGAATATTTCCTTGTTCAATCCATTTCCATATTTCGGCATAGTAGTCCCTCCTTTATACAACTTACATTAACGAAATAAAGGGAATTTGTGAAGTTCAAACTTGTGTTAAGTTGGTTTTTCAAACAGTTTCCTCCCCAAGTAGCTTCGGAGACGTTCACAGCACCACAACTTAGACCTTTGAATCTTTTGTCCGACTAAATGGACATAAAAAAGCACCGCCCCTAAAATTGGCTGTGGGGACTAGGTTTAATCATTTTCTTTATTTTTTCTATTGGCTTTAGCAAACTTTTCAAATGTTTTTTTAAATTCAGCCATCTCTTTACTCATTCTATTTACTTTGTTGTACGTCTTAACTTCAAAAGTAGATTTTCGTTGTACTAGAAAACTCATAAGCTGGTTATCAATTTTGACCAAATGGACTAGCAATTCCTTCTTATACTCTGGTAAATCTGCTGAATCTGTTGAGCTTTCGAGAATTTTCATAATAGCATCCTTACTCTGTTGCAAACTCTTAACAGCTTCAAGTTCTAACATTATGTATTCTTCAGTAATTGGCTTGTTTTTTCTTCCACGTTTTCTCCCCCTTTTTAAGTCATATAACCATTATCCAAGATTTGTATTAAAAGTGCAAAACCGCCCCTTTCAGAGCGGCAACGGAGTATCAAGGCGGTTAACCTCATTTGGCACAATACCAATATAGCACGAATAAACTGTCATATGATGTTCAACTTACAGTCAACTTGTGTTCAAAAAACTTCACTTTACAGTCAAAATGATCTTACCTGTTTTCAACCCTAATGATGGCTGCTAAGATAATAAATATGATATCTCAATATTCTCATGCAGACTTGAAATGTTGAGATAAATTAAATATAGCTAACCTAGGAGATTAAGATAGAATGGATATAAAGATAACAGCACAAGTTGCTTCGCTACTTGGTGCAACAATTGGAGCTTCAGCTGCAGTTACTGCACAACTATTCTCACACTTTCTTACTAAGAGAAGAGAACAAGAAAAATATACTCGGGAAGTATATCAAAATCTTTTCGCCCCAATAATTTTTGATGTTTTTGCCTACTTTGATGTAAGTACAGATTTTAGAAAGCATCATAATTTAAAAAGTTCAATAACAGAAAATGATATAAGTGAAAAAATCTTAGATCATGTAAAAAACAATCTGAGATATGCTAGTCCTAGCTTAATTTCAAAGTATCATTTTATTGCAAGAAATACATATTTCGAAGATAATTCTGGATTCTATCACTTCTTAAATGTTTTAGAATTCTATATTTCCATATTAGATGAAGTGGATAAACTAACTACAAAACTCAATTTATTTGATAAAAACTTCCAAAACATGATTATTAGATATAAAATTCTATATTTAACTTGGAGCGCAAGTCTTCAACACTTCCAAAATTCAACTAAGGCATATGCTTTTATCTCTCTTAATTTTCATTTTAATTCAAAGAAGTATACCAAGAATACGCTTGATAAAATAAACAATATCTATAACGGACAGATATTTAAGAATAAATGGATTCAATGCGCAACCAAGATCTTCAGAAAGACTTCATCCGTACCAAATCCTAATGATTCAAATAATCTTATTTCTATTATTAATATTATCACGGATGATAAGGACTCACTTGAAGAATTATCAAACATTGTTTTCAGAGATTAGTTCAAGTGAATAAACCTACAAAACTATTTCATAAACCATTCTAACACTTAGTACTCTTAAACTTTTCGTCTCCATACAAAATCTAATTGTTATATGGTAGTGCTGTCTAATTCTTAGATTACCAAGAGAATATTAGGACCTTTTCACTTCTTAGTTTTCTCTTGTTTTCTTCAGAACTCACTGTCATCTCTCTCAAAGAATCCAAACAACTTCAAAGTATTCGCTATTGCCTCTATCCCCTCAGTTAATTTACGCCTTACAGTACTATCACTTAAACTGTGTCTGAAGAACAATACTGTCTCTTTAAAGCTGCAGCCTTGTATATAGCGGTATTCGATAGATCGTTTAGCTTCGTTATCTTGTATAAGCAAAAATGCTCTTTCTAATTGAGTTGTATAAAAACGATATTGTTCATATACCCAACGTTGCTTCTCCATCAACACTACTGCATTTGCAGTCTTATCCGCATGTAAATCCTCCTGATCAATGCGGCGAGCGACCTCCCCGTCAATGACCACTTGTTGCATATCATTTTCATACTTTTCAAAGTCGGCCATTAACAACTTCATGCTCTTATATTTACTGAGTAGGAACTTCGTGCGCTGGATCTCCGACTCCGATGCTTTTGGAAATAATTCAGTTTGCCATACCATTGCCATTCCTCCTCACCATCCTCTATTTGTGCTATACTGATGATGAGTTTAAACGTCAGATCCCCCACGCGGCCGCCAAAGCATACGTGAGGGGTCATTTTATTTTTTATCAGACTTACTTGCCTTACTGCCTTTCTTAAGTCCAAGCCCCCATGCTGCGTGATGCTTTGCAAAATCACATTTCGAGATGTCCAGAATGTTTTGCAATGCTGCCTGCATACGATCAAACTGTTCTGCTTTGCTCATATGGTTACCTCCCAATTCCATAACCCTTGCTGCCCTTTAGCTGGAACCGGCTGTGGTAATTGCTTTATGTTTGCTAGTTCCCATGCATAGCGACCATCAGTAAAATCACCGAAATGAAATTGGTTGCTCGATGTGTTGAAATGAGTCTTTCCTCTCTCCGATTCAAGCATTACCACCCCTCCGAGAACATCCCGTTTAACAAGGAAGCATTCCCTCAATTCTGTTGTCGCAACAACCGCTCCTGTCACCAGGTTATCAGCTGTATACCCATGCTTTGCTAGGATTGACTTGATAGGCTCTCGTTCACATGCTTCTCGATCAACCTTCTTCGCCGCATGAATAGCAATTTGTCCTCGATACTTTGTGATCCAGCCACGCGTTTCGAATCGCTTAACTCCTATTTCAATTAGCGTGGCCCAAGGCTGGTGTATCGTAATTGCTTTCATTTGATTCACTCCTCGTCTATTGGATATCCTTCTGGATCGGATCGCATCTTGTATCTGATCCCTCCCTGCCGGATTACACTGTTGTTCAAATCTTCGATCTCACTCGGGGTCAACAGCCGGCAATCAGTTTTATTAAACTTTACGTCCATAAATCCGAATCCTTCAACAAAATTCCCGATGAAATGATCTTGGGTTTCCGACTTTACATAGATAAGGTCATCTTCCTCTCGGCTAATATCACCAAGCTTGTGAATAGCTGGGCTTCCGCCCTTGATAATCATGTAACGTGGTTTCATGTCTTGCCCTCCAAATATTTTTTTGCATCTTCCGTTGCCCGCTGAAGCGCGATGAAAGCCTCATTGCTGCCGCCGTTGTCTGGATGTCGCTGTTTGGATAATGTCCGATACCGGTCCGTCACGGCGGAGACGTCCACCGGTGCACTTGTAAAACCGAGAATTCGGAAGCATTCTGGAAGCTCAACCGGTGCTGGAAGATACCGCATCCCCTCGATCCACGTCTGCAGATTGTAAATACCTCGTTCAGCCAACCTGGCCAGATCCTCCAACGCCAGGACAAGCTGTGCAAATGCATCACTACCGTAAACGATCTTTTGCCCATTTGCCTGCGCCTTATCCACCGAGTGATCGAAACGGTACAACTGGCCATCAATGCGAAACTCTACCCAACCGCCTCGTCGCGACCAGTCGAAATTATAATTATCAGTACCGAAGCGCTGCATAACCTTGGCTAGTTTGTCTTCATACTGTTCTGGTGTTCCGTACTTTTTACTTGCCAACCTTGTTCCTCCTTTTGCGGTTCCTCTCCCCAATCTTACTGTATATCTCTGCCATTATGATTCCCGTCTTGGTTAGCTCAGTTTCATTTTGAATAAGCCCTCTCCTATTCATGATGGCCAACTGACCTCTGCTCACAAGGAGCAAGTTATCCGGCACAAAATTGCGCCGGTTACCGTCTCCGAAAATAACAACATGTCCAAGAGGGACCGATCTGCCGTTATGCTTCTCTCACACAATCAAATGTTTTCCACGCCATTTGTTTGGATCCGCAATCTTGATATCGATGTAATCAGCGGCATTCACTCTTTCTGAGCCTACAGACATGTAATTTTTCGGCGTATGCCCTTTCTGGAATGATGTCTTGTTCCCACCGACGTTGTAAACATGTCTGGTCCCTTTGTTTGCCGGCACACTGCCTTTCTGGAACCTGCAATCTATTCCACTAACTAACCCATGATTCTTTTTGAATGTATTCATCTGCCTGGCTGTGATCTGCAGACCAAACTTCGCATTGACAAGATCAGCGAGTTCCTGATTTAAGTGGCCAGATACATTTTTTTTGATAAAATCCTTCTGATCTTTCGTGAATAAGCCCTCATCGCCAGTTTTTCGACTCTTTGGAACATTACTTTTTATCTTATTGTTTTTCTTAAAACTATTTATTTTACTTTCGGTGATGTTAGTACCGAATCTCTCGTTAAACAATTCAACAATTTCAATGTTATATTTACCCTCTGCAATTTCATGAATGTAAGCCTTCTGCTCAGGAGTATACTTATGCCTCATCGCTACCCCTCCAGCATTTTAGGGAGTGTTGTATTAGCATTCATCCTATCATCAACAAGTTTTCTTGCTTCCAGAACGAGCGAACCATTTGCAATGATTTGAGATGCAACACTCGTCACAGCTTTTACCCTATTAATCTCCTCATTAAGCTTATCGCCAGATAGCTCTTCGTCAGATAGACGCTCTAATTGCGCAAATAGATGGTTATTAAGATCGCCTAAAGTGTTCCGCATGTCATTACCCTGCCTTTCTGATCTCAACTAACAGTCCCAAATGCATATCGTTATAAAAATTGAAGAAATCCTGAACAAATTCAGCAACTTCCTTGCCTGGATGCAACTCAGCCAGATCCGCAGTAACGAAATTAACTACTCGCTGTAAGAGATCATACAGTTCGCACATTACACGTGCCCTGTCTATTTCCGCAGCCTCTACATCTGAACTCAGAGCTTCAAGCACAGCATATATGCGTGCTCGCTCAACATTAGCTATAGCAACCGGCTGAATAGGAATTTTAAATGTGATCTCGTTAGAGCCCTGAACAGCTGCCTGTTCTATCGTTTGAAGCAAGACTTGACGCTCTGACTCGAGCTCCTTAATACGTGCTCCTGTTTGATCAGATATAACAGCGGCACCGGATAAAGCATCATTCAGTCGAGCAATTTCATTGGCATCCTGTTTCAATATAGATTGTAATCGATGCTTCACGTTTTCTAACTCATTTCGAGTTTTAGTCAACTCGCCTTCAAGGTCCTTAATATAATCATCCTTCTTCTCAGCCTCTGCGTTCTGCTCAATCTGCTCCAAAACTCGCTTATCAACTTCCTTTTCCTCTTTCGCTGGAGCCAACAATTCCAGCTCCCGTTCCTCAGCATCAATTTCGCGGATTCCCCAGTCCTTCAGTAACTCGTACCCTTTCGGTCCTGCAATGCCCAGCGACTTCAAAGCCTGGCTGCGCTTCTCCCCGTTTAAGCGCAATTGCATATAGTCTTCTTTTTTCACTTCTGCCGGTGTTTGTACCACTTTAACCGCCCCCGTCCCATTCATTTCCCAATCCCTAAGCTGTTTTCGTAACTCTCTTGAATCGTTATTAAAATGCTTTAGAACAATATCCTCCCGACTGCGTCCTTCTTCGACAGCCTGCAGATATTGTTCCTTTGTCATGGTTCGTTCCCACTTCCAAGTCTTTGGTCCTTCATTCTTTTCTTGCACCTTACGATCCATATCAGCCATTTGTTCTGGCGTCATAAAGTAAGACTTCACAGGTGAAAAACCGTTCTCCCTCTTTCCCAAAGCCTACACCTCCATCAATCCCAGCAGACATAACGGGTACTGTTAAAGGAGCACGACTGTAAGACCATGCTCCTGTGTCCTTCTCACACATTTACCCCAAACCTATTGCTTCAACTTGCTTACGCAGCTCCACCACGTTGTTCCTTAATGCGATTTTTGTATTTGGTGAAAGCTGCACTTAACACAGTGCTTCTGGTACCAATCGAATTAGCAATTTCCATCCACGTCTCACCGGATTTTTTACGAAGTAGGAGCTCTGGGAAGTCATACGGGATATCTTCAAAGTTTGGTTTCTCTGTCAGGATAATAGTCTCAATATCCATAGGAGCCGTGGTTCCTGCAGATTCAGGATTTTCACCTGTCATGATCGCTTGTTCCCACTCAGTAAGTTCATCCTGCCCGCTAGCTGCAGCTGTACTTTCAGAATTGTCTTCATCCTGATTCTCTTGCGAATCTGAAGGAACCTGTTCTTGTTCTTCATTCATTTCGATATTTGGGTCATCCTCAGAATCACTATCCTGTTCATCTTCAGTTTCTTTCGGCTCATCACCTTTTGCCTGGCGCCATTCATCCCACTTTGCGGCTAGAGGAGCCACTTCTTGACGATAATCATCGATGAGGTCTACAATACGACCGCTGCTCATCCCGAATTCGTTTGCCAATTTGATATACGTCTCACCGCCGGCTATACGCTCAATCCATTCGTCAATCGGGTAAAATCCCTTTGGTCGTGGTGCCAATCCAGATAAGATGAACTCATCGACCACCTCGCGGCTGATCTCTTCTGGAATATCAGTGATTGGCTCAGGCTTCTTGGCAACATCGAGCTCCATTTCGATTTGTTCACCTTCAGGCTTGATCTCAGATACAACACCATGCTCGTCCACCTTGTAAGACTTAATCGGTTTTTCTGTACGAGCATTAATCTGAACGTTATATCGCACAATCTCCGAGTCTATTGCAATCGCTATGCGTCCATCTAGCATCTCCGAAAGCATATCGATCTTACCGTTCAGAGCCCCATCTGATACTTCCAAAACGATCTCTTTTACTCCTTTAGGCTTCAAGTTGATCTTCTTCAACATTGCTTTAAATTCTGTATACGCCATTTCATTCACGCTCCCTTAATTTGTTGATGGTAGGCCCAACAAAGTGCAACTGCATCGGATGGGTCAAAGAGTCTCAATCGTATATCGCCAGCTTTGTACTTACCTTTTGGATCATTCTTGCGATATCGAACAGGAACAGCAATTTCATCATAATCAAGATCGAATCGCATCATCATGTCGACTGCGACAGTCTCCTTATCCGCGTTACCTTTCCCCGTCTCTTTTTTAAGCACAGACGGTCGGATCTCAGCCAAAGTGATTCCACCATGATCCAAAACAGCCAATGTTACCATCGAATACGCACCTACAAGCGCAAGCACACTGTTCGCGTTCTTAAAGTGGACTGGTCTCTCTAGCACCACGACATCCGGTTTGTTTTCACTGATCAAATTCCGTGTATCTTGGTAAATAGTGCTCAATACCTGTGGCATCGGTGTTTTGCTGTAATCACGTAGTCCGAATTCAATAGGCGTTCCTCTAATCATCGTCGCCCAACCAGCATAATTCGTCCCGTGATCAATTCCCATAATTCTCATGCACCTTTCCCCCTGTACATATCTGGTATTCTTCCGCCCTTAGGCTTTGCCTCTTCCGGTGCTTCTTGTGTGGTGCTGTAGCTTTGTTCTAAGTTAACGAATTTGTTGTAATTCTTCAGGAAAACCAGCTCGACTGTCCCTACCGGACCATTACGCTGCTTCGAAATAATAATCTCGATAATGTTTTTCTTATCACTTTCCTTGTCGTAGTAATCGTCACGGTACAGGAATGCAACGATATCCGCATCCTGTTCAATTGCTCCTGACTCCCTAAGATCGGACATCATAGGACGCTTATCCTGACGCTGTTCAACGCCCCGGCTAAGCTGTGATAATGCTATAACCGGAACTTCCAACTCGCGCGCAATTTGCTTAAGCGTCCGAGAAATCTGCGAAACTTCCTCCTGTCGGTTAGCTCCACGTCGACCGTTCCCCTGTATAAGCTGCAAGTAATCGATCAGGATCATACCGAGTCCGCGTTCTTTCTTCAACCTGCGGCACTTTGCGCGGATCTCGTTCACGGTTATGCCTGGCGTATCATCGATATGAATGTCAGCCTCCGCCAATTGCCCTACGGCCATCGCCATGCGCTCCCAATCGTCTCCCTCGAAACGCCCAGTCCGCATCCGACTGGCATCGATCTTACCTTCGGCGCAAATCATCCGTTGTACAAGTTGTGCGGCAGACATCTCCAGTGAAAAAATGGCTACCGTCTCCTTGGCCTGAATTCCGATATTTTGGGCGATATTAAGTGCAAATGCCGTTTTACCAACGGAAGGGCGGGCTGCAACGATGATCAGATCATTACGTTGAAATCCGGCTGTCATCCGGTCTAGATCGATAAAACCTGAAGGGATGCCAGTCACACCTCTGTTGATGTCCTTGGTGTTGTAACGCTCCTCTGCATCTTCCCATACTTGCATCAGAACTTGCTTCATCCCGACGAATTCTCGTACTGGAACGGTCTGGTCAGACAGCTTGGAAACAGCTGTCTCTGCCATTGCAACAAAACCTTTAACATCCTGCTCCTCGCCGGCATTACGAAGCAAATTAAGAGCGACATCTATAGCCTGGCGCCGTAAGAACATCTCTTGTACTCGCTCAGCATAATAAGTGGCATTAGTCACTGTCGGAACTGAACTTGTAAGCTGAAATAAGTAACTTACATTGCCCGCTTTTTCAAGTTCCTCCGAATCTTGAAGTTGGGCGGTAACAGTAACAACATCGAGCGGCTGCTCAGAATCTCGAAGCTGTCTCATTGCCCTAAAAATTCGTGCATGGCCATTCTCGAAAAACTCTCCTCCTTGGAGGATTTCAGAAACCAAATCATAGACAGAATGCTCTAAAAGGATTGATCCCAAAACTGCCTGCTCAGCATATAAATCAAAAGGTTTTTCAATCCCCATCTGCACCAATAATTCCTCACGATTAAGCATCAACTTCACCTCTTAACATACGACGACCGCGTTCCCAATAGCCCGCTGGCGGCGGAATGCTCTCAGCTCCCCAAACATCAAGATTTGCAAAGTGTGCTGCAGCAGCATCCTTGCTGCGCTTGGCATCCATTAGATCCCCGAGCTTCCCGCGGATATCTGCGATCGTAGGGGCAAAACGCTCAGTCAAAATGTATTTCTCCACGTTCTCACAGGCCGTCTCGAACGGAAAATCCTGTAGGTACTTTGCGAAATGCTCCACGTTTAGCGGGCTTGCATCAAAACCTGGGTAAGATCGCTTGATGATACCGAATAGATCAATGACCTGAAGCTTGTTCACGTTTCAGCTCCTCCTCCCGAAGTCGTTCAAGCTCGTCAAGCTCGCGTTGTTGCTTGCTTTTATATCCTGCAGACTGGTTGCCGGAACCAAGGGCGACTGCTACGTGCGGCACCGCGGCAGTTATGGCTTTCGACTTCTCCCACTCATCTAAAATCCGGGGAACGATAAAATTAAAACTCCGGATCTCGTCGCGGGAATGGCGCGGCCTGTACTCGTCGAAGGCGCGATCGATACAGGTCTTGATTAATGGGGACGGCACCCCCGCAGCCACCAGTTGCTTGATTTCAAGATAGTCTGAAGAACTTACGGCAAAGCCCTTCCCTCTACGCTGAATAAAATGATTTTCTATTTCTTGAATGATTCGAACCTGTTCTTTCTCATCTACTACAACTACTACAAGATCTTTTATAATATCTTTATTAGATCGGACATTTTTGTCCAAGTGATCAGACACATTTGTCTCATCACTCGGTATGTGATCGGACATTTCTGTCTGATCACTTGGGTGTGATCGGACATTTTTGTCCGGAATATGGTTAGGGTATTTCTTCGAATTTTTAACGGACAATATTAGTCCACGAGGCGCCCTGGTCACTCTTATGTAATGGTGTTCTTCCAGGACGCTTAGCCACCGGCTGACCGTTTTATCACTCACTCCAAACTTCTCTGCTAACTCAGGCAATTGCAATGGCTTATTCCCGAGTACGATGCCCCATACAGTCCCATCTCTCTCCTTTTCCATCGTAGTGGAACTGATACACCAAAGGAAAAGCCATATCGCGCTGCCTATTTTTTTGTAGTGTCCTGGCTCCAACAGTCCCGAATACATTGGAAATGGATAGCTGTCTTGAGGCATCCGCTCATCCCCTAAATAACAATGATCTTAGTTATACCGGTATAACGATGGACTAAGTGCAAATGTGTTGTCAGGCTCTTGACTACAAGCCAATTCTCCGAATTTAAGCCTGCCATGTGAATCAACTGCTTTTGACGCCGTGTTGGTCGTTTTCCTTGCTTCATAATGCTCTCCTTACAACTGTAAACATGCCTGGCAAATCCGATTGTTGTACCCCAGTTTCAATTCCAGCTATGAGGCTTTCCATCAATAGATTCATTACTGGGCCGAGCTCCTTAGATGTAACATTTGTTGCCATTAGAACACCTAAAGAAAACGCTGTTGCATTCAGAAAATTATGCAGTTGATCCGGTCCTTTGGCACGTGCTTTATCCACTTGGGCAACCAACCAATCAATTACTTGTTCAGCCTGTTCTGTTCTTTGGTCCTCAGTCATTTTTGTCATATCGAGCGCTCCCTCATTATTTTTTCTCGCCATTCTTTAGGCCAAGTTGGCGACTTGCAACGACTTGCTAGAATCACAAAATGCCTTTTTCCAAGTACATACGAGATAAAACTCCTGCTTTTCTCTTCGTAGTAGAATCCATTCAGTAGTGCCTCTGATTCTACTTTTATCTCATCGAATAAATCGAGTTGTTCAACTATCAAATTGATCTCCCCCGATCATCTCGTAACCATATCACTCGATGTTTGTAGTTGGCTTTTACAACTGTCCAACCGGGATACCCTAGCGCAAAGTAGTCTCGTACCTCGCGCTTAAAAGCATCCGAATCACTATGATAGAGCGCCCATATTCGCTCCGATACGCCTGATCGGCATAATGGGACTCCAAACTCGTCGTATATGGGCTCAAGCAACGAGGACCTCAACACCGCCGTCCGAATTGTCAAATCGGATTACCTGATCGAAAGCAGCTTGTGCATCCTCAATATGGGTTATGACAAGTACTCTCTTAAATCTACTAGCAACGGATTTGATAGATTCTAGAACAAGCGCCCGATGCTCTGCATCCTGACTGCCAAGCCCCTCGTCGATCGTAAGCCACTCAACCTTGCTGCCGGCACGCTGCGCCAATAATTCGGCCAAAGCGAAGCGAATCGCATAATCAATGCGGAGTTGTTCGCCGCCACTGAATGTTTCATACGGCCGCTCTGCCGTCCAATCGCCAATAAGGATATCGAGCGTCTCAGAAACGCCTGCACGACTCTTAAGCTCACGCTGAGTTTCAAATCGCACATAATGCTTGCCTTTCGACATCTGACCGAGAATCTCATTGGCAATACGCTCTAGTTGAGGCACTGCATTTTCAATAATCAAAGCAGGAATTCCATCGCGGCCAAATGCCTTAGTAAGCGTTTGGTATCTCGTCCAACGTATTGCCTTTGGCTCCATTTCAGTAGCAACACAGTCACGTTCCTGTTGATCTGCCTCTAAAGCAGCCAATACCGCCTTAATGCCACCTATCTGCTCAGCCAGAGTGGCAAGTTGCAGGCGATGCTGTTGAAGTAAACTGCTGGATTGAGTCAGTGATTGCTGCAGGGCTTCATAATCAAGTGTATCCAGCACCAGTCTTCCACGTTCATCGGACAGTTGATCCCGCCGTTCCTGCTTGCCGGCAATATCTCGATCAATAGCTGTGATCCTTTCCTGGGTGTTAGTCTTAACTTCACGAGCAGCTGAAAGCTGATCTTTGAGACGCGCCCAGCGTTCAAGTTCAACAGCCTTCACCATTAACTCCGATAGCGGTGCTAAAGCAGCTTCTAAATCTCGCACTTGCACTCTCAAAACTTGTTCTCGCTGTTTGACTGTCGACTTCCGTTCACCTTTCTCGCTCTGTTGTTGTTCCAACTGCTGCAGAAGCTCATTCTTACCACCGAGTTGAGCGAACGCATTAGATGCTTCTCGCAATTCGTCCACTTTGGCTTTGCATGCACGATGCGAAATAAAATTATACTCTAGCGTCTGCTGCTCAGCTTGCTTATCTCTGATAGTGTTGGAAAGACTTTCAAGCTCTGAACGATCAAGATCAGCCAATTGCCGCCGCAAGTCCGGCAACTCTGCAACAGCTGCAGCAGCAGCCTGCTGGAACTTGCAAGTCGGAAGGCATCCGCTGTCGTGAATGTGTGCTTCCTGCTGCTCCAGCGTATCGATTTTATCGATAAGGCGCTGTTCTTCCAGCTTGAGGTGAGCCTCTTCCCTGTCCTTCTTTCCCGACAGATCAGCCATTTCTGCAGCCAACAGGTTCCACCTGTCCGCCTTCTCTTCAAAGGCACGCAATTGTAGCACCTCGGTATCGTATGACTCAGCCTGCTTCTCAAGCGCATTTCTCCCGGTAAGCTGCTGTTGCAATTCAGTTATGCGCATGCCTAATCGGATCAGATCATCATCCAATTGGAATAAGTCAGCCTGTGTGACGGTCAAGTCACTCTGCAAGCGATCAAGTTCAGGCTTCCGTACTTCCAATGTTGTCAGTTGCTGTTTAACCTGCTCCAATTCGGCAGCCTTGTTCAAGATGGCTGCTTCGTTAGCCAATATCTTTTCAGCGCGTTCAAGGCGACCTGTCTGATCAGTACGTTCTTGCTGCAGCACCATGATCTCTTCGCCATTTGCTACAATCTCACGATCGATCTGTTCAATACGAGCCCGTTTTCCGTCCAGCGTGGCAATCTGCGCCTCAGCCACTTTAACGGCTGTTTCGTCCTCTGCGATCATGGCCAGAGAAATAGCATACTGATCCTCGGCGATCCGCAGATCCTCTTCCTTCGCCAGGCGACCGGCAAGTCGTTCGTTAAGTGTCAAAATCTTATCCTTCGACTTCTCAATCTCGATATGAAGCAATGTAGCCTTCTGTCTGGCACCTTCTTGCAACTGTTCATACACGTTAAGTCCAAGAATCTGTGAAAGGATCTCCTTCCGCTTGCCGGCAGTCGCTCCAGTGAATGCATTGGCCTGCCCCTGCAAGATCATGGAGCTAGCTGTGAATGTCTCATCATCCAAATTGAGCAAGTTACGAATAACTTTCTCGGTATCAATAATCTTCTCTGCACTGCGACTCTCCCACTGACCATTGACACGTTTCTGCAGCTCAAGCGTTGACTTGCCTTTGCCCTTTGTCGATCGAGTCCGAATTGCTCGATACACGTCGCCTTGATGTTCAAACCAAAACTCAACCGACATCTCGGAAGCCCCTCGCCGGACAAGATCGTCCAGACTTACGCCGCTGATCACGTCACCAAACAGTGCAAATCGTGGTGCCAAAGTAAAGGCTGATGACTTCCCAGCGCCGTTGCGTCCTGCAATTGCAGCTAAGGATACAGCCGACAAATCAATGTCGGCATGTTCGATTGCTCTAAAATTATGAATAATAAGGCGTAATGGAATCATTTTGCACCTACCCTTCGTGCGCCATTTGATCATGCACACGGCATGGCTTATCGGCACAGTACATATTAGTTTTGCTATTCACAAATGCTTTACGGCTTACTGGATGTCGATCACGAAAAATTATTTTTCCGAGCATCATTTCAATTGAAGGGCGTTCTGCACCACAGTATGCGCATCGAATTAATTCGCTCATATACTTCCCTCCAACAACTCAGTAGTAAGTGCCTGTAACTCAGTTATTTCTAATTCTTTAAGCTCCTGATTCTTTCCCCATGCAGCCAATGCTGTTAACGGGTTAAGCCCTTCGGTCACTTCTGCATCGCGGATGCGTTCCGTTCGTTCTACCTCCGCACGTATCTCTGCTACAAAGAATGCGCCAGCATCGTACAGTGCTTTCTCTAACGATCGACGATCGAAACACTTCTGTAATTCCTCACTGCAGGCATACCTCACACGTACAATGGCGTTCTGAATGTCGGAAAAATCATCTACTTGACCATCTAACCAAGCTGCTATGTCCATATCACACCAGTCAATTGTCTTGAATTGGCGAGCTGGTGTTTCTATGAATTTAGAATCAAACTGCTGAACTGAATCTAGCCATTGATGTATATAAAAGCCTGGCGTAGTATGCTCATCACCGAAATTATGTCGCTCCGGAGCACCACTATAAAATACATTAGTACCAGCACGTTGCGGTCGATGAATGTGGCCGAGACATACAAGGTCAAACATTCGAGCTGCTTCATCCGTCAAGATCGGCTCATTTTGTAATAGAGCATCCTCAAATCCTGTATCCGCAAGGTCATAAGTTAGATGCGATAATAAAATTTTAGGACCTTCATCAGCAAAGCTAACAAAGCACTCACACTCGTCTGTGATTCTCTCTGTCATTTTGAAATGAAACTCGTGTGGTGGTAAGCCAACAAACTCTTCATCCGTTGCAAAACTAGAGCGATTCATTCCAGGGAGGAAGCAGATCGTAACGCCTCCAAATGATGTTGATTCTATCTCTGTAAAGACTTGAACACCCGGAATCTGCATCTCACGAATTAAATGATAGGCACTTATCGCGTCATGCGACGGTGTTCCGCTGATCACAATAACCTCAATGCTGGCTTCAGAAAGCTTGCGGAGCCAGGCAACAAACGCCTGAATTTCTGCGGTAGCTCGATCGATGAATACTCTTGCATCCTTAAAGGCATCACCAGCAAACAAAACGAGTTCACAACCCTCATCGATAATTCGATCAGCAACCCAATCCATCGTCCGAGTTATATCCTCAAAGCGTGCTGCTGGTGTGGGGCCCGGATAACCGAAGCCCCAGTGACTATCTGCAACATGTGCTATCTTCATCGCAAATCCTCCGGAAGATTATCTAAATTTATGCCATCACCTTGGCCGCTATTTTCAAGATAATCACCAACGATTTTCCAATCTGCTTCCGCTGTAATATCGGAAATGACTTTCTTAACTGACCTACCAAGGGCTTCACTCGCTGCATCTGCCAGACCGTTCCAGTCAAGGCCTTGCTGTTTCATAAGGCTAAGTACTCGATTTTTCTGGGCAGCGCCACCGCTGGCAGAACGATTTCCACCCTGCTGGCCACCACCTTGATAGCGGCTGCTGTTGGCGTTAGCCGTTCTGCCTTTCGCCTTTTTCCGATCTTCTTCCGGAACGTCCGCGTATTCATCCATTTCCGCTTCTTCCTGCGTAAAAATCCCGCTGGATCGAGTGCATTGAAGCGTGACGCCTACAAACGCCCGTTTATAAGCCATCTTAAGCACCGTGTTCCATTGACTGAAAAGGTCTTCGTTGGGAATGCGGTATGAACGATAAGCTCCGTAGGAACCTTCCTTTTCTTCAAAAAGTAGATCCTCTTTATCTAAGAAGGAAGGAACCTTGTTCTCGCTAACCCAACGGTATCGGTACTTGGATTCAAAAGTGCTGCATTCACCTACCCCTTCTCCGATCACAATGCCACTAGCGCGGTGGATGAGCTGCAGGACGAATTCAACACGATAAAAGCCAGAATCAAAATCCCTGTCTTCCGTCTTACTTTTCACCACAGCTGCAAAACCGTACAATTCACAGAGTTTCTCAGCTCCAGGCTTATACAATGTTGCTTTCTGAGTGCCGGGAACTGTACCGAAGTCTTCGTCCTTGACCATAATTTCCTTGAAGAAAACTTGCAGAAAATCATATTTTTGCTTCATATCAGTCAACCTTTTCCGGAAATCGGCCACGCTGCCAAACTCAAGATCAACAAGCGCCCCTCCCCCGGTGTTTCCACCGGAGGATTGAGGCAGAACCTGCAGGTTAGCCTCAGACAATTACGCCGCCCCCTTCAGCAAATCAACAATTGCCCGTAGTGCTTTAAATTCATCCCGCAACCTGCCTAGACGAGTAGTAGCATTTTTTAGGTTGAGCTCAGCGTCTTCAACATCCCCACGCTCATGAAAGGTTTTTTCCCTCATTTGAGCAGCTCGAACCTCAGCGTTCTTTCCATCAATAGCGTTAGTGAGAAGCAGCATGTCCTCTTTGGCCTGCAACGTACCCTTTGCCCCCAAAACATGCAAATTAGCCTCAAGTACCAGTGCCTCAGCGGTTGCAATTTCTCCTGGCAATGCCAGCAATCTATCCATAATCTGTTGTTTATCCATAAGCTCCTCCTTGTCGCCCCGAGCATTCCGTGCTAAAATGGGGGCGTTCATAAGTTTTTTGGATAGCCCGTTGCCGCGGGCTATTTTTCGTTTTCACAATCATCACACGTTCGGGGATAGCCAGATTCTTCACCATCGATATAACTCCCACAAACTTCACAGAGCATGCCTTCCAAAACCATTTCAGCTACTTCGCCCATTGAAATCCTCCTTTTCTATGAATTGATGCGTCAGCCGCATCTCAGGACATCGAACGGGGGTGGTAGTTCGATGCCCTGAGACAAGGCTGAGCCTTGTCCTACCTTAAATTCCAGCCTTAAGTGCCATTTGTTTAATAGTTTCGCGACTATATTGCTTGCCATTAAAATCGATAAGGTCCTCTGTGCTGCCACTTATTACGCAGCCTGGTTGGTATTTTCGTAAAACGATTTGTTCTCCACTTACAAAGATTTCTAGTGCATCTTTTTCACCAATTCCCAATGTTCTGCGTAACTCCATCGGTAAAACAACCCTGCCGAGCTCGTCCACCTTACGAACAATGCCTGTAGACTTCAACATATAAATGACCTCCAATTATTAATTAAGATTTTTTATAGACGTGTTCTGCTGTTTGTTCTGTGACTTCATCCATGGCCGCAGCCATCATTAACTCCAAAAGCTGTATGGTTTGCTTATCAATCTTCGCCCTACGCGCTGCGATAATCATGTAGCCGATCGCCGCTCCGTTCGTCATGAGACACACCTCCCTCTTGAATAGGAGGATAATGCTCGTCCAGCAAATGGTCGAGTACTTTTATGGCGTCTGCCATCTGAATAGGGAATCGATAAAGCCAACGATCGAGCTTTGCAAGATCCCATCCACCTCCGCGGGTCCTACAAAGTATTAATTCATCAACTGCTTCCTGCAGTGTCGACAGCTCTCCGGGCTTGTCCGGATTAGGTATATAAGTCAAGTCCAGTCTCCTTTCTAACTAATCTTTTGAGTGCTGCTGTTTATAGCTTTAGCAACAGCTTTATGCAGCTTCTGAAAGTGAGATTTACTAATAGAAGAAGAATTAATCGCATAATGTCCAGTTTTTAAAGTAAGAGTAATTGCCTCTTCGATTGAAGTACCTTTGCATCGAATTCTAGCAACTGCCATACAAACAACTGCTTGCTCAGATGATTGCTTTAACCATTTGAACCGCATTGTGGATCACTCCCTGATTCTGTCTTGAATGATCTGCGTTGAAGTGCTAATATAGACAACAAAAGATACTGTAGTCGGTATCGCAATGATGTCCGCCCTGGCCGGCGGGCATTTTTTAGTTCCCTTTCAAGTTCTTCTCCCAGAACTTCCGTCAAATTAATTGCTGGACTCCACATTCCAGGCTGCACCCGCATAGGGTGTGTAAGTAGCCATTCACGGATTTGTTCATTTTGCTTTTTCCATGTTTGAGCTTCTTGATACATGACATTTTCTGATTTCAATTTATTCACCCTCCTATCGTCATTTGCAATAATTGCTGCAAAACGCCCAAGCCATCCATCCCGCATATAAATGCCACAACTACTTCTCTTGCACCTGTTACCTCAGCCCACTGACTTAAGGTCGTGACATCCAGCTCTTGCTGATCATTTTCCAGTTTACTGATTGCGCTACGTGATCGATGTAGCCGGAGCGCAAGTTCTTCCTGACTCATCCCAATGCGATCCCTGCAAGCCTTCAAGATCGCGCCGTACTTCATGTGATTCCCCCCTTTCGTTCGAAATTCGAACAGTATTTGGGGTTCTGCTGCCTTATAATCTAGTTAATCTATCCCCTCGTTATTCCCCAGCTGCCGGTCCTGCTAGCAGATCGGCAGCAACCCTCAAACACGTACTAACAAAAATAAGTACTTAAGATTACCCCGAGTTGCATCAGCCAAAATCCATCCCTCATCCAAAAGCTCATTAACCTTTTCTTCATCCGAAGTTTGGTAAATTTCTTTCACATCAGAAAAGCTTATTTCCAAGATGCTCACCCCCTACTCGGTTAATCGCCTCATTAACATCTGTTACTGCACTTTTTGAACGCGGTTTGTATTCAAGTAAGATTCGTAACGCTTTGACCATCCTCTCTTTGTCTGGCTCATATATTGCTTCATACGTAATGCCGTTAGGCGTTTGCATTCTTCCTCCCCTCCTTTTGCTCCGATCCACCTACCCTACCTCCTTCTCTGAAATGTTGTTCTGTTCTAATGTTGCCGATTTGGCAACATTTTGAACAAAAAAAAGTGCGTTAATATTTACATCAAGTATGTCAGCAACCTTAGCCAACATTTCAGCAGTAAACTTTCCTCTACCTATTTCAAGATAGTAGTAACCATTTTGGCTTTCATACCCTAATCTTTTTGACATTTCATCAATAGACAAATTCTGTTTTTTTCTCAGTAGCTTAATTTTTTCTAAGTCAACCTTTCTCAAATCCATCACCTCATTGATACCGTATCGGTAATATAAATCCAATTATACGTTACCAATTCGGCAATGTCAACGCGTTTATTACCTTTTTGGCAATTTTCTTTTATTACCGTATTGGTAATGTTATGATTGTGATAATTTATAATAGAATAGAGGAACTACAATGTTAGAACTCGGGGATCGCATTAAATATCTACGAGAAAAACTAAATTGGACTCAGCAACAACTTTGTGATAAAACTGGATTGACCAAAGTTCAACTATCTAGATATGAAACAAATGATCGTAAGCCTGACCCTGATGCCCTCAAAAGAATTGTGGATGCACTGGACACTTCTGGAGATTATTTACTGGGTCGTACAGATGATCCTAATCCACTAAAAATGGTTGCCTCAGGTAGAGCCTACCGCGATGGCGGTAAAGGTTGGACTGAAGATGAGATTCAAGCGGCAGATGAATTTATTCAGATGCTACGTCGAAGGGATGCGGAAAAACAGAAGGATAAGTAGCAAGTACCTCAACCGATGAGGGATTAAAGCGGTGAGTTAATGAAGAAATGCCCATTTTGTGCTGAAGAGATTCAAACTGAAGCAATAAAATGTAAACACTGTGGGAGTAATCTAACGACTACATCAAGGAAATCAGAACCTTTAAAAACAGATGTTGGACACATGGTGAAGCAAAATCAAAAGATAGTAACTGGTTGTATCGTTATCCCAGTCTCAATTATTTTCATAGCAATTTTTATATTCATAGCTACTAGATGATAGTTACTCAGCCCTTATGGGCTTTTCTTTTCAACACGAAACAGAACATACGTTCCTAAGGAGGCTCTTGAATGTCATTTAATATGAGTTTATATAAACCTTCTTATTTAGAAATCAAAATAGAACAGTGTTACAGAAATCATGGAATTCTCTCGCCAACAGACTTAACCATAGCTAATGTATCATATGCCTTTGACGTACAGTTGGAATATTACGATGGTAAGCCATTTGCCGATTGGACAGGCTCAAGTGGAATTGTTGTACTTAATCAGTCTGATAATTTACTGAAACAACGAGTTGACTTCTTTCATGAGGTTGGACATTGTGTTCTACATGTAGGAGACCAAAGAACATTACCTGGCCTATTTATTGATCTTCAGGAGTTTCAATCGTTAAGGTTCCAATATTACGCTGCTCTTCCCTACTTTATGATCGCTGAAATTGTGCATGACTCGTATGATGGGCTTATTCAATCATTATCGGAATCGTTTTCATTACCTGTACACTTTGTTCAAAAGCGAATCAATCAGGTTCTAAATCGTATTCAACAAGAACGTACGGACATTGCACTTAAAACTAAATTAGCACCCAAGGTTTTAGCTTATCGCGATTATCGAGACGAAACAAAGAGAATTCTTAACCAGCTACATCAACAGATTAAAAAGAAAAAAGGGGGCTATCGTATTGGATATTAAAGCGATCTACGAAGAATCAGGAGAAAATTGTTATCTATCCCCTGTTTGGATGCTCATTGAAAACTTTACACTGAATTGATCAGTATACAGAAACTCTTACTACGAATTAGCGATATTGAGGATATTACAGTATTCAATTAAAAAATATTAACCATGAGTGGAGTGAGTAAGTATGCTTGGAGAAAACAATTTTTATGCTATTAAAGAAGTGGACATTTACGCTAGGGTATCTTCCGAAGATCAACAAGAACGAGAGACGATACAAACTCAGGTGGATTTTGCAAACAAATACTGTGATCTTCATAAGTTTGAAATTGGTGATTGGTATAAAGATGATGGTGTATCGGGGAAAATTCCTCTCGAAGAAAGGCCTGATGGCAGTCGCCTTATCGAAAAAGCAAAAGCAGGGAAAGTTAAACTCGTACTGATTTATAATATTAAGCGGCTTGGTCGTACGGCACGAGATATTCTGAATTCGGTCTATAAGTTGGAACAGTATGGTGTTAAGATTCGCAGCATGACGGAGCCGTTCGACACCGGTGATCCTCATGGTCGA
Organism: Paenibacillus nanensis; assembly: GCA_040396195.1. Taxonomy (GTDB): domain Bacteria; phylum Bacillota; class Bacilli; order Paenibacillales; family Paenibacillaceae; genus Pristimantibacillus; species Pristimantibacillus nanensis_A. The sequence goes on from JBEBPB010000001.1 coordinate 412,721, forward strand.
TTCATCCTAACTGTACTTGCAGGGGTAGCGGAGTTAGATCGCGAAACGATGTTAGAAACAATGTGGCATGGAGCCAACAGAGCAGCCAGAAAAGGAAAATGGCTCGGTGGCATAGTGCCGTATGGATATTATGTCAATGAGGAGAGATTTCTTGAGATTAGTGAAGAACCGCTGACTGGAAAGCCAGATATGACTGAGGCTAGCGTGGTGCGGCTTATATTTAATTTGATTGCTCATCAAAAATATACAACTTTTCAAGTGGCAGATTACTTTAATGCGCTAACTATCCCTCCCTCCTACACTAAGGATGGTCGTAAAGTAAAAAAGGGCAAACGAAAAGAATCTACATCAGGTGTTTGGACACCAGGGAGAATAGGTAGCATGATTAAAAACACAACCTATAAAGGGATTCATGTGTACGGTAAACGTTCAAAAAAAGATCGAGAATTAATTGAACGAACAATGCCTGCTATTGTGGACGAGGAAACGTGGAATTTAGCTCAGCAAGTCTTAAAAGACAACCAACTAGAGAGCATGAAAAATGCGAAACGTAATTACCTACTAAGAGGTTTAATTAAATGCGGCATTTGTGGTCAGACCTATCATGGTACTGCTTATACTGGCGCACAACGCAAATCTCAGTCCTATTATGTATGTGGAGGGAAAACTTCGTATAGAGGAAAACTACTTGGAAAATGTAACTCCAAAAATTTACCCGCAGAATGGATTGAAAACAATATTTGGAACGAGTGCGTCGATTTTATCAATAATCCTGGGGATACCCTGCAAGAACTTACGGCAGGTATGGAAGAACAGCAATCACAAAAAGTAGAACTCTCCGCAGAAAGAGCACTAGTCATTCAATCCTTGCAAGATAAAGAATCAGAAAAACAGGGAATATTGGATTTGTTTCGTAAAAAAATAATCAGCGCTTCTGACGTTGAACGTCAACTGAATGAAATCATTAATGAAAAGTGCGTGCTGGAACAACGCATAAAGGATCTAAACGAAGCAATCGAAACAGAGTTTTACACGGTACAGCACTTTGATACAGCAGAATCATTGTTAATTGATTTAAAGAATAAACTTGTCGATAACCCGCCATTTGAAGTGAAGAGAGAAATCGTTCGAGTTTTGGTGAGAGAAATCATTGTTAGTACTATCCCTCCTGAGCAAGATCGTCGACGTTCCCGAGCAGCTATAACAATTCGTTATTTCACTCCAAAAATCAAAGGTATTAGCTACATGGCTGCCCTTGCGGATTTTTTGGTATGGAACATGCAGTATCTGCTTGTGTTTGTACGCCATTGATGGTTAAAAAATATGCAGGCAGACTATCTGGCCCGCTTTTAGATCGATTTGATCTAATGCTTGATGTGCCAATGCCTGTTGCTCAGCAGCAAACAAGCAGCAATGACTTATTTCCAAAAACACAAGTATATACCTCGGCAGAGCTTAAGCAAACGGTTTGGCAAGCGCGAGCCTTTGCAGCTGAGCAGCAAAGGCTCGCTGCTGATCAATTGTTCGGGTCAGCGCTTCGCCAGCATTCACGGCTTAGTAAATCAGCAGAGCAAATGCTGAATAATGCCTATCATCAATTAGGATTATCGCTGCGCACCTATGATAAAATGATCCGAGTCGGGCGAACCATTGCCGACTTGGAGCAATCTGATATGGTACAGTGCGAGCATATCGCAGAAGCTCTTCAGTTTCGAAAGACCACTGTCGCCGAAACTATTCTGACCTATACCTGACAAACTGATGCTGCTAGAGCTAGTTTCATCATCTTTCATTATAAAAAGGCGGCTAAAAGGCCGCCTCAACATGCTTATAAGAAATCAACTGATTGTTATAATCAAATAAAAGTGCGATAACATCAAAGCGAATCAGAGTTTGATCAAGTTTATGCTGCTGCATATAATATTGTGCCGCCAGCCGAATTTTTTGCTGCTTGCGCAAATCGACAGACTCTTCAGCCGTACCAAAGTTTCGGCCTTTTCGTGAGCGTACTTCGATAAAAACTAGTCGGTCGTCCTGCGCTGCAATAATATCTATTTCTCCTAATCTGCATCGCCAATTACAAGTAAGTACCCGATACCCTTCCAGCTCCAGACTGCTTTTTGCTGTCTGCTCCCCTAATATGCCAAGCAATTGTTTAGCGTTGCTCATCTAGCCATACCTCTGCTTTCTTATCCGCCTGATAGAGAAAGGTCAAAATTTCAGCTACAAGCATGAATAGCTCCGGCGGTATTTCCTGATCGATATCCAGCTTGGAGAGCACCTCTACCAGCGAAGCATCCTCCTGAATCGGGATTCTATTCTCGCTGGCAAGAGCCAATATCCGATCAGCCAAATCCCCTTTCCCTTTTGCCACAACTGTAGGAGCCGCATTTTTGCCAGGATCATATTTCAAAGCTACGGCTTTGCGCGGAGATGGACTGAATTCAGGACCGGGAGGCTGTGCAGGCTGATGCACATCAAGCGCTCCGCTCGTCTGATCAATAGGATTAATATGCCCGCTCATACTTTCAAATCCACTCCTTTATAGCGTGTTGATGAGAATGAAGATACGTCTGGCGGTTTTGGGGTTTTCCCTTCTTTGGCTACAGGTGCCGCTACCTGTTCTCCTTCTTTTTCCTCCTTTGGCAAAGAAACGGCTTTAAGTAACGCTAATTGATAGCCGGCAGTCTCAAGTCTGTCCGAAAGCTCATCTTTTGCTTCCGCAGACAGTGCTTGTATAGCAGGATGATTATTCCACACATGCAAACTAACAATCCGATCAACGATTTGAACATCAATCAAAGTTTCTCCTATCGCAGCCATAGATAAATTAAACAATAACCGGCAATTTTCTGCATCCAGCTCTCCTCGGATTCCTCTTCTTGTCTGGATATGAACAGCCGCTGTTTTATTCCCGCTTGAGTCCTGCAATGGTACAAACATCGTAACATGAGTGAACAAAGAATGATTGCGCTCTGCTGTCAGCATCAGCTGCTGCCCAGTAATATGAGAGTTAAGCTGGCTTGCCAGTTCTCTTACAGCCGCCGGCGTATCATTTGCAGCCATAAGCTGCAATAACGCGCCTTTTATAGAATCCAATTGAGTTAGCTGCTCTGCGCCCGGCCGCGGTTGAGATATCGTTCCAGCTATTGCCTGCTCACCCTGCGCAGGCGGTGCCGAGGGGGAATTATGTTGAACCGGTTGAGCAGCTTGTGATTGTTCGCTCGCCAAAAAAACAGGTCGCGCAGAAGAATCCATCTGTTCCTGACCTCCCATTCTGGTCGGAACAGACGTCGCCTCTTGTAGTCCTTCTATTCTATGCCCTCCTGTTGTCGCCGACTGAGTAACAGCTTGCGGAGCACCTGCACCTGTCTTATTTCCAGTATCAGTTGCTGCTTGTTGCGCCGCAAGCATAGGTGCGCCTGTATTTTGCCGCGCGGACACAGCCCCTTCTATTGTTGCTCTTTGCACTTGCTCTGAGTTTGTTTTGGCAGCTTCGCCGCCTGTAGCAGTTCCAACTGTGGAGCGCTCTCCTGCTGGTATCGTAGTAAGTTTCTGCTCTGGTAAGTTAACGTTCAGTGTATTCGTATTTATTGCGGCGGTTGTTGCCCTTCCAGTAAGCAATGATTGATCCAAAGTTGAATTAGTACCACCTGCCTGTTTGGAAGGCTGCGAAGTCATATTATTCACATCTGTCAACTGCTTCCCAGCAAACAATTGATTACTTTGTCCTGCAGTGCCTTCCCTTGCTTGCGCAGCAAGCTCTTGGGAAGCCATCTTTCCAAGCTGCAGCTCATAGCTTACACCTAACTGCTTCATAAATTGACCTAACCAATTGGAATTACCCGATGCTTGAGTCAGTCCAGAATGAATCGCTGCTCCGCTTGATTGCAGTGTCGCTAACATCTGTCTGCCGGCATCCATAAAACTGCTTTTTCCGTCACTTGCTGCCAAACTATTGCCTTTGTCTGCCTGAAGCAAACTGCTCAACATACGTTCCAAATTTGAAGTCAATTCATGCAAGGGAGCACCAAACATAATTTGCTGCATCGCAGCAATCGAAGCGCTCGTAAGCGGCATTCCCCGCCGAAACGCCGCTGCTGCCGCTTGCATCCATTGCTCCATGCTTGCTCCTTGCGGCAATAAAGCCGCCGCCTGTTTAAATGCTTCCGCTGCCTGCCTGTTCAATGTAAAGCCTTCCGTTCGCAAATCCTTCACCAAATCCAATGCCCACTTCTGATCAGGCAATCCAAGGCTTTTGGCGATATCTCGAAATGTATCATCCAGTATACCCGAGGCAATCGGATCTACCTGCTTGAATATAATTGAGGAACCGCTTGATTGCGGCTGCACTTGCAGAAATGCCGCCTGCCCCGCTTGCATAGGTGTCTCCAGCTTTGCTCGGACTTGCACGCCTTGAATATTCAGCATTGCTTCATTATTATCGAGCAGCGATGCCACTGTACCGCGCACAACCTGCCCTACTTTAAGCTCCAGACTTCTAGAATCCCCCACTGTCTGCTCACCGATCAAACTTCTCATCAAATGGCTTATATTCATCGTCTCTACCCTTCCGAAGTCACATTCTTTACTTCATATATCGGTTTTTATACCATTTTTCTTAACCGCTACATATAAAAAAAGCTCCTGAAAACAGGATGCTCCGCACATTTTTGTGCAAAAGAATCCTCTCTTCAAAGAGCTTTCTATTATTCATTTGTTTAGCCGTTTATTGCAACAGCTTCTACTTGCCTATTCAGATCAGGTAAAATATTCCCCAAAAAAGTAAAACGATGCTCTTCACTTGCACCATGCTCCAAAAGCTTTTCACGATGAAGCTTAGTTGCATATCCCTTATGAACAGCAATCCCATATTGAGGAAAGCGCTGCTCCCATTCACCAGTGCAAAGTCTGTCCCTTGTTACTTTCGCTATAATTGAAGCTGCTGCAATGGACTGACTTCTTGCATCTCCTTTTATAAGCGATTGCTGCGGCAGCTCACTGTCGATTTTCTCTGCATCAATAAGCAGTTGCTCCGGTCGCACAGTCAAGCTCTCTACTGCAAGCTTCATCGCAAGTCTTGCAGCCTGTTTAATATTGATCTGATCAACTTGCTTTGCATCAACGCGAGCTGCCGACCAAGCTACGCTTTCCTGCACAATCAACTCATACAGCTGTTCCCGTTTTTTCTCAGAAAGCTTTTTCGAATCATTAACTCCATCTAGCACAAGCCCTGCCGGCAAAATGACGGCTGCTGCTACCACATCGCCAAACAAACAGCCCCTGCCGACTTCGTCAACACCTGCCACAAAACTATTTCCCCGACCCCATAATTCTGTTTCAAATTCTAGCATTTGAGCATCTCCCATGCTTTTGCTTACTCTTTTCTTGCTGGCATATCTTCATAAGGTTCATCAAACGTTAAGCGACCTAATTTACCTGCACGAAGATCACGCAAAATAAGAACAGACGCTTTTTCCAAATCTATATTGCCGCCGCTAACTACACAGCCTCTTCTGCGTCCGATATTTTCCATTACCTCAACAATCTGCCCAGGATCTTCGGCATCTGATGGCTCATCTGATAAATTATAGCGTTCTGCCAAGGTTGCCCAGTATCGTTTTACAAGCTCCTTCACTGCGAAAAAAGCAATATCATCTACATGTAATATTTCTTCCTTAATAGCGCCGGTTACCGCCAAACGATAACCGGCTTTTTGGTCTTCAAACTTAGGCCATAAAATTCCTGGTGTATCAAGGAGTTCCAGTTCACCGCTTGCGGACTTTATCCATTGCTGCCCTTTCGTTACACCTGGACGATCACCAGTCGCAGCAATTTTTCTGCCCGCTATCCGATTAATGAGCGTCGATTTCCCCACATTCGGTATCCCAACAATTAAAGCGCGCATTGCACGCGGGTTTACGCCCTTGGCTTGCTGTCTGTCAAACCATTGTTGTAAAATCTCTTTTGATTTGGTAGCGATCAAACCGATTTGATTGCCAGTCGCTGCATCAAGTGCAATACACTCATGGCCTTCATATTTAAAATAAGCAATCCATTCTTCAGTTAATTTCGGATCTGCCAAATCGCTTTTATTAAGAACAATCAAACGCGGCTTATTGCCCAATATCTCATCAATCATCGGATTACGACTAGACATTGGAATTCTGGCATCCAGCAGTTCCACTGCAATATCGATCAGTTTCAGTTTTTCTTGAATCTGCCTGCGTGCGCGTGTCATATGACCGGGAAACCATTGTATATCCACTAGATCACCTCATGCTTCTCAGCTTGCTGCATATTAAAATCCACTTAATAGTGATTAATGAATTTGACTTCTTTAATCGGCCAAAAAATAAGCTCGGCTCTGCCGATAATTTCTTTTGTATCAATAAATCCAAGAGCGCGACTATCTCTGCTGTCGCCACGATTATCACCCAAAGCAAATATCATGCCATCGGGAACCTCAATTTCACTATTGCGAGCATTTGGGAAATTATACATATCCCCATTCCCGTTATAAAGCATGCCTGCCTCATGTTTCGAAGCAATAACCTCTTTTATGTAAGGCTCTTCAACTATTTGTCCGTTAATATATAGATCATCGCCCAGCAGCTCAATTTTATCACCTGGGACGCCGATTACCCGCTTAATAAACTTTCTGTTGTCTTCAGGTACATTAAAAACAATAACATCGCCAAATTTCGGCTTGCCGAATTGATAAACTAATTTATTGACAATCAAACGCTCGCCTGTCTCAAAGTTTGGCTGCATCGAGTCGCCATCTACAATATAAGGTGTAAACAAAAACTGTCTAATTACAACAACAAGCACGACTGCAATTAGCAACGCCTTGGTCCATTCTACTATTTCACTGCTTTTTTTCTTTTCCTTTGCAGGAGTCGTTCCTCCCGTATCATCTGCCTGACTGTTCAAGTAAGTTTCCGAAGAAGGAGATTTTTCATTTTCCCTATTATTAAATGTTTCGTTATTTTCATTATTCACACTCATTATAGTCTCCTTTTCAAAACAGTATTCAAAAGTACAAAAAACAGGAACTGGTAGAAACGAAAAGGAGCTTGTTTGCGCAAGCTCCTCCTGTCGTATTAACGAATCTCTTTAATTCTAGCAGCTTTACCGCGAAGACTGCGAAGATAGTAAAGCTTCGCACGACGTACTTTACCACGGCGAGTTACTTCGATTCTATCGATTTTTGGCGAGTTAACAGGGAATGTTCTCTCTACTCCAACACCGTAAGAAATCTTACGCACTGTAAATGTTTCGCTAATTCCGCCGCCGCGACGTTTAATTACTACGCCTTCAAACAGCTGAATACGCTCACGCGTACCCTCAACGACCTTAACGAACACTTTCAAAGTGTCTCCAGGACGAAAGCTAGGAACATCTTTGCGCAATTGCTCTTGTGTAATTGCTTGTACGATATTCATTTCGTTCACTCCTTCCACCATAGACGTTCTTATAGGCTCCACGATTCCTCCGAACCGCTTCGTGGCGTATAGCGGACCGTCCGACTTAAAAGAACAACACTGCAAATATTACCACATTCAAGCGACAAATACAACTATTTTCTTAACTATAAGCTTGTTTAAAAATTATTTGTCCAGCCTCAATGAAATATTCTCTTCTTGGGCTGCTTTCAACAGCATTTCTTTCTCTTTTTTGGTCAAATCTGCACTTTCCAGTAAATCCGGTCGCCTTCTTAATGTACGTAGCAGCGACTCTGTTCTGCGCCACTGCTCCACGTTGGCATGATGACCCGACACAAGCACATCTGGCACCTTCCATTCACGGAACTGAAGCGGTCTTGTATAGTGCGGATATTCCAGCAAGCCAGTACTATAGGAATCGGTAACAGCAGAGCTGGCATTGCCAAGAGTGCCCGGCAAAAGACGAACAACACTGTCAATGACCGTCATAGCCGGAATCTCGCCACCAGTCAGCACATAATCACCAATAGATATTTCATCTGTCACCAAATGCTTCCTTATACGCTCGTCGTATCCTTCATAATGGCCGCAAATAATAATAAGATGCTCCTCAGCAGCAAGCTCTTCCGCTTTTTTTTGTGTAAAAGCTTCCCCTTGCGGACACATCAAAATAATGCGCGGTTTTTTCCCTAAATCATGCGGCCCTGTTGAATTTCCTACCAGATTTTCTACAGCAGCAAAAACAGGCTCCGGCTTCAGCACCATACCGCCGCCGCCGCCATACGGATAATCGTCAACTGTCTGATGTTTATTGTTTGAAAACTGTCTAAAGTTCACTGCCTCCAGCATTGCAATCCCTTTCTCTCGCGCCTTGCCAAGAATGCTTGCCTGGAATACACCGTCAAACATCTCGGGAAACAGTGTCAGAACATCTATTTTCATTCAAATCAGTCCTTCCAGCAAACGAACCGTAACAACTTTGCTTTCCTTGTCGACATGAAGAACGACTTCATCAATAACAGGTAATAGCACAGGTTTGCCTGCCTCTTTTGGGCGTTCAACTACCCAGACGTCATTCGCACCAGGTGATAAAATTTCCGTTATGACGCCAAACTCCTCTTGCGACTCCAGGATGACTTTACAGCCAATTATTTCGTGGTAATAATATTGTCCATCCTCAAGCTCTTCCTGTTCTTGTTCCGAAACCTTCAAATCCCAGCCTTTGTACTTCTCTACATCATTAATATTGTCCATCCCTGAAAATTTAATATAAAAAAGCCCTTTTTGCTCACGAGCGCTTAATACAGTAACCTCTCTTGCTTCTGTTTCAGTATCATTAACAAGCAGTAACTTGCTGCCTCGTGCGAATCTCTGATCGGCGAAGTCTGTTTGCGGCAGCACTTTCACATCGCCACGAATTCCGTGTGTATTTACCAATTTACCGACAGTGTAGTATTTTCCACTCATGTCTGCACCTCTTTATACTTAAAATCGTGATTTGTACCGGCTGTTAAAAGATATTCTTTTCAAACGGTTAACCATAATGCTGTGCCAACTGACTGAAAACAATATCCTTTTAAAATATATGTGCATAACCCAAGAAGGCCAGGATGAATAATCCTAGCCCTCAGGTCTCGTGCAATTATGAATTAATATCGACGATAACACGCTTATTCGATTTGACTGAAGCTGAAGTTACAACTGTACGAATCGCTTTTGCAATACGCCCCTGTTTGCCGATAACTTTCCCAGCATCATCCGGATGTACTGACAGCTCGTAAACCACAGTGTGTTCATCATCCTTCACTTGTACGCGAACCTCTTCAGGATGATCGGCAAGCGCCTTCGCTATAACAAGAATTAATTCTTTCATTACCAAGCCCTCCGCTGTTCAACAGTTATTTCTGTTGCTTAAGCTCATGGAACTTCTTCATAACGCCTGCTTGCGAAAGCAAGCTGCGTACTGTATCGGATGCTTGAGCACCATTTTGCAACCATTTCAAAGCTTTATCTTCATCGATTTTAACTTGAGCCGGTTGTGCAACCGGATTGTAAGTACCGATTTCCTCGATAAAACGGCCATCACGCGGAGAACGGGAATCAGAAACAACTACGCGATAGAAAGGTGCTTTGTGTGCGCCCATGCGTTTCAAACGGATACGAACTGCCATTGTAACTTCACCTCCTTCAATCAAATACACTGCTCAACTTTATTATGTTAGTTTCCGTAGTTAAAACGGAAATTTCATATTTTTCCCAAGCAGACCCTTCAAGCCTTTCTTGCCCTTTTTCGGGCCTTTAGGACCTACCATATTCGAGAATTGCTTCATCATCCGGCGCATATCGTCAAACTGCTTAATTAGACGATTAACCTCAACAATGCTTGCTCCGCTTCCTGCAGCAATCCGTTTTCTCCGGCTGTGGTTCAACAATTCCGGCTTTTGCTTCTCTTCCTGCGTCATGGATTTGACAATCGCTTCAACACGACCAAGCTGACGCTCATCCACCTTCATATCCTTCATAGCCGATTTCATCTTGCCCATACCAGGAAGCATATCCATCAGCTGATCAAGCGGACCAAGCTTGCGCACTTGTTCCATCTGCTCAAGGAAATCATCAAATGTAAATTCTGCTGTACGCATTTTGCGTTCCATCTCTGCTGCTTTTTCTGCATCGATAGAAGATTGCGCCTTTTCAATAAGCGAGAGCATATCACCCATGCCAAGAATACGAGATGCCATCCGTTCCGGATGGAATGGCTCCAAAGCATCAATTTTCTCACCCATTGCAGCAAATTTGATTGGCTGACCAGTTACAGCCTTAACAGACAACGCTGCTCCGCCTCGTGTATCACCGTCAAGCTTGGACAAAACAACGCCTGTTAATTCAAGCTGATCGTGAAAGCTCTTCGCTACGTTGACAGCATCTTGTCCCGTCATGGCATCTACAACGAGGAGAACTTCATCCGGTTTCACCAAAGTGTGAATTTGTTTCAACTCTTCCATGAGCGCTTCATCGATGTGCAGACGACCGGCGGTATCAATAATGACATAATCATTGCCATTTTCTTTGGCAAACTGCAAGCTTGCCTGAGCAATTTCAACCGGCGAGGTCTGATCCCCCATTGAAAACACAGGTGCATCGATTTGTTCACCCAAAATCTGGAGCTGCTTAATAGCAGCAGGACGGTAAATATCACAAGCAACAAGGAGCGGCTTATGATTGCTTTTTTGCAACAATTTTGCCAATTTCCCTGAAGTTGTTGTCTTACCAGCCCCTTGCAAACCCGCCATCATAATAACTGTCGGCGGTTTGTTTGCTTTTGCCAGCTTGCTTTGTGTGCCGCCCATCAATTCAGTTAATTCTTTATTAACGATATCGATGACGACCATGCCTGGCGTAAAACTCTTGGTCACTTCGATGCCGACTGCCTGTTCCTTAACCTTGGCTACAAAGTCCTTTACTACTTTGAAGTTAACGTCTGCTTCCAAAAGGGCAAGACGCACTTCACGCATCGCCTCAGCTACATCCTCCTCTGAAACTTTGCCTTTTCCTTTGAGCTTACTGAACACATTCTGCAATCGATTAGTCAAGCTTTCAAATGCTGCCATGAACCGTCACCTCCTCTTTTCCTGATTGATCTGCCAGTCTGAAAGCTTCCGCCCATTCCAGCAATTTCTTGCGATATACATCGTCTGTATCATTAGCGAACGCTTCAATTTCCTGTAAAAGCTGCTCGCGCAATTGATGCTTCTTCAACAACCCCAGCTTGTCCTCATAACTTTCAAGCGCCTGCTCTGCACGCTTCATATTGTCATAGACCGCTTGTCGGCTAATATTAAATTCTGACGCGATTTCCCCCAGAGAGAAATCTTCATGATAGTAATAAGCTAGTATAGTTTGCTGTTTATCTGTAAGCAACGATTCATAAAAATCAAACAGCATGTTAATGCGGGTCGTTTTGGACAGAGCATTTGCATCACTTGCAAACATCGCCTCTCCCCCTTCAGTGACCTCCTCATGACTGTAAAAATGAAGGTGCATCTCGCTTTTCACTTCAAAAAAACTTAACAGCCGTTCGGACCTTTTAATCATACTAAAAGCTCTAGGGGCTGTCAAGTCTTTTTACTTGTCACATATATTATTCTTGCGAAACTGCTTCCTGCTCTTCCTCTTTTTGAATCAAACCAGCGAATAAAGCATGTACAAACTGCTCAGAATCGAACTCCTGCAAATCTTCCATTTTCTCTCCCAATCCGACGAATTTGACGGGGAGATTCAGCTCATTGCGAATCGCTATAACAATGCCCCCCTTGGCTGTACCGTCAAGCTTGGTCAATACTAGTCCTGTCACACCGCTTTTCTCACCAAACAGCTTCGCCTGACTTAATGCATTTTGCCCTGTAGTTGCATCCAGCACCATAAGGACTTCATGCGGTGCATCTGGAATTTCACGCTGAATGACACGATAAATTTTGTTCAGCTCTTCCATCAGGTTGGTTTTATTTTGCAAACGCCCAGCTGTATCGCATAATAGCACATCCACCCCGCGCTGTTTAGCTGCTTGTACAGCATCAAACATAACTGCTGCCGGATCAGAGCCTGCTTGCTGCTTTACAACCTCTACACCAACCCGTTGCCCCCAAACCTCGAGCTGCTCAATCGCACCTGCACGGAAGGTATCTCCTGCTGCAAGCATAACCTTCTTGCCCTCGTTTTTGAACTTGTAGGCAAGCTTACCAATAGTAGTCGTTTTTCCAACTCCATTTACCCCAACAAACAGAATAACAGTAATGCCACTTGCAGACATATGAAGCGAAACATCCTCATTGCCTTTCAGCAATTGAGCCAGCTTCTCGGACAAAATAGGTTGCAATTCAGCTGCATCCTCGATTTTCCGTTTCTTCACCTCGCTGCGCAATTCATCAATCAGGTCCATTACGGTCATAACACCGACATCGGCGCCGATCAAAATCTCCTCAAGCTCCTCATAGAATTGCTCATCGATTTTTTTACGCCGCAAGATAAGCTCCTCTACCTTTTCCACAAAGGCAGTTCGTGTTTTGGACAGTCCTTCTTTAAACACATTAGTGACCGCTTCTGTTTTGGAAGCGATGCTTTCTTTCAGCTTTTTAAAAAAACTCATTGCTACAACTCCTCTATTATCCTGTCAACAATTTGAAATCAATTTTGCATCAACTAAGCGATTATTTCGCTTTCTTCCTCTTCTAGCTTGACGGACACCAGTTTGGATACGCCGCCCTCCTCCATCGTTACCCCATACAAAACATCCGCCTCTTCCATTGTTCCTTTTCGATGGGTAACAACGATAAACTGTGTTAGTTCTGAAAACTCTCGCAAATATTGTGCAAATCGGGAAACGTTAGCCTCATCCAGCGCAGCCTCTACTTCATCAAGCACGCAAAAGGGAACCGGTTTTACTTGTAAAATTGCAAATAATAAAGCAATGGCTGTCAAAGCTCTTTCTCCACCGGAAAGGAGTTGCAGATTTTGCAGCTTTTTGCCCGGCGGCTGCGCTACTATATCGATGCCTGTCTCCAGTACGCGATCCGGATCAGATAAAATCAGATCAGCCCTGCCTCCGCCAAACAGTTTGGCGAACACGACTACAAAATGACTGCGGATAGCATCAAAAGCAGTTTTGAAGCGCTTGGACATTTCTTCATCCATTTCGCCAATAACTTGATACAAGCCTGTCTTCGCCTCTATCAAATCATCCTTTTGCTCCGAGAGAAAATCATAGCGCTCCTTCACCCGTTCATACTCTTCGATTGCACCTAAATTCACTTCGCCAAGCGCAGTAATGTTTCGCTTCAATTCCTTAACATCCTGTTGCAAAGCTGATATATCCTCTGGTATCGGATAACTCGCTTTGGCAAGTTCAAAGCTCAAACCATACTCCTCGCTCAGCTTGCGAAGCAAATTATCCAGTTCCACATCAAGCCTGTTTGAAGCAATTTCGATCTGGCGCATTTTCTCTTCGACTTCACGAAGCTGAGAGCGCTGATCCTTCGTTTCGCTTTCTCCTTGATCCAGTTCCTCGATAGTAGCAGAGCGTTTCGCACGCTTCAAATTGGTATCATCAACGCATTGTTGCTTTTTAATGCGCAATTCGTTAAGCTGTTCAATTTGTCGCGCTGTTTCTTCTGCATGCTTTTCCGCGTCCACTTCTTGTTGAACGACAAGCTGCTTCAGCGAAACCAATTCTTGCTTGGCATAGGTAATATCACTGCGCACACGGGTTGCTTGATCAAGAAAACTGAGCCGCTCCTGATCAGTCTTCGCTACCGCAATTTTCAAATCAGTCAATTGCCCTTGCAACTGTTCCTTGGCTGATTCACTAGCCTTGCGTTCTTCATCCGCCAGCTTGATCGCCTCTTGCAGACGAAGCTCATCAGCAACTAACTGTTCCAGTTTTGTCTCTGATTCTGCCTTTGCCGCTGCAAGCTCAGCTCGCTCTGCCTTATTGGCATCACGATCTGCTTCAGCAGTTTCCAGCTGTTCTGTCATATGTCTTGTTTCAGTCTGCATCTGCTCCAATTGGGCATAGGCTTGCTGCTCGTCCAATCTGCACTGCTCAGATTGCTCACGCAACTGATCAAACTTTTGATTTAAAATAGACTGTTCCTTACGTAAATCGCTTAATTTATCGCGCAGCTTCTCAGTCGTTGCTTTTGCCTCATTGATTTCGCGATCAAGTTCTTCAATCTGGCGCTGCCTGCCTAACAAGCTTGCGCCTCTTTTGTGCAAGCTGCCTCCAGTCATGGAACCGCCCGCATTTACAACATCGCCTTCTAATGTTACAACGCGGAAACGGTACTGGCATTTTGCTGCAATTCTGTTCGCCTGCTCCAATGTTTCAGCAAGCAGCACATTGCCAAGCAAACTGCTGATTACATTGCGATATGGCGTGTTGCATTCAATCTCATCGGCTGCTACTCCGATAAATCCATCCAACGGCTCCAGCATATGGCGGTCATGGTCTTGAATATTGCGCGGACGGATAACATTAAGCGGCAAAAAGGTCGCTCTGCCAAGCTGACGCTGTTTCAAAAATCCGATCGCCGCTCGTGCTGTCTGTTCGTCTTCCATTACAATATGCTGCATAGCATTTCCAAGGGCTGTCTCTATTGCGGTCTCCAAATGCTTCGGAACTGTAATCAATTCCGCGATGGCTCCGTGTACGCCGGTGATGCCTCCGGAATGCTTGCGCGATGCTTTAAGCACTTCCTTGACACCATGCATAAAGCCATCCATTGCGTCCTGCATCTCTTTCATTGTATCGCGACGCGAAATGCAACTATCCAGTCGCTGCTCCCATTTGCGCAGCATCTGTGCTGTTTCTTCCTGCTGGGAACTTGTATCCTTCAACTTTTCGGATTGTTCAATCGATTGATTACGCAACTTATGAAGCCGATTTGAAGCTTCCTTTACTGCTCTTTCCAGTTCCATCCGCAGCTGAGCCAGTTTTTTTTGCTGCTCCGACCATTTGGACTCGTCCTCACCCAGCTTAGCAAGACGTCGCTGCAATACCTCTTCCTGTTGCGCAAAATAACGAAGCTCATTGCGATGTGCCGCAATTGCTGTTACAATATCGAGCAATTCGCTTTTCAGTCGCTCTTGTGCATCCATCACAGCACCGCGAGACACGCCTAGCAAATTCGCTTCTTCTTTGGCAAGCGCTGTTTTGATCTCAGCAAGCTCCAGTTCCAACTCAGCAGCCTTGCTGCGGTATTCCGTCTCTTCTTTCGTCAGCGCGAAGATACGTTCATCTACATTTTTTATGCTTTGTTCAAGCTGTTCACGATTTTGCTCCAAATTACGTTTGCGCTCTCGAAGAACTTCGCCATAGCCTTCGCATTTCTCGGCATCTTCACTGATTTGCAGCATGGCAGCATGCAGCTCTTCCAGCTCTTGCTCAATTTTCCGCAACTGCTGCCTGTCGCTTTCCAGCAAGGCATCATGCTTGCTCACAACTGCTGAGAGCTGTAGTTGCTTATCTGCATATTCCTCTAATTTTGCATTAGATTCGCTCCACGATTGATGCACCGTTTCAATATTGTGAACATACACTGATATCTCTTTAGTCTTAAGCTCTTTTTTGAGCTCTTTGAAATGGATAGCTTTCTCAGACTGCTTGCGAAGCGGCTCGACCTGATCCTCCAATTCAGAAACAAGATCATGAATGCGAAGCAAGTTTTGTTCTGTTTCATCCAGCTTTTTCTGCGCTTCCCGTTTGCGTGATTTGTATTTCACTATACCGGATGCTTCCTCAAAAATACCCCTTCGATCCTCGGAGCGCGTACTCAATATTTCTTCTATACGTCCTTGTCCAATAATCGAATAAGCTTCTTTGCCTATGCCGGTGTCCATAAACAACTCTGTAATATCCTTCAACCTGCACGGCTGTTTGTTTATTAAGTATTCGCTGTCTCCGCTTCTGTGTACACGTCTGGTGACAGTAACCTCGCTGTATTCTAGAGGTAAAGCATGATCGGCGTTATCAAGCGTAAGTGATACTTCGCCGTAGTTGACCGCCTTTCTGGCATCACTGCCAGCAAAAATAATATCCTCCATCTTGCCGCCGCGCAAACTTTTGGCGCTTTGCTCACCCAGCACCCAGCGTATGCCATCTGATATATTGCTCTTGCCTGAACCATTGGGACCGACAACAGCTGTAATGCCGCTTACAAACTCCATCTCTGTCTTGTCGGCAAATGATTTAAACCCTGATAATTCTATCCGTTTCAAAAACATAGTATGGCTTTCACCTCAAAGCATATTGTATCATACTAAAACAAAAAAATAGAGTGCTTCCGCCAATCAAAGATTCGCTTAACACTCTTGTTTGCCTCTATACAATTGGGATTCATTACGCGATTGGAACCAGGCGTTTATTTCAGCCGATTCCACGCTTCAGCAGCTGCTCGCTGCTCCGCTTCCTTCTTTGTTCGACCGGTGCCAGACCCGTAGCTCGTCTCGCCCAAAAACACTTCAACGACAAACTCGCGATCATGGGCTGGGCCCTTCTCTTCTATAATCTTGTAATCAACAGTGCCAAGCCCGTAATGTTGCGCACGTTCCTGCAGCTTTGACTTCGCATCCTTCATTACAAGACCATAATCATTAGCCTCAACATTTGGAAACATATAGCGCTCAAGAAACACTCTTGCCGTTTCAATGCCAGCATCCAAATAAATTGCTCCGACCAATGATTCGAACAAATCCGCAAGCAAAGCGGGACGAAAGCGCCCCCCCAGTTGCTCTTCTCCTCTGCCTAGCAATATATGTTCGCCCAATCTCAATTTTTCCGCAAAAAAAGCAAGCGATGGCTCACATACGATTGACGCACGCATTCGCGTCAGTTCACCTTCCGGACGCTTCGGATAAGCTTTGTATAAATATTCAGATACAAGCAATTGCAAAACAGCATCGCCCAAAAATTCAAGCCGCTCGTTATGCCATACTGTACCTTTTTGCTCATTTACATAAGAGGTATGTGTAAATGCCTGCTTCAGCAACTTCGGTTGCTTAAAAGCAAGCTGCAGCGACTGCTGCAGCTCATCCAAAGAATTACGCTTCATATTTTCTCATAACGATCGTTGCATTATGCCCGCCAAAGCCAAAGGAGTTCGATAGCGCCGTACGTACCTCCGCTCTGCGTGCTGCATTAGGCACGTAATCAAGATCGCATTCCGGATCAGGATTTTCCAGGTTAATGGTTGGAGCAATCATACTATTTTGAATAGTCAGTCCAAGAATAACAGCCTCTACACCGCCTGCTGCGCCGAGCAAGTGGCCTGTCATTGATTTGGTTGAGCTGACAGCCAATTTATAGGCATGATCGCCAAACGCCTTTTTAATCGCTTTTGTTTCTGAAATATCACCCACCGGTGTTGATGTGCCGTGTGCGTTGATATAATCGATTTCTTCAGGAGCAATTCCTGCATCACGAACAGCTTTTTTCATACAAGTTGCCGCTCCATCCGGATCTGGCTCTGTCATATGGAAAGCATCGCCGCTCATGCCATAGCCGATAATTTCTGCATATATTTTGGCGCCGCGCTTCTGCGCATGCTCCAGAGATTCCAACACCAACACGCCGGAACCTTCGCCCATAACGAATCCATCTCTGCCGGTATCAAATGGACGGCTTGCTTTTTCCGGCTCATCATTACGCGTACTCATTGCACGCATCGAGCAGAAACCTGCCATGCCTGTCGGTCTGATTGTCGCTTCCGCACCTCCGGCAATCATCACATCAGCATCCCCGCGCTGAATCAGCTTATAAGAATCGCCAATGGAATGCGTACCGGTAGCACATGCTGTGACAGCTGTACTGTTTGGACCTTTAGCCCCTGTCAAAATAGAAACCTGTCCAGATGCCATATTGGCAATCATCATCGGAATAAAGAACGGACTTACTCTTTTGGGACCGCGTTCCAACAAAATATTATGCTGATCCTCCCAGGTACCAAGACCGCCAATTCCAGAGCCTACCATTACGCCGAC
The DNA here is from genome assembly GCA_040396195.1 of Paenibacillus nanensis. GTDB lineage: Bacteria > Bacillota > Bacilli > Paenibacillales > Paenibacillaceae > Pristimantibacillus > Pristimantibacillus nanensis_A. The sequence goes on from JBEBPB010000001.1 coordinate 430,702, forward strand.
GCGTTCCGGATCAGCATTCTCACCGATAACAAGACCAGCATCTTCTACCGCAAGCTTGCTTGCAACAGAAGCAAATTGTACGAAACGGTCCATTTTTCGCGCATCTTTCTTGTCAATTCCGAATTCTTCCGGATTAAAGTTTTTCACTTCAGCAGCAATTCGAGTCGTATAATCAGATACATCAAAAGCATCCACCTGTGAAACTCCTGATTTACCTTCCATTAAACTTCCCCAAAATTGATCCAAATCGGAACCTAAAGAAGTAATTACCCCCATGCCCGTTACAACAACTCTATGTTTCATTACATTCACCCCTGCGTTTAGCAATATAGAAAAAAGATTGCCTTCTACTTATACTGCCTCTATATAAATACGGTATACCGCATTGCATGCTTTAGTAAATAGATGGAGACAAGTCCCGTTATTAAACGGGACTTGTCCAAAATATAGGAGAGCATAAGCATTAGTGCTATACAGAACCTACATTTTACAATTAACTTGACCGTCGAAATTTGTTAAGGGCTACACACTAGTTTTTGTTCTGTATGTAGTTAACAACTTCACCAACAGTAGTAATTGTCTCTGCATCTTCATCAGAGATTTCCATATCAAACTCGTCTTCCAACTCCATGACCAATTCAACTACGTCAAGAGAGTCAGCGCCGAGGTCATCTTTAAAAGAAGCTTCTAGAGTTACCTCTGCCTCATCCACGCCAAGGCGATCGATGACAATGCGTTTTACGCGCTCTACGATATCGCTCATCCGGTTCACCTCCTCACCGTATTATACGAAAAATAAATTCAAATTGCTATTTAAACCTTTACCCCTAATAAGGATAAAGAATACAACCTTACATATGCATGCCGCCATCAATACTTATTGTTTGGCCTGTTATATAAGATGAGGCATCAGACGCCAGAAAACGTACAGCGTTAGCAATATCTTTGCCCTCACCAAGAGCTGTGAGCGGGATTTGTCCAAGCAAGGCAGTTTTCATATCTTCCGGCAGCTGATCTGTCATCTCTGTCTGAATAAAGCCTGGCGCAATACAGTTTACGGTTATCCCTCGTGATGCCAACTCCTTGGCGCTGGCTTTCGTCAAGCCAATCACACCGGCTTTGGCAGCCGCATAGTTAGCTTGCCCTGCGTTGCCCATCAAACCGATAACAGAGGAAATATTGATAATTCGACCAGAGCGTTGCTTCATCATTGGACGAGTTACCGCTTTGATGCCGTTGAAAACCCCTTTGAGGTTCGTTTCAATTACCTCATCGAACTCTTCTTCCTTCATCCGCATAATCAAGTTGTCGCGCGTTATCCCTGCATTGTTGACAAGTATATCGACACGTCCAAATTGTTCAATTGCTTGCTTGACCATTGCGTCGAATTCTTCCAATTTGCCTACATTAGCTTTAACTAACAATGCCTTTCTGCCCAATGATTCTACTGCTTCAGCCGTCTTTGCAGCTGCGGTTTCATTGCCAGAGTAGTTGATAACAACATCGGCTCCAGCTTCAGCAAGCGCTTCGGCAATTGCCCGACCAATTCCACGGGAGGCGCCTGTTACAAGCGCAACCTTGCCTTCCAATCCTGCATACATCGCAATCCCCTCCTGCAAATTCACTATAGCGCCTCAACGGCTTCCAAACTGTTTATAGTAATGACTTTAACAGATCTGTCAATCTTTTTGATTAACCCTGTTAATACTGTTCCAGAACCGATCTCAACAAAAGTATCTACACCAAGCTCAATCAACTTGCGCACTGAATCTTCCCACAAAACAGGCGAATACACTTGTTCAGCAAGCAGTGAACGAATCGTACCTCCTTCTGTAACAGGAACCGCTGTAACATTGGCTACTACGGGCAATACTGCATCATGAATCGTTACACTCGCCAGTTGGTCGGCAAGCCTCATAGCCGCTGGTCTCATCATTTCCGAATGAAAAGGACCACTTACTTCAAGCGAAATAGCCCTTTTCGCTCCAGCTTCCTTGCAGCGAGCAACAACTGCGTCAACTCCGGCTGCCGTGCCAGAAACGACAATTTGTCCTGGACAATTAATATTCGCCAGCTGCACTTGATTTCCTTCTGTGGAAATCAATTCGCAAAGTGATGATAGAGCCTCACGCTCTGCTCCAAGCACTGCCGCCATAGCGCCTTGTCCCCCAGGAACCGCTTCCTCCATAAACAATCCGCGTGCTCGAACCAGCCGTACTGCGTCCTTGAAGGAAAGTGATCCTGCCGCAACAAGAGCACTATATTCCCCTAAGCTGTGACCAGCAGCATAATCTGCTTGCAAACCTTTGGCTTGCAGCAATTGCAAATAAGCTGTACTTACAGTAAGAAGCGCAGGCTGAGTATATGCCGTTTGTTTCAACTGCTCCTCAGGTCCATTAAAAATTATATCCGATAATGAAAATTCAAGCGCCTCGTCTGCCTGATCGAATATAGTCTTCGCCTCAGGACGTTGCTCATAAATACTTTTCCCCATGCCAACCGTCTGTGCCCCTTGGCCTGGAAATACAAATGCTGTCTTGCTCATGTTTCCCCCAATTCCGCAAGCCAGTTGCCTGCCATTCAATCTTTCAATCTACCATATCAAAACGGATGATCCCCATGTAAGACCGCCGCCAAAGCCGACAAATACCAATTTGTCTCCTTCTTTGATCCGGTTTTGCTCTACTGCCTCTGCAAGAGCAACCGGTATGGAAGCAGCAGACATATTGCCGTATTTATTTAAATTAATCATTGCTTTTTGCTCAGACAAATCAAGGCGATTCATCGCAGCATGAATGATGCGGATATTTGCTTGATGCGGAATAAGCAAATCAATTTCATCCTTGGTTATGCCTGCTTTTTCAACTGCTTCTTCAGCTGCGCTGCCCATAATGCGCACTGCAAACTTGAAGACATCATTGCCCGCCATATAAATATAATGTTGCTTATCTGCAAGGGTTTCGCTTGAGGCTGGCAGACGCGAACCGCCGCCATTTACTCTCAACAGATCTCCACCACCGCCATCTGCGCCCAGTACGAATGATTTAAAGCCTCTGTCTTGCGGCACTTCTCCAAGTACAACTGCCCCGGCGCCATCTCCAAACAAGATGCAAGTATTGCGATCTGTATAATCTGTTATTCTGGATAGCGTCTCTGCCCCTACAACAAGGACATGCTTGTACATCCCTACAGAAATCATACTCGACGCAACAGATAAGCCATAAATAAATCCGGAGCATGCAGCAGACAAATCGAATGCAGCTGCTTGCTTCGCTCCCAGTTTGTCTTGCAGCAAACATGCCGTCGAAGGAAAAAACATATCAGGTGTAATCGTAGCTACGATTATCAGATCAATATCCTGAGCAGTAAGTCCTGCTGCAGCGATAGCCTTCATAGATGCTTCATATGCCAAGTCGGAAGTCGCCTGCTCGCTTGATGCCAGTCTGCGCTCTTGTATACCTGTTCTAGTCACAATCCACTCATCATTTGTTTCGACCATTTGTTCTAGTTCTTGATTCGTTAATATCCGTTCCGGAACATACTTGCCCGTTCCAATTATGCCGACAGAACGCAAACTCATTGCTCACACTCATTTCCCGTTAATTTCTGCAGCAATCGAAGAAATCAGATTGCTTTGAACCGCAAGACGTGCTTGTCTTACTGCATTTTTGACAGCAACTGCATCTGAGGAACCGTGACACTTCACAACAAGCCCGTTCAGCCCAAGCAAAGGGGCTCCTCCATGTTCCTTATAGTCCATCTTTTTCTTCAGCTGACGCAAACGCGGCATCATGATAGCTGCAGCAAGCTTGGTCATAAAGGAATGACCAAAGGCGCTTTTCAACTCAGAGAAAATAGCGCCAGCTGCGCCTTCCATTGCTTTTAGCATAATATTGCCGGCAAAGCCGTCGCAAACCAGCACATCGCAATTTCTCATCAATACATCTCTTGCTTCAACATTTCCGATAAAATGAATCGGTGCTGTTTCCAGTAAATCATATGCGGCCTTTGATACTTCATTGCCCTTTTTTTCTTCGGTACCAACATTCAGCAGCCCAACGCGGGGACGGGCAATGCCATGCACCTTTTCCCGATACAAACTGCCCATAATAGCGTATTGAAGCAAATGCTCAGGCTTGGCATCCATGTTGGCGCCAAGATCCAATGACAAGACGCCCATATCATCCATTGTCGGCAGCACTGGCGCAAGTGCCGGTCGTTCAATTCCAGCCATCCGTCCAACAATCAGCAAGCCGGTTGTCATCAATGCGCCTGTATTTCCGGCAGACATCATGGCATCCGCTTTACCTTCACGAACTAGCTGCCCGGCAACAACCATGGATGCCCCTTTTTTACGGCGCACAGCTTTAACCGGCTCATCATCAGGAGTAATAATATCATCTGCATGGTGCAGCGATACATTAGCAGGACATTTGCCAGCTAGCAACGGTTCGATTACTGCTGAATTGCCCACAAGCAACAGCTCTGTATCACTGTATTCCTTTGCCGCATCGATAGCACCCTGCACAATTAAGGCAGGAGCATTATCACCGCCCATTGCATCAATTGCGATCCGCAAATTATTCTCCCCCTTCACTTTCTTGTTTCCCTGCGGATCGATATATAACGAAGTTGCCTTGAAAAACCATTTCGTCGCCAACATAAGTAAATACTTCTACTTTTGCCTTGCTCCGTTCACCCGATATAGAACGAACATAGGCTTTCGCAATACATTTCTCTCCCAGCTTTACAGGGCGTATAAAACGAATATCTGCAGCAGCCGTAAGGGCAATAAAATCATCGATAACAGCGACAGCAAGCGAATTGGCTTGTGCAAACACATGATGCCCTCTTGCAATTGACGAGCGAGAGAACACATGGTCCTGTCCAATTTCGAAAACCGATATCCCGCTTCGGTCAAGCTCCAGATCAATAATATCTCCAATAACCTCATGGAGCGGCAAAGAGCGTACAGAATCGTATGAGCGTTCAGCCATCAGCTTCATTCGCTCTCGAAGTTCCGGTATTCCCAGCTCCATCCGATCCAAGCGAATCGTTTGAATGCTAACCTTCAACATCCGGGTTAACTCCCGGTCGGTAATAAAAGGATTTTCCTCAATCAACTGGGTCAGCTGCTGATGCCGCTGCCGTTTAGGCAACCGTTCGATGTTCGGCACCACCTTTATCCTATTTATGATTACATTTGAAAACTTTATCACCAGGTACTAAATCAGTATATAAAAAAATGCGCAGTTGCGCAATGGATCAGTTTCGCAAGTCAATATAAATATTCCAGGCCGCCATAGCGCCATTGCATCTACAATTTAAAAATAGCACTTCACCGCTGGATGAAGTGCTATTACCGAAATACATTTCATTATTGAGAAATGATCTCTTTCGTTTTGTAAAATCCGCAAACTTTACAAACACGGTGAGACATTTTGAACTCTCCACACTGTTCGCATTTCACCATGCCAGGCAGAGCTAGTTTAAAGTGTGTACGACGCTTGTCGCGGCGAGTTTTGGATGTTCTACGCTGAGGTACTGCCATCTTTCCCACCTCCTTCACAAAATCAATAGGATGTTATTCCTTAAATAAATTTTTCAATGCTTCGAACCGCGGATCTATGCGGTCGGTCTCGCAACTGCAAGAACCTTCATTGAGGTTTTGCCCGCAACTTTGGCAAAGGCCTTTACAATCCTTGCTGCACAAAGGAGCAAACGGCATGAAAAGCAACAATGTCTCTTCTAAATACGGCACTAAGTCTAAGCGGTCCGAATCAATCTCGATAAAATCGTTATCGTCGTCTTCCTCTTCGCCTTCTTCCTGTCTGGATAGAGCAGGTATGAATTGCTCAGAGAAAGGTATCACCGTATGTGCTTTGACCGGTTCCAAGCAACGCGAGCATGCAAGCTCGTAGTCAATAACAAGCTGGCCCTCCGCAGATACAAACTGCTCGTACCCTGTTACTGTTAAAGCTACATGAAGCGGCCCGGCTTGAATGACATCCCGCCGTTCTTGAAACAGGCTGCTTACGTCCAGTTGTTCATTAATGGAGGTTTGCAAACCTTTGGACATCATTTCTTGAATATGAAATTGCATAAGATCACCTCGAACAAACAAAGTTTATTATATCTATTCTCATAACGTTTTGTCAACAATTTCAAAGCTTCACATTCATGAAAGCTGCTGGCTGTTCACCTCTTCCACTATTGTGCTATAGTATACACACACTATCATAACGGATATTGAAAGGAATTCAAGTATGCGTGCTGTCGGAGTAATCGTAGAATACAATCCATTTCATAATGGACATCTGCTTCATTTGAGCAAATCAAAGCAAATTACGGATTCCGAGGCAGTTGTTGCAGTAATGAGCGGCAACTTTTTACAAAGAGGCGAGCCAGCCTTTGCCGACAAATGGCTGCGTACAGAAGCTGCTCTTCACAATGGTTGCGATCTGGTTATTGAGCTGCCTGTAGCTTATTCCACGCAAGCTGCCGAATGGTTCGCATATGGCGCTGTTGCATTGCTTGAGGCAACTGGCGCAGTGGACAGCTTCTGCTTCGGGACTGAAAGCGGCAGCCTGACCGAATTGCAGCTTGCCGCCAATATTGCTGCGAGCGAACCGGACAGCTTCAAGCAGCTGTTGTATAAAGCGCTAAAAGATGGCTTAAGCTACCCTTCTGCCTTCAGTTCGTCCATCAAGCAGTTTTTATTGCAGGAAGGACATACAATTGCTGCAGAGTTCCCTTTTGCCGAACCCAATCACACACTAGGTCTTCATTATTTGATTGCGTGCTCCAGAATTGGCGGTGTTATGAAACCGTATACTATTACAAGAGAAAAAGCACATTATAATGATGCATATGTGCATGACCATTCTATAGCGAGCGCTACCGCGGTGCGAAAGATATTATTGGACAGCAAAAATATTGCTGCCGCCGCTCCCTATATACCCCAAGCCACACTTCAACTGCTCGCCCGACAACAAAACGAAGAACAGGGTCCGCTTCATTGGGAGCATTTTTTTCATCCGCTTATGCACCGTATTTTGTCCTCTTCTGCCCATCAGTTAGCAGAAGTTCACGAAATGACAGAAGGATTAGAGCATCGGATCATCAACCAAATTCAAAGCAATACGCCAGCGAGCTTCGAACAACTGCTGACCGCGCTCAAAACAAAGCGCTATACAACGACCAAGCTGCAACGCGCCTTGCTATCTATTTTGCTCCATCATCAAAAAAATGACTTTACCGCTGCATCATTGAAAAGCGGCATTCAATATATTCGTGTGCTGGGCTTTACAGCAAACGGGCAGAAGCTGCTTCATCGCATGAAGAAAACAGCATCCCTGCCTATTTTGCTCAGCGCTTCAAAAGCTGCTCTGCCTTATCGCTACTTGCAACTGGATGTACAGGCAAGCAATATCTACGAACTTGCCAAGCCAGTTGCGCGTTCAGTTCCTCAGCTGTTTCGCGATTTCAAAGAGAAGCCTGTCATGATATAGTCTTGCCATTCATCTTATCATTTAACTATCGTCGCGGTTCAAACTGCTGAATCGCGGCGATAGCCTCTGCCAAAGTCTCCACACCCACAATTTGCATCTTCGTTTTTAGACGCTTCGCTTTTCGAAGAGCCTCCTGCTCATTAGCCTTAGGCACAATAAATAAATCGGCACCCTCACGGCTTGTAATGACCGTTTTTTGTTTTATACCGCCAATCGCACCAACGTTCCCTTCAGAATCAATCGTCCCTGTTGCGGCAATCGTCAACCCTTCTGTCAGGTCTCCATCAGTTAACAAATCGATCGCAGTCAATGCAAATACAAGCCCTGCCGATGGTCCGCCTATATCTTTTGCTTTAATTTCAATTGTTTTTTTGGCATGAAGCGGAACCAGCTTGCGTTTTTCGATGAAAGACTCGACAGCCAGCTGTTCAGCCAGTTGATCAACAGACCACTCCTGCCCCTTCTTATGCTCATTTAGCTGAATAACTACATGACGTACTTCGTTCGCTCGCACTACTTCCAACTGAAAATCAGCAGTTTCAGTTGTCGGCTGCAGTTTGACAACCATATCCGAAATGCTACTGAATGGTTCTTCCCCTTCAACACCAAGCAATTGATCGCCATCTTGCAACAATTCTTGTTTGGCTTGCTGTTGTTCAGATACAGCAATTTTGCCTGTTATATAAATGGATTGCAATTTATTTTCGTATGGCACATTGGAATATTTATAAGCTGCTTCTATAGCAGCCGATTGCGATCCAGACATTACACTTGAAATTCTTTTAGCATACTGCTCTTTGGATTCCCCTTTAAATACAGCCCTTTTTAATACAACATCCTTATCACTATCAAAAACTGCCTTAATAATATTCCATAGATTAGGCTCCGTTAATCTCACAGCAGTCAACAGCAGTTCCCCGTTGCTTTCTATTCCTGTACGAGATTTAATTTCAACCATATCCTGCACAGGAACGGCAATTCCAGGCTCATAAACAACAAAAGGAGTCGGAGAATATAATAACAACCACATTAATATTGCAGCGGTAACACCCCAAATTGTAATTTTGCGCCAAATCTGCCTCATCTCCTTATCCCCTCCTTCAAAATGCCTGATATTATCCCAGCAACCTCCCAATGGTCTATTATACAACATAAAGGCGTAATCTATATTAATACAGATTGTCCTTACTAGAGTAAAGGGAGTTGAATCTTTTTGAAAAAAACATTGCTCCTTGCTGGCCTCGCCATCATACTTGCCGTAATGGTTGTCTTGCAGCCAGACACGTCATTCCAAGCATCGTTGCAAGGATTGCAAATATGGTGGAACATCGTGTTCCCATCCTTATTGCCGTTTCTTATCCTGTTTGAGATTATGCTCGCGTTTGGTTTAATTCGCGGATTATCCGTCCTACTTGAGCCTTTTTCCAAATATGTGCTGAAGCTTCCTGGTGCCAGCGCCGTTACGCTTGGAACTGGATGGCTTGGTGGCTCGCCAACAGGAGCTGAAGCAACAGCACAACTGCTGCAGCGCGGGCTTCTATCAAAAGAGCAAGCAGCGCGCACCTTGGCTTATTCCTTTATGCCAAACCCTTTATTCGTCATCATTATTGCGGGCACTTTATTTCTTAATCAGCCCTTGGCAGGCACCGTTATTTTATTTATTATCGGACTGGCTAATTTCTGTGCCATGCTGTTGCACAGCAAATGGCGAAGCAAAAAAGATACAATGGATACGGTTTCTGGAACAAAGATTCGATCGCAATCGCCAATATTCAAAAGAGCCGCAGATGCTATGCAGCTTGGTCGTCTTGAAGATGGACGCAGTTTTGGGAAGGTGCTCGGAGATGCAGTGGCTGTCTCTGTTCAGAAACTGTTTATCGTGGGAGGTTTTATCATCTTCTCTTCAATGGCAGCGGCAATCATTTCTCCGCTAATAGACATTATTCAGTTGCCTTTTTTGGGCAAAGCGCTTTTGGAAAGTCACTTGGGCGCTCATGCCATTGGAGAATGGGGGCAACGTGTAGACAATTGGTTGCTTATTCTGCCTATTATGGCTGCTGCCCTCTCTCTGGGCGGCTTGAGCAATCTTATGCAAGTATCCTATACCGTATACGAAGCAGGAATATCCATGAAAAGCTTTCTACGTTATCGCCTTATGCATGCATTGATTGCTTTTATTTTGGGGGTTCTACTAACAAAGCCTGCTATGGCACTTGCCAATTGGCAACAGTCTGTATTTTGGCCGGGAGCCGAGCCGGAAGGATTGGATGGCTTGCTTGCCGCGCAGCCTGTTATAGCCGCTTTTTGGAGCTCTATTATTTTTGTCTTTCTTGTTTGCACATTATTTATATTATTGCTTGCTTCCTACTTATTATTTGTATCCAACAAATATTTCAGAAAAGCAGATTAACATTATGCCAAAATATAGAATATGCTGCTCTATTGCGGAGCAGCATATTTGTGCCGTAATTTTTCTTCAACATAGGGGGGAACCAATTCATGCACATCTCCGTCGAAGCGGGCAACTTCTTTTACAATACTAGAGCTTAAATAAGAAAACTTGGGATTTGTCATCATAAATACCGTTTCAATTTCATTGTCAAGCGAGTGATTTGTTGATGCCATCTGCAGCTCATATTCAAAATCTGTGACTGAGCGAATTCCTCGAATAATAACATCAGCATGCTTACTCTTCATATAACGAACAAGCAGATCGCGAAAGCTGTCAATCTCTATATTAGGAATATGCTTGGTCACTTCTTGCAACAAACCAATTCTTTCATCGACTGAAAACAACGGATTTTTACTTGTATTGTTAAGGATAGCTACAATCAATAGATCAAACTGTTTGGCTGAGCGCTGTATAATATCCAAGTGACCGAAGGTAACTGGATCAAAACTCCCCGGATAGACAGCTATTCTAAGCTTTTTATGTAGTTGCTTTGCATTATGCGTCATCATTCTCACTCCTATCTGAATGGAATAGGCCTTTGTAATGGTAGATCGTTACAGCTGCTTCGCCGTAAACAGCTGCTCTCTTCCATTCAAACAACTCATGTTCCACTGGATACACAACTTGCGCATCATGCTCCGCAACGATTATCGCTCCCTGCTCCAGCATATCCTGCATCGCAAGCAGCTCCATTATTTCGATTATATTTTTCATTTTGTATGGTGGATCCAAAAATACAATACCTAGCTTAAGTCCACGTTTTCCTAATGCCTTGACGGCCCGTACCGCATCATTTCGATATATTTCCGCATCAGCTTCCATCTTGACGGTTTTAAGATTTAGCTTAATAGTATCTATACTCTGCTTCTCTTGATCAACGAAAATAACACGACCTGCTCCCCTGCTCCAAGCTTCAATGCCCAAACCTCCTGTGCCTGCAAATAAATCAAGCACTGCTTCACCATCAAAAAAGGGACCAATTATACTAAAAATCGCTTCCTTTACCTTATCAGAAGTGGGCCGCGTTTGTTTGCCCGGCACTGCCTTGAGCATCCTTCCCTTCGCCTCGCCCGCTATTACTCTCACCCGTATATTGCCCCTTTCTTTTTCTTTCCCGCCTATCGTAACATAATACCCATTGTCGAATAAAGCAAAAGGTTCTTTCTGCACACAAATTATTAAAAATTCATACGGATCATGTATATATCTTGGAAATCCGGACAAAATATAATCATCGGCTTCGTGAGATGCCGTAGATAACCGCGGAGAAGACTTACGTTTCCCCATAAGTTCTTCGTCCGGTTTCTCCTCTCCCATGTAGGGGCTCTCGGAAGAGGGCTCCAATTTATATTGGAATGGTTTTCTTCTGCTAAAAATAACTGTATTATAATTTGCCGATAACCTTTTTTAAATAGTAGTGCTTGTTGTCCCTTGGCGCTTCCTCTATTATGCCAAACACCTCGTACCCTTGCTTTTTATAAAACTCGGGTGCTTGAAAACTAAACGTATTCAGCTGAACAAAATCACAATTATTAGCTGCTGCGATTTTCTCCATTTTCTTTAATAATCTGGAGCCTAGACCATGTTTGCGATATGCCTCATCAACCCATAAAATATCAATTTCCATCCAATTCCATAAAACTGCTCCAAGCGTACCTGCAATAATGTTGCCTTGCTCATTTTTTATTGCCAGCTTGACATTCTTATAGTTTCCTTGTACATGCTTCGTATTGAACTGAATTAATTGATCCCGAATGAAAGCAGCTTCCTGAGCGCTTGCCTCTTCTATAGTAAAATCAATTTCTCCACAAACCTCGACCGTACCTTTACTTTTTTCCTTACTATGCAAATCTTGAGCACCATCAAGCTCATCATGTGAAATATCCCCATGAAGCTCAATATTTATTTGCCCATTTTCAAAAACAAGCTTATTTAAGCACGTTGGATGAATATATGGCAAGTCCCACATTTTATGCAGCTGTCTTTGTTCAAAGTAAGTCATTAACACTTTAATCACTACAGTATGCGTAACAATAAGGATCGTTTTCCCTTCATCTTTTGCTACAATCCGGTTTAATTCTTGCAGAGCCCGTTGCAAAACCTCATCATACTTTTCTGCATCTTTCAATTGAAATTCACCAGGTGCATTCCAAAAGTGATCAAATTGTTTTTGATCTAGCGACTTTGCTTCTTCATGTGTGAGCCCTTCCCAAATACCAAGTCCCATCTCTATAAACGCATCGCTAGTATAAATTGGGATTTGCCTTTTTGCAGTCAGCAAGGCTGCAGTATGAACTGCTCGCCCGCTCGAGCTGCTATAGATCATATCAATAGGGATATCCTCCAATGCTTTGCCCAAGTTAACTGCTTGCTGTACCCCTTTTTCAGTGAGAGATGAATTCTGATGCCCTTGCAACCTTTTTTCAATATTCCATTCCGTTTCTCCATGCCTCGTTATATATATGGTTGTTTTTTGATTCATTATAATCCTCCCAAACACCATCATTTGTTTTTTTCTGCTTATTACAAACGCTCTGTCTGTTTGCGGTAAACCAGCTTGTTTATAGAATGAAATAGCTTTTTTTAGTGGAAAAGGCCATTGTCTTTCTATTAGACAACAACCTGCACGATGAATTCATTTTGAAGCTGCGGTAAATGTTTCGTTAGTTCAATCGATATTTACCTGCCGAGAAACTGAGCTGCATCCCCCTGATCAGTCAATATCACAGGACCATCCGCGGTAATAGCAAGCGTATGCTCATACTGTGCAGACAATTTGCCATCGAGTGTACGCGCCTCCCAGCCGTTTTTCTCTAATTTCATCTCATAAGTTCCTATATTAATCATTGGTTCAATGGTAAGAACCATTCCTTCCTTCAATCGCGGGCCCTTGCCAGGCTTCCCGTAATGTGGAACCTGCGGTTCCTCATGCATTTTCGAGCCGATTCCATGCCCCACAAAATCACGAACTACAGAGTAACCTCTCACCTCAGCAAAGGATTGAATCGCATGACCAATATCCCCTAAACGATTGCCGGGGACAGCCTGCGCAATCCCTTTGTACATCGCCTCCTTCGTTACTGCAAGCAGCGCTGCCGCTTCCTCACTAATATCGCCAACTGCATAGGACCAAGCAGAATCGGCTAACCAGCCATCCTTATTTACAACCATATCAATTGTCACAATATCACCATTCCGAAGCGGATCTTTACTTGGGAATCCGTGGCAAATCATATCATTGACAGAGGCACATGTTGCATATTTGTAGCCATTGTAGCCTTTTTGTTCAGGTGTAGCCCCATATAAGAGCATCGTTTCTTCTACAATCCGATCGATTTCCATAGTTGTTATTCCAGGCTTAATATGCTGCTTTATCGCTTCATGGCATTTTACCAATATGTCCCCTGCTTTTTTCATTAATTCTATTTCAGTTTTGGATTTCAGTATAATCATGTCCTTCTCCTTTAAATTGATTTCATCACTTTCTTTGTTCTTACAACTATAAAACGGTCTAACTATAATTTCAACCGAAGACAGGCTTTTCAATAGCTGCCAAAAACAAAAAGAAGCATAGCGTCCACTAGAACGAATATGCTTCTTTTTTTATATATAGTTGTAAGAACAAAGAAAATTATCCTATATAAACTGCTGCAAATTACGGAAGCTGATTGCCAAGCTTTCAAATGGATAGCGCAAGCAAACATCCTGCTCCACCACATACCATTGAACACCGATCTTGCGGCATGCCTCAATGATATCCTTATAATTCATATTGCCTTCCCCAATTTCAGCAAACACCTGTTTATTATCTACGATAGCCATATCCTTCAAATGAACAACAGCCATACGTCCATTGACTCTTTCGATCATATCGAGCGGGTTTACACCTCCGGCTTGTACCCAATACATATCGAGCTCAAAACCGACTGTTTCGTTATTCGTTTCTTCCAGCAAAATGTCCATACCGGTACGATTGTCAAACTTCGTATATTCAAAATGATGGTTATGATAAATAAATTCCAATCCATGAAGCGACAACTTGCCAGCTATTTCATTAGCTGCTGAAGCAAAGCTTTGGTAGCCTTCCGCACTCGTACGATAGTCAAGCGGCAAGCTGCCTAGCCCGACATATTTGCAATCCCATAGCTTATGCTGGGCGATTACATCGTCAATCTCCTTGGTTAGCGCATCGTAACTTACATGAGTTGCACAAATTACAAGACCCATTTCGTCTGCGATTTTTTTGACCGTATCATGAGGAATAGACCCAATACCTGATACCTGTACAGCCTGATAGCCGATTTCTTTTACTTTTCTCAGAGATTCTCGCAAACCCTCTTCATCTTTGCAATATTCACGTAATGTGTACAATTGAGCTGCAATATTAGATAAGTTCATTTCTCCGCCGCCTTTTTTTGGACTTTGAATAAATCGCTTTCGCTATGAACTTAGTATATCACTCGCGCAACTCATCCACTTTACTTAAATTTATGTTCTAAGCACTTCATTTGACTCGCATTGCTTTACCAGCTGTCTTAAAATTCAAATATCGGATTATTGAGCCCTAAAGCAGTGCTGCCAACATAACAACGGAGTCGCCTGCAACTGATGTTTCTTTAAATCCAAATCTGTAATACAACAGCATCGCCGGCTCATTGTTTGGATCAACACATAACGATACTTTTTCAATATCTCTTTTTTTCAGTTCATCAAACAACGCTGTCAATAATGCTGTCCCAACACCTCTATCCATTTGTTCCTTTCGAATTGCCATTGTCAATGCTGGTATTGATTCGCTGATAAAACCTTGACCCTTGTGTTCTTCTGAATACAAACGAACAAGGGCTGCACCCATTGGCTCTCCATCATTATCTTCTGCCAGAAGACCATAATCGCCTTCTCTTCCCCAATCTTTCAGCACCGCAACGCTAGGACGTTCATCTAGCTGCAGCTCAGAAGATGTCAGTGGGGAGAGTAAGGACTCATGCAACATATCCCACAAAAAGGATTGATCCTGAACATTCATCTCTCTAATATGAAATATATTCATTCCCTGTCTCCTTTCTGACCCCGGAGCACATTTGTTCAATACTATTCTCTGTCTATACCTGCTTATTATTCTATCATAACACAACTCCACAAAATAAAGGATGTCGCAAACGGCAATATATTGCAGCTTGCGACATCCTTTCCTAAAATATGCTAAGAAATAATTTTTGTTTTTTTCGCATTTTCCTGCGAACGTCTCGTAAACCCGCTAAGCGGCTTTTTGAGCAGCAAACCAACAATATAACATATACCGATAATGATCAGCAAAGCTGCCGCATCCTTTAATACTGTAGGCGTATAAATTCCTCCCACCGCCTCGCGCAGTATACTAATCGCATAGGTAAACGGCATAAATGGATTCAACACTTGGAAAAAATGTGACGTTGTACTGATCGGGAACGTACCGCCTGAGCTTGAGAATTGGAAGACCATAAATATGATCGCAATCCCCTTACCTATATTCCCAAATACAGTAAGCAGCGTATATGTGATTGTGACAAATACATTACTGACCAGTGCAGCAAAAATTATAAACCAGAGTTTATCCACTATATATACACCCAGCAGATAAATATCGCCCAATGCCATAATAAGAGCTTGCAAGAAGCCTATGGTTAAAAAGAAGAGCATTCTTCCAAAATATATTTGATATCCTTTATATGCTTCAGAATCCTCTACATCAACGCGAAGCAATGATATAAGCAAGGTTGCTCCCACCCATAAAGACAGTACGATATAAAATGGCGTCATGGCCGAACCATAATTCGGAATTGCATAGAGACGTTCCTCATGAATATGGACAGGCTTCGCAAGAAAATCACTTTCCGCTTTGATATCTCCTTTAAGCATCTGTGCCAGCTCAACAAAGTTTTGCTCACTGTCAAGCTCTCTTAATTTGTCGGCTGCTTTGTGAACAGCTTGCTCCAGACCAGGCAAATCTTGCTGAATAAGCTCTGCTGCGCGATTAAGCGCATCCTCTAGCTCAGGCAGACGATGCTGTACAAAATCTGATGCTTTAACAATTTGTTCTTCTAGATTGCCCAAATCATTGCGCACAAAATCAGCAGCCTGATCCAGCCTCTCCTCAATCACTGGGAGCTCTTTATTTAAAAATGGCATCAGCTTATCCATTGCTTGCGAGAATTGTCCTACTCTGTCCTGCAAACCTGCCGTGAGCTTGTCAATTTCAGTATAAATTACTGGCAAGTCCTTTTGCAGTTCCTTCACTCCTTCCAGAGCAAAGCCAGTCGCTTTATGCGCATCTGCAAGCAGTTCTTTAATACCTGGCAGCAAGGTTTCATCCGCTTTATCCAACAGCTTCACTGAGCTATCCGTCATTTTTATTAATTGCTCCAGCGCCTTATTCATTGCCGGAACAATTTCAGAATCATAATTATTTAAAAGCTGTCCCAGAGCTTGATTAGTCTCTGTAGACATGCGCAGTAAATCTGTCATTAACTCTTTCGCAGGTTTTTCCCCGTTATCTATCAGCTTTACAATTTTATCTATTGCTGCAATTTGCTGATTCATCTTGCTCTTGAGCGCCTTTAGATCGCTTACCTTGCTCACAAGTGCCTCGTTATTTAAATAACCATTAAGATTTTCCAACAAACGAACGGTAGTATCTATTATTTGCACACCTGTTGCCATTTTTCCACGAATATTTATCAAGCTGTCTCGAGTAGCTTGCGGGTCGATGTCCGCACTCAGCAATTGTTGCAGTGTTACAGTAGCGTTCAAAGAGGTTTGTTGCAGTAAAACCAAATTTTGCTTTACAATTTCAGGAAAAGCTGCAAATGCCGCTTCATGACTTTGAAGAAATTGTTGCAACCCCTCAGCTAGCGCCGATCCCGATTGTGCCAATCGTTCCAGCTCTGGCATGGCTTCCTTAGCAGATTGAATAAATGTATCTGCGCGCTCTAATCTGGCGATCAGCCGTGTCAATGCTTCATCGAGCTCTGCTGCATGTTCAGTAATCGTTACAGCCTTATCAGCAAGTGCTTGAATCTCCGGCATTTTTTGATGCAATTGATTCATTCTTACAGCTGCATCTGCAATATGCGGCCATTGCGCTTGAAGCTCTACAATCAGGTTTCCCGCCTTCTCAAGCTCAGGCAGTTTTTCCTCAAGCAAAACAATCTTTTGTGCTTTAGCTGTAATGTCCGGCATCAGCTCAGCCACATGGATTATCTTCTGACTCATCTTTTCAATTTCAGGCAAACTGCTTTCTAGTTCGAATAAACCCGCTTTAACTTTGCGGATAGTGGGAATATTATTTTCAATTTCGATCCCCAGCTCTTGCAATTTGGAAAGAACAGTCTCACTGACTGACTTTACAAAACTCTCATTTATTTGTGCTGTAACAGCAGATACACCGGATCCGGTAATTTTAGGAGCTACAGCGTTAATCTTTTCATTTACAGTATATAAAACTTCCGGTTTATTTACTTTCCCTTGTGCAATTTCAGCTATTTTAAAAGAAAAATCTTCTGGAATAAGCAAGCTGGCATAATACTCTCCACTATTCACACCATCTCTTGCAGTTTTTTCATCTACAAAGGTCCAGCCCAGCTTTTCGTTCTGTTTTAAATTTTCGATTAGATCCTCGCCGATATTAATGGCAGTACCATTTAATTCAGTTCCTTTATCAAGACTGGTTACAGCAATTTTTATGCCGCCAGTATGCGAATAGGGGTCCCAAACTGAATAAATATTTACCCAATTATAAACAGAAGGCAATAATGCCAATGCAATCATTAATAAAATACCTGTCGGAACTTTCAGTACATTTTTCCAATCTGTTGAATAAATTCTCCATATTCCCTTCACGTTCGAATCACCTGTATCCATTATTTTATCTCTAAGTTGTACCCAATTTTCATTCAGATTTAATTGAATACCTACCATCATACTACAATTAAAGGAACAAGGGAATAAAGTTCACTAGCTTAAAATAACATTAAATTTAAATGAATTTTTTGCATCTTTTATCACTTCATCGATTAGATTGTCTCTATTAGGCTGTCGATTAACTGGGAATAAACAACTCTTCTATGTTCGTATTCATCGATTATAGTATTTTCCCTATTTTCACAAATTATATGTTCACTATATTGAACATCACTCATCACCTTTAAATATTTTTAATGGTTTAAAATAAAAATCGCCAGCTTATTCGCTTGGAATAGTCTGGCGATTTTATATTATCTGGCTGTCTGTGGCGTACCTTCTTCCTCTCCTTCAATTTTCGCTATTGCAGCAGCACTTGTATCTACACGCTTCAGGAAAAGAGTGAGCAGCAAAGCAACTAAAGTTGTTATCGAGGCAATAATAAAGGTAAACTGTATCCCTTCAAGCAAGGATTGCTGCTTGATCAACGCTGCAGCCTGTTCTGATAAAGCTGATGGCTCCACTCCCGATTCGGCAATTAGTCTGGTACCAGCTTTTTCAGCCCTTGAATTCATTATTGTTACAAAAATTGCAGTACCCAGTGCACCAGCCACCTGCTGAACTGTATTATTCACAGCTGTACCATGCGGGTTAAGTCGAGTAGGCAATTGATTCATACTATTAGTCATAATCGGCATCATAACCATAGATATACCGAACATTCTTGCACTGTACAAGAAAATAATGTAACCCACTGACGTATCCAACTGCAAAAATGACAACATATAAGTAGTAAGTGCTGTAATAGACAAACCGATAAAACCAAGTACACGAGGTCCAAACTTATCGAATAATTTCCCTGTAATTGGCGACATAATCCCCATTACAATTGCACCTGGCAGCATCATAAGCCCTGATTCAAACGGTGTAATGCCGCGTACGCTTTGCACATATGCCGGTGTTAAAATCATACCGGAGAACATCGCTGCAGCATTGATAATAGAAATAACAGATCCAAGTGCAAACATTGGATACTTATAGACGCTTAAATTCAACAATGGTTCATTTGCTCTAATCTGACGGATTACAAACCAAATTAATCCTATTGCACCAACTGTAATCGTTCCGTAAACTTCGACATCAGCCCATCCTTTGCTGCTTGCAAAGCTGAAGCCGTAAAGCATACCGCCAAAACCGATGGACGAAAGTACAACCGATATATAGTCCAGTTTGATCTTTTTTACTGGCATTACGTTTTTCAGTTTCCAAATCCCCAAAATAATACTTAAAACAGCAAATGGGATAATCATTTCAAATAGTACTCTCCAGTTATAATACTCTACAATATAACCGGAAAGTGTTGGTCCAAGCGCCGGAGCGGTAATCATGACAAGACCAAAAATCCCCATAGCCGCCCCACGTTTTTCACGCGGAAAGCTGATTAGCATAATGTTCATCAGAAGTGGCGACATAACAGAAGATCCTGCCGCTTGCACCATTCTGCCAATGAGCAGCACGCTAAAGTTTGGAGCCAACGCCGCAGTCAAGGTACCAATCGTAAAAATAGTCATTGCAGTTATAAATAAACTGCGGTTTGTAAATTTTAAAAGCAAAAATGCGGATACTGGAATTAATATGCCGCTTACGAGCATATAGCCATTAGTCAGCCATTGAACAGTTGAATAGTCAATTTCAAATTCGTGCATAATGGTTGGTAATGCGATGTTCATTAACGAGTTGTTCAAAAACGATACGAATGCGCCGAAAAATAAAATGCCGATCATAATATATGGCGGTTTTTTCAGCATTTGTAAAGATCCACTATTTTCACTCATCCTGCTCTTTTTCCCCTATCCTTTTATTTTATAGTCACTTGATGATTTTATAACATGAGTATAATATTTTCAAGTTTTTATACCGTAGGTCCAAATAATATTGTGTTTTTTTATTTTCTATGGTTATATAAGTAGAGTAAAAGCATGGGGAGGCACTGAATGAATAAAAGAAAAAAATTAGTAGTTGACCAAGCCTTCGCTCTTTTTATCGAAAAGGGCATTCAACAAACTTCTATCCAAGACATTATTGAACGTGCTGGTATATCCAAGGGCACTTTTTATAACTACTTTACATCAAAGAATGAATGCGTCAGCGCTCTATTAGAGCAAATCAGATACGAAGCGGTACTATTGCGCGGCGATCTTCTTATTGGTCGAGATAAAAATGATCGTACTGTACTTATTGAACAAATTGCACTAATCTCCCGTATGAATGCCGATCGCGGACTTACGGCTATTTTTGAGGAAATTCTTCATTCTGGCGATGCCGAGTTAAAAAAGCTAGTACTTACTTTTCGATTATTCGAATTTGAATGGTTATCTGAACGGCTGATTGACGTATATGGTGAAGAAATTCGTCCCTATTCTTTTGAGGCAGCTACAATCTTCTATGGTATCAACCAGCATATATCATTTACTGCCCGTATCATTAATCAGCAAAATATTGATCCAATGAAAATTACTTCATCCGGCATTCATTATTTAAACTATATTATTCAATCGCTTATTCATGAAAATACATCTGTATTAGACAATGAGAAGCTAATGATGCTGATTGAGAGAATTCATGGCGATCGTGTCAGTAAGGAAGAATTGATCAGGTTGATGGATGAGCTTCTCACTGAACAAACATTAAATAAAAAACAACTCGAACTTACAGAAGCTCTCCGCTTCGAAATCAGCAACACACCTGAACGAAAAGCTGTAATCAATGCTTTATTGCA
This sequence comes from Paenibacillus nanensis, assembly GCA_040396195.1. Lineage (GTDB taxonomy): Bacteria > Bacillota > Bacilli > Paenibacillales > Paenibacillaceae > Pristimantibacillus > Pristimantibacillus nanensis_A. The sequence continues at coordinate 451,382 of JBEBPB010000001.1, forward strand.
GCCTTTCCTCGATTCTTTCAAAGGGACTTCCCTGCATGATCAGGTAAAAGAAATTGCAAGCTCAACCTGGCTTTTTATAAAAAATTAGATTTGTTCCAATCAAAAAGACGCTAACATACCGATAATCGGAACTTGTTAGCGTCTTTCCTTATACAACTGCTATTCATTTATCAATGCATAAAGGAGCATATCTCTAAATTCCCCTTTGGCAAACACACTCTTTCTCAATGTCCCCTCATAGCTCATCCCGCACTTCTCCATCACTCTCCGTGAGCCTATATTGGCTGTGATGCATCTCGCTTCAATCCTCATTAACTTCATTTCTCGAAAGCCAAATGCCATAATAGCACTGACTGCTTCACTCATTAAGCCTTGGCTCCAGTATTCACGCGCCAACGCATAGCCAATCTCGGCACTGAAGTGCTGTTCTCTCCAGGAAACAAATCCGATTGAGCCGATCATCTTGGCTGATTCCTTATGTACAATCGCCCATGGGGCAAGTTTTTTCTGTTTGTATGCAAGTAATATTTGCGCTATAAACTGCTTTGTTTCTTCTTTGTTTTGATGTGCGTTCCACGACGTATATATTGAGGTTTGAGGGTCAGAGCAATAGTGATGCATATCTTCCAAGTCAGTATGAATGAAGGGTCTTATTACTAGCCTTTCCGTCTCAATTACAGTAGTACAATATAATGATCCACATTCTTGCTCAGACAATCAATCGGCTCCCCTCATATCTAGTCTGTACTTTTACGGTATCTGAATATAACGAACGCGATTGCTCCCACTATGACTGCAATAGCTCCGGTAAACAGCCATGTTACAATCTTGCTGCCTCCAACATAAAATTCGCTGATATCACTGTCAATTTGGACGGAAGGCTCTTCGCCCGCTCCCAGATCTGCCAAGTCCTTCAATCTATTTGCCAGTTCACTCGTTCTCCCGCAATTGGACACATGCCAGCTATCTGTCTGCCGTTCTGCATAAATCAAATATTCCTCACCAATAATAAAGGACATTTCACAACTCGTTATTGGTGTATATATGACAAGACTTGACTCTTGCACACCTTTCCAGACCCGCGTCGTTTCTACCAAATACTTATTGTATATAGTACCTTCCAGTATTACTTTTTTCAATGCTTGAATCTTCCCAGTGAATACAGCATCTGCCTCTTCAAGCCCCTCTTTGGCACTTGCTGGAACATTGCAATCACATGCATACACTGTTGTACCGAACTGCAAGCTGCATAGTAATGCAATTGCTGTAATGACAAGCCAAACCTTTTTCACCTTTCCCTGCTCCTTCCATCTAAAACGCGATATGTAGTCATTATACATTATTAAACTTAAAGAAGTCTCAAAGAAACCTTGACAGTGAACGATACCCGTATTATATTTTATGTGTATTTATGTGTTATTTCTTTTGTTTATGATCTTTTTGTTGTTATTTAATTATAATTGGCTATTAGATGAATTGAAGGGGAAAATTAAATTGAGCGAAAAAGTATTGCTTATTTCTGTAGACGGTATGCGCCCTGACAGCTTGGAGAAATGTGACCATCCTTTTATCGAGGAACTAAAAAGAAACGGAAGCTTTACTCTCAAGGGCAGAACGGTTATGCCCAGCGTAACTCTTCCTTGCCATATGTCCATGTTTCATAGTGTCCCCCCGCAACGCCATGGTATTGCCGATAATGTCTATACTCCACAAGTACGTCCTGTTATCGGCTTATGTGAGCAATTGCGGCTTCATCAAAAAACATCAAGTTTTTTTTACAATTGGCAAGAATTGCGTGACCTTGCTCGTCCAGGCTCACTTGCTTATAGTAGCTTTATCTCCGGTTCAGATCATACATTCGAAGCCTCCAATGACCTGTTGACTGATCAGGCAGTCGCCTATATTAATGAATATGCCCCTGACTTTACTTTTTTGTATTTAGGGCTAGTCGATGAGATTGGACACAGACATGGATGGATGTCGCCGGCTTATATCGATGCGGTACGCAGTTCCTTTGTATGTATCGAGAAAATTGTTCGCTCCATACCAGAGCAGTATACAGTTATTGTTACTTCAGATCATGGCGGTCATGACCGTACTCACGGCACAGACAAGCCAGAGGATATGACAATTCCATTCTTTATTAAAGGTCCAAACGTTGCTGCAGGGAAACAGCTGCCAAAAGCGAGTATTCTTGATATTGCTCCTACCATTGCAGCCATACTCGGCATTGTGCCTAATAAAGACTGGGAAGGAGAAAATTTGCTTGCCTGACGACGATACTGACCTTATTTCTCTTTCCTATAAATGAAGAGATGGCGGTACAGGGGGCATTCGCCCTTGCACCGCCATCTCTATAAGCTCATCTGATTCATTTATATCACTTGTCAAGTAAATTAATACTGTCTAATTCCGTGCCATCATGACCGTAAATCATTACTGCATTCACTTTACTCTGATTAGTTCGGTGAATAGGCGAAAGTACCAAATAATAGGGCTGTTCAGGTATGTCAATTTCGTATTGCTCATCATCAATAGTAGCAACTATTTGCCCAATTTGCTCCAAACTTTTTCCTGCAAGCAATAAATACTGCTGTTTATTAGTTGAAACTATGTTCGCCTGAAGCTCTCCTGTCCCAAAACCAGCATACTCCAACTTATATTTGCTATTCCAGCCTTTGGAGAACTCTCCCGCACCGATAGCACCAGCCTTTTCAAAAACAACATGTAGCTTATTATCTGTCTGCAGACTAGTTCTTACAGCTACATTTGTCTGCAATTGCTCCTCCAGCAATTGTTCAATATCCTCGGTCGTATCAGCAACCGCATATTGTCGATCATAACTATAATAAGAAGCTCCCAGCAGCACTGCAAAAACAACCAGTGTTGTTACAAGCTTTTTCATCTGAACCCTCTCCTCTTCCAATTCCTATCCCTAATTTCTATCCTGAACACTCTATCATCCATATCCATCCCTAAAACATATCCATTATTACTAGCGATGTATTACAGTTATCTGAATTTTCAAATTACGCAATATCAGCTGCTGTGTGGTTTGCTGCGTTATCTGCTGTATGAGCTACTTCACATCGCTCATCCAAATGGAGAGAGGTTTCTCTAAGAAACGTCCATCCTTTGGATTTAATTGTCCAGAATAATATCCTGAGTTTCAGATATATAGTGGTACTGTTTAATGCAACATTGCTGATCCATTTTTATACTATGTCCCCATTATAAATGATAATCACTCTCAAATAAAGAGGTTTTATTTGTTTCTGATCATTCCACTTATTCCTTTCTTCGCACCACATAAGTGATGCAATCACTGCTTAGTTTGACTACTTGGTTATCACGCTTAATATGATACTCCAGCGGTTTAGCTAATCTTTTTACAATTTCCCATCCTTTATACCTCTCGTCCAGCAACTGAAACATTTCCTCAGTATCTAAATTAATTTCATACATTGGCTCCAAGGACTCCCCCGTTTCAATAACAAGCTCTTTTACATTCGTACTTGCAATAATGCAATTTATCCCCCTGGCACGCGTCCCTTCAGCCATTTCTTGCAACTTGCTGCTCAAAGCTTCTATACTTTGCAGATGTTCGATAACTGATACCGCAATAATAAGATCATATCCTCCGACTGCAATTGGAAAGTCTTCAATGGAGGATTGCACAATATCCATCACTTCAGCAACCCCAAAGCGATTTGTATATTCATGCAGTTTATATGTAGCAGATTCTAACAAATCGATTGCAGTGACCTTCCCCTGCCTGTGAAGCAAGCTCTCCGCAATTGGAATACTGTGTCTGCCTGCCCCTGCTCCGAGATCAAGCACATATAGCTCCTCATAATGATTAAAGTTTGCAACGATTTCCATTACAGAGGCTGCGGGTTTATATAACCAGGATCCTTCTTGAAACAACTCATTTTGTTGATAACAAGCATCGTGATACTCCCTTTCAGCTGCTCTAATTCGTTCAATTTTGTTCACTCTGATACCTCCAGGCATAAGTTATGTATGCAAAAAATAATTTGCAATTAATTTGTAGAACGATTTGCTGAAACGCGGGCATTACGATATACGTAGTACATAGTAACAGCAACAAGGAAAGGATGATTGGTATGCGTTATGCTATTCAAGATATTATAATTACTTGTCCCATTTGTCATAGTCAGTCATTTGATAAGGAATATCGGCAATTAAACTCGCGTGGTGCAACTTTTTTTGGTTTCGATTGGGCTAACAAAAACGCAGCCATTCTAATTTGCCGTCATTGCACGAATATAGCCTGGTTCTATAATGACCCTGTCGCTATTGATTAATATTGTACCTCAATAGTCTCTTCCAAAGGATGGAAAGCAACTTATTTCATCCTTTTTCATGTCTTTTTAAAGATATCGTTATTTTATGGATATGACCTCGCCCGTCTGAACAAAATATATTTACAATGAGAAATTGAATGATTTGCCTATCTTTTTGGTTTGACAAAAGTAATTATTCAGCATATCATATGAATAAATACTCATATGTTGTTGCAAAGGGTGAGGAAAATGAATCAGTATCGAATTAATGGCCTATCTTGCGCCGGCTGTGCGCAAAGACTGGAAAATGAAATTAAAGAGCTAAAACATGGAGAAGATGCTACGCTCAGTTATAATTCTGGTAAGCTTACGATTAATCCTGAAGTAGATCTAACGGATATTACACGTATTCTGAAAAAGGATGGCGCTTATATATCACGCTCCTATCCAGGCAATAAATCGGGGTATGCTCATGCCAATCATGATCATCACTCCCATCATCATGCTAATGCTCATGATCATTCTCATGATGGCAATGATGAACATGGGCATAGTCACGATCATGGCAGCCAGCGGTCTATGCTTATGAAAGTAATTGGGGGCGCAATATTATATGCTGTTGCTTTAATAATTGACGGGGCTGCTGCACCATGGATTGCCATATCTTTTTATGTTGCGGCGATAGTATTAAGCGGCTATACAACCTTTATTCGCGGTCTAAAGCAATTGATCAAATTGAAATTTAATATCGATACATTAATGACAATCGCTCTGGTTGGAGCTGCAAGCATCGGCGAGTGGAAAGAAGCTTCTCTTGTTGCCATTCTATTCGGATTAAACGAGCTGTTGGAAGGCTACGGGATGGAAAAGGCTAGAAGGTCGATGGAAGCATTGCTTGAAACGGCACCAAGCCAGGCCGTTTTAATTGAAGACGGAATCGAAAGAATCGTGTCCATTGAAGAACTCCGTATTGGCGATCAGGTTATTATTAAGCCTGGTGAGAAAATACCATCAGACGGTACAGTTATATCTGGTCACAGCTCTGTTAATGAAGCAGCCATCAGTGGTGAATCAATGCCAGTGGATAAACAAACTGATAGTCGGGTTTTTGGAGGAAGCATCAATCTTGATGGTCAACTAATCGTACAAATTGAAAAGGCTTATGAAGATTCCTCCCTCGCAAAAGTTCTTCATTTGGTAGAAGAGGCGCAGGAAACGAAAACTCCAACAGAGCTGTTTATTAATCGTTTTGCAAAATACTATACTCCGTTCATTTTAATTGTAGCTGTTTTGGTTACCTTACTCCCTCCTCTCTTTTTTGGCGGGGAATGGATAGATTGGTTATATCAGGGACTTTCTGTTCTGATTGTCGGTTGTCCTTGCGCTCTAATTCTTTCATCGCCAATCGCTATTGTATCAGGGATTACACGAGCAGCACGAGCCGGCATTCTTATTAAAGGCGGCATTCATCTGGAGCAGCTGGGCAGAATTGATACGATCGCATTCGACAAAACCGGCACATTGACAAAGGGACAGCCGCATGTTGTTGAGATGGTCAGCTTTGATGCATTATTCTTACCAGTTGCTGGGGCAATGGAGAATACCTCCTCCCATCCGCTTGCAAAAGCCGTAATGAAAAAAATAGAAGAGCAGCAAATCGAGCTGCCGCAAGTATCTAATATGAAAGCTGTTGCAGGCAAAGGATTGTCTGCCAGTATTGATGGTAAAAACTATTGGTTAGGCAATGAGCAGAACATTAGCCATTTGCAAATCGATGCAACTATTCAACAAACCATTACACAATGGAAGCAAGATGGCTTGACCCTTGTCATTGCCGCAAGCGATGAAAAAATATTGGGGATGTTCGGAATTGCTGATGAAATCCGTCCGGAAAGTCGCGATCTTGTACAACATCTGCATAAGCTTGGCATTTCGCAATCGGTTATGCTGACAGGCGACCATGAGATTTCTGCCAGCAAAGTTGCTAAACAAATTGGTTTGACTGCTTGGTACAGCGGTCTTCTTCCAGAAGATAAAGTAACAAAAGTAAAAGAACTGTCTAATCAAGGCACAGTAGCTATGATTGGTGATGGAATTAACGATGCGCCTGCTCTTGCTACCGCTTCTCTAGGTATTGCTATGGGGAAAGGTACTGACAGTGCCATAGAAACTGCTGATATTGTTTTAATGCAGGATCATTTGGGCAAACTGCCTGAAGCTATATCTGTTGCCAAGCGAGTAAACCGGATTATCGGCTTTAATATTTCTGTATCTTTAGGTTTGAAAGCTATTGCGCTTCTGCTAACTATTCCTGGCTGGTTAACGCTCTGGATCGCTATCCTATCTGATATGGGTGCAACTATTTTTGTAACACTGGTAAGTTTGACCGTCATGATCGGTTCCAAAAAATATATACAGCAAGTGGAGGCACCAACTAAATCATCATCCAAAGCTGTATCGTAAAACGAAATAGCAAAAGAGGCATCTTAGCGTATTTTCACTAAGAATGCCTCTTTTTTATCCGGAGATATGACTCGAATGTAATTTAAGCGGATGTTCTATTGCTTAGGTTCCGCTTGGTACTTAGCTTTTGCATAGCATCTGTTTGTATTGGCTGCAATTATTTCAGCTGCCTTTTTAGTATCCAGCCCTTTCAGCGCAGCAATAGTCTGAATCACTTTCGTTGCCATAGCAGGTACAGTTTCTTGTCCCTTGCAGCTGCCCTCAAATCGCCAGGGACCATCTGTTTCGACCATCATTAATTCGAGCGGATAATTGCGAACAATATGTTGAATTTCCGGCTCATACTCGACGTCAGGAGTAACAGATATATAATAACCGGCTGCTGCTAGCTGCTCCGCTATGTTATCGTCACCTTTAAACCAATGAAAATGAGCCGTCTGCACTTGATGTTTTTGCAAAATGCGAAAAGCTTTTTCTGCATCCTCATAAACAGCATGCAATACAATCGGCCGATCCCAGGCTGCCGCCATTGCGGAAAAACGATCAAGCAACATCAAATAAGGCTTTTCATCGAATAAAGCTCCTTCCGCTTCCTCTTCGGTTCTGGAGTAGTAGGGCAATCCTACCTCACCAATAGCAAACGCTTCTCCTGCATTATATCTTTGCTGCATCCAATCCAAAAGCTCCAACGACTCCTCTTCGGAAGGGAACGGCTGCTCTGGATGAAAACCATAGGCTGGAATAATAAAGGACGGATCTTTCTCGCTTAAAGTACGCACTTCTTTCGATGAAGCAAGATGCATCGATACAGCTACAACAGCAGCAACATTATCTCTCTTTGCTTCCTGCAGCAAGCTGCTCCTTCGCTTCTCTTCGTAGAGGTCAAGATGAATATGGGCATCTATAGTCATACTCATATTTTACCAGCTCCTTTTTCCTGTTGCATATAGGCATATATTCGCCCTTTTAAAGCATTAAACTCCTGATCAGTCCATAGCACATTACTGCGCGGGCGAGAAAACGGTACTGGAATCTCTTCTATAATTTGAGCCGGACGAGAAGAGAGGACAATGATTCGATCCGACAGTAATAGCGCCTCTTCAATGCTATGAGTAACAAAAAGAACAGAGCGGCGGTTCTGCTCCCAGATGGAGAGCAGCCATTGTTGCATTTCCATGCGAGTAAGCGCATCAAGCGCCCCAAACGGCTCATCAAGCAGCATTAACGGCTGCGGAGATAACAGTGCGCGCAAAAAAGAAACTCGCTGCTGCATACCTCCCGAAAGCATATAGGGATATGCTTTTGCATATTGGTCCAACCCAATTCGTTGCAGCCATTCCAGCGCCATTTGCTTAGCCTTATGCTTCGGCATCTTGTTAACCGTAAGCGCCAATTCGATATTTCCACTTACAGTGCGCCAAGGCAACAGCGCTGGCTGCTGCGGCATATAGGCGATCTGACCGCGAAGCCCGGTAGTTCTTACGCCTTTAATATATACGTCTCCCTCATCCGGCTTTTGCAGCCCGCCAATTACTTCGAATAATGTACTTTTACCGCTGCCAGAAGGTCCAACAATAGATACAAACTCACCGTCCATCACTTGAAACGAGAGTTGGTTAAGCACAAGCTTATCAGGTTCATTTTTTTGCTGCCCGGGAAAAGCTTTGCTCAATCGAGAAATATCCAGCACTATCCCTTTCCCCCTTCCCGTTTAGGACGCCAGCGAATCAAATAACGTTCAGCCCATTCAACCACAGCAAACAATAGTAAACTGACAAGAGCAATAATCAGAACAGCAGCAAATACACGAGCAGGCAAATAATTGCGAGCTGACATGACAAGAAAGCCGCCCAAGCCCTCCTTGGGAGAAAGCCACTCCGCTACTACGGCGCTGAGCATGCTATAGGTTGCGGCTATTTTCAAGCCGGAAAATAAATGACTCATTGCATACGGCAGCTCCAGCTGCCAAAATAACTGTCTATCGCTGCTTCCAATCATTTGCATATAATTACGCAGTACCGGATCAGTATTCGCCAAACCATTAAGCATAGCAACGGATACTGGAAAAAAACATACCAATGTAACTAATATCGCTTTGGGCAAAAAACCGTAGCCGAGCAGCATCGTAATCATAGGTGCAAGCACCACAATCGGTATATTTTGCGTCAGTATAAGGAACGGGTATAAAGCAGATCTCACAATCGGAATCATATGCAGCAGCGCAGCAATTAAAAATCCTGCCAGCGAGCCCAGCATAAAACCGGTGGCGGTAAGCTGCAGAGTTGACCAGGTATGTGCAGCAAGCCGCGGAGCGATGTTGACAGACTCGCGCACCACATCAAAGGGAGCGGGCACCAGCCACTCATATACCCAGCCAAACGATACAGCTGCTTGCCATAAAGCAAGCAGCATAATCGCAGTTAGAGAAGGCGGCAATATTTTTTTCCAGACTATCGTTCCTCTCAACCTGTTTTTGTCGCTCATCTAAGCACGTTCCCTCTTCTTTATTTCTCTGGCAAAAATTCGTTAGTAAATGCTTTTTCCACCTCAAGCTTGCTTTCAAGCAACCCGTTTTCAAACATCCATTCAGAATAGTTTTCCCATACACTCAGCTTCTGTTCACCCCAGCGCGGTGCGTCATCCTGATAGCGCGGACTTAACCATTTTTGACTGGCAACTACTAATTCCTCCTTCAAATCCGGTTCTGCCTTAGCTAATATTCCAGCCGCTTCCTCCGGCTGTGCAATCGCAAATTCATAGCCTTTGGCTACAGCAGCCACAAATGCTCGAACAGTATCCGGGTCCTCCGCAATCATTTGCTCGTTCGTAATAATAATCGGTGTATAGTAGTCCAGTTTCGGGCTATAATCAGTCAAATAAACCATATTCAGTTCCTCGCCCCGCAATTCCGCCTCTACTCCAGTCCAGGCATAATAAATCCATGCGAAGTCAATATCCCGTTTCACCGCAGAGAAAAAATCACCGTTCCCGATACTCATAATATCTACTTTATTGACATCGGCTCCCTCAACGCGCATAACAGATTCAATAACCGCCTGTTCAACAGGCTCTCCCCAACCGCCATAACGCATTCCTTCAAATTTTTTCGGAGAGTCGATTCCTTTCTCCTTCGGCGAGGCAAAGCCGGAAGTATTATGCTGTATTACCGCTGCAACCGAAACAATCGGCAAGCCTCCAACGCGCGCAAGCGTAACCGATTCCTGATAACCTACTCCAAACGGGACAGTACCTGCTGCCACTGCCGGGTTCGCGCCATCATCACCGGGGATCATAATATCGACTTCCAATCCCTGTTCAGCAAAATATCCTTTATCACGCGCTGCATAAATGCCTGTATGATTAGTATTCGGCGTCCAATCCAGCATAAGCTGTACTTTTTTTAGCTCCTTGCCTTGTTCTTGATTGTTGGTTGCCTGTCCTTGCCCTGTCGGCTTTTCATTTCCCCCACATCCTGTCAAAGCAAGCATGCCAGATAACATAACAGCCGTTAACCCTGTCATCCATTTTCTTGTATTGTTTCTCATTCCTATTACCCCTTCCTTGTCTTCTCATCCTCTATTTTTGCAATAAAAAAAGCGTTCTCCCCGATCCGGAAGAACACCGATGCACAGTTTCACTACTGCTTGTTAAATTCGCCCAGCAGCCAACATATTTGTTATACCTAACAAATACTTAAGCGAACTATATACAGTTGCACGATTTATACTTCCTACGCCGGCATTATCCGGATCAGGTTATTGGGTCGGAAGTGTGCGCTTGCTTGGCGCCTACATTCCCTCTCAGCCGGTAACACCAGCTCCCCAGTATGGATTATACTCTCATCATAACAAAAATAAATTTGTTTGTCATGTGCACATATAAGAACTCTCACCCATATGCTATAAATACATACGGTTTTTTTGGGGAACGCATCTGCGCTTCCTATACTTTCTTCAGGAGGGATAAGCGCTATGATCACGATTAGCTTATGTATGATTGTAAAGAATGAGGAGGATAGTCTTGGGCGGTGCCTTAGCTCAGTAAAAGAGGCTGTTGACGAAATCATTATAGTAGATACCGGCTCCACAGATAAGACAAAGGAAATCGCAGCTTCCTTTGGCGCCAAAATCTATGATTTCGAATGGATAGATGACTTTGCGGCTGCCAGAAACTTCAGTTTCGGACAAGCAACGCAATCCTATATTCTTTGGCTGGATGCAGATGATGTGCTTGAGCTTGTCGATACCAAAATGCTGATCGCTCTAAAAAATATAGAAGATTTTAATTATGACAGCATCACTATGAATTATCATTTATCCTTCGATCATTATGGCAAGCCGATATACAGCTTGCGTCGCAATCGACTGGTAAAAAGAAGTTGCAATTTTCAATGGCACGGTCCGGTGCATGAATACTTAGCAGTCCATGGCCATATTTTCAACAGCGATATCGCTGTAACCCATCGAAAAGAAAAACAATATACAGATCGCAATTTGCGCATCTACTTAAATCGCCGGGATAAGGGAGAAATCTTTTCGCCGCGCGATCAATATTATTTTGGTAATGAATTGCGTGATCATGGCAGACATGCGGAAGCGATAGAAATGTATGAGCAGTTTCTAAACGGCAAACAAGGATGGGTCGAGGATGAAATAGGAGCCTGTATGAAACAAGCCGGTTGCTATGGTCAACTGAAGCAACGGGAAAATCAAATGCGCTCCTTGCTGCGCACTTTAACTTATGGCTTGCCCCGGGCTGAATTTTGTTGTCAATTCGGCAATCTATTTATTGAATCCAAACAATGGGATATCGCAACCTATTGGTTTGAGCAGGCTGCATCATTAGAAATACCAAAAAATTTGCTTGGCCCTATAGATCGCGCTTCGTGGACATGGCTTCCTCACTTGCAGCTCACTGTCTGCTATGACCGATTAGGTAATCGTGAAAAAGCCCTCTTCCATCACAATAAAACGAAGGAGTTAAACCCTGGTCATCCAAGTGTTGGCTTCAATGAAAAATACTTTTTCCCTGAAGCTGATAAAAAATAAGGATTGGAAGAAACTACATTTGAATAAAGAACATATGTTCTGTATATAATTAGAGCATATGTTCTTTATTTTTATGGAGGAATTACGATGGTGTTGCAAAGTAATCGCACTATTTTTTTGGCTGATTGTGAAAGCTTCTATGCAAGTGTTGAAAAAGCAGAGCATCCGGAATATTATGAACAGCCGCTGGCAGTTGCAGGCGATCCCAAACAACGTTCAGGCATTATTCTAGCTGCTTGTCCGATTGCCAAGCGCGCCGGAGTGACAACTGCCGAGCGTTTGGGAGAAGCTCTGAAAAAATGCCCGAAGCTGATCATTGTTCAGCCTCGCATGCAGTATTATATCGATGTTTCATTACTGATTACTAATATTTACAGGCAATTTACGGATATGGTTGAAATGTACAGCATCGATGAGCAATTTCTCGATGTATCTGCAAGTTTGTCCCTCTTTGGTGACCCAAGCCGTTTGGCACAGCTTATTCAGCAGCATGTTTTTCTCCAAACAGGCATTAAAGTAAGAATTGGGATCAGCAGCAACAAAGCACTTGCCAAGATGGCAACTGATATTTGGGCAAAAAAAAATGAGCAGGGTATTTTCACCTTGCCCTCACCCGAAATCACCCATCTTCTATGGCCGCAACCTATTTATAAATTGTTTGGGGTTGGATCGCGCATAACCAAACATTTTACTAAGCTTGGTCTGTTGACGATTGGCGATCTTGCTCGCACTCCGTTGCCCAATCTGAAGGACAAACTACGGCTTCGTTTTGGAAAACAATCAGATATTTTGGCGCAAGTACTATGGAATACAGCGAATGGCATTGATCAGAGCCCTGTTACACCAGACACATTCGACAAGCTGCCAAAGTCTGTCGGACATATGATGACTTTGCCGCGCGACTATATTTCTACAGAAGATATCAATACCATTCTATTGGAGCTAACAGAAGAAGTTTGTCTTGATTGCCGCCGCAAGGGCTTGCTTGGAGCAGTCGTCACCATAGATTGCCTATGCAGTCCCTTCGAAACACCAACCGGCTTTTCACGCCAAATAAAGATGCCTGACCCTACCAATCATACGAATACAGTATTCACATCTGTCAAATCTCTCTTCTATGTCCATTGGAATAGAATGCCTGTGCGCCGCGTCGGCATTACACTCAGTCACTTGAAAAGTGAAAAAGAATATCAACTTTCCCTGTTTGCAGATTTTGAAAAGCTTCGCGCATTAGATTATGCGGCAGACGCTATAAAATCACGTTTCGGCAACTCTGCCCTTCTTCGTGCAGCTTCATTAGCCTATGAAGGACAAGCACTAACAAGAGTGAAAAAAATTGGAGGACACTATAAATGAGTAAAAAACTGCAAGGTAATGGTTTATGGGAATCCAGCCGCATGATTCTTCCTGAGCATAGGACCGCTTATTTGCAGCAACGAAAAGAACAGGAGCGGATAAACAAACCACAGCTGGACGAACAAGAGCAGGAATATATTTACCGATTGCTAACAAACTCTCTAAAGCTAAAATCAAGCATTACACTCTCCTTGTTTGAGCCTTTTGGCAACCGTAAAGTTACGGGTGTAGTCACAGCTATAAACCGGCAGCAGCAACTTATTAAACTCACTCAAGACGATGAGTCATTATATATCGCTGCTGATGATATTGTGCATGCTGTATTCGATCACGAATGTCTGTAATCGATTAAAGCTTCTCCTCTCATTCATGTATACTGCACCAATTCACGAAGGAATGCCCGTTAATTTGAGATCAAGAAGGAGAGTGCATCTGGCGTACATTTTATTGACAAAGAAGCAGCCGCATAACGCGGCTGCTTCTTTGTAGATGGATGATTCAGATTAACGAAACATCCCCCAAAGCTTAAGTAGATGAAACGTGTTATTTGGGTCGATTTTTTGCGAAATCACAAAAGCGACCATTTGATCCTCTTGAGCATCGGTAAATTTCTCAGATAAAATAACCGAGGCTCCTTTAATAAATCTTCTCACTTTTGCCCGATCCTGCAAATCATATTTTGTAACGCCATGCAGCAGCTTCTTCATCCGTTCTTTTGTAGGCGGATTCTTCATTTTGCGTTTAATCCGTTCCACAGTTTGCGGGCTAATACCAAATTTTTGATAGCTCATAAATAACCAGCACCTCCATACAGCACACATGAAAGACTATCATCTATTCAATATATGCAGCAAAGCACTGTTTATTGCCTAATCAAGCTGCTGTCCTTGAAAACGCTCATCTTTCCGAAGCAACTCATGAAGTCGGGCAAATCCTGCTTCCTCCCAAAATAAATCACCAGCTACAAGCTCAGCGGCATCATCCCTCGCCATCTCCAGCCATTCATAGTCAGCAACCATATCAGCAAGCTTAAACTCAGGCAGCCCGCTTTGCCTTGTGCCAAAAAACTCACCAGGACCACGCAGTTCCAAATCACGACGGGCAACTTCGAACCCGTCATTCGTCTCTGTCATAACCTTCATTCTTTCTCGCCCAGTTTCTGATTTTGGATCGGCAATTAAAATACAATGCGATTGATGCTCCCCACGCCCGACACGGCCGCGAAGCTGATGCAGCTGAGACAAGCCGAAACGCTCCGCATCCATTATAGCCATCACAGTCGCATTAGGGACATCGACGCCAACCTCAACAACGGTCGTAGCAACTAGCACCTGCGTCTCATTGGATGCGAAAGTTCCCATCACTGCTTCCTTCTCGGCTGCAGACAATCTGCCATGCAGCAAACCGATCGAAAGTTCCGGCAAGGCTTGCTGCAGTTGAATATGCAAATCAATCGCGTTTTGCACCTCGAGCTTCTCTGATTCCTCAATAAGCGGGCATATAAAATAGGCTTGGTGTCCGGCGGCAGCAGCTTTGCGAATAAAAGTGATGACTCTGTCCAATGCATCGTGTTTAACCCAGTAGGTTTTGATCGGCTTGCGCCCCGCGGGACGCTCGCGAATTGTCGATACATCCATATCCCCAAAAGCTGTAATAGCAAGCGTCCGCGGAATCGGGGTAGCCGTCATAGTCAATACGTCAGGGTTCACACCTTTATGACGCAAAATACTTCGTTGATTAACACCGAATCGATGCTGCTCATCTGTCACAACAAGTCCAAGATTGTTGAAGTAAACGTCTTCCTGAATGATCGCATGTGTACCCACAACGATATGGACAAGCCCCATCTGCAAACCAGCCAACAGCTCCCTGCGCTTCTTCTCTGTCAAGCTGCCTGTCAACAGACCAAGCTCAATACCTGTATTGGCAAACAGTTTATGCAAGGACTTCATATGCTGCTCAGCCAATATTTCCGTAGGCACCATAAGCGCACCTTGATAGCCGGACTTATAGGCGCCATAAAGAGCAGTAGCAGCAACTACCGTCTTGCCGGAACCGACATCTCCTTGCAACAGCCGATTCATGGCACTTGGACGGCGCATATCCCTTAATAAATCGTTAACCGCCTGCTTTTGACCATCGGTTAACTCAAAGGGCAACGTATCTGCAAAATCACGAATCGTCTGGCTGTCAATCGGCATCGCAATACCGTCATTTCGCTTTATATTAAGCATTCGATAGGCTTGCAGCTTCAATTGAAATAAAAACAGCTCCTCATACACCATTCGTTTGCGCGCTTCCAGCCCCTCTGCTGTACCTTCAGGCAGATGAATACGGGCAATCGCTTCTCGCCGCGTCATTAAACCATGCTTTTCAATTAAATCATGTGGGAGCACCTCGTCGATAAGCTTGTCAAACTGTGTGAGTGCCTGAGCAATCGTTTTGCGTATCCAGTTTTGCGTAATCGACCCGCCAATAGAATATACCGGTTGCAAAGTATCGCTCTTCCCCGATTTCACAGGCTGCGACATATCAACCTTTTCAAATCCGTCCATAGCCAGATTGCTTGTCCCGCCAGTAAATTCATGCTCTGCAACTGTTAGCTGCAGCCGATTCGATTCCCATTTTCCCGTGAGCATAATTTCCCGACCCGGAAACAGCTGTTCCTTCAAATAATGACGATTGAACCAAACTGCTGTTATAAGCATGCCATCACATTCAGCCTTGCAGGTTAAACGCGATTTATTCCGGCCATAACGCTGCAGCATAGGCATTCCTCGTATAACGGCCATCACGGTAGCTTTTTCGCCTTCCTTAACATCAGAGAGTTCCTTTATCCGATAATCCTCATATCGAAAAGGAAAATAAAGCAACAAATCTTCAATTGTATGTATGCCAAAGGCGTGAAGCTCTTTTGCTTTAAGAGCAGTCACGCCTTTTACTTGTTTCACTGAAATATCATTAATGGTTACCATTTACATTCACACCTTATACATGAATACAGCAGAAGTGCCTGGTCCTGTATGTGTTCCGATAACAGCACCAACAGTCGTGTAGCTGATATGTTTAATATTCATTTCTTGTTTCAAACGTTCTTCCAGTTCCATCGTAACTGCTTTTTCATCTGTCCAAGCAAGGATCATGCATACGGGAGCATCGCCAAAGTCTTCCTTAAGCAGTTCAATAATGCGGTTCATTGCTTTCTTCGTGCCGCGTACCTTTTCCTTTGGCATAACACCGCCATTGTCATCCAAAGTTAAAATCGGCTTAATATTGAGTATCGATCCAATCAAAGCGGAAGCTTTGCCGATTCGTCCGCCCTTCTGCAAATATTCCAATGTATCCACCAGAAAATATAAATGCAGCCCTTCTCTCAATCGCTTTAATTCATCCAAAATTTCTCTCTTCGAATGACCGGCCTCCGCCATCTCAGCAGCTCGAACCACTTGACAGCCAATACCAAATGATGCTGATTTGGAGTCCACTACAGAAATATCAACAGAACCTTCAAGCATCGATTGTGCAATAGTAGCTGACTGATAGGTGCCACTAAGCACCGATGCCAGATGTATAGAAATAATAGAGGTATCTGGCTCCTCCGTTAAAATCCGTTCATATACTTCAGAAAATTCAAGTGGTGAAGGCTGCGATGTAGTAGGCAGAGCCGAGGAAGCTTTCAGCTTCTTGTAGAACTCATCCGCTCCAATCGTTACCGCATCCAGGTAAGTTTCCTCACCAAAATGAATTTTGAGCGGAATCATCGTTATACCGAGTCGTTCCCTTTCCTCAAGCGGAATATCAGCTGTACTGTCTGTTACTATGCGCACTTTCCCCATTGGCTAACTCCTCCATTTATGCTTATGCAGCCCTTATTCCAAACCAAACAAATAAGGATAAAGAGGCTGACCGCCATTTTGTAAATCAAGCTCAAGATCTTCATAATTCTCGTCCAGCCAGGTGATTAATTGATGGCTTAATTGTTCATGTGCATCCTCGCCAGAAATAATCGTAAGCAAATCGCCGCCATCTTCAAGCATGCGTGCAAGCAAGCCCTTGCATGCTTCCAGCAGGCTTTCATTGGAAACAACAATCTCCTTCTCTCTTATGCCAATAAATTGTCCTTCCTTAATTTCGACGCCATCGATAGCTGTATCACGAACTGCAACCGTAACTTGCCCGGATTGGACATGTGAAGCTGCGCTGATCATCCATTCTTTATTGCGCTCAGCGGATTCACTGTCTTTAAAGGCCATCATTGCAGATAAGCCCTGCAGCACAGTTTTTGTAGGTATAACCGTTACGTTTCGTTCACTAAGCTCAGCTGCCTGCTCCGCAGCCAAAATAATATTGCCATTGTTCGGCAGCAAGAAAATATGCTCCGCAGATAATGATTCAATAGCATTCATAAAATCCTCTGTGCTGGGATTCATTGTCTGTCCGCCAGAAAGCACGATATCCACATCCGATGCCTGGAACATCTCTGCTACACCATTGCCCATAGCTACAGCTACAATTCCAAAAGGCGCACGCTCATAAATCTGGCTTAAAGAAACCCCCTCCGGAGCCTGTCCAGCCAGCAATTCTGCGGCAGAAAAATCGGTATGTACAGTAACCGCAGGGCTTTCCTCCAGCAATTCGCGATGCTGCTCTCTCATATTAAGAATACAAATATCGGTTAATTCGCCGTAAGGCAGCGCCGCATTCAGCACATCCCCCGGTTTGCGCGAATGGACGTGGACCTTTACTATCTCATCGTCTGCAATCACGAGTATCGAATCTCCATCTTTCTCCAACATCTTCTTGAAAGCGGATTCATCAAAAAACGTTACTTTATTATCTGAAATATGCCGTTTTATAAAAAACTCCATATCATATAAAAACTCTATATCAGCAGTAGCAAGCTGCGCTTGAGCGGCTGCTGGATTCGTCCACTGACGCAAAGCAGGTGCATTCGGAACAGCAACCTCTTCCGGCGGTGCCGCTTCGAAGGTCATCAATGGCGCATCGGACTCCGCCCCGCTTACTTGATCAGTCAAACTATGCAAAAATCCTTCGTAAATAAATACAAGCCCCTGACCGCCGGAGTCGACCACCCCTACCTGCTTCAGTACAGGCAATAAATCCGGGGTTTTCTGAAGAGCAGCATTTGCTCGCTCGTAAACCTCGGTCATTAATCCAATGATATTGTCCGGATGTCTTCTTGCATACTGCACAGCATGCATCGCAGCTTCCTTCGAAACCGTCAAAATTGTGCCCTCTACAGGCTTCACAACCGCTTTATAGGCGAGATCAACCCCATGCTGCAGTGCAGCTGCAATCTGCAATGCTCCCGCTTCCTCATAAGCCGCAAGCGAACGTGAGAATCCTCTAAACAATTGAGACAAAATGACACCGGAATTTCCTCTCGCCCCCATAAGCAAGCCTTTAGACAATGCCTCAGCAGCCTTTCCCAAATGTGTCGACGATTTCGCACGCAATTCGCGCACGCCAGAATCCATTGTCAAGTTCATATTCGTGCCAGTGTCGCCATCCGGCACAGGAAACACATTCAACGCATTGACGTATTCCGCATTCCTTTGCAAAAATTGTGCGCCGGACAATGCCATTGCCGCAAAATCCGAACCGTTTATAGAACGCTTACCCAATGAAAAATCCCCTTCCCGCTAACTGGATACCATAACATCTTCAACAAAAATGTGTATGTGGTCAATACCTAAGCCTGCCACATCGTTTAACACATATTTTAGCCTGGATTGTATGTTGTGCGCCACTTCCGAAATCTTCGTACCGTAGCCTACAATAATATAAAGATCAATGTGTAGCTCTCCGTTTTCCCGTCGAATGATAACGCCGCGCTGCCAATTCTCTTTGCCGAGCAACTCGGCAATACCATCACGCAGTTGTCTCCGGGACGCCATACCTACTAGACCATAACATTCCATTGCAGCGGAACCTGCCATTACAGCTATGCATTCCTCCGTAACATGAACAGCACCAAGCTCAGATCGAAGCTCTATTGTCATAACAACACGCTCCCTTTCCCTTGAGTATGGGCTAATACCCATTGTACTATAAACCGCTTCGTTATTGAAGTCTGTAAAAATAAATATGCATTCGCCCAGCAGCCTGTAACGATGATTAAAAGAATGGGGTGAGCTGTTCTTCTGTTTTATATTCTGGTTGAAGAACCCTCTTTCTTATGGTATGATATTCAAGTGTGTTTAATAGGCGCTTGCAACATTACTTGCAACGCGCTATCGCATTGCTCATTCAATCAATATTGAAATTTGTTATTGCAATTGCAGCATGTTAAGGAGGTGTAGTCATGTCCCGTAAATGTTATCTAACAGGCAAAGCGCCTGGATCAGGCAACAATGTCACTCACGCAAACAATAAATCGCGCCGTACTTGGGGCGTAAACGTGCAAAAGGTTCGCATCCTAGTTGATGGCAAGCCAAAACGTGTATACGTAAGCGCACGCGCTTTGAAATCCGGTAAAGTACAACGCGTATAGTTCTTGGCACAATGCGCCATAGACAAAAGCACCTGAATATTCAGGTGCTTTTTTTGTGAAATATAAGAACGGTAAGCTTGATTAAGCCTGTTCTTATATTTCAATGGTAAACGAGCCAGTCAGAAGGACTGAAAAAGCCGTTTATCCCTGTAAGAAGAGCCTGGTCAATATACAGTCGCCGCCTCAGTTTGTCCTTGAGCCAAATATTCCGCCCGAAAGACAACAAATATTTGTTGTGATAAGTGCAACATCGTTATTGCACTTATAACTGTGGCAAACCGCACTCAGCCTCGCTTGCAATTCATCATGTTTTGGCAAGCTTAATCAGAAATATTCAGTTTTTTTGGAAGGTATTCAATATTGCCTTTACAAAACCGCCCAGAAACTTAGGCAGTCTGATCGTATAGAACTTCATGTCTCTTCCCTCCTCAGACACGCTCTTCGAATGGTACCGTCGCATACTGCTTAGCTTATGTATACATCCTATGCCAGGCTGCCCTGTACTATTCCATTGCACGCGCCTAAATTAAAGGGATCAGGAGACATTTGTGAACAATTCGGGATTTTCCTTATAAAAAATAAACATCGCATAGACAACCGTAAATAATAAGAAAAAGATAATTGCAAAAACAATAAATATAATTCTATATGCCAGCCTGTCATAGTTTTTGAAAAAACGGATACCGATAAACAAAGCCAGCAAAGAAAAGGCATAACGGAAAAAATCCGTAATATTCGTAAAGAACGCCAGACACAAACCTGCTGCGGTAGCGTACAGTGCAATAATGAGTCCCATCATAAGCGGAGAGCGCTGTTTGCCATCCAAGTCTTCCAGCTTATCCATAATTTCGCCTCCTAGCGAAGAGAGGCAATTGCCTGCTCCAAACTTTGCGCTCCGAATACAGCGCTGCCAGCTACCAGCACATTGGCACCTGCTTCTTGTACCAGCTTTGCCGTAGCAGCATTAATGCCTCCATCTACCTGCACATCAATAGATTGAAGCCCTTTTTCCTTGATCATGGCTTGTAATCGGCGAAGCTTGTCTAATGAACCTTCAATAAAGGACTGTCCGCCAAATCCTGGGTTTACCGTCATAATAAGTACCAGGTCCAGATCAGGCAGCACTTCCTCAATCGCTGTTAGCGACGTAGATGGATTTAAAGCAACCCCCGCCTTCAAGCCTTTATCCTTAATGTAACGGATCGTGCGATGCAAATGCACAGTGGCTTCAGCATGGACGGTTATCCGATCTGCACCCGCTGCAATATATTGATCCAGAGAAAGCTCGGGTTGTTCAATCATCAAATGTACATCAAACGGCAAGGAAGTAGCACTTCGCACTGCCGCAATAATAGGAGCTCCAAAGGTTAGGTTCGGCACAAAATGGCCATCCATGACATCAATATGAATCCAATCTGCTCCTGCTTTCTCCACAGCTGTGATATCTTCTCCAAGACGTGCGAAGTCAGCTGATAGTATGGATGGTGCAATAAGAACTGCCATAGGTCAGTACCTCCGTTTTTTCTCTTTCATTTCTTGCAAAAAAATCTTGTAATGCTCATGTCTGCTAAGCTCAATCTTACCTGCCGCCAGCGCCGCCAGCACAGCACAACCAGGCTCGTGAATATGCGTACAACCCCTAAATTTGCAATTCGGGGACAATTCTCTCATTTCAACAAAACAATAGCTTAGATCATCCACGCCAAGCTCCACAAAATCAAGCTGACTAAATCCCGGTGTATCCGCAACGAATGCTCCGCCGATATCAATAAGCTCGACATGCCTTGTCGTATGTTTGCCGCGTCCAAGTCTGTTGCTTATTGCATTTGTTTCCAGCTCAAGCCCTGGCACAATGGTATTAAGCAAGGAGGATTTCCCTACACCGGATTGTCCCGCAAATACAGCAATATGCCCTTTCAGCCGTTCTCTGAGCGCTTCAATACCTTGATTGTGCTTCGCGCTTGTGCCATATACTTCGTAGCCTGCTGCCCCATATATGCGTCGCACAGCCGCTGATATTTCCTGCGCTTCCACAGTTTCTACGCCTTCTTCCTCCAAATCACTTTTGCTGAGGCATAGAACCGCAGGAATGCCTGCATGCTCAATATGAACTAAAAACTTATCAAGCAATTGCAAATTCAAGGCAGGTTCTGTCACTGAAAACACAAGAATAGCCAAATCGACATTGGCAACGGGCGGTCGAATCAACTCCGAGGAACGGGGGGACAATTCCGTTACTGTCCCCTCGCCGTTATCCGTCATACTAAAGCGAACACGATCACCAACAAGCGGTGTCAAGCCGCGTTTTTTGAATACGCCTCTTGCACGGCATTGAACTTCCGTTACAAATTGCTCTGCATCGTCAGCGCGTATATAATAATAGCCGCTTAGCGCCTTCACAATCGTTCCCGTATGCTCGATTTGCTTTTCTTTAGCCATCTAATCCCTCTTCTTCATTTCCGTCTTCACTACTTCCATTGCCGCCTGTATTGTTGCCATGAACCTGTATATCCTCTGAAGCTTCCGGTGTCTGGTCAGGCGTTGGGGTCGGAGTTGTTTCCGGCTCTTCCCCTGGAACAGTAAGCGTTCCTGATGCCGAACCGTTGACGACATCCTCATAACTGATATTTTGCGCATCTACTAATTGCTTGTCACGCATCACCATAATTCTAGCTACAGAATCTGGCGCAAGCACTACGGTAACAGGGAATGATTCTGTTCGGGATATCTTTTGCGATACGGCCTCCATATTTTCACCGCGAGCATCAGAATACACAATTTTCACATCACTTGTTTGTCCATGCTTGGCAGGAGATATCACAATATTAAACTGGAATTTCTTCGAATCTTCCGGTGGCCCCGAACTAACTACTACACTAATTTCCGAACCTGGCGGCACAAGATCCTTATACTGAAAAGGGTCGGATTTAATAATTTTCCCCTTCTCCATCTGATAGCTTGCCTCATAGAAAACATTGTCATCTTTTAAAACAAGACCAAGCGATTTCATCAGGCTCTTCGCCCGATTCAAATCCAGGTTAACCAAATCCGGCATTTCTACCGGCTCCAAGCCATCGCTGACCACAAATGTGATGCGCACTTCTTCTGGATCAAAAGGCTCATTTTCTCGCAAGGACTGTTTTAATATCGTGTCTTTTTCTTCATCGGCATGCTTGCGTTCCACTGTAATTTGCTTCTCATTAACGCCCATCAGATACAGTTCGTCAATCGCATCTTGCAGCTTGCTGTTAACAAAGTCCTTCATTTCCTTTGTTTCTATTCCTTTGCTGACCGTTAACTGGATACGCGAGCCTGTTTTCACCTTCATATGTTTTTTGGATTGATCCAATACTATGCCGGCAGGAAATTCCTTATTAAATTCCTCAATAATCGGATCCTCAATCCCAAGTTTCTTTTCCTCAAGCATCCGCTTCGCATCCTCAAGCGTTTGGTTTATAACATAAGGGACTTCCACATCCTCCACTTTCATACGATCTAGAAACCATCGGAAACCTATAATAAGAATAACGAGAAACAATAGCGTAATTCCTGCAACAATAAGCGGCTTGCGCCATTTATTAACTGTCTTCCCGCTTTCGCCCGAAATCTCTCCGTTTTGTTCGGCGGTTTGTTCCACTGCACCTTGAATACCAGTCTGGTATACACCGGTATGCTGCGGCACAGATGCAGACGATGCCATCCCCATATCGCTGCCGCGCAAAGCACCAGCATTTGACTTGCCACCAGCTTCTCCAGCAGCTTCGCTGCGAATCGCAGGCATCACAATTGTTTCATCCATATCATGCGAAGCATGGAAATTAATTTTGGGCTCATGTATCCGCTCAGGTGACAGACAGGTTTCCAAATCCTGCATCATCTCACGCGCAGATGCATATCGCTCGCTCGGATTTTTACGCATCGCCTTCAATATAATGTTTTCTACGCTCTGTGGGATGCGCGGATTTACTTTGCGCGGCTCCTCAAACGTTTCCTGCAAATGCTTCAAAGCCACACTAATCGGACTTTCTCCCAAAAACGGCAACTGACCTGTAAGCATTTGATAGAGTACAATCCCAAGGGAATACAAATCTGATTTCTCGCCTGCATTTATACCCTTAGCATGTTCTGGAGAAAAATAGTGTACAGATCCAATTACTGAGCCTGTATGTGTTATTGTTGAGGAAGTAACAGCCCGCGCGATTCCGAAATCCGTTACCTTCACTCGCCCATTATTGCCTATCAAAATATTATGAGGCTTTATATCACGATGAATGATATGATTATGATGCGCATGATCCAGCGCATCGCATATTTGTATGGCAGCACCAACCGCCTCATCAACTTGAAGCGGAGCATAATCTTTTATAATCTCATTAAGATTGCGTCCTTCAATATACTCCATCACAATATAATGCGTATCGCCTTCTTGTCCAACATCATAAATGCTTACCACATTTGGATGAGACAAGGCAGCCGCTGATTGCGCCTCGCGTCTGAAGCGTTGAATAAACTCCTCGTCATGCACGAACTGTTGACGCAAAATTTTGACAGCTACTTTTCGATTCAACAAGACGTCATTCGCCTTGTAAACCAAAGCCATACCGCCTCCGCCTATGCGGGACAATATTTCGTATCTGCCCCCTAGCTCATGTCCAATCATTGCAGTCGCTCCTTCCGCATTCCGTCAGAAGACGGCTGTAATAGAACGACGGTTACATTGTCGTCGCCTCCGCCGTTCAAAGCCAGTTGAATGAGTTTGTCAGCCTTTCCATCAAGATCAAGCTCTTCATTCATGATGGCATTCAGAATTTGTTGATCGCTAACCATATTAGTCAAACCGTCGCTGCATAGCAAATAAATATCGCCAGCGGCAATGTCTATACTTTGTACATCGATATCAACTCGTTCATCCGTGCCGACAGCTCGCGTAAGTACGTTGCGACGCGGATGTTCAGCAGCTTCTTGTTCGGTAAGCTGGCCAGATTTGACCAATTCATTCACAAGCGTATGATCCGGTGTCAACTGTTCCATTTTTCCGTTTGCTATTTTATAAGCGCGGCTGTCTCCGACATGCCCGATTGTAATTATCGCATCATGAACAAAGGCTGCAACAATCGTCGTCCCCATATGATGGAACCGCTCCTCTTGTGCTGCCCGTGCAAATACTGAAGAATTCGCTTCAGCAATAGATTGCCTCATCACCATCTTGCTCTCGGCTCGAGAACATGTCTGACCAGGAATGCCTGATTTAGCCGCTTCACAAAATGCGGCAACAGCCATTTTGCTCGCTACATCACCAGCCTGGTGCCCTCCCATGCCATCGGCTACAATAGCTCCATACACATAGTCATTTATTGAACCAACCCAGCACTCATCCTCGTTAATTTGACGGACACATCCAACATTACTGCGGTTTGCCGTTAACAATCTTTCATCACCTCGCCGTAGACTCCATATGCTTCGCTCTTAGCTGACCGCAAGCTGCTGCAATATCATGTCCCTGCTCTCTGCGGATCGTTGCATTGATTTGATTTTGCTCCAAGATTCGCTGAAATTGAAAAATATCCTCGCGCGGCGTACGCACGTAATCACGCTCTGGCACATGATTGACCGGAATAAGATTGACGTGACAAAGCAAATCCTTGAGCACTTGCGCTAGTTCTTCAGCATGCTCCTTCTGATCATTGACTCCACCGATCAATGCATATTCAAACGTCATCCGGCGCCCGGTCTTAGCCGTATAATAACGGCATGCCTCCATCACATCCTCAAACGGATATCTGCGGTTTACCGGCATAAGCTTGGAGCGCAGCGTATCATTAGGCGCATGAATGGATAGCGCCAAATTGATTTGCGTATCCTCATCTGCAAATTTATACATATTTGGCACAATACCGCTCGTTGACACTGTAATATGACGCTGACCAATATGAAGCCCCTTCTCGTGTATCATAATACGCAAAAAGTTCATCGTTGCATCGTAATTTTCAAACGGCTCCCCGGAACCCATAATAACGATGCTTGAGACACGCTCTCCTTCAGCATCCAGCATTTGCTGCGCAGTTACCACTTGAGCTACAATTTCTCCTGCGGTCAAATTCCGCTTGAGACCACCCAGGGTAGATGCGCAAAAAGTACACCCGATCCGGCAGCCGACTTGTGTCGTTACACAGATACTATTGCCATAGTTATGTCTCATAATAACTGTTTCAATCGCATGGTTATCATGCAAACCAAACAAAAACTTTACCGTACCATCTTTCGACTCAAACTTTGTAATCTCCTGCAAGGTTACAAACAGGAATTGCTCGTTCAACTTCTCTCGCAACTGCTTGGATAAATTAGTCATGTCATCAAAGCTTTTGACACGCTTGACATAAATCCAGTCAAATAATTGATCCGCGCGAAAAGAAACTTCGTTATTCTCCAACATCCACTCTCTTAATTGCTCTAAAGTATAATCATAAATAAATGGTTTCATTATTCTCACCTTTTGCCAAATTGGGGCTTGCAGAGGCAGTTTTCATATATTTGCTGCTTCATACAGCTCTGCCATCGTTTCATTCTAACATAAAGCACTATTGTACAGCTACTTCATCTCATTTTGTGCCTTCATAAACATATCTATTGCTCACGTACCAGCCGTGCTATAAAAAATCCGTCGCTATTGGCATGCTGCGGCAAAATCTGTATCATCCCTGAAAAATCATCACTTGCCGCACCTGTGCTGCGCAACCTCTCAAGCGTATCGCTTGGCCAGTTCGGGTCCAGTTTAAATTCCGGATTGTTTCTCAAAAAATGTTCCACCTGCAGCTCGTTCTCTTCCTTCTCGATCGTACAGGTACTGTATATAAGAGCGCCGCCATGCCGAACTAGCGGTGCAACAGATTGCAAAAGCTCAGCTTGAAGCTGCGCAATCGCAGCAATATCCTGGCCCGTCTTCGTCCATTTAATTTCGGGTTTGCGCCGAATGACGCCTAATCCCGAGCATGGGGCGTCAAGCAGTACCACATCCATCGATTCTGCGGCAAAACGCTCGGCAAGCTGCAAAGCGTCTGTCGTGACCGCCTCCACATTGCGCAGCTTCAGCCGCTCTGATTGAGCAACAATCAGTTCTCTTTTATGCGGATGCAGATCATTCGCCCATACCTTGCCCTTGCCTTCCATCAATTCGGCTAGATGCGTACTTTTCCCGCCTGGTGCAGCACAACAGTCAAGCACCTTCATGCCTGCGGCTGGAGCAGCAGCTTCCGCCACAATCATCGAGCTTTCATCCTGCAGCGTCCATTTGCCCAAGCGGTATGCTTTATGCTCCGCCAAATGCCCGCCGCCGCGTACAACAATTCCCATTCCAGCCAGTAATGAAGGCTCCGCCTCCATTCCCTCAGAGCGCAGTTGCGCAAGCGTCTCTTCTTTGCTATTCATTAGCGAATTGACACGAATTGACGCATGTGGTGCTTCGTTGCCTGAACGACAAATCGCGATCGCTGTTTCCTCCCCGTATGCATCGATCCAGCGCTGCACCATCTCTTCTGGATAGGAATATCGCAGTGAAGCCTGTTTGGCTGCGGTCGGAGCTGAAATTAGCTCAGGCTGCAACTTGTCTAAATTGCGCTCAGCGTTGCGCAACACACCATTCACCATGCCGGCTACACCGCTGTGACCCCGTTTGCGCGCGATTTTGACTGCTTCGTTAACAGCGGCATGAGCAGGGATGCGATCTAAATACACTAATTGATACAAGCTGATTCGTAGCAATTGCAACACCCATGGTTGCAGTTTATGAAAGCCCTTCGTAATCATTTGCTCCAGCCAGTAATCGAGCGTCAATTGTCGCTGAATCGTGCCGTAGACCAGTTCGGTAGCCAGCGCAGCATCTGGACGAGGCAAATCTGCTTCCTGCAATGCCTGATTAAGCTGTAAATTGCTATAAGCGCCTGATTCTGCTACCTGCACTAATATTTGTACCGCCAAATCACGCGGACC
This sequence comes from Paenibacillus nanensis, assembly GCA_040396195.1. GTDB lineage: Bacteria > Bacillota > Bacilli > Paenibacillales > Paenibacillaceae > Pristimantibacillus > Pristimantibacillus nanensis_A. Next base: position 479,056 of record JBEBPB010000001.1, read on the forward strand.
CGACGTTTTCTTGAAATTTGCTCTGCGCTTTTTATTTGTATTTATATTGCTCATAGCGACTCTCCTGCTTGAAAGACAGAACCGGCTTCCGCTCGTGATCCTTGCAGCCATTGCACGGCATCCATTACCTTTTTGCCGGCAGGCTGAACTTGCTCTACTCGCAGCAAGCCTTCGCCAGTCTGAATCTCTATTCCCGCATCTCCCACACGTACTATCGTTCCAGGAATATGTTCAGTTTGTCCAGCTACGGCCGTGCATTTCCATAGTTTAAACACTGCGCCGTCCCAGTACGTAAAAGCCCCCGCCATTGGTGACAACCCTCTCACCTGATTGAATATAGCAATCGCTGATTTGCTCCAGTCAATTCTTTCATCTTCACGGGTCAAGTTAGGCGCATAGGTAGCCTCACTGTCATTTTGACGCTCAGCTTGAACTTCTCCACGTTCAATTACTAAAAGCGTTTCCTCAAGCAACTTCGCGCCAGCCAGACTAAGCTTGTCAAATAGCGTGCCAGACGTATCCTCTTCCTCTATAGGTACAACAACCTTACTGATCATGTCGCCTGTATCCAGCCCTTCCGCCATATACATAATCGTCACGCCAGTTTCTTTCTCCCCGTTAATAATGCACCGCTGAATCGGAGCGCCGCCACGATACTTGGGCAATAAAGAGCCATGCACATTAATACAGCCGAGTTTCGGCAGATCAAGCACTGCTTTAGGCAAAATTTGCCCATACGCAGCCGTAACGATAATATCCGGATGAAGCCGGGCAATCTCCTCCACCGCCTCCTCACTGCGCATGCGCTCCGGCTGCAAAACTTGCAAGCCGAGTTCAACAGCGGCCTCTTTCACAGGCGACGGCGTTAATACTTTCTTTCTTCCCTTTGGGCGATCCGGCTGGGATATGACTGCCAATATTTCATGTCCTTTCTCGACCAGCATCCGCAAAGATGGAACAGCAAAAGACGGCGTTCCCATAAATACAATACGCATTAATTACCGCCGCCTTTACGGTTATACTCGGAAATATCATAGACACTTGTAGCAATGTCAGTAAACAATACCCCATTCAAATGATCAACTTCATGCTGGAAGGCTCTCGCAAAATAACCTTCTGCTTCTACACGAATAGGCTCTCCTTCGGCATTCTTCCCTTCTACAACTACGCGCTCAGCACGCTTAACCTCGCCATTCAAGTTAGGAATACTGAGGCAGCCCTCAGGGCCAATCTGTTCACCAGACTTCTCTACAATAACCGGGTTCACCATTTCAACCAAGCCGTGATCGTCGCGCACATCAACTACAATTACTCTTTTGGAAATGCCGATTTGCGGAGCAGCCAGCCCCACTCCCTCAGCATCATACATCGTATCAGCCATATCTTTAAGCAGCTTTTTCAGATTAGAATTGAACTTTGTTACTTCTTTCGCTCGTTCGCGCAATACCGGATCTGGATCTTTCACAATAATTTTAATGCTCATCTTTTCTTCATCCTTTTCTGTTCAATATAAGTAAAGCGAAGTGATCGCCTAAGTTATAAGATAACTTGCGGATCTACGTCCACGCTATATTGTATTTGCTTTTCCTTGGAACGCTCCGGATATTCGGCGAGCGTTGCTTTGATTAATTCAGCGATATCAATGCTACCACGATATTTTAGCACACATTGAAAACGGTAGCGATCTTTCATTTTGGATATGGGAGACGCGGTAGGTCCCAAAATCTCCAGCGCGCGCGCAAGCCCACTTGATAGCGGAGCCAGCAAACCACGATGCTCGGCAAGTTCCCACAAATCAGCAACAAACTGATTGCTGACCGTTGTCAACAGAGGCAGCTGTTCATGCGACATCGTAATAACTGTTAAACGGCAATAGGGCGGATAACCAAGCTGACGCCGATGTTCAAGCTCCTGACCTACAAAACTGGAGTAGTCATGATGCTGAGAACAAACAATGGCATAATGATCAGGTGTATAGGTTTGAATAACTACTTCACCCTCCAAATGATGGCGTCCAGCTCTTCCAGCAACTTGCGTCAGCAGCTGAAATGTTTTTTCCGCTGATCTGAAATCAGGTAAATGAAGGGAGGTATCCGCTGCAATTACGCCAACAAGTGTCACATAAGGAAAATCCAGCCCTTTGGCAACCATTTGCGTTCCCAAAAGCACATCCGCTTTTCGTTCTCCAAACTGTTTTAGCAATTTTTCATGTGCATTCTTTTCAGAAGTTGTATCTACATCCATTCGAATGACACGAATGCCGGGAAACAGCTTTGCCAGTTCTTCCTCCACCTTTTGTGTACCCGTTCCAAAAAAACGAATATGCTCGCTATCGCAGGAAGGACATGTTTTCGGAGTATTTTCAGCATAGCCGCAGTAGTGGCAGCGCATAACTTGTGTTTTCTGATGGTAAGTCAAAGCAATATCACAATGCGGACAAAGTGATGTATAGCCACAGCTGCGACACATAACAAAAGTCGAGTATCCCCGACGATTCAGCAGCAGCACAGCTTGCTCACCTTTTGCCAATCGTTCGCATAGCGCTTCATGGAGTCTTCGACTGAACATGGAACGATTGCCTGAGAGCAATTCCTCTCTCATATCTGCTATGGCAACTTTCGGCATAGCTCTGCCGCCTACTCTTGTCGGCATCTCAAGCAGAGCCGAATTTCTGGCGGCTGTTGTTTCAGTTTTATTGCCATCAGATACATTAGCGGCATTTGCCGCACTGCGCCGTACTGCTGCAGCATAAGTTTCAAGCGACGGCGTTGCCGATCCGAGCACAACAGTTGCACCGTGCTGTCTGGCACGATACACGGCAACATCTCTTGCATGATACTTCGGACTTTCTTCCTGTTTGTAGGATGACTCATGCTCTTCATCTATAATAATCAAGCCCAAATGTTCAAACGGGGCAAAAATAGCTGAGCGCGCACCAATTGCAACATTTACTTGCTTATTTCTAATTTTTCTCCATTCATCGTAGCGTTCGCCATTGGACAAACGGCTGTGCATAACAGCCACCTGATCACCGAAACGGCCTTTAAACCTTTCTACCATTTGCGGAGTAAGCGAGATTTCCGGAACCAGTACAATCGCCTGCTTGCCTTGCTGCAAACAGAACTGAATTGATTGCAAGTACACTTCTGTTTTCCCGCTCCCTGTTATTCCATGCAGCAAAAAGGTATGTGCCTGATTAGTAGAAGCGGCTGCCGCAATCTGCTCAAAGACAGCTTGCTGATCTTCCATCAATGCCATCGGCTCTGTTTGTTCAAAAATTCGTCCGGCATACGGATCGCGCTGCTGCTCCAGTTCAATCACTTCTACAAGCCCTTTTGCTTCAAGTGAGCGAACAGCTGCTGCTGGAATACTGTTTTCCTTGGCAAGTGCCACAAGAAGCAGCGGCTCCTTCGCAGCATAAAGCAATTGCAGTGCCCCAATTTGTTTGCCTGCATTTTTCGGAAGCACGGCAAGTAATTCATCAAGAGGCTGCAGTCGCATTTTCGGCAGCAACGATGCTGCCAGTACCTTTTTTACTGCAAGCCTATCCTTAATGACCGGCTGGAGAACAAGTGCACCTCTGCTTAGCAATGTTTTCAACGTCTGTATGTCATCCGGAAAACGATCGGCTATCGAATCCAGTATTAGTGTGCCTTGCTCTTTCAGCTTTTCTGCAAGCGGTGCTGATAACAATCGCTCTACTTCAGACGCATCGACAACCGCAATTTGCTGTTCTACCTTTCCTTTCAGCGCTGCGGGAATCATCGCTTGCAATGCTTGTGTCCAAGAGCAGCAATATTTATGGCTGATCCATTTGGACAGCTCGATTAAATCCGGCAACAAGGGCGGCACAGGATCTAACAGCTCGGCAACCGGTTTAAGTTTGCTTACGGGCACATCTGATTGATCAGACAGCGCTACAACAAATCCTTGCAGCACTCTGCCGCCAAAGGGTACCCCAATACGGCTGCCCGGCTCAATCCATTCCTCCATTTCTTTCGGAACACTATAGTCAAAAGGCCGATCCGTCTGGCGGCTCGGCACATCAACAATAACTTTTGCAATCATACTTAAGACCCTCTCTTAGCTTCATAGCGCTTGCGAATGATCTCCATCATAGTAAAAGCAGCGTCCCTTTTTGACATAAGCGGCAATGCTTCAATCAGACCATCGGAACCAAATATTTGAACAATATTGGTATCCCCGTTAAAGCCTGCCCCTTCAACGCTTACATCATTGGCAACAATCATGTCACAGCCCTTGCGACGCAATTTATCCATAGCATAATGTTCCAGATCTGACGTTTCAGCAGCAAAGCCGACCAAAAATTGATCTGTCTTTTTATCGCCCAGCGTCTTTAAAATATCTGTAGTACGCTCCAATTCAATCGACAGCGCTTCTTCATTTTTTTTAATTTTTTTATCGCTAGTTATTTTGGGCCTGTAATCAGCCACTGCCGCCGCCTTAATGACAATATCTGCTCCCTCATAATGAGCAAGCACGGCCTGCAACATATTTTCAGCAGATTCTGCTTTGACGACCCGCACGCCTGCTGGCGCTTCAATGGCTGTGCGTCCAGCAATGACTGTCACATCCGCTCCCATCAGCTTAGCAGCTTCCGCAATTGCAAATCCCATTTTCCCAGAGGAATCATTCGTCAAATAACGGACAGGGTCCAAACGTTCAATTGTACCTCCGGCAGTAACGAGTACTTTTTTCCCTGCCAGCTTTTCGTTTTGCGCAAACCAATTTTGCACTGAAGCGACGATCTCCTCCGGCTCCGCAAGTCTGCCCTTTGCCACGTATCCGCAAGCAAGCTGTCCTGTGCCTGGCTCAATAAACATCATCCCGCGAGCAGACAACAGCTTCATATTATGTACAACAGCAGGATTTTCGTACATATGAACATTCATTGCCGGAGCAACAATAACGGGACAGGTTGCCGCCAGCATCGTGGACGTTAACATATCGTCGCCAAAGCCGCCTGCAATTTTGGCAATAATATTCGCTGTCGCAGGAGCGAGCACAATCAAGTCTGCATGATCCGCCAAATGAATATGTGTAATCTTGCCTGGATCACGCTCATCAAATGTATCTATATGTACCGCATTGCGGCTCAATGCCTGCAACGTCAGCGGAGTAATAAACTTGGCAGCGGATTCGGTCATCAAAACATGTACATTAGCTCCGGCTTGCACAAGTCTGCTGCAAATTGTGGCGCTTTTATAAGCTGCAATTCCACCTGAAATGCCTAGAATTATCGTTTTTCCTTCTATCCGGTTGCCTATCATCTCAGTTACTCCCATCCTATCTGCTATTTACATCCATATTTTCGCTCATAAGAATTTTATTTTTCTCTTAAGTACATCAAAATTCTGAGCAGCTTAAGTCTCTATTGACCATTGTCTGTGCTCAGTCAACCGGACAATTTGCATATAATGATGATGCATATGCCAAGCACTTGCTCCTAAAAAATAATTTAGTTTAATAGTTTTGCCAAGCTCCGGATGCATAAAATGCCGCAAATAATCCGTGGGCTGCATAGCACGCAACAAATTTGTCCAGCGTTTCAATATACCATCTATAATAAGCAGACTGGGTTCGATCGGCATGCTGATGCTATCAGCAGTGGCTGCCCATCCGACTTGTTCAAAAGGTTTAATAACAGGAGTATCTTCTGTTAAGGCAAGCTTGAACCGGGTGAAACCGTTCATTGCAGCATCTGCCATATGGTGCACGGTTTGACGCACTGTCCAGCCGCCGTCCCTGTATGGAGTGTCCAACTGCTTGTCATTCATCCAGCAAACAGCACTATCCAGCAAACCAGACAATTGCTCCAACTCCGCAATCCATTGCATTTTTTGCTGCTCATTCATTCCATTAAATTTATATATGCCTATTGGAAAGCGTATTTCTTCCAGTGTCATATGGAGTCCCCCATTCATAATCTGATCTGGGTATTTGGCGCGAGCCATACACTTTACTCGAAAAAAAGGAGCGCATACTGTTGCCAGTCGCACTCCGCTCTGCTGCTTATCCCCTATTCATTCTTTAGGGCAAGCGTCTCTACAAGGATATTATCTCCGTAAATTTCTTCTAATGCAACGCCAACGTACTTATGTGAACGCGGCTTCTCCAATTCGGAATGTGCACCGTCACGAAGCATTCTCGCGCGTCTGGAAGCAGCTACAACAAGTGTGTATTTGCTATCCACTTTCTTCACCATCTCATCAATCGACGGATATAGCATGGCAGTTCCTCCTCAATTAGTCTTTCTGCGCAACAGCTTCCATCTCAGCCTGGCATCTAAGCACAATCTCTCTGCGGCAATGTTCAGCGATTATAATGCTACGAATGCGGTCACAAGCTGCATCAATCTCATCATTGACAACAGCATAATCATAGTGGCTGAGAAGCCCCATCTCCTGAGCTGCTACATTCATACGCGTATTAATAATATCTTGATTTTCCGTTCCGCGTCCAGTAATTCTTTGCTTAAGCTCCTCCATCGATGGAGGCAACAAAAAGATAAAGACCGCTCCCTTGAAGCGCTCTTTCACTTTCAAAGCACCTTGCACTTCAATTTCCAAAATAACATCTTTGCCCTCAGAAAGTGTTTTGTCTACAAACTCACGGGGAGTTCCGTAATAATTATCGACATATTCCGCATACTCCAAAAGAGCATCATGCTGAATCATGTATTCAAACTGCTCTCTTGTTTTGAAAAAGTAGTTCACACCATCGATTTCGCCTGGTCTTGGCTGTCTCGTCGTTGCTGAGACGGAATATACAATTTCCGGCATCCGTTTGCGCAATGCTGCGCATACCGTGCCTTTACCGACTCCCGCCGGTCCGGACAAAACGATTAACAATCCCATTTGCTCTAAACTCCCTGCATTATTCGTCGTTATCATCATCTTTGGTAGAAAGACGATGCGCCACTGTTTCTGGCTGCACTGCTGATAAAATAACATGATCGCTGTCTGTAATAATAACAGCACGGGTACGGCGTCCATATGTAGCATCAATCAGCATTTGCCTATCGCGCGCTTCCTGGATAATCCGCTTAATCGGAGCCGACTCTGGACTAACAATAGAAATAATTCGATTCGCTGATACGATATTACCGAATCCGATATTAATAAGTTTAATAGCCACGCCAGATCCTCCCTCCGCTGACGGCCTGTTATACGTGCAATCTATCAAATCATACACGTTGCCATCCCCTGCACATACATCATTGCATTATTGTTGACGAAATTGGGCAACGCCATACGTCTTGCACCTGCAGTCACTTATGCTTTATTCTAATTGATTTTTGTAATATGAACAAGCTTAATATGAAAACTAATGCAAATATGGCTGTATCATACCTTCCATCCCATCTATCCCCACATAAAAAGCCGGATGAAAAAACTGTGTTTTTCCACCCGACCTATGAAATAGTCTGTTATCTATTCAGATCTTTACTCAAAATGAAAGAACTAGCGTATAGCTTTAGGTGTTCCTGCGCTCCATTTCTTTTTATTCCCCGTTTTTTTCGTGCCCAGCACGCTGCCTATCCCCATAAAGAAGGTCGGTATTCCAGCAGCTATAAAGACAAGGCACCATTCTCTAAAGTTAAGCGGCACTGTTTTGAAAATAGGCTGCAACGCTTCGATATAAATAACGCCGATTAACAGCAACGCAGAGGATAATACCGCAAACACCAAATATTTGTTTTGCAAAATATTGCGATGAAAAATCGATCGGGAGCTGCGACAATCAAATACATGAATAAGTTGTGCCATAACCAGGGTCGCAAATGCAACTGTTTGCGCCAAGCGCAAACCACTTTCTCCGCCATCTCCCGAAATAAGCGTCAGCCAAAACGCCCCCAGCGTACAGACACCAATTAGAATGCCACGACTAATAATTTTCCAGCCGAGCCGTCTGGCAAATATACTTTCCTTCGCTCCTCTTGGCTTTTGCATCATTAAATCCTTCTCCGCCTGATCTACGCCAAGCGCCATTGCAGGCAACCCGTCTGTAACCAAATTGACCCACAATATTTGAATGGGTACTAGCGGCAGCGGCAGCCCAGCCATCATAGCCAAAAACATGACTAAAATTTCACCAACATTGGACGCCAGCAAGTAGCGAATAAATTTGCGAATATTTTCATATATGCCGCGTCCCTCTTCTATAGCAGCTACGATCGTTGAAAAATTATCATCGCTAAGCACCAAGGATGCCGCCTCTTTTGTTACATCAGTACCTGTAATTCCCATGGCAATTCCAATATCTGCCGCTTTAATAGCCGGAGCGTCGTTTACGCCATCTCCTGTCATCGCGGTAACATGACCTTTGCGCTGCAAGGATTGTACAATACGCAATTTATGCTCAGGTGATACGCGTGCGTATACATAAATATCATCCACGACTTTGTCCAACTGCTCGTCAGTCATCCCTTCCAGCTGCTTGCCAGTAACAGCATGACTGCCCCTTGGCAATATGCCAAGCTGCGAAGCAATCGCCTCCGCCGTCAATTGATGATCGCCTGTGATCATAACGGTCTTTATCCCTGCGCGTCTGCAAACTGTAATTGATTCCTTCACCTCGCGCCGCGGCGGATCGATCATCCCCGTCAGTCCAGCGAAAATCAAACCACGCTCTGCGCTTTCTTCTGTCTCACAAACTTCTGAAGCACTGAGATCGCGATAAGCCATGCCAAGCACACGCAAGGCATCCTGAGCCATTTGCTCACCTGCTTGAGCACATTTTTGTTTTAACGTTGGGGAGAACGGAATGACCTTCCCTTCCCACAGCACATAACTGCAGTGTTCCATCAGAACATCCGGCGCACCTTTGGCGTAGACGAGTCTGCCCCCTTGATGAGCTACTATGACAGACATTCTCTTTCGTTCAGAATCAAACGGAAACTCCTGCTCACGCTTGTACAACTTATCAAGCGACTGCCCTGACGCGCCAAGCTTTGCTGCAAGCACAGCAAGCGCCCCTTCGGTCGGATCGCCCTTAATACTCCAGCTCTGCTTCTCCTGCCCTTCCTTCTTCGCTCTTTTTTCCTTGCTTGCATTCTCCTGAAAAAGCTGGGCATTATTGCAAAGCGCACTAATTTGCAGCAGCCGTTTTATCGCTGTATCATGTCGATAATCAACCGATTTACCGTTCAATAACAGTTCGCCCTGCGGTTCGTATCCTTCGCCGCTTACCTCATATTGTTTGCCGCCCAGCCAAATACGAGTAACCGTCATTTTATTTTGAGTCAATGTGCCCGTTTTGTCAGAACAAATGACCGATGCGCAGCCAAGCGTTTCCACTGAAGGCAGCTTGCGCACGATCGCCCTGCGCTTGATCATTCGCTGAACACCTAATGCTAGGGCAATCGTTACAATAGCAGGCAAGCCTTCCGGTATAGCTGCAACCGCCAGACTGACACCTGCCAAAAACATGTTATAAGCAGGCTGTCCATGCATAATGCCTGCAACCACCACCATAATGGTAAGCGCTACAGCAATCACAATCAGCAATCTGCCGAGCTGTTCCAAACGATGCTGCAAAGGAGTATCCATCTCCTTTGTTGTTTGAATAAGCCCTGCTATTTTGCCCATTTCGGTATTCATTCCGGTCCGAATTACCACCCCGCGCGCACTGCCTCTAGTTACCATCGTTCCCATAAATCCCATATTTTTCTGGTCTCCAAGCGGCGGTTCTTCCTCTGCTATAACGGCAGCATGCTTGCCAACAGGTACTGATTCACCCGTCAAAGCCGACTCCTCCACATAACAGCTATTAGCCTCAATCAAGCGAATATCAGCAGGCACACGATCGCCGCTCTCAATATAAACAATATCACCTGTGACCAATTGTTTGGCAGGCATTGTTACAAACTGTCCACCCCGAAATACCTTGGCTGCAGGCGCAGACAATTCTTTTAGAGCAAGCAAGGATCGTTCAGCCCGAAATTCTTGAACAAACCCAAGCACCGCATTCAAAATAAGAATGGCAACAATCGTTGCCGCATCCAGATACTCGCCTAAAAACGCAGATATCAACGTTGCTCCGAGCAGGATAAGCACCATAACATCCTTAAACTGATTCATAAACAAAACAATAGGCGGAATTTTCTTGCCCTCGGTCAGTTCATTGTAGCCATCCTGCTCCATTCTCCGCGCTGCTTCTGAGGAGCTTAATCCTTGTTCAAACGAACAGTCCAGCTTCCTTCCCAGCTCCTCGATCTCCAACTGATGCCATTTTTTTTGTTCCATCGTATGACTCCCTCCCGTATTATGCCGCTCATGTGGACAGCCATCTAGTGCAATATATTCGGACAGACTGTTAATTATCACATTCGTACTTAAATTTTTCCTGCAACTGTGGCATGATAGAAACAGATACGAGAAAGAAATGAGGAATTTAATATGGCATTAGACGGAATCGTCACCTCTGCAACTGTCTTTGAACTTACTTCTTATATAGGAGCCAGAATTACAAAAATATATCAACCAGCACCAAGCAACCTTGTATTTACCATCCGTGGACAAAAAGGACAAGCCCGGCTGCTGCTGTCAGCAAATCCTGCTTATCCGCGTGTCCATTTCACTGAACAGTCGTTTCAAAATCCGTTAGAAGCTCCGATGTTTTGCATGCTAATGAGAAAGCATTGCGAAGGCGGAATTATAGAATCTATTAAACAAGTAGGTCGCGAACGGATTATTCATATGGATATATCCAGACGCGATGAGTTGGGAGACTTGTCCGCCAAAAGAATTATTATTGAGATTATGGGGCGGCACAGCAATATTATATTGACTGATCTTGCAACAGGTACGATCCACGACGGTATTCATCATGTCACCCCGGCAATCAGCAGACACCGGATTATATTGCCAGGCAGTTTATATGTATCTCCGCCTGAACAAGATAAAAGCGATCCTTTCGCCGTACAAAGCAAAGAGCAGTTTGAGCTGTTATTTGCTCAGAATAGCTCCAATCAGGAAGGAACTGAGGAGGATCATAAAAAACTGGTTCGCCTGTTTAGCGGGATCAGCCCTTTACTCGCAAAAGAAATTGTTTATCGCAGCAATGGACAGCCTGATATTTGGGATGGCTTTCACACAGTTATGAGCAAGGCTGCCAACAATCAACTGGAGCCTTCTGTAACTACGGACCCGCAATCCGGGAAAACTTATTTTTCCATCGTTCCATTACAGCATATTTCGCAAGAGCATCGTATATTTGGCACGATTAGTGAATGCTTGGAGTTTTACTATGGCGATAAGGCTGAACGCGATACCGTCAAGCAGAGGGCAAGCGATTTAATTAAATTTGTGACGAATGAAAAAGCAAAAAATGAAAATAAAATCGGTAAACTAAATGAAAGTGCCAAGGAAGCTCAGGATGCCGAAAAATTGCGCATACTTGGAGAATTGCTGACAGCCTATATGCATGAAATGAATAAAGGTGACAATGAAATTACTGTTATAAACTTTTATGATGAACAACAAACGCCTATAACGATTTCACTAGATGCCAGCTTGAGCCCTTCCGAAAATGCACAAAGATACTTCAGACGTTATACAAAATATAAAAACAGTCTGACATATGTGAATGAGCAGTTGGAGATTGCCAATGTCGAAATTGTTTATTTGGAATCGATCTTGCAACAATTAGAAAGTGCTTCTGTAGGAGATATTGATGAGATACGTGAAGAATTGGTTGCTGAAGGCTATTTGCGAGAAAAGAGCAAACGGGGACCCAAAAAGAAAAAAACGAATAAGCCGACACTGCTTTGCTATACTTCCTCAGAAGGCATCCCTATTTTTGTCGGCAAAAACAATATTCAAAATGAATATTTGACGAATCGCTTGGCATCCGTGTCTGACACCTGGCTGCATACGAAAGATATTCCGGGCTCACACGTCGTTATCCGCAGCTCCGCATACAATGATGCTACTCTTGAAGAGGCTGCGATGCTGGCAGCACACTACAGTCAAGCTCGCGGCTCCAGCATGGTACCGGTTGATTACACTGCAATTAGACATGTTCGCAAGCCGAACGGGGCAAAGCCCGGATTTGTCATTTATGACCAGCAAAAAACCGTTTTCATCACACCCGATGAGGATAAAATCAAACGGCTTCCTAATGAAATAAAATAACTCGCTCTCTATTACGAATACGAAGCGAATGCAAAAAATGAATGGGTTACCGACAAGAAGAGGCTGTTTCTGTATGAAGACTAATCTTTATACAAAGCAGCTTCTTCTGTCTATTTTTTTATCATCCTGCTATCGCTGAGCTATTGATCGGTTTTTCAACTGACTGACTGTCGCAATCGGGACAACAGAGCAGCCAAGCTCGCCATGAAAAGATTTCCCGCCCCGTTCACCATGATAATCAGATCCGCCTGTGACCAACACTTCGTACCTTGCCGCCATCTCTCCATAAAATACCTGGTCTTCCTCCGTGTGATCCGAATGAAAAACCTCAATGCCGTTTACGCCGTGCTGACTGACGAGTTGTTCAACAAGCTCTGGCTTATGGTATAGGCCAGGGTGTGCTACAATGCTAACCCCTCCTGCCGCTGCAATCCAGTCGATTGCCTCTTCCGGAGAAACTCGTTTAACCGATACATAGGCGCTAGCTCCTGCTGCTAAATATCGATCAAATGCTTCCCCAATCGAAGAGACATAGCCTTTGGCAAGTAAAACCGCCGCTATGTGCGGTCTGCCAACTACTTGCTCCCTCGCTTTCTCAGCTGTCTGCCCTACTTTTGCATCTGCAGACGTATCTTGAATAATCCTTCTTGCATTTGCTTCCTTTATGACTTCATCGATGGAAATATCCATACCCAATGCTTGTAACTTATTAATGATCAAATCGTTGCGACTATCACGCAATACACGCTGCTTCTCCAACCGTTCCAAAAATTCCCGATTATTCAAATCGCAATAATAGCCCAAAATATGAATTTCACTGTTATCAGCAGCTTGTGTGCTAATTTCGATACCCGGCACAATTTCAATCCCCAGTTCAGCACCCGCTTTAAGCGCTTCTGCTACGCCGGAGACCGTGTCATGATCGGTTATAGCAACTGCGCCAAGTCCTTTTTGTTTTGCTGCCTTTACAAGCTCACTCGGCTTCAATAGCCCATCAGATGCTGTTGTATGTGTATGTAAATCAGCATATCCATTTAATTCAACCATTGTTGCAAATCCCTCTCTCTTAAAAAAGTTAAAAAAATCGCTGCAGACATCGGCAATACGGCAGTCTTCAAATAGATCGAATAAAATTTCCGGTCAAACCGAATACCTTCTACCTTCAATAGATCAAGCAGCCCAAGCTGAACCTCAAGTTTAACAGAAGAGACAGAAAGAAAGGCTAGTCCCATCCCATCAGCAGCTGCAGATTTGACGGCACCTGTACTCCCCAGTTCCATTACAATCCTCATATCAGCTGGCGAAAAGCCGGCAGCTTGCAGCTTCTCTTCCATAACCAGCCTTGTGCCAGAGCCTTGCTCACGCAAAACAAACGGATATTGCAACGCCTCTTCCCACAAAACATGCTTCTTCCCAAATAGCGGATGTTGTTTGCCAGCTACTAATACAAGCTCATCATTCATTATCGGCTCCATTTGCATCTGAGGTTGCTGCACTGGAGCTTCTATCAGGGCAAAATCTATTTGTCTATTTGTAATTTCTTCTAAAATTTGAGTTGTATTCATAACCTTCATACGTATTGTTATATCCGGATACTCTGTTCCAAAAGGCCCTAACCAGTGCGGTAAAATATACTCTCCAATCGTCAAACTGGCGCCAAGCTTCAACAATCCTTTCAGATGCTTGGCATAACTGCTCATTGCGACATCGGTTTCTCGAACAGACGCGAGTATTTGTGCTGCATACGGCATTAAGGCATTACCCGCTTCTGTCAATTCAATTTTTTTTGTTGAGCGCCTGAATAACGGAGTTCCAAAATGCTCTTCCAACGCTTGCATTTGCAATGTTATAGCAGGTTGAGTCAGATGCAACGCAAGAGCAGCTGCAGAGAAGCTGCCCAGATTAGCAGAAGTGTAAAAAATATGCAGCTGATGAAAACTAAATGCCAAAGCCCCACCCCTTCCTTTTCATTATTATATCAAAAATATAAAAAAACCTGCAGACATCCGAATCGAACAATGCTTTTTGTTCAAATGCGAAAGTCTCAGGTTTGTAGTAAGCAACAAAAATTCTGTTGACATATTACTTCCTCTTCCTGCTGTTCTTCACAAGCGTCATACGTCTGGAGTGTCGAAGCCACGAATAATAAGTTCGTAAATCCCTTAATTCCATTGTCTCTGACATTCGCCCCAGAAAAGTAACAACGACCATCTGATGAAGCGGTTTTCCTGTAATATCTGTCTCCACCTCTGATGATGCAAACTCTGCAACAAATACTAAATCATCATCTATTAAATAAACGTCCTGCTCATTGCGGTAATATGGCGCTATCCGTCCCTGCTTCAGGCAATCCCATAAAAATTCTGCTATATTGTCATAGCCGGTTTTTGCGCTCTCAATGCGATCTTGCCAGCGGGCTTGTGCATGATTGGTTATAATGATATCAGCAATTTTTTTGTCGCCAAGTTCAATGTAAAAAGATTCATATGTGTTCCATCGTCTAGTTACTTTATCTCTCATCGATCCGCACCCCACCCCTAAAGAACTAGGTCTTATATACTACCTTCATACTTATTCTAACATGATATATTCAGATTTCAACATGTTATTTATAATGATTAGTAATAATCCAATATTTTTACAAATTCATGCAATTCCTGCTGGTTTATATGAGACTAAACCAACATTAATATTGCGATATCACAATATTTCCCGACCAAAAAAGCCGTTACTTCTGCGCTTCGTGCAGAAGTAACGACTTTTTAATGAAGGGATGCCACCATACTATTCCCGCAGCCTGCTAAATGCTGTAGAATCTGGTTTTATCCTCGATATCTTTCGAATATTCTGTTTTGATTTCATTACGATATGAACGTTCGATCTTGCGAACATAATTCAATTTACCTATTTGTTTCACTGTTTCCTCTGCTCGTTCGGCATTCATATAGATGACAGCATAATGCAATTTCCGCGACAAATAATGAACATTGCCAAACCGCTCCAATCCGCGTGCAGCTTTCAAATCGCTTACCCATATAATGTAACCTACCCGTTCAGGTAACATCGCCTCACTCCTTCAATCTCGCTTCGGTTAGCCGCAGCCTCCGCTTCCACAACTGCAGGAACCGCCGCTTCCGCAGCCGCCTCCGCCACGCATTTCGTTGCTTGGCACTTTAATGGAATCAGATACTGATGAAGCAATTAAAGAAGCAACCTCATACAGCATATTGTCAACTGCTTTCTCAGAAGCTTTAAATTTGCTGACACACTCTATTTGATTAAGTTCTCGTTCAATCTCACGAACCTTATCTCTGGCATCATGGTAATCAGGATGAAAACGACCAAAACGCTCGCATTCAGCAAAAAATTCTTTCGCCTTCTGAAACTTCTTGCCAAGCTCCCTCACTTGCTCATCCTTGAACACTACTTTTTTCCAATATGCATATTCAGCCACTTCTAGTGACTGATTAATGGAGTCCCCCAAATCATAAGCGCTCGTTAATAACGAGGCCATGTCCAGTGTTGCTGATTCCGATTCGTACTGCAAAGCAGAAGAGCCGTCTATTCGGTCAGCAAATACCATTTCACCACCTCATTTCTAAATCGCTTTCTACAGTATCATACCATATATGTCTCATTTGTGAACAGTATCTATTCCAGCAAGTTAATCAGGCAGAATAAGCTGTATGCCAAGCAGCTCAGATTCTGCCAAAGTAACAACATCAGGCTGTGTATCCTGCCATCCCTGATTCTTTGCACTGATTCGGCAACCTGTTACTTCCCATACATTTTCATTTTTGGTTAAAGAATAAGGCAGGAAGGATTCAATTCTGTTTGACGTTTGCAAACGAATTTCAATTCCCAATCGGCAAGCATAATCCAGTATTTCACGCTGCGTGGAACGATGATATTTTTTAATTTGCTTCGTCCAATGTGAGGGAAACTGCGATATAGCCGCATTCAATTCTGCTGCAGCGGTGCTTTCAAACGAGCGTACCATAACCTGTCCCTCATACAAAACCGGTATTTCCCCTGTAAAATATAATTGTGGCAGTCGTATATTATTTACGTTCGCTTCAACATGTTGAGCTAAATAATCATATAAAATAGTCGGGTAGCAAGGATTGATGCTGCTGCCTTCTTTATGATTAATTCGGTGATTTGACCATTCCTCTATCATAAAGTAAACCGGGCGTGGGACTATTGCTTGTGCAGAACACTGCTGAAGAAATTGAAGCAGTTGCTCTTTTGTGCGGCCAAACATTAGCGCCCTTTGTATAGAAGACTCTGTCAAACGATAAATCGCCGTCTCATCCTCCGCATACTTTTCACCGATCAGTTCCAGCTCCCAGCGCAAAAGGAATGCTTCGGCTTGTACGAGCACTTCACCGTTATCTTGTAAAATTATTCGTTCTCTATTAGTCTTTTGAGGCTGATTTGTAGCTTTTTTCCTAAAATAACAATAATCTATTTGTTCACTGGAAGATACTGTTGCTATCTCTGCCCATCCAAGCTGGTGCAGAAGTGTCGCAATCGCCTTAGTATCACCAATATCCGTTGCAAATACTTGCTCATCAAATGCAACATCTGCTCGATACCAGACTGACGTTTGCAATGATTGCCAAATTGCTGCAATTTGAGCTGCCTTTCCTTTACCGCTTAACCAATAGAAAACAAACCATTCGAAAAATAATCTCTCTCTTTCCTCATGATCCATTAAAAGCCACTCGTTCAAATTATTCACCCGTAGCTTAATTTGATTGCCAGCTTTAGTGAGCAGGTGGAGTCCAAGAGCAGCCTCCATAAAAAAGTCTACGGATAAGCTATTACTGTTTTGAATATGTCGACATATTTTAAATACCGCTGGATTAGCAGCTATAGCCTCCTGCAGTCTGGCTACTGTGTTTTTGGGCAATTTACCTGCTTTCGTTAGCCCCATGCCGCAGCGCAGCAATTGTGTCAAAAAACTAAACAGTTGCAAGCTGGCTGACGGTATAGTTTCGCCCATCGTTCCACTTTCCCAAATCGTCAATTCCTCAAGCTCCTGCAGTGCACTTACTGGTAGAGAAATCGGAGC
This sequence comes from Paenibacillus nanensis, assembly GCA_040396195.1. Classification (GTDB taxonomy): domain Bacteria; phylum Bacillota; class Bacilli; order Paenibacillales; family Paenibacillaceae; genus Pristimantibacillus; species Pristimantibacillus nanensis_A. Next base: position 496,291 of record JBEBPB010000001.1, read on the forward strand.
TGCCACTGGCTGCCAGCTTAGCCAGATCTCTGCCGGAACAACATAACAGCGCTCTCCCCATCCTTTTTGTACCGCCGTTAGAATACCTTTTGTCTCCAATTTTTGCAGCGCAAGTAATAAGACAGCCCCCGGTGTTGCCGTTCTCGCCCGTAAAAGATCCATCACCCTCTGTTCTTCGACAGGATCAAAGCCACAGCATAATATGACATGTTGCAGAACAACTTGCTCCTCCACGCTTAGCTCAGCATAGTGTGCCACTATATCGCTTTTCAGCTTTACAAGCTGCTGCCATCTGTCGCAGTTGGCTTTTATAGAGACGGGCTGATCACTAGGCAATACCTCTCCTGCCTTTTGCCGCCTTAGCATATATATATCAAGCAATCTCATTCCTTTACCTCCATTACGCGCCCTTTTCGCTTTTCTCTGCCGCCTTGTCCGCTTGCAGGTTTGACCGTCACTAATTCCTGATCGCTAATCCTGTCATAGCTATAACCTTGCTCCAGCATAAACAACTGCCGCTTAAGTGAAAATTCCGTTTCCTTTGTTCCATCCGATACTAACGTATAGAACCAGGCTTCATTGCTGTCCTTTTTTGGACGGAGCAACCGCCCGATTCGCTGTGCCTCCTCTTGCCGAGAGCCAAAGCTCCCGGATATTTGGATAGCTACAGCTGCATCCGGCAAATCCACTGCCAGATTAGCTACTTTAGAAACAATAAGCACTTCAATTTCTCCCGTTCTAAATTGTTCAAATAATTGCCTTCGTTTCTCCTGACTGACTTCCCCTGTCAGCACTGGAGCATCAATATGCTTTGCAACCTCATGCAGTTGCGTCAAATATTGTCCAATAATTAAAGTCGGCTTGCCCTGATGCTTAATAATCAGCTCACGCAACACTTGAATTTTGGCAGGATTTTCTGAAGCAATTCGCAGTCTTTCACGTGCTCCAGAACAATTGTAACGCTGCTGCACAGCATCACTAAGCGATACTCTAACCTCAGTGCAATACACTTTGGCAATTACATTTTTTTCTTCTGCTTTTCGCCAATTCATATCAAATATTTTGGGACCGATTAACGAATAAACATCCTCCGCGCATCCGTCCTCTCGAATTAAAGTCGCTGTTAATCCAAGTCTTCGGGTTGCCTGTATATCCGCAGTCATGCGAAAAACCGGAGCAGGCAGCAGATGTACTTCATCATAAATAATCAATCCCCAGCTACGTTCTGAAAATAAATTCATATGCGTAAACTGCTGCTCTTTCCTTGAGCTTCTGCGGGTAAGCATATGATAGGTTGCAATGGTTACCGGACGTACCTTTTTGCTGCTGCCACAATATAAACCGATATCCTCTTCAGTTAAGGTCGTCTTATGCAGCAACTCGTTCCTCCATTGTTCAGCAGACGAAATATTAACGGTTAAAATAAGCGTTGCCTTTTTCAAATCGGCAAGAGCAGCTATACCAATAATTGTTTTACCTGCACCACAAGGCAGAACAGCGACACCGCTGCCACAAAGCAGCTCTGTCTGATGCTTCCACCTCGCTACAGCCTCCTTCTGGTAATCTCGCAATAAAAAGCGGCTGCTATCTGCTAAGATTGTTCGCAACTCTACAGACAGCTCTTCGCCTGCCGTGTACCCTGCCTGATCAATAACTGGATATCCGGCTCTTGTCAGTTCTTGTTTAATCACACCCCGATCTGCCGAACTTACCATAAACCGGTTATGGCTAACTTCCTTCACAGCCCATCTATGTATTAGCTCCATCAAGCTTTCTGTTTGCAGTAAACTATTGTCCATCACAAGAGTTAATTGATCATGCTCATAGTAGAGTACGATTTTCCCAAAACGATTGATCCATGCTCGAATAAGCCCTTCCGCTTTCAGCGGCAGTCCATTAGCGCTGGTTTGTTTTAGCCATTGCAGCCATTCTCGTTCATTTTCTCCCATGCTCACAGCATTCCACAGCGTCAGAGGAGTAACTTTATACATATGTATATGCCCGGCTCTGCGCAACAGCTCTGTCCACACATTCAACTTCTCTCTTATTTCAACCGCTTGAGCATGTTGATCATCCAGCAAGATCGTTAAATCTGATTGGATTGAAATTGCTCCTTTTCCATTGATCATTGTCCAATATACTCCCTTTATGAAGCTTTTAACCTAACAAAAGCTCCCATATTCTGCTCGTCTATTAGACAGTATGAATACTTCTCACAAAATTTATGCCATTTATCATATTCATTCCCTCTTGATTTCAGTTATGATATGCTATAGTAATGAAAACAACTACTAATTCTAACTGCTTATATGCAGGAGGTTTTTCAATATGAAATATGTTCATTTATATATAATGTCTTTACTTGGTATTGTAGTGCTGGCTGGATGCTCAGCCTCATCGGTTGAAAAAGTAAGCGTTCCAAAAACAAATCAATGGTTGGAAGTAACGGGATTTCTAGGCGGAGATACGTTCCAGGTCGAAAATGGCAATGAAATTAGCACAATTACTCTTTTATCCGTTGAGGCGCCCAGCATTCAAGATACGGCTCTGGAGAGGGATCAAATTGGACTGCAAGCATCGTTGTTTACAAGACGGCAATTGGAGAGCTCTAAGGAAGTAAGATTGGCATATGACAAGGAGCCTGTTAACAGCAAGGGCCAGATCGAAGCCATCGTAGAGTTGAAGGATGGTCGGATTCTTAATGAGCTGCTTATTACAGAAGGCTTTGCTCAGGTAAGTATCGAGGAACCAAATGTGAAAATGGAGAATATATACAAAGGTCTGGAGCAAGTCGCCAAACAAAATCAAAAGGGGATGTGGCGTTCCGGCACAGAAGCGGGCAATATTGATATCCCTGTTAAATTGGCAAAAGAAAAAGGAATACGCCTTTGGGTAGATAAAAAGCTTGAGCTAGTGGTCATTACGAATTTATCCGATTCGGACATTGATCTTGATGGATGGAAGCTCGTCAGTGTTAAGGATAATCAGACTTATATTTTCCATGATTATAAGCTGAAAGCAAATAGTGTAGTCAGCATAGCTTCCGGAAAAGACGCGGCACTAAAACACAGCTCCCCAAATACACTTATTTGGGAAGCCGACCATATCTGGCACTTAACGGAGCCTGATCCTGCTGAATTATATACAGATAACAATGAGCTGGTCGCGGTTTGGGAAGATTAGAAATTATTTAACTGCGGCTTTTGCATAATCCTCTGCCATTGCAACCAACAAGGTAGCAGCGTGAATAATTGATTCCTCATCAATATCGAATTTGGCATGATGATGTGGATAGCTTGCACCAACCTCAGGGTTACCAGCACCTACAAGCATAAATACTCCTGGCCGTTGTTGCAAATAATAAGCAAAATCCTCTGCAATCGTTAATGGCTCTGTCAGTAACGCGTTTTGCTCGCCAAACAAGGCTGCTGCGATTTTTTTATATCGTTCAGTCTCATATCCATCATTAATAAGCGGCGGATAGCCCTTTTTATATTCCATTCGATAGGAGGTATTGTGCATGCCGCAGGTATGCACTAGTATCTCCTCTATTCGTTTCTGCACATAACTTCGAACCCCTTCCTTGAAAGACCGAACCGTGCCGCGCAGCACGCAAGTCTCTGCCATAACGTTGGGTGCTGAACCTGCATGGAAGGAGCCAATAGTAATAACTGCTGCATCAAGTGGATTTATATTGCGGCTAATAATTTTTTGAATCGCTGATACAAAATCGCTGCCGGCAACGATTGTATCTGTCGATTCATGTGGTAAGCCGCCGTGCCCTCCAAGTCCCGTAATTTCAATCGTAAATTCATCAGCCGCACTCATTAGCGCTCCGGCAGCTGAAGCAACCTTACCAATTGCAATAGGAGTCCATAAGTGCACACCATATATAGCGTCTACTCCTTCCAGCGCCCCTGCTTCAATCATCTGCTTGGCTCCGCCCGGCGTTACTTCCTCAGCAGGCTGAAATAACAATCTTCTTGATCCACTCCAGTTGGTCGCTTGCTTATAGTAAGCTGCAATTGCCAACAATGAGGCAGTATGTCCATCATGACCACAAGCATGCATAATTTGCGGCTTCTGGGATCGATATGCACAAGTTTTCTCATCTTGAATAGGTAAAGCATCAATATCTGCACGCAGGGCAACAACAGGACCTGGCTGCCCGCTATCGATCTGAACCATCAGACCATATCCTCCTACATTACGTTCCACTTTGCAGCCAAGCAGCTCCAATTGTTCCGCAATCCAGCCAGATGTTTCCTTCTCCTGAAAAGAAAGCTCAGGGTTCTGATGCAAATATCTGCGCCACTCCACCATTTGCTTATAACTATTCTTCATAAAAAGCTGAAAATCATTGCTCATTGATATCCACCCCTGTTCTTGTCTATATTTTATCAAATAAATGCTCCGGAGTTGAACATTTCTTGAAAATGTTGCTTATATTGTTCAAATGAAGCACCGATAGGCTTGCACTGTTTTGGGAAACATACTATCATGAGAAAAGACAAACAACCATGATAGATGAATTTGGGAGGAAATACAATGATTATTGAGAACAGCGGCCTTAATGGCGTTCAAACTGAGCTGCATCATATGGATACTGTAACAGAAAAAGCTGGATTTGTACGCGGACAGTGGGATTACTACCGTGCTACATATGACCTTAAATTGCACGATCGTACTTCCGGCTCTGATTTCTACTTGCGCATCAATACAAAGGTTGTAGAAGGCAAGCTAGAGCGTCCTTATGCTTTGCTGGAAGTTGAGCATGTATTTATTGGGCGTGCAACATTCCCACACAGTCTTGAATACGAATCCCCAGTACCCGGGCATATTATGGACACGGTTAACCAAAGATTGCAGCAAGTATCCAAAGCACTGGCTTCATAAGAATTCCGTATGTTCATGCCATTATTCCAAGTTATAACGAATAATCTACATCTGACAACAAGTCAGTTTATATGAAGCTATATCCGCAAGAAAGCGCCGTCCCGTATGAGGGACCGCGCTTTTTGTTAACTTTGTGCTCCAACAAGTTAACGGCACCCCCTCACCAAGAAGGGATGCCGTTAAATATGCGTTATTTATTTCAAACGAAGCTGCGGCTCTTCAACTGCTTCTTCCTCTTTAAATGCAACGCCTTCTACTTTAATGTTGACTTCAACTACGTTCAGACCAGTCATATTCTCAACTGATTCACGCACATTCAATTGGAGCTGACGGCAAACTTCTTGAATCGGAATACCATAGTGAACAATGATACGCAAATCTACTGCTGCTTCCAGTTGCCCCACTTCGACCGATACGCCCTTCTGAACGTTTTTGCCGCTCAGTCGTTTTGCAAGGCCCTCGGAAATGCCTCCTGACATTGCTGCGATACCTGGTGTCTCTAACGCGGCAAGTCCCGCAATAGTAGCAACAACATCATCAGAAATACGAATTACACCTGTTTGAAGGTCTTCGGTCATATCACTCACTCCTCCATTTACCATATACACTTATTGTAATAGAACTGAACGTTTCAAGCAAGAAGCTTCGCTTTTTTATAATAAACATCCTTATTTTCTGAACTTTTTTCGACATATCAGTCATTTTTTGAAGCTAAATTCACAAATTCAAAACCTGTTTTCGAAAAAAAAGAACAGTCCTGCAAATTACAGGCTGTTCTTTCTGTCAAGAGCTTCATAAAGCACCGCTAAATTTCGCTCCAATTTGCTGACAATTTCTTTCCCTGCAAATTCACCAATCAAACCTGCACGGACAGCAAAATCAACTTCTCTGGAGAATCCATACATCTGTGTATCCAATACTTCCTCATATAGCGGACATTGACGAGTCGTCAAGTTCTCCATTTGAACTTCAATAAGCTTCTCTATTTTACTTGCATCATCTTGAAGAAGACGAAGCGCCTTCTCATGCATTAGAACTGTAACTTCAGGCACAGACATCGTTTTCCCCCCTATAGTGCGCATCCGCTGTCTTATATGTTTATATTAGACGAAAAACGTAGAATACACAAGCTCAAATAAGATAAGTCATTTTGCGATAGATATATGCTTATTGCTGATGCAACATGATAAATATCACTATTTGCAATGCGAATTGCATCGATTATCAGTAAAAATAACAAAATCTACAAATTTAAAAGGACGCTTCTACAAAGCGTCCTTCTCTAGTTCATTATTAAGTGCTGCAATTATTCTGTAATTACTTTGACATCAAGATTGTGCTTTGCAAAAACATCAGACATTGTTTTTTTAGCTTCCTCAGCATCCGGTCCATGTACATGAAGCTCATAGGAATGACCGCCCACCAAAGTAGTAAATAGTCCCAAAATACTTTTCACATCAATATATTTGTTATCGGCCTGAAGCACGATCGATGATGTGAATTGACCCGCTGCCTGTGAAATCTCAACAATAGCTGCATTGTTTGACATGGGAGATCCCTCCGTATGTTTATATTTTCCTTTGACACAATGATACCCTGAAACGGTACATCCTTCAAGAGGAAATATTAAAAATGTGCCTCTGTTACTTTAAGTAATCCGGATTTAAGTATTCCAGCTCAGGGATAACAAACAATCCGTCCTTTCTAATCAGCACATCATCAAAGTATATTTCTCCACCGCCATACTCTGGTCTTTGAATGAGAACCAAATCCCAATGCAGTGCAGACCGGTTTCCATTATCAGTCTCTTCATAAGCCTGACCTGGAGTAAAATGCAGACTGCCGGCAATTTTTTCATCAAATAATATATCGTTCATCGGATGAAGGATATACGGATTGAAACCAATTGCAAATTCACCGATATATCTGGCACCCTCATCCATATCCAATATTTCATTAATTCGCTTCGTATCATTGCTGGTTGCGTCTACAATCTTTCCATCCTTAAACGTTAATTTGATATTTTCAAATGTGACGCCGGACTGAACACTAGGCGCATTGTAAGTAATCGTACCTTGGACAGAATCACGAACAGGCGCAGTAAATACCTCACCATCAGGAATATTGCGGTTGCCTGCACATTTTTTCGCTCCGATGTCTTTAATGGAAAACGAAAGATCTGTGCCCGGCGACACGATGCGCACCTTGTCAGTCCTGCTCATCAGTTGCTGCAGTGGATCCATTGCCTTATCCATCTTGGAATAATCCAGATTGCAAACATCAAAATAAAAATTCTCAAACGCCTCTGTGCTCATATTGGCTAATTGGGCCATTGATGCGTTCGGATAACGCAACACCACCCACTTGGTCCGTTTTACACGCTGCTCCATATGTACCGGATTGCGATATATTTGATCGTACAGACGCATATTCTCCTCTGATACATCGGCAAGCTCGTTAATATTGTCGCCAGAGCGCACAGCTATATAGCCTTGCATTTGCTTCATTCGCTCCAAATCAAGAGCCGCCCAAGTCTCCATCTGCTCTTTGGAAGCATGCATCAGCAACGTACGCAGTACACTGCGATCACTCGTTTCTACAAACGGTCTGCCTCCTTGCTTCGCTACTTCTTCAATCAAGCATCTGGCAAGCTCCGTCTCTTTGCCTATCATATCAATTAAAACATTTTCCCCCGGCTGCACATCAATTGAATATTGAACCAGATTTTGCGCCAGTTTTTGAAGTCTAGGATCACGCATATTATTATCCCCTCTCTGCTTGTCGAAATTGATATACTCTCCAAATGATAATATGGATTATTTATATGCTCCTGCTTAATCGTATCATGATTTTATCGCTGCTGCACAGTTTCCCCAGAACGTCCATCGAAGGAGTGAATTCGGACGACAGTTTTTCTACTTTCATCAACTTGCTCGCCATCACGCAAATATGTAAACTGTGTATTTTCATGCAATTTTACAGGCAAAATCGATCTGACATCGATCCAAACATCAATTACAGAATCAACCTGCAATGTTTTGAGCATTTCTTCAAGCTCACGTTTTGATTTTTCCAGTTCATTCGTCCATGCTGCTGCCTGAGCTGTTCCTTGTTCCGGCTCGTCAGTAATACTTTCATTCAACTGATTGCGCAGTTGTTCTGACCAGCGCAGCTGCGCATCCTCTTTGTTTTCCCGCATTGTAACTTTTATTAATGAAGCTCCCGTTTCAGAATCAGTCTCCTGCTCAGAAACTTCTGCCCCGTTTCCATTGTACTGCTTTAACAATCTTAAAATTTGCGATGGATGAGTATATTGCGACTGCTCGGATGTAGATTGTACGGATAGCTTGCGATGATCATTTACCTTTCCTTGAAAGGTGATCGGCTTCGATACAGTTGCTCCAGACAGTTCAATTACAGTGGAACCTGAAAACTCATAATTATCCATTGCCTCCAAACTGGCATACGATAACGAAAGCCAATCCTCCGCTTCCAAATTGGCTGTAAACAGACCGCAACCGCTCAGCAATAGTACAAGCCCTGATAATAATAGAATAGAAATACGGCGGCATATTGCTGCTCCTGTACCCGCTTCTTTTTTCCAAGCTTTTTTCATCATTTTCGCCCCCATTTTTAGAGTTACTAATTAACTATCATCCCAAGGAAGCTGGCATATTATACCGATCAATTTGCACACTACAAATACACAAAAAGCCAAACTTCGAAAGAGAAGTCTGGCTTTTTCATATCATCTGGAGCTGAGTAAGCTGCTTGCAAACCTTAGTTCTGAGTAGAGGTATCCGTTACAATTCTGTTTCTGCCCTCATGCTTTGCTTCATACATCGCCATATCTGCACGATGGAACAATGCCTCAACACTAATCTTTTCTTGCTCTGTCGTCCATTCTGAAACACCGCAGGAGACAGTTACCTGTGGAGTTGTATTTACCTCTACCTGTTGGCGTATCCTTTCGGCAATCTGCTTGGCCTGTTCCTTGCCAATCTGCGGCAAATAAACCGCCAACTCTTCACCACCCCAACGTGCTGCAATATCTCCGGAACGAATGGATGCCTTAATAATTGCGCTAACCTGATTTAATATTTCATCACCGGTTTGATGCCCATACGAATCATTGACTTGCTTGAAATGATCAACATCAAGCAGGATCAACGAACCACATTGGTCCTTTCGCTGTCTTAGCCGGATCTGTTCATTCAAATATGGTCGAGTATGCAGACCTGTCAAATGATCGGTAATAACCATCCGCCGAAGTTCAGCATGCAAGGAAGCATTAACAATTGCTAATCCGATATGTGTGCTAATCACTTGTAGTAGTTTATAATTTTCGTAAGAAAAGAAATTAGCAATTCTATGAGTAATCAAAATAACGCCTATTACTTCACCTTCAATAAAGATCGGAGAGGCAATTAGAGATCTTGATTGCGTCTTTTCCATCAGGGCGGACGGCACCGCCGAAGTATTGGTATAATCCGAAATAATTAGCGGTTCCTTGGTTCGATATACAATACCGCTAAACCCATACTCATGAGGGAATTTCTCCTTATAAAGCCCTGAGTAATTGCTAGCCATCACTTCAAACTGCTGTGATTCCTTATTGAATTGCAACAGACAGCAGTAATCTGCCTGGAATATGGATAGCAATTCCTGCGTTGCAAATTGAAAAATTTCCTTCAGACGTAAAGACTGATTTAGACGTTTGGTCATTTCGTTAATTAGTCGCAATTCCTTTATCAGCATATTAGACTGTTCATAAAGCTTGGCATTCTCAAATGCGGAACCAGCGGTATCAGCGAACAAGCTTATCATTTGCATCGCTGCATTATCCCATTTGCTGCTAGGGACAGTGAGCTTCAAAATTCCGTAGCTGGCTTGCTTGCCTGTCAATGGAACAGCAACTCCTATCTTGCCAGCTTTTGAAACATCCAGTACGGGCTTGCTGTTAAGAAATGCCTCCGCTATAAAATCATGCGACATCATATCAAGCGCCAGGGGTAGTACTCTAGGATCGCTATGCACATAATCCTGGGTGAGATACAGACAGGCATCAGAACTTTCACACAGCTGTTCTACACTCGATAACAGTTCACTGAGCACCCCTGACACATCATTTTGGTTATTCATCTTTTTTGATGCAACCAAAAGCAATTCCTGCTTGTCAGCATATTCTTCCGATCGCTGTTCCTTATATAGAACATCATCAATCAGCATGCGTTCAAACTGATGATATATACAACTGCGACAATGAGCCGCAAATGCTAAAACCGCTTGCAAAGGAAGATGCTCCTCGACTTCAGATACAAAAGCAAAATATGCAAAAATCTCATTATCTGTCCGCTTCTTTAATGGCATAACAGTTGCTTTGCAGGACGAACGCGCTTCTGTACTGATTTTCTGTGCCTCTACCGCGAATTGATAAGCGGCGAGCAAAGCAGATTCAGCATCATCAAGCGCTGCAGAATGAACCTCGTGCAGTGAATCAACGAGCTTCTTCCCAGTTCTATCCAGCAATATAAATTTGCCTTTGCAGTCACACAGCCCAGCTTCCTCTATCCACTTGGAGAATCCCTCCACTAGTAATGGGGGGAGATATGATTCATCTGAGTTCGTAAAATCAAAATCTGCTATTTCTGACCGTTTCTGCTCCAATTTCATCTTCACTAGCTCCCACCCTTTCTACCGATTACAAGGAGATGAGCTCTCTTTCTTTAATCATACTTTATTTTTGAGAATTTTGCACTATTTAAACAAAAATTTTATAGGTCTTTAGACTCTTTTTTCAATAAATTAAAATATTCCTTTCCCCATCTTTTCCGCTGCTGCTCCAGCAAGCCGGCTGGTTTTATTAAAAAATGTACTTGTGGTGCTTTTTTAATTGCAATTTTATCCATTATAGACTTTTTTGTTTTATTTATCATCCGAAAAATCATCCATTGCATGTTCTTATCCCTCGAAGCTAGCAGTGGTTTCTAGAAGACAAAACTTTACAACTGTTGTCTTGACTTTTACCGAAAATCTCCTATAATATAAATGTTGAATATATGGGCGTACGGTTTTGTTTCACCCTCATGTAACAGATCCTGTCAGACCAGCGGCTGAAGTGTTTGTCAGGGAAACTCTTGCAGTATCCACAATCTGTTCGGCGAAGCAGAAACCCATTTATCAAAATTATATTTGATGAAGGAGCTTATTACGTATGTCACGTTACACTGGACCTAAATTTAAACTAAGCCGCCGCCTTGGAATTTCTTTGAGCGGTAACGGCAAAGACTTGAAAAGACCTTTCCCACCGGGACAACATGGACCGACTCAACGCAGAAAGATTAGCGGATACGGAATCCAATTGCAAGAGAAGCAGAAGCTTCGCCACATGTACGGTTTGAACGAGAAGCAATTCCGCAACCTGTACGGCAAAGCTGCTAAGATGAAAGGTATCGTTGGTGAGAACTTCATGATCCTTCTTGAAAGCCGCTTGGACAACCTTGTATATCGTCTAGCATTCTCTAACTCTCGCTCTGGTGCACGCCAACTCGTAGCTCATGGTCATATTACTGTAAACGGCAAGAAAGTGGATATCGCTTCTTACACAGTTTCAGTTGGCGATGTAATCGGTTTGCGCGAGCGCAGCCGTTCTCTTAAAACGGTTAAAGAAGCTATGGAAGGCCGTAATCATCTTCCTAGCTACCTTGAGTTCAACGAGCAAGCAATAGAAGGTAAATTTATTCGTCTTCCTGCACGCGATGAATTGTCTCAAGAAATCGACGAGAAGCAAATTGTCGAGTTCTACAGCCGTTAATATTTTCTGTTTGCAAGAATTAGCATTAAAAGCCCTGGAAGCCTTGTATATCAAGGATTCAGGGCTTTTTTACTTTATTCGTAAAACGCAATATGATGCATTAAATATTAAATTTTTTCAACTTACTATAGCATACATGTCCTCTAAGAAAATAACAGACTTTGCGTCATAAGAAAAATATAAAATATTATGGTGTTGGGTTCGTGACAATCAATTGATCTTATAGCAAGCTAACGATCAGTTTAGTGTTAGAAAAAAGGACATATTTCCAAATCCTGATTCTATTCATAACTTGTAATAGGCACTAATCAAGTGCAATACGAAAAATGTAGAAAGAGGGGGGTACAAACATTTGGAAAACAAAGCAAGAATGGAATATATACCGCAGCCAATCAGAAAAGATGGGGCAGGCTGGTGGGATTTTGGACCAAGAGATATTATGCGTGATCTTGAGAACCCTGACATGCTGGTTCCTCCTGAAACCGATGCTGGTTCATTGCCTAATCTGAAGTTCTCTTTCTCAGACACTCATATGCAGTTAAATCATAGCGGCTGGTCGAGAGAAATAACGGTTAGAGAGTTGCCAATTGCAACCACGATTGCGGGGGTCGATATGGCACTGGCTCCAGGCGGTGTGCGCGAGTTGCATTGGCATCAGCAAGCAGAATGGGCGATCGTACTTGTAGGTCGAGCGCGTATTACATCCGTTGACCAAAACGGGAGAAACTTCATTGCCGACATAGGTGTAGGCGATCTTTGGTACTTCCCTCCAGGAATTCCGCATTCTATTCAAGGTTTGAAAGAAGGCTGCGAGTTTTTGCTTGTCTTCCCAGACGGGAATTTCTCTGATCTCAATACTTTATCTATTTCCGATTGGTTTGCACATACACCAAAGGATGTACTATCAGCTAATTTTGGTGTTCCAATAAGCGCTTTTAAACATATTCCGAATCATCAGCGATACATTTTTCAAGCAACTGTTCCCGGACCTCTCGAAAGTCAGCAAGTAGAAGACCCTCAAGGTACAGTACCAAAAACGTTTACACATCAATTACTCGCACAGAAACCGATTGTAACTCCGGGTGGAAGTACCGTGCGCATAGTAGATTCAACCAACTTTCCTATCTCCACTCAAATTGCAGCATCGTTATTGGAAATAAAACCGGGTGCGATAAGAGAAATGCATTGGCACCCTAACAATGATGAATGGCAATATTACATTTCTGGTACGGCGCGCATGACTGTTTTAGCTCCCAATGGTACAGCTCGCACTTTCGATTATCGTGCAGGAGATGTAGGATATGTACCGCGTGCTTACGGTCATTATATCCAAAACACCGGTCATGATAGCGTATGGGCTTTAGAAATATTTAAAAGCGATCGTTTTGAGGATGTCTCGTTGAATCAATGGATGGCGCTGACACCTTCTCAATTAGTACAGGAAAACCTAAATCTAGGACCAGAATTTACAAATAAATTGCATAAGGAAAAACAATTTATAGTTAAAAATCCAGGGTTTTCTTATTACCCAAAGAATAAGGCGTAAATTATATCAGCACTATCCTGGGTACAGTGCAAGAGCTGTATTAAAATTGCTATACAACGTAAAAAGCCGCAGGGATGCTCTCCCATACGGCCCTTTCTCACTTAATAACTATCTCCTAGACTTAACGCAAAGGTGCTGTTATAGCACGTCCCATATCGTTAAGCAAAACTTCAATATCTTGCGTTAAGTTTTGCACAGGATGCCCATCCATTGGAACCATTTGAGATTGAATGGTCATTATACGGTTATGAAAATCTTTATTTGCTGTTACATGAACCTTATGTTGTGGATACGCTTTTTCAATTGTTTGACGAACTTCATTTTCAACAGCTTCTTGATTTGCGTTTTCCTTTACATCAATACCTGTCACCACATTATTCCCGTGAACAAAAACAGTTGCTTTATTTACGTTGTTCACTTTCAAAACTTGCTGTGAAATGTTATCGGTTTCGACGTTATGCATTGTTCCAGTCATATTGCCATCATAAACTGCAGGCTCTTGTGTCGAACGTACTTGATATTCATTTGATTTCATGTTCTTACCACAGCCCATTACCGTTAATGCCAACCCCACGGACAAAACCAAAAGCCCTAATCGTCTGTACATTATTGTCACCCCCTTCTGAAATTTAGAATTCGCTTAAATTCTTTTTCTATACCATAAAAGGCTAATCTAAGTGTACATTTTTAAAAATGTTAAGCATTAGAGGTTTAATGTAGAAACAGGAAAGGCAATTAGCTTGCTGTATGGAATCAAAAAAGTAGCACAAACCATCATTTGGTCTGTGCTACTTTTGTAATATGTTTTTTGCGTATTACAGATTATCTTTCGACGTTGGCTCAATGGTTGGCAAAACCAATTCTCCCTCAGCAGCGCTTTGCTTCACGATATTTGGGACACTAGACTGAGGTTGCGGCTGCGAACCGATACCCGTCAAATTACCTGTAGCTTTTTGCGTCAGCCCCTGGATAAGCTGATTCACATCAAGTCCCGATACGCTTTTTAGCATTTCTGGCGCCGTTGCCATTAAGGATGTAACATAATTGCTTACACGGGCTGCTCCTTCGCCATTTCCTGTATCTACCACTGTTAATTTGTCAATGGCACTAATTGGCTCCGAAATTTTCCCTGCCAATTCAGGAAGCATCTTAACAATTATATCAAGAACCGCAGCTTCGCCAAATTTGTTAAATGCTTCTGCTAGCTTCTCTTTCGCTTCCGCTTCTGCCAAACCACGCAGCCTGATAACTTCTGCTTCCGCTGTACCCTTTGCTCGTTCCGCTTCAGCTACAGCCAAACCGTCCAACCGCTTTTGTTCAGCCATTGCTCTTGCTTCCGCTTCAATACGGTACTGCAAAGCATCCGCTGCACGAAGCTGCTTCGCCTTCTCTGCTTCCGCAGCCTGTTCTACAGAGTAACGGTCAGCGTCTGCCTTTTTCTTAACTTCGGCATCGTACTGCTTCTCACGGCGCAAAATCTCTTTGGCTTCCAAATCAATCTCGCGCTCTTTGCGAACTAATTCAACTTTCATCTGCTCTTCCACAACGCTTTGTTTGGCGCGAGCTTCCTGAATCGAATAGGCTTGGTCTGCTTCTGCTTTAGCAGTATCCTGATCACGTTTAAAGGAAGCAACCTTCATCTCTTTATCCTTTTCAGCCTCAGCAATATTTGTATCGCGAAGCAGTTCTGCCTTCTGCCCTGCCTCTGACGCACTTGCCTTTTGAATACGAGCATCCCGAATCGCCTCAGCCTCTGCAATTTCCGCATCACGCTTTACAGCTGCAATTCTCGGTTTACCAAGCGCATCAAGGTAGCCATGCTTATCACGCAAATCCTTTATCGTAAAGGAAACTATTTGCAAGCCCATCTTCTTCAAGTCTTTCGCTGCAACCGACTGCACCTCTTGTGCAAACTTATCACGATTTCGATATACTTCTTCAACCGTCATTGAGCCAAGAATCGCACGAAGATGTCCTTCAAGTACCTCTTGTGCCTCGCTTTTCAGTGCCTCTGTCGGTTTGCCAAGAAACTGCTCAGCGGCAGTCGCCACGTCTTCTACAGCTCCGCCAATTTTAATAATAGCCACTCCGTCAGCCATAACCGGAACACCTTGCTCTGTGTACACTTCTGGAGTCGAAACATCCAGTTTCAGTGACAAGAGAGATAAAAATTCTGCTTTCTGAAAAATAGGCAGAATGAAGGCACCGCCTCCGCGAATTATTTTAACCTTCCTGCCTGACTCATCTGTCGCTGCATTCTTACTGCCTAAAAATGAACCTGTAACCAGCATTGCCTCATCCGGGCTGACCGTTTTGTAGCGCGCCCAAAAAGCTAAACCTAATACAACGATAACACCAACAACAATAATTGGAATGATCAAACCATCTGGCATACTCATTCTCCTCTCCTGCTTCAATTAATTATTTTCATCTAGTCTACAGATTTATGGGTGAGACGAGAAGGGTATGCTCCTTTATTTCAACAACGACTATTTTTGTATCGGCTGCAATAGCCGTCCCGTCAAAGCTTTCAGCAATTTGATTGGAATAGCCAGCCCCTACTTTTAACAGCACTTCACCGGTACCATTTTTCGGAATTGGAATAATCACTTCACCCAATGAGCCTTCAAGAGAACGAAATGAAAAGGCTATTGAGTTTTCACTGTTTTTCATCGGTTTTACATAAAGAAAGAAAACAATAACTCCAATTACAATAGCTCCCGCTAAAGCGAGTAACAAAACCAAAGCTCCCTGAAGTGCTGTATATCTCAGCAACAATAAGCCGCCTCCGCCAAACGCGGTCATACAGCTGACAAGCACAGTGGACTGAAACAATGGCAAGCTATCAAGCATATCGCCTAACCAATCTCCGAAAAAAAAGCTGACTACCGCATAAATTACACCGCTGATTAGCAAGACCAGAAATAAAGTTTCCATACGCTTCCTCCTCTCCCCTCTGCAACTTATACCTGTAATACGTTAGGATAGCATCAAGGTTCCCAAAAATATGAAATTTTTTTCACTATTTCGTCAAAAATTATCTTGCATTTATCCCCCTTTCTATATGATAAGCTGTGCTTCCAGATGCATAACAACTTTTTTTAACAAACAACGTATATATTTCATGGATATCTCTTATCATTCGACACAGACAACTGTATCCCCTTCTGTTTTGTGATATAATGAAACTGCTATTTTAGAGGAGGAGTTAAATAAATGCAAGAGGAACAAAAACCTGCGCCGAAACGCCGGTATAGCCGATGGCGCACTTTTGGACTTGTGTCCTTTATAACAGTGAAGTGGATCGTTTACTTCGGTATCTTTTTCGGATTGCTTGGCGGTGGGGTAGCTGCAGGCTATGTCGCTGCTTTAGTCAAGGATGAAGAGCTGAGATCCGCTACAGAAATTAAACAAAAGGTTGGTGAATATAGCAGAACCGGCTATGTCTATTTCAATGACAGCTCTTTGGTAGGCCAACTAAGAACTAGCGAGGACCGCGTTGTTGTTGAATATGAAGATATTCCGCAATCCGTAGTTGATGCACTCCTTTCCACCGAGGATACCAATTTCTTCGAGCACTATGGAGTCGATATTAATGGACTTGGTCGCGCTGTCAAGCAAAAGCTGTTTAATGAAGATATGCAAACTGGAGGAAGTACGCTTACCCAGCAGTTAGCTAGGCGTGTATTTCTAAGTTTGGATAAGACAGACAGTCGAAAAATAAAAGAAATATTTTTATCCTTACGGATGGAGCGAGTTCTTGAAAAAAATGAAATACTTACAGCCTATTTGAATAAAATGCCTTTTGGTAATGGTTCAAGCGGCTATCAAGTATTCGGCATTAAAGCTGCCGCAAGAGGTATTTTTGGCATATTGGATTTGAAAAAGCTTAATATCGCGCAGTCTGCATATTTGGCTGGCTTGCCTCAGTTGCCTTCCTTGTACACAGCCTTTACTGGCACAGGCAAGTTCAACGAAAAAGGCTTTACATATGCGGTACAACGTCAGCAGCTCGTATTAAGACGTATGCTGGAGACAGAACGCATAACACAAACCGAATATGAAGAGGCACTGAATTTTGATATTCGCAGTTCAATTGCCCCGCCAAGCGAAAAAGCATATAATACCTACCCGTATCTTATGCTAGAAGCAGAAAGGCAGGCAGCTGAAGTTCTTTTGCTGCAACAAAACCCAGAGCTGTCAAAAGCAGATTTGCGCAAGAAGGAAAACTCGCCATTAATTGAAGAAATGCGCGAGAATCTGCTTCGCAGCGGGTATCATGTATATACAACGATTGACAAGCAGCTCTATTCGATCATGCGCGAAATCGGTAATGATGAAAGCAACTTCTCCCCTGTTCACAAGGAGAAGGGGCTTGAGCAGACTGCTGCAGTTATGATTGATCATAAGACTGGAGCCATCATCAGTATGTTGGAAGGTCGCGACTTCTACCATGAGCAGTTAAACTACGCAACACAGATGACACGTCAGCCAGGATCAACGATGAAAACATTGGCTGCCTATTTGCCAGCTATCGATAAAGGGTTGATTCAGCCTGCCAGCATTATTGACGATGCGCCAGTAGTATTGAAGGACGGACAGAAGGGTTTTCATATTCCAATGAATGTAAACTACAAGTTCTCCGGGCTTGTAACTGCAAGAGATGCTTTAGCACGTTCAATCAACTTGCCGGCACTGAAAATCTTTAATGAAGAAGTGACAATTAAGGAAGCTTGGAATTTTGTACGATCGCTCGGTATAACGACTTTGCAACCTGAAGATGACTATGCTCAAACAGGTGTGCTTGGCGGTCTGAGCATTGGAGTATCTGTTGAGGAGCTGACAAATGCTTATGGTTCGATTCCGAACCAGGGGATGTATAATGATTCATATATGATCGAGAAGATTACAGATGCGGATGGAAAAGTCGTTTATGAACATAAACATCATCCGAAGCGTGCTTTCTCGGAACAAACTTCCTTTTTGGTAACTGATATGTTGAAATCGGTAATCTCTACGGGAAGCGGATCAGGAAATTCCATTACCCGTACCTTCAAACATTACGGAAAAATTCCTGTAGCCGGGAAAACCGGAACTACTCAAAGCTATGCTGATGTTTGGTTCGTAGGTTTCTCTCCGGATGTAACTCTCGGCGTTTGGGTAGGGTACGAAAAACCTATTCATACATTAACAACTAAGAGTTCACGTCAGCGTGCAAGAGATTTATGGTCGTTAATTATGGACAAATCAGCCGATGCCAAGCCTGAGCTATTCACATCTGACAAATTTACGCAGCCAGACGGAGTTGTGAAAGCAACGGTTTCCAAAGCAAGCGGGTTGCTGCCTACCAGCTTAACGCGCAGTGCAGGCATGCTTGTAACCGATTGGTTCAATAAAGAGTTTATTCCTAAAAAAGCGGATGATGCCTTAGTAAGCGTACCTTATATTTCATACAACGGAATTAACTATGTCCCACATGATACAACACCGCTTGATATGATCAAGGAAAAAGTTATGGTACGACGCAAAAAGCCGCTTGATGCTTTAATGGATGAAATTTCTGCGGCTCAAGCGAAATTGCCAGCTAAAAGCCGTCGCAGTTTGAGTGTCTATATTCCCGCAGATGCAGGCAACGACGCACCATCAAAAGTTGATCCTCGCACAGATGATGGAAAAGCGCCAGATGCTCCGCCAAATGTCAAATTAACGCAAAGCGGCGGACAATTGACGATTACCTTCTCCGGAAGCTCGGCAAGCGATGTTGTCGGCTATCGTATCTATCGCTCAACTGGGCAAGGTAAGTATGAAAAATTTGGTTCCTCTATTTTGTTGGGAGAAGATTATCGAATGGGTTTCTCTGCCGGCTCACCTGCCTCCTATTATGTTGTAGCAGTTGACGTTGGAGGACATGAATCCTCACCAAGCAATATTGTCGAATTCGGCATCCCGGACCCGATTGATCCGATTGATCCAGTAAATCCGGGAGAAACTGCAGGTCCGGATGGTAATAATTCTGGTGGTGAATCAGGCAACGGCAATGGGAACGGAAATAGTAATAATGGTGGCAACACTGGTGGAGGAAATGATAATAGCGGGAACGGCAACACTGATTCTGAGCTATCCGCCCCTGCGGCTGTTGCAGGAGTCAGCTATGAGAAATCAGCTTCCAGCATTACATTAAGCTGGTCAGCAAGCCCGATGTCTGAGCAAGTAAGCAGATATCATATCTATTACAGTCCAGAAAGCGATAATGTATACTCTAGAATCGCTTCCACTAAACAGACTAATTTTGAGCATACACTTCCGGTACTAACTGGCATGTATTTTATAACTGCGGAGAATAGCAAAGGTGAATCCTCGGCTTCCAAGGTTGTAAAAATTAAATAGCAGTAAAAAGAGGAGGCGCATCGCATGATGCGCCTCCTCTTAAGTATTATTCAGAATATGAATAGCAGTTATTAATCTTCAATTGTAGACAGGTCGCCTGTTGGCAAATTTAATTCCCAAGCTTTCAATACACGGCGCATAATTTTTCCAGAGCGTGTCTTTGGAAGCTTATCCTTAAATTCAATTTCACGTGGCGCGGCATGAGCTGCCAAGCCAACTTTTACGAATTGGGCAATTTCCTGCTTTAATTCATCAGAAGGCTCAAATCCTTCTCGCAATGAAATGAAGGCCTTAATAATTTCACCGCGCATTGGGTCTGGTTTGCCGATAACACCTGCTTCAGCAACAGCAGGGTGCTCAACCAGCTTGCTTTCTACTTCGAACGGTCCAACACGTTCCCCTGACGTATTGATAACGTCGTCCACACGTCCCTGGAACCAGAAATAGCCATCCTCATCCATATAAGCAGAATCTCCCGAAATGTACCAGCCTGACAAATAGAAATATTCCGAGTATTTGGCAGGGTTATTCCAAATTTGACGCATCATCGCCGGCCAAGGAGTCTTAATGGCAAGGTTGCCCATGCGGTATGGAGCAAGCACATTGCCGCTATCATCTACAATCGCAGCATCTACGCCTGGAATAGGCTTGCCCATAGAGCCAGGCTTGATCTCCATGCTTGGATAGTTGCAGATGAGTTGAGCTCCAGTCTCCGTCATCCACCATGTATCATGGATACGCTGATTGTATACACGCATCCCCCATCTTACAACTTCAGGGTTAAGCGGTTCTCCAACACTAAGTACATGACGCAGTTTGGAAAGATCGTATTGCTTCAGTATATCGTCCCCTGCGCCCATCAACATGCGGAACGCTGTTGGGGCACTATACCATACTGTAACACCGTTGTTTTGCAAAGTGCTGTACCAGTCAGCCGGGCTGAACCGACCGCCTCGGACAACCATTGTAACGCCGTTGAGCCATGGTGCGAATATGCCGTAAGCCGTTCCTGTTACCCAGCCTGGATCGGCAGTGCACCAATATACATCGTCTTCCTTCAGATCAAGCACAATCTGTCCTGTATACTTCTGCTGAACCATAGCATTCTGCACATGGTATACACCTTTTGGACTGCCTGTTGAGCCAGATGTATAGTGAAGAATCATTCCATCTTCCCGATTCAGCCATGTGATTTCTGCTTCTTCAGATGCCTGACTCATTTCATGCTTGAAATCAACTATGCCGTCTTCTGACGGCAGATCATCGCCTACGACGATAATATGCTTCAGCTCAGGCAACTCATCGCGCTTGATGCGAGGCAATAAAGCACTTGTAGTCACAATTGCTGTCGCTCCGCTATCCTTCAGCCGATCCTTTACTGCAGATTCCATGAAGGCTTCGAACAACGGACCAACTACGGCGCCGACCTTCAGTATTCCAAAAATACTGAAATAAAGCTCAGGAGTACGCGGCATAAACACGAATACTCGGTCGCCCTTTTGAATGTTCAATTTGCGGAGCACATTGGCAAAACGGTTAGACTGCTTGCTTATCTGCTCGAACGTATGAGCTTCATTCCGTTCGTTATCACTATAAAGCAATGCTGTTTTATTCCCTTTTCCTGCTTCAAGATGACGGTCAATTGCTTCATAGGCCATATTAACTTTGCCTGTCTCATGCCAGCTGAATTGTTGCTCAATGGTTTCCCAATTGAAATTTTGTCTCGTATCTTCATAGCTAGTAAGGTTTGAATTTTGTGCGGTTACTTCTAGCCGCTCCTCGTGCAAATTAGTCATTCGATCACTCTCCTGTAATATCTGTCACACTCATGTACAAGAATACGCTTACAAACGCCATTACCATTATAACACAATTTTTTTGTTTGCGACTACGCTTTTCGTTTGTCAAATTGTTTGATTTAAGCAATAATAAGATATGCAATGAAATACGGCGAGAGGGGATTAAAAATTGGAGCACCGCAAAATACTGCAGCGCAGTACAATTTCTCTCACTGACAGAAGAGAAATTATTATTGAAGGTCCTATTCCTGCTGAGCAACTAAATGCAATGACCATGCATGAATCGCTGAATGCTTTTCGAAAACCAGCTGATCAGCATGAAGCTCTTGTTGAAATTGCCTCCCTTTCTGAAGGGCGTATTATAGCAGCATCTGAGAACGGCAAGATTGTCGGCTATGTGACTTTTCATTACCCTGATGAATTGGAGCGCTGGTCAGAAGGCAATATGGATGATCTGATTGAGCTGGGCGCGATTGAAGTAGCAAAGGATTACCGATCATACGGTCTAGGTAAGAAGATGGTGCAAATGGCTTTTGCCAGCGAGCAGTTGGACAATGTGATAGTGTTCACAACAGAGTATTACTGGCATTGGGACCTTGAAGGCACCAAACTGAGCGTTTGGGATTACCGCAAAATGATGGAGAAGCTGATGCAATCGGTAGGAATGACATGGCATGCTACTGATGATCCAGAAATTTGCTCACATCCGGCTAACTGCTTGATGGTCAAAATCGGATCGGAAGTGCCTATGCACTCTATTGAAAAGTTCGATCAACTCCGATTTCAACGAAGATTCATGTACTGAATCAAAGAAAGGAATTGTGTTGCGAATGCAAGCAAATGCGTTATTTTTTCATCATCCAGCTTCCAAAGCCTATAAATTCAATGAGGATCACCCTTTCAATCCGATTCGCGCTGTGTTGACGATAGATCTATTGAAAAAACTGAATAAGCTTCCTGATTCCTCGATTGTAATTCCTGAGCTGTTGGCTGATGACTCATTGCTATCGCTTGTTCACAGACCCGATTACATAGATGCAGTAAAGCAAGCGAGCTATACAGAGGATCGTAATGTAACCGCTTTATTCTCGGAGAAATACGGGATAGGAACCGAGGATACTCCTCACTTCTCCGGTATTCATCATGCAGCAAGCGCAATCGTCTCAGGCTCACTGGCGGCCGCAGATGCCGTTATGCGCGGAGATACGCTGCATGCCTATCATGTCTCCGGTGGTTTGCATCACGCCTTTCCTGAGCGGGCAGCAGGCTTCTGCGTATATAATGATGCTGCAATCGCTATTGAGCATATTAGAATCAAATATGGAGCCAGAGTGCTTTATATTGATACCGATGTTCATCATGGCGACGGCGTACAGTGGATTTTCTACAATGATCCGAATGTATGTACCTACTCTATTCATGAAACAGGCAAATTTTTATTCCCTGGTACAGGTTATGTTTATGAAAAAGGAAATGATCAAGGGTTCGGCTCCTGCTTTAATATCCCGCTAGAACCATACACAGAGGATGATTCATGGCTGGAATCATTTAATGTGACGATTCATAAAGTTATCGAGCATTTCAGACCGGATGTTATTGTGAGTCAGCACGGTTGCGATGCCCATGCCTTTGATCCCCTCTCTCACCTGCACTGCAGCATGAAAATTTATCATGAAATCCCAGCAATTATTCATCGACTCGCTCATGAATATACAGATGGTCGCTGGATTGCGCTTGGAGGCGGCGGTTACGATATATGGCGTGTTGTGCCGCGTGCCTGGTCTTTGGTTTGGCTCGAGATGATTGATCAGCCTGTTGCCTATAGCGGGGATAACAGCCCATTGCTGTTGCCTGATCAGTGGGTCAAGCAGTGGCAGCAGGAAAGTCCCGTCATCCTTCCTAAGGAATGGACCGATCCGCTTGAACTGCTGGGACAAATGCCGAGAAGAAAAGATATTGAACAAAAAAATAGACTTACTCAATCTATAGCAATTCAAGATATCAAATAAAACTACTACACAGTATAAACTGTAAAAGCCGGTCAGCGCTATTGCGCTGACCGGCTAAGAGATCGATTAGTTATTTTAGTTAAATAAAGATATCTTCTATTTATCCCAAATTTTTAATCGATTGTCTTGTAATTACATCATGCGGAAGAATGACTTTGGATTGCTCCACATGTTCTTTCTTCATCAACTTTGTAAGCAAGCGCATCGAAACTGCGCCGATATCGTACATTGGCTGAGCAACTGCCGTCAACTGTGGGCGCACCATTGAAGCCATGCGGCTATTGTCTACACTAATTACCGAAATATCACCAGGAACGGTCAATCCGCTGTCTTGAATGCAATGAATCGCGCCAATCGCCATTTCATCCGTTGCTGAGAATACAGCGGTAGGACGGTTGTCAAGTTCAACAAAATATTTCATTGCCTCTGCACCTGACTCATAACGATAGTTGCCAATTCGAACCAGCTTCTCGTCATATGCAATGCCTGAGGACTCCAATGCGCGTTTATAGCCTTGGAATCGTGCGTATCCATTAGCAGGGTCTTGCAATGTTCCGCTAATCATCGCAATTCGTTTATGTCCATTGCTAATAAGCGTCATCACAGCATCATATGCTGCTTGCTCATGATCAATGTCAACGGACGGAATCTCTTCGCTTTCGTCTGAAGTGGCACATAATACAATCGGAACATTAGACGTTTTGAAAGCCTGCTGATGCTCCTCCGTTACAGCCCCTCCCATAAATAGCAAGCCGTCAACCTGCTTCTCCAACAGCGTATTGATTACACGAATCTCTTTTTCTTTCCTCTTATCAGCATTGCATAGAATAATATTATAATGGTACATATTTGCAATATCTTCAATTCCTCTAGCTACCTCTGCAAAAATCGCATTCGAAATATCCGGGATAACTACACCAACTGTTGTTGTTTTTTTGCTAGCCAATCCGCGTGCTACTGCATTCGGACGATATCCAAGCCGTTCAATTGCTTCAAATACTTTCTTACGAGTGGCCGGCTTCACATTCGGGTTATTGTTGACAACCCGCGAAACCGTAGCCATAGACACACCAGCTTCTCTTGCTACATCATAAATGGTTACCGTCACGATCCTTCTCTCCATTACATCAGATTTTGTTTATTACGTACGCCGTATATTAACGTTAATAATACGACAAAATATTACTTTTCGCAATCTTTGCTCATTTCATCACCCTTAACACGGAAAAAACGAGCACAGAAAGTAGGTTTGCTTAAACCCAGAAAATGGAATGGTTGAAGATTAATCGAAAGACTATAGTCGAACAGCAGTTATCTATGAATAGACTTGGAAAAAAATCTTATGTAGATTAAGGGTTTCGGCTTAATTGAACTAATCGTTTCTTTATATCATCTATCCAACCTCTGTCGTTCACAGACTGGGCAAGCAAATAAAGGTCCAACAACGCGTTGACACGATGTTCTGTAAGTGTATGAACATCCTCTTTTGACAATTTCTTGGAGTGCTCTCTCGCCTCTACTAATAAATCTGCCCATTCATTGCATTCATTAAACAAAAAGCTTTGTTTTTCTGGCTTTGCTCCCAAATCAGCCAGCAATCCTCTTAAATCGGGCTTAACTTGAGGAATGACTTCACTGCGCTGGCAGGACCGGCATGAAAATACGGGAACATTGCCAATCTCAACTTTTCCGGAATAAATAACTGTGCGCAGCTTCATTTTCATAGTGTCCCCGCATTGGCATAATTTCTCCAATGTTTTCACTCCCTTCTCCTCCGAACGCTTTCGCCGATTCTTTTCGTAAAATTAGGATGAGTGAAACATTCGACCTCTTTCGTCAATATTCCTGCTTTTTTACACTATGTAATTTTTACTAAAAACGCTGTGACTTTACAACTTGCTTTATATATATCCTCTCATCTAGTGATACAGTTTCTTTTTTACAAACGGAATTTTAGCAACAAGTACCCAAATAGCAGCTCCGATCATATCATTGCGCACATCAATAATATCCATCATTCTGCCGCCGACAAAGGATTGATGCCATTCATCCGATACACCGTACAAGCCGCAAAGCAATACAATCGCCACTTTCCAGCGCCACTTCCCCGCCCGCTTACCAAGTGCCAAATCATAAGTAAAAGCAAGAATAAAGTATGATATAAAGTGTCCCCAATTAAAATCGGAAATCCAAGGCATAAATTTTTGAAACAAAGGGAGCACGCTATCTACTTCTTCCCCCGTTTTTGAGGATAACCAAAATATAACAGCCATCCATACAATAGCCGGTCCATATCTCCAAATATATCGTTTCATTTGCTAACTACTCGCTCCTTAGCTACAATATTAGTGTATATACATATGAAAGGGGTAAACCAATGACACTTCAACCCAATACCGTCATTTGTCTACTGGATGACGAATTTGAGGATTTAGAGCTATGGTATCCAGTTTATCGTACACGCGAAGCAGGCTTCACAGTTCTATTCGCCGGCCCCGAAAAAGGCAAAACTCATATCGGTAAATATGGGGTTCCTGCTACTGCTGATCTTTCCTTTGACGAAATGGACAGCGGTTTAATGAGCGGATTATTAGTCCCAGGAGGGTGGGCGCCCGACAAGCTGCGCCGTTATCCTAAAGTTCTGGAAATCGTGCAAGAGCTGAACAAAGATAATAAGCCAATCGGGCAAATTTGCCATGCTGGTTGGGTACTTATTTCTGCAAAAATATTGGATGGACGTAAAGTCACTTCTACACCGGGTATAAGAGATGATATGGAAAACGCAGGAGCTACTTGGTTTGATGAGGCAGTAGTCGTCGACGAAAATCTTATTTCTGCAAGACGTCCACCAGATTTGCCGCCGTATGCTCAAGCTTTTGCAGAAGCACTGCTTCAATATACTGCTAAGAAATAATACTTTTCCAGACTATGTTAAAAAAACTTAAAGGAAAAGAGCGGATGGTCTAGCCATTCGCTCTTTTTTGATCTGCTGCAGCTTGAAAATCAGTCAGTTTCGCTTTTATTTCTGCACTTGTACGGCAAACAGATAGCTGCTCCCAAAGCGCTTCACTCTCTGCTTGACTCGTTTGCACCAGCCTTTTCTTCACATGCAATATCGATGTTGCGGACATGCTGATACCGTTAACATGCAGAGCAAGCCATAGTGGCAAGGCAAGCGGATTTCCAGCAAGCTCTCCACAAACGGATACAGGAATTCCAGCCTTACGCCCAGCATCCGCCGTTTGCTTAATCATTCGAAGCAATGCCGGGTGAAAAGGTTCATACAAATGTGCGATTTGCTCATTCATCCGGTCAACAGCAAGTGTAAATTGCAATAGATCATTCGTTCCGATGCTGAAAAAATCAGCTTCTTCGGCAAGCATATCTGCAATCATTACAGCCGCAGGAACTTCGATCATAACTCCGGTCTTCATATTCTTATCAAACAGTTGGCCTTCCTCTTCCAGCTCCCGTTTCGCTTCCGCAAGCAGTGCATTAGCCGCTCTTACTTCATCACAGGAAGTAATTAACGGGTACATTATCTTCACATTACCGTACGCTCCAGCACGTAAAATAGCTCGCAGCTGGATTTTGAATAAATCTTTGCGATCAAGCAATACTCGAATAGCGCGGTATCCTAAAAATGGATTATCTTCCTCAGCCATTGGATAATAATCTAATTGCTTATCCCCGCCAATGTCCAATGTTCGAATGACCAATGTAGCATCAGACAGTTTCTCCGCTGCCGTTCGGTAAATTTCGAACTGTTCTTCCTCAAGCGGAAAACGGTTTCTATCCATATAAAGAAATTCTGTCCGAAATAAACCTACCCCGTCTGTACCACGAGTGAGCGCAATATCAAGCTCCTTTAAAGAACTGATATTAGCTGCAAGCTGCAGTTTTTTTCCATCTGGTGTAACAGCAGGTAAATCGGCAAAATAAGCTAACCGCTTCTTTTCCTCATCCTGCTCTGCTTGTTTTTGCTCAAAAGCGGTGATCAAGCTCAGGTTAGGATTTAAGTACACCGTCCCCTCATCACCATCCATTGCCAGCATTTCACCTGTCTGAATAGGACGATCGAGCATCGATTCAACGCCAACAACAAGAGGGACACCGAGCGCACGAGCCATAATAGCCGTATGTGAAGTTGTGCTTCCTGCAAGCGTTACAATGCCTAGCACATGCTCAGGATTTAAATTAACAAGCTGAGATGGGGAAAGCTCTTTAGCAATCAATATAAAGGGCTGCGTGTCAGATGGCAGAGTAATTTCGGGCACGCCCAGCAAATGTTTGAGCAAGCGATTGCCTACATCCTTTATATCAAGCGCACGCTCCTTCATATAGTCATCATCCAACAGATCAAACATCGTTACAAAATGATCGATAGCTTCCTTGACAGCAACTTCCGCAGCTTTATATTGACGCTGAATAATCCCTTGAATCTCGTTCATAAAAACAGGATCATCCAAAATAGCAAGATGTGCATCGAAAATTAAAGTCTCATTGCTGCCAACAACATCCTTCAGCTCATCTTTTATCTGCTCAATTTCATATTTTGAGGTTTTTATGCCTTCAGAAACACGGTCAAATTCCTTGGCAAAATCTGCAACATCAATTTGTTGTTCCGGTACTTCCCACTCCCAGTTAGGCAGCACGAATGTTCTTCCGATAGCGATTCCCGAAGATGCGCCTATCCCTTGAATCATTCTGTTTCCCCTCCACTATTACTCTCTTTAAGTACCACTGACATAACAGAAGACTGTCCCTTTTTGACTGCTTTGAACGGTGCAAAGCGCCACGAGCGAACCTTCTCTATGTTTGTAATGATCATAGGCGTAGCCAGTGATTTCCCCTCTTGTTTAATACGTTGAATATTAAAGCGGATTAACAATGTGCCCGGCATGACCTCGTCACCTTCTTTCACAAAGGCTTCAAAAAAACCGCCGCCCTTCAACTGAGAAGTGTCTATACCAATATGCATTAATACTTCAAGTCCTTCTGGAGTTCGTATTCCAATGGCATGCATCGTTGGATAAATATGAATAACTTCTCCTTGAACCGGCGAAACAAGCTCTCCCTTATCAGGTATAAACGCACAGCCATCTCCAACCAGCTTGCCGGAAAAAATCGGGTCTGGCACCTCTTCAAGCGGAATCATCTTGCCTTGCATTGGAGAATGAAACAGTACTTGAGCTTGATCCTTATGAATCGTTTTAATCATTTCTTCTCTGATCAGTTCGGAATAAGTGCCAAATACAACTTGCACATGCCCTCCGCCCAATCGGATAACCCCCGCAGCTCCCAGATTACGCAATGCATTCACATCAATATCTTTCTCGTTGGTTACTTTTAGACGCAACCTTGTAATACAGGATTCCATTTGCACAATATTTTGCTTGCCGCCAATTGCCTGCAAAATAAGCGGAGCACGGTAAGGTATATCCCCTGCCCAATCCTCCAACTGAGAACCTTCCTCTCTGCCCGGTGTAGGAATGCGGAATTTGCGAATCGCCCAGCGGAACAGGAAGTAATAAACAGCACCAACAACCGCACCGATCGGCAGAATAAGCCATCCCCTTGTCGCCAAATGCTCATTGATAATAAAATCAATCGCCCCTGCGGAGAATGAAAAGCCGTGCAGAATGCCCAATTCAAACGTTATCCACATAATAATGCCGGATAAAATGGAATGAACAACATATAAATACGGCGCTACAAACAAAAATGCAAATTCAACAGGCTCGGATACGCCTGTTAAGAAGGAAGCCATTGCCGCATACAAAAAAGTCTTTCTTATTTTGGGCTTTAAATCTTCCCGCGCTTCATGAATAATCGCAAATGCAATCGCAGGAAGCGCAAACATCATCGTTGGATATAACCCTGCCATAAAGGCACCCGCTGTAGGATCACCCGCAAAAAAGCGCGGCAGATCACCGTACACCATCGTTCCATTAGCCGTTTCATAACCGCCAAGCTGGAACCAGAAAACATGGCTAACCAAATGATGCAAACCAAAAATAACGAGTATGCGATGGACAAAACCATATAAAAACACACCAAAGCCATCACCAGAGGCTGCAATTTCTCCCAAATCAAGCAGCATATTTTGCAAAATAGGAGCGAAGCGGATCATTGCAATGGATAAAACGAGCGATATAAAACTGACGAACAAAGGAACAAAACGCGGTCCGCCAAAAAATTGAATGTATTCCGGCAAACGAAGCCCTTTCAGACGCTCATGACTATATCCCGAAATAATGCCGATTATTGCTCCAATCAGAACGGTTGGTTCAATCTCCGGATTAGCTGTTCCTGTTATGCCAGTATATATGACCATTCCTGCCATTGATGCAATACCAGCTGACAAAGCATTTCCGGTTAGACCCAATGAAATACCGAGGGCAAAAATATATGGCAAAAAAACAAAGATCGCTTCACTTGCTGCCATCAAATAGACAGACATGCCGGGCAAACCTATCATATCCCAGGGCAATTTGCTCAAACTCATAAACAAGGCTGCTCCCGGCAATACAATCATAGGCAGCATAAACGCTCTGCCCAGTTGCTGCAAGCCTCCGACAAATGCCATGAAAGTTCCTCCTTTCTTCGCAAACAAAATACGGGAGAGCCTGCAATATGCAAGACTCTCCCGTACCAAGCCATGCCAATAGGTATACTCGCTAACTATTTACAGTCATTTAGAACTAAGCGATCCATTGTCATGCTTTTTGCCTTCCGGAAGCAAGATAGAGTCTTCCACCTTAATACAACGATCCATAATCACCTTTAAACCGCCCGCTTCGGCTATTTCAGCCGCTTCTTCACTTAAGATGCCAAGCTGCAGCCAAAGTACTGATGCTTGTATGGCTGCTGCCTCAGCAGCAACAGGTGGGGTATGCTCGCTGCGGCGAAAAACATTTACAATATCTACTTTAAACGGAATGTCTGCCAAAGAAGGATAGCTTTTCTGCCCTAAAATCTCTTCTGCATTCGGATTAACCGGTACAATCGTATATCCTTTTTGCTGCATCGCTTCCGAAACCATATAAGAGATTCTGTCCGGCTTATCAGACAAACCAACAACAGCAATAACATTGCTGTCTTGCAAAATCCGTTTTATTTCGTCTCGCTCTGGATGTACGTATGCCATGACAATCCCCTCTCTAAAACTAATTAATCGACCCACTCCACTTTTGCACCTAATGCCTTCATATGATCAAAGAAGATCGGATATGACTTGGCAACATGATGAGCATCGCGAATGCGAATTGGCTGTTGGGCGCGCAGACCTACAACTGTCAATGCCATAATAACACGATGGTCATAATGCGCATTAATTTCCACGCCGCCTTCTACACCTTCCGGTCTGCCATGAACGATAATTTCGCTCTGCCGTTCCTCTACATTCGCTCCTGCCTTACGCAGCTCATTAAGATAGTCTGTGATTCTATCGCATTCTTTATAACGTAAATTTTCAACATTATAAAAACGGCTGGTTCCATCAGCAAATACGCTTGCTGCTACCATAGCGAGCACTGCATCAGTAAAATGATCTCCATCGAATTCCACTGCTTTCAATTTGCCAGTTCCATTTACATCTACAATGCCATTCTCATGGACAAGCGGTACCTGCATCGCCTTCAATACATCAATAACAGCACGCTCGCCTTGCTTGCTGTGCTCCTCCAGACGATGAATACGCACTTTAGATTCCGTCACGGCAGCAGCAGCCAGAATCGCAGCTGACCCAGGGTAGTCGCCTTGAACCGTATAGGTTTTCGCATCATATTTTTGCTTTCCGGGCACTTTGAAATTCATATAGTCCTCAGACGCTTCGATTTGAATACCTGCTTGCGCAAGCACCTCAAGTGTTTGCCCAACGACCACCTTCGATTTCAAATCATGCAGAACTTCAATTTCACTGTCCTCTTCCAATAGTGGCGTCAAAAACAACAGCGCGCTCAAGAACTGTGAGCTGATATTGCCAGATACTCGGATATGACCACCCTTTGGATTACCGCCTCTAATCGTAATTGGCAGCTTGCCTTCGTTGTGCTCAATCGAAACACCCATCGCTTGTAGCGATTCGATCAAATCATTATGCGGGCGCTTGCCCAGGGAATCGGGATATTTATTAATAAAAGTAAGTTCAGGACTTAATGATGCTATCGCCATTAAAAAGCGCAATACAGCTCCTGCATTGCCCACATCAAGCTCAGACACTGGCTTGGGATTTCTGCCAAAACCGGTAATTACGATTTTCTCATCATCCTCTTCCACAACAGCCCCCAAATCCTGGATACAGCGGCGCATCGCATCGCTATCCTCGCTGTGAGCCGGGTAGTATATCGTACTGGTGCCCTCTGACAATGCCGCAACAAGCAAGTAGCGCGTCGTGTAGTTTTTAGAAGAGAGCGCTTGAATCTCTCCATTTAATGAAGCAACCGGTGTAACAATTACGTCCATATTGATTGATCCCCTTTTCCTGTTCGAAGTTCATAATTAGTCATAATTAACTAAAAACAAAAGCAACCTACAGCTGTTGATTTGTCAGTATTTCAATAATTTCTGCAACCACTGTATGACTCGACTTGCCCGTTGTATCGACTTGTATAGGAGCGAAATCATACGCTTGCTTCCGCACTCTCATAAGCTTCTCTACATTCTGATGAACATCACCTTGCAGCAATGGCCTGCCTGTATCATGTTTCACACGCTCTACAATAGCCTCTGCCGTTGCATGCAGCGCAATAACAATTCCATGATCAAGCATCATTGTCCTGTTATGATCGCTCAGAACTGCCCCTCCGCCAGTTGCAATAATTAATTGTTCGTCACTATTAAGTAAATCACTGAGCACATTCGTTTCAATTTTTCTGAATTCAGCTTCGCCCTCAGCCTCAAAAATTTGAGCAATTGCCCTGCCCTGCGACTGTACAACCACGGCATCAGAATCAACTGCGCGCCAATTCAAGTGAGCTGACAGCAATGCGGCAATTGTAGATTTGCCAGTTCCCATAAAACCTACCAGCACAATCTTGCATTTATTATTTTGCTTCATCTTTCGTTCTCCTTATGTACAACCTCAACAATTCCTAACAACATCATATCATTTTTTTTAGAACCAGGGTATAAAAATGCGAATAATGCCGTATGGATGATAAAGTAGTATATTTTTTCCAGACAATAGGCAGGAGGTGACAAGATGATCGAGTTGGAAACAAATGCCAAATTCCAAAAAATGTTGGACAAGGATTATCCCCTTTGCCGTGACGATGTTATTTGGATGCTGCAGTACATTAAAAAAAAAGCAGCTGACGGAGACTCAGCCTTGCTGAATCTTCCGCAGCCGCGTTTATTGAACAATTTTCACGCTTTTGCCGAAGTCGCACTCTGTTTGATTCAGCGCGGAAGCTATAATACGCTAGAAGCACATCAAATGAGAAAATGGCTCACAGATGCCTCATTCGGATTAACGAGAAAACCTTAATACTATTCTTGCATCCAGTTAAAGTGGAATGTTCCTTCTTTGTCCACACGCTTGAACGTATGTGCGCCAAAGTAGTCGCGCTGAGCTTGCAGCAAGTTGGCAGGCAAGCGCTCTGTACGGTAGCTGTCAAAGTATGCAAGTGCACTGGAGAATGCCGGTACAGGCACGCCATTAGCTACAGCAGTTGCTATTACTTCACGCCATGCATCCTGATAGGATTCCACAACATTTTGGAAGTAAGAGTCAAGCAATAGATTGCGAAGCTCTGGATCGCGATCATAAGCATCTTTAATATTTTGCAAGAAGCGAGCGCGAATAATGCATCCACCACGGAAAATCATCGCGATTTCGCCGTAGCGAAGATCCCAGTTGTATTCTTCCGATGCTGCGCGCATTTGAGCAAAGCCTTGAGCATAGGAACAAATTTTACTTGCAAACAAAGCCTTGCGCACCGCTTCAATAAATGCCGCGCGATCGCCTGTAAATGCTGTTTTCTTAGGTCCGCTCAACACTTTGCTTGCAGCAACGCGCTCTTCCTTCATCGCAGACAAGAAACGAGTAAATACAGATTCTGTAATAATCGAAAGCGGAACACCCAGATCAAGTGAGCTTTGGCTTGTCCATTTTCCAGTTCCTTTTTGACCTGCAGAATCCAAAATCACGTCAACCATCGGCTTGCCTGTTTCCGGATCATACTTCGAGAAAATATCTCTTGTAATTTCGATCAGGTAGCTGTCAAGCTCCCCTTTATTCCACTCGGTAAATATTTCATGCAATTCCTCTGCAGAAACATCGAGTACATTTTTGAGCAAATCATAGGCTTCGCAAATCAATTGCATATCGCCATACTCAATGCCATTGTGAACCATTTTAACATAATGACCCGCACCGTCCGGGCCGATATATGTGCAGCATGCATCCTCGCCGACTTTGGCTGAGATTGCTGTAAGAATTGGTTCTACAAGCTCGTAAGCAGACTTTTGGCCGCCAGGCATTATAGAAGGTCCTTTCAAAGCACCCTCTTCGCCGCCTGATACGCCTGTTCCGATAAAGCGGAAGCCTTTCTCTTCAAGCTCTTTGCTGCGACGCTGTGTATCAGGGAAATAAGCGTTGCCGCCATCGATAATAATATCACCCTTGTCCAAATGAGGAACAAGAGAATCGATTGTTGCATCTGTACCGGCACCAGCTTGTACCATAATCAAAATTTTGCGAGGAACTTCCAATGACTGAACAAACTCCTCGATTGTGTAAGTAGGTACGAGGTTTTTGCCAGCTGCTTCCTTCATCAAATCATCTGTCTTCTCACGGGAACGGTTGTAGACAGATACCGTGAATCCGCGACTTTCAATATTCAGAGCAAGATTTCTGCCCATTACGGCCATACCAATGACACCAATTTGCTGTTTTGACATTTGGCTCTTCCATCCTTCATCTATATTTTTAGGTCATATATGTTCATTCTACTCTTTTTACATCAATAAGAAAACTGTTTGCATTGAAAATATACAAAAAAACGATCCGTTTGCCGTAAAACGGTCACGAATCGCGTTTCATTGTATATATTATTGTCGTTTATTGTCATTTCCATTATTAGCCCATCACTAGTTTACAGTTCCAATTGCAGCATCTCAATGCGCAATTGTTCTAATTTTTTTTTGCAACTGTCTGCCTTATTGCGGTCATTACTTAACATCGCTTCATACAGGTCAGAAAGTTCGCGATCGACCTCAAGCCTTACAATTGTCGCTCTTTTCTCAGCACGCTTAGATTGAAAAGCTTTAATCATATCCTCAGTTGTAACTGCTGGTTTTTTTTGAAAAATGACCCGCTGCTCCAAACCTGTAACCTCTACTTGCCGAATCACTTCACCAAACATAAAGCTTTCAATTACAATTTGCCGATCTTTTATTTTCTTGACTACCGCGTGTCCCCGGGTCGAATTGATCAGCTTTTCAAGCAGCTCCGTCAGCTTCTCGTCGCGTACTGTATAGTCTCCGACCATTTTGAACCGGTCATTTATTTGCTGGAAATGCAGTTTCAACAATCTGCGGCCTGTGCGGATCGACACCATAAAGATTCCATCCGATTCGCTCCAATAAAGAGAGTATCCGTCTTGAATAAGTTCCCGGATTAAATTTTGGATTTGCCAGCGATCAAACCGCAACTCCAAATTGCAAAATTCGACTTCATAACCTTTGTTCATGGCAATCCCTCCTTCAACAGACTGGCCGGTTATCATTAATCCGAATTTTCTGAATTTAATGACTGCTGTCACCATACTCCATCTTATGTTAGAGCTACTTGGATTATTGACTAAATTTTAGCCCGTTTTATAAGATCATGATATACTAATTCTAGCTTCATTAGTCATTTCCTTTCTCTGTTTTGATTTCTTATCTACTACATATAGCAAGGAGTAACGATCTTATGTTTTTACAAGAAGACTTTGATACTTTTAATATCGACGGATTAGAGGGTAGAATGAAGGCAATCCAAACCCGCATTCAACCCAAATTCCAACAGCTGGGCGAGGAGTTGAGCGCTTCCTTATCGATAATGTGCGGCAAGCCGGTCTATCTGCATATTGCCAAACACGCTCGGCGTACTATTAACCCTCCAAAAGATACCTGGCTTGCATTATGCGATAACAAACGGGGCTACAAAGCGCACCCTCATTTCCAGCTAGGTTTGTTCGATGATCATGTTTTTATTTGGCTGGCACTCATTTATGAGCTTCCAGGCAAGCATCTGGTGGCCAACGCTCTATTGAAACAAGTAACCGAGCTGCAGAAACAAATTCCAGATTCATTCGTCATTTCAATGGATCATATGAAAAAAGATTGCTTGCATGTCCAGGACCTCGATCAATCTGATTGGGAAACGATCTTGACCCGCTTGCGCGATGTAAAAAAAAGTGAATTGCTAGTCGGCATCCATCTCTTACCTGGGGATGATGCTCTTCAAAGTGCTGAAGCACTAATTGCAAAAGCTGAGCAAACCTATACGCAGCTGCTGCCGCTTTACAGCTTGGCCTGTGAAAAAACACGAATGGGAAGCATATAAAAAAGGCTGTTTAGCAGGACCAATTTAAGATATCCTGCTAAACAGCCCTTTTTATTGTTCACGCCGCAAGGCTTAGTTATTAAGCATATGCAGTTGTTTTCTATCCGTTTTAACAAAACCGTATACGAGCACAACTGCTGCCATACAAAGTATGCCGCCAAGCAAATATGGCAAACCAAGCTGATATGTAAACAGGATTGAACCAAGCAGCGGTCCCAGAATGCGTCCCAAACTGTCCATTGAAGAGCTTAAACCAGAGGCAACCCCCTGCCCAACCGTTGTTTTCTGTGTAATTAAAGAGGTTACACATGGACGGATAAGCGCATTGCCAATTCCGAATACAGCCAGTGACATAATTGCCCATGAAAGCGAGTGCGCGTACAAAAGCAAGAAAAAGCCCGCTGCTGAAAAGAGCAACCCTGCCGTAATAAACAAAGGCTCTTGCCCCTTTTTGATCATTCTGCGTACAACACCGCCTTGTACAAGCGCTCCTACAAGTCCAACTACAACAAACATCAATCCAACCTGCCGAGGTGTGACATCAAAGCGTTGCATGCCAAAAAACTGAAGTGTTGCTTCCATACCAGCAAGTGTAAATGTAACAAAAAAAGCAAGCACATATAAATATTTGAGCGGCCCTTGAAAAGCCTTCCATCTTGAAACCTTCTCAACAGGTCGTGCCAATGCTCTTTGTTCAGCAGTTAGCGACTCCGGAAGCTTCATCACAGCGAGCACAAATGTTAATAGCGTAAGAGCCGCTGATACGTAAAAGGGTGTAGTAAACGAAATATCACTTAGCAGTCCACCGACTCCTGGGCCGATTGTAAAGCCTAAACCAATAGACATACCGACAAGCCCCATACGTTTTGTTCTGTGTTCCGGTGGTGTAATATCAGCTACATAAGCAACAATGACAGATGCGACTGCCCCCGAGAATAAGCCGCCAAGAGCACGGGATAAATACATTAACGTCAAATTGCTGCCTGCAAGACCAAACAATAGATAGCTTAACGAGAAGCCCAAAAGTCCTGATAGAATTATTTTCCTACGCCCGATCCGGTCAGACAAATTACCCCAAATCGGAGATAATATAAAGGAAACTAGCGAATATAAAGCGAGCATTCTTCCTGTATGCAATTCCGCCGCATTTGGATTTACACTTTTAATAATTTCCGGCATCACCGGAATAATAATGCCAAAGCCGATAAACGTGATCATCAGCACAGACATTACGATTGCCATACGACCCTTATCCATTGTCCTTATCCCTCCATTTCAACATCGTACCATATTCTGTTGACAGCAGTTTTGAACATTTCAAGAACATTCGTCACAGTATTAAAAATGATGCTTGCATTCCCGATCTTTTTTGTTATACTCAATTTTGTTTGTACATCTGACGAAAGGCAGGGATGCTGGCGATGGATCATACAAGAACCCCGCTCTTCACTGCGCTTCGCAAACATGCGGAGCAAGATCCCGTGCAGTTTCATATTCCGGGACATAAAAAAGGATTAGGAAGCGACAAGGAGTTTCGAGAATTTATCGGCGACAATGCATTGTCAATCGATTTAATTAATATAGCCCCCCTCGACGACCTACACCAACCAGCAGGAGTTATAGAAGAAGCCCAGAAGCTTGCTGCTGACGCTTTTGGCGCCGACTATACTTATTTTTCTGTACAAGGCACAAGCGGTGCCATTATGACAATGATAATGTCAGTCTGCTCTCCGGGCGACAAAATTATAGTGCCGCGCAATATTCATAAATCAATTATGTCAGCAATTATTTTTGCAGGCGCACGTCCCGTCTTTATTTCTCCAGCAAGAGACAGCAAGTTGGGCATTGATCATGGCATAACAACCAGATCCGTTCGCCGTGCGATTGAACGCCATCCAGATGCCAAAGGAGTACTAGTTATCAATCCTACGTATTATGGCATTTGCGCAAACCTGAAAGAAATTGTTGATGTTGTGCACAGCTATGATATACCAGTATTAGTTGACGAGGCGCATGGCGTGCTTATTCATTTCCATGATAAATTGCCAATGTCGGCAATGCAAGCAGGTGCAGATATGGCTGCAACAAGCGTGCATAAGCTGGGCGGCTCTATGACGCAAAGCTCTGTCCTCAATGTAAAAAAAGGACGGATTAGTCCACAGCGCGTGCAAACGGTGATCAGCATGCTTACAACGACGTCTACTTCTTATATTTTACTTGCTTCATTAGATACTTCACGGCGAAATCTCGCACTTAACGGCTTTGAAATCGCTGAGAAAACCATTATGCTTGCCGAATATGCACGCAAAGCCATTAATGAAATACCAGGGCTTTATTCCTTTGGAGAAGAAATATTAGGTGATGAGGCAACCTTTGACTATGACCCTACAAAAGTAACGATACATCTTAGTCATCTTGGATTAACCGGATACGAAACTGAAAATTGGCTGAGAGAGCATTTCAATCTCGAGATTGAAATGAGTGATATGTACAATATTTTGTGCTTAGTCACACCTGGCGATACGCCAGATTCTATCGAAAAGCTGCTTGAAGCGTTGCGTGCACTGTCGAAAGCATTTATTGAAGATGCCCAGGAGAAAGAGGTTATTGTAAAAATACCTGAAATTCCGCAATTGTCCTTGATTCCTCGTGATGCCTTTTATGCCAACACAGAAGTTATTCCGTTTAAGGAGTCCGCTGGACGAATTATCGCAGAATTTATTTATGTATATCCGCCAGGAATTCCGATCTTATTGCCGGGAGAAGTGATCTCGCAAACAAATGTCGACTATATAGTCGACCATGTTGAAGTCGGTCTGCCTGTCAAAGGTCCCGAGGATCGCAGTATTGAATTTGTAAAGGTTATTGTAGAAGAAACGGCTATTTTTTAACGTCGAACAACAAGTCACCCCACTTCACTAAGAAACGGCATGGTTATTGTAAACTTTGCCATTTCATGCTAATATGATGTGGGGTGATTTCATTGAGCCAAAGTGCATTTATTAAGCTTGTGCAGGGTTCAGCTGTTTTTGATTTGACAGTTTCAGCAATCAGGTCCCAACTCGAAAATTTCCAAAAACAAGCTGCCATAGAAGGC
Source organism: Paenibacillus nanensis (assembly GCA_040396195.1). Taxonomy (GTDB): domain Bacteria; phylum Bacillota; class Bacilli; order Paenibacillales; family Paenibacillaceae; genus Pristimantibacillus; species Pristimantibacillus nanensis_A. The sequence continues at coordinate 535,395 of JBEBPB010000001.1, forward strand.
AAAGGACGTAATTGGAACTATGTGGAAGCAGCGTTTCCTTATACGCTCGAAGAAGCTCCACATAATGATTGGCTGTATCTGCGCGGCAAAAATTCAAACTACAGATACATTAAGATGGGTATTAGTGAATCCATCAGCGCAGATGGCAAATCTGTCCCTGCTATTGAAACCATCATCTCCACACATGCCACCTATGGGGATAGAGGAAAAGCAATTGAATTTTGCAAATTTATCTCCGCCAATCTACAAGCAGAACTTACTCTATTCAATGGTCGAACTATTTTCTACTCTCCTCGCAATTGATGTAGCCTTCCTGCCTGCTAATATTCCTTGAACGAATGATTTCCTGCAACTAAATTACAACGGCAAAAAGGACGGTTAGCAATTTCCATCGCTACCGTCCTTTAAATATAAGAACTGCTTATGTATGCTCTTATATTATTTAGTCTGATTAATTATAAACTTTCATTTTCCTTGCGTGCAATCTCCTCATAGATTGCTGATACGCGATCCCATTCCTCGTCATCTTCAATGCCGACCAAGAACGCTTCTTCCTCTTCCTCTTCAATACGGAAAATAACACCGTCTGCTTCAGGATCTTGACGATCCAGCAATACAGCATATACATTCTCTTCTGATTCAAATGTATATACCATAACCATCTCACGGTCGTTTCCTTCCTCATCTGTTACGATAAATACATGTTCCTCATGCTCATGATCATGTCCGCAGCCACAATCTGGGCCATGTTGATGCTCGCTCATACTTGGAATACCCCATTTCAATTAATTTGACTCCTGTACATCCTATCATGTTCATAAAGCTCGGTCAAACTGCTTTTTCGCATCAACTTCAATCGTCTAGCCTGTCATTCTTCATTGTAATTGACGGTTACTGAGATGTAATAACCTTATCAGAAACAGCCGTCCATTCTTCATCTGGAGTTCTCATATAGAAGCGAATAATATACTTTCCAGATACGGTAAATCTATAGTCTAATTCCTCTGTTACAAACCAGAAATTATCTGTTTTGCGATCAACAGATTTCGTTTGAATCACTTTTTCATTATTTTTAGGATCAATAATAGATACTTTCACTGCTGTAATATCTGTTTTCAACTCATCAATTTGTGCAAATACATTAAATTTATACGTCCCTCTTTTCACCATACCAAACGGTGTATTACCTTGATAAACAAACATATGCACATTCGGTTTAAACAATTTTGCCGACTTATTCCGATCATCCCATACTAGTAAGGCTTGAAATGAATTAGCCAGTTCACGAAGCGGCAAAAAAGTTTTCCCGTCCAGCAATATCCCATCATCCTTGACTTCTACAGCATTAAAAAAAACCGACACCTTATTTGAAGCTGTATTGGCAAATGCCATGCTGCCACCCCATATACAGAGCAATATGGCTGCTAGAACAATTTTTTTCTTCATCTCACGCAATAACCTCCGTTAAAAAAATCCGGTCATACGTATATACTAAAAAAACAGGTTAAAGTTGCGCTCGCCCTTAAAATCTTAATAGATTGTCAGTTTATGAGGAATCATGCGCTTGCCTGGGAAATAACAAAGGAAATAATCCGAACATTTCCTAGATAACCTTTGTACCATCCCCATTTATTTGGTACATTAGTAATATACTATTTTTACATATTGGAGGCTCGCTCTTGAATATCCAGATGATTGGCACAGGCAGTGCTTTCGCAAAAAATCATTACAATAATAACGCCCTGTTTGAAATAAACAACCGCCGTGTTTTGCTTGATTGTGGCGTTACGATGCCCTGGGCCTTCCATTCGCTTGGGCATAAGTTTGAAGAAATAGATGCTGTATTGATTAGTCATATACATGCAGATCACGTTGGCGGACTGGAAGAATTAGCTTTCCAAATGTTTTTTAAACATAAACGGAAGCCTAAGCTGTTCATCGTTGAGCAACTTGTACATTTATTATGGGAACATACACTGCGCGGCGGCTTATCACAAGGCGAGATGAACACCATCGATCATTACTTTGAGGTTCACCCTTTGCAAGCGAATAGTGAAACTGAAATTGTGCCCGGCTTTAAAGTCCAGCCTATTCAAACCTTGCATATTCCTGACAAGCTAAGCTACTCCTTCCTTATTAACAGCCATTTCTTCTATACAGCAGATATGCAGTTTAATGGCGAGTTGCTGCAGCAACTGGTTGACGCTGGTGTACAAAATATTTTCCATGACTGCCAGTTGGAGCTTCCTGCCAATGTGCATGCAAGCTTAGAGGATTTGCTGACTCTGCCACAAGAAATTCAGGAAAAAGTATGGCTTATGCATTATGGTGATACCATTGATGATTTTCGCGGCAAGACTGGCCTAATGCGGATTGTGGAACAAGGGGAGATTTATCGCTTCTAGCCGATGTTCAACAGCTAATTGCCTTGATACAATTACAAGCAGTACTACCTATTGCTCCTACAGGAACGCCCAGGTACAAATGATCGCCTGGGCATTCCTTATGCCAAGTTTCATCAAGGCTCATATTTGCCTAATACCAACTGATCAGAAAATCCGGGCCAAGCTTCAAATAATGTCGCGCATGCAGCGAATTGCTCATCATAAATCATTTGAAAATGCTCAAAAAAATTATAAAAGGCTGTTCTTCCTCCCACTTGTTCCCCAATATAGATAACTTTTGCTCTCGGATTAATTTCGTATAATCGTTTAATTGCCTTATAAGCCAAATTATCTATTGCTGGCCAAGACATAATCATAAGATCAATATCAGCGCCATATTTTTCAATTGCAGCGATAGCATCAATATCGAATACATCCGTTACACTATCGATCCATTTTTTATATGTTTTTATTTTTTTCGCCCATAAAAAATTATCAGTGGCTATCAAATCCACCCCTTCTTCTTGCAAAGCATAAGCTAATATACCGCGCCCAGACATGATCTCCAGACATTTCCTTTGACCAATCCAACGGGCTAAAGGCTTCGTCCAGCGTTGACTGATAAAGGCATACATACCTTCCTCAATATAATGATTGCGGGCTTCCCATACTTCTTCACTGCCAGCTGTATGGTTGTCAAACTTCGGCATCTCCACAGGAATAGAATACATCTCTATACTCCTTTCTCTATTGAACAATAATAGTTCTTCATACTTATACTATTCTTATAGAAGAGAAAAGGTTAAAAAGTTTATACTATGCAAGCCGTGAAATGTATATGCTCCGATACCAACAATGCTTTTATAAGTCCATTTAAACTATCGCCCAGGTCCATCTGTTTCAGTAGTTTTTCACTATATATCCTTTACCGTTTAGATAGTAATCAAGATAGTTACTCCCCAATTCCAACACATCTAAACGAATATCACGGTTTAAATGCCCCATTATAAACGCCCAATCACATAGTGAAAAACATGCATATCTTATCGTGTACTAAAAACACAGGAGGTGAGAGCTAATGGGTGCTATAGGTGGTGCTGGTTTTGGATGTGGCAACAACAACTTTGGCTTTATTCTTGTACTTTTCATACTTTTGGTTATTATTGCTTGTACTTGTGGTTTATTTGGCGGTGGATTCGGTGGATTCGGCTTCTAATCTGAATTTCTCCATCAATTAACCTTCTTATACGTTTTGCCCCCCAGTTTTAACCCCCAGGCCCATTCTTTGGGCCTTTTTTTAATACCTTTGTGATTGACAAGCTTAACAGGGCTAGTATGTTTAAAATTTGTATTGTGTAACTTTGTTGGCAGCATATGCTTCTTGGTCTTCTCAATTAAACAAATTGTTCCTCTTTACTCTGCTAATCAGTTTTAAATGAAAAAAAACCACCTGAATTGGTGGTTAATTGTAGTTTGTTCAAATTTAGCCTTCTAACCTCAAGCTCTTTGCTTATGAGGATATTAGTGTATGTTATCTCAGAAAAGCAAATCATCCCAACTGATTTTTTTACTTTTCATATCTTACCGTAAAAACAAAAAAAAGCCCTGCTTATTGAGGCTTTGTAGGTGAGAATATGGTGATCTGAGCAGGGTTCGAACCTGCGACCCCCACCCTGTCAAGATGGTGCTCTCCCAGCTGAGCTATCAGATCTTTTTATAACGGTAATTATTAGTATATCAACAAGATATTCACCTGTCAACACATTTCAGGGAAATCAAATAATTGTGCCCGATTCTTTTCACAATAATGGATCTGGTCTGTTATCAGGAATAAAATTTACTTTTTTACAAATATTAATGCATAACAGTCGTGCCGTATTTGTTAGCACTGATTGTGTCCTAACAACTTGTTTTACGAAAGGGAGATCATTATGAATCATCAAGCAAATCATGACCGCGAGCATTTTGTAGCAGTACAAAAAAATGGAGACGGTGACTTAACAGCGTTTAAAACGTCAGCAGGACGTGTTTTGGATTATGAATCGGCAAAACAAGAAATTTCCCAAGGAAATATTAGCGGCGTTAACCTTTTTAAAGGCCGTGACGGAGATATGTATATTCGCGGAGATGCCGATGGGATTGAATCCAACAATTTAGATCAGTTGCCGCAATTTTAATGTTTTTGCCAACCAGTATGATATAAATAATTATTGCGAGCTGTATATACCTATAAAATAGGTATGTACAGCTTTTTCTATTGGTAGTTAACAAATTTTTGCAACCTAATATTGTCGCCTGTCGTCTATATATATGCGTACATATTTTACAGATGAGGTGAGAAGATGAGAAAACAGAAATGGATGCTGCTCCTTCTTGTTGTGATGATGTTTACTGCCCTTGCTCAAAGTGCCGCAGCTTTTAGTGACAGCGCTAACCATTCGCAAGCAAACAAAATGAATGAATTACAAAAGAGAGGGGTTTTATCGGGCTACGAAAATGATAAGTTCTTTCCTGATAAAGAACTGACCTATCCAGAGGGCATTACGATGCTTGTCAAGGGTTTCAATTTGAATATCAATCATATCCGCTTCATCAAAGCGCCTGAGGTTACAGACACCTTTCCAGAGCTTATCAATGATGCATGGTATGCCGATGCTTTTATAAAAGCGCATTATAACGGCTTGGACATACCGAAAGACGTAAAGGCAACTGATCGGATGAGCCGTGAAGAATTTGCACATTTGCTTATGCAGGCTGTAAAGAAACAAGGTGATTTTCCGATTATCGAGATTTTTCTTTTAATCGAAGATCAAAATGAAATCAATGAAGCTTACAGCACTAATATTCAAACCGTGTTGATTACTAAGCTAATGGATCTGCAACACAATAAGTTCTTTCCAAAGGAAATTATAACTAGGGGAGATGCAGCCGGAGCTTTGTACAATGGAATTGAATTCGCCAAAACAATCAAGGAACAGGAGAATACAAGTGTATTGCAAGATGTAACTATTTCAGAAGATATGATTAACGCTGATATTAAAAAAGTTACAATAAAAGCAACTGCTCCACATCCTGGCTATGGTATGAAAATTAACAGCATTTCCTTTGATGGCAATAAGGCAATTATTAATATTGCAACGCTACCGCCTGACCCGGATAAAGTATATCCTCAGGTTATAACAGATATTACGATTTCGACTTATATTAGCGCAGAGTATACAGCAGAGCTTGCTTCAGAGCAATCATCCGACAATATAGCTTCCTCGGCTGATTCGGCGGCAAGTCATTTGGTACAGTAACGACTGACTTGTATACAAATCTCTTTAACCAAAAATCCGGTGCAGCAGCTGCATCGGATTTTTGGTGTTTTGTTGTTATTCTGTTAAACGCCAATCAATCGGAGCAATTCCTTTTTCCTGCAAAAACTGATTCGTTTGAGAAAACGGCTTGCTGCCGAAAAATCCACGATGGGCCGACAGTGGGCTGGGATGTACCGACTCCAGTACATAATGCTTGGTTGTGTCAATCATTTTCTTTTTATCGATCGCTTGCTTTCCCCAAAGAATGAAGACAACCGGTTCATTGCGCTCATTGATTAAGGAAATAATTTGATCGGTAAATTTCTCCCATCCAAATTTCTGGTGAGCAGCAGCTTTGCCTGCCTCGACAGTCAGCACCGTATTAAGCAGTAAAACGCCCTCTCTTGCCCATTTATCGAGTTCTCCATTCTTAGGTATACTGCAGCCTATATCAGACTCCAGTTCTTTATATATATTGCGCAGTGACGGCGGGAGCCTTACTCCCTCTTTTACAGAAAAGCTTAAGCCATATGCTTGATTAGGACCATGATAAGGGTCCTGACCTAAAATAACAGCCTTGATAGAGTCGAATGAGGTTAAATTAAGTGCATGAAACAATTGTTCTCTTGGCGGATAAACTACTGTATCTTCATAGAGTGCCTCTATTCTAGCTGTTAAAGTTTTCATATAGTCTTTCTCAAACTCATCTTTCAACAATTCCAGCCATTGATCATTCAGTGGTGCAATAATGCTCATAACCTTTCCCTCCGTCTCAATAAGTCGGTATACCAACAGCTACACTGCCTTCCTCAAAATCAAAAACACTCCCATACCTTGGAAAGGCAGGGAGTGCTGAGTTGGCTAATTTGTGTATAAACAATTATACGAAATGGTGCCGAGGACCGGGATCGAACCGGTACGGTAGTCACCTACCGCAGGATTTTAAGTCCTGTGCGTCTGC
>JBEBPB010000002.1:0-402001 GCA_040396195.1 Paenibacillus nanensis
TGACAAAACTAGAAGAAAACTGCCTTTTTGCGACAAGCTGAATGACAATTAACAGACAATTGCGAGACAGTTAAATTTGCAGTGACGATTAAGTTTTATGCTCAAAGATGTTTATTAACAGTTAACGACAAGCCTTTATGGCATGCTTTATGAAAACAAACCGGATACTGATCTTCTCAGCAATGTCCACCAATTGGCTTTTTTAATCGTTTGCGGTGAAGTCAACTCGTACTCTTTGATGAGCTTTTCTTTTTGATATACTTTTAAGGATCCAATTTTTTCTCCCTCTTTAACCGGAGCTTGCAACGGCTCGTTCCAAACAATCTCTTTGCGGATATCTTCCGTTCCTGCATCTTTTTTCAATAAAATTTTCAATTCATGATGAGCATTGATAGGCAGTCTTGCTTCCTTCCCCTTTTCAATAGCCAGCTCTCCAAGCAGCTCATCCTTATCCGCAACAGTGTAGTTCATATATTGAGCAAACGCATAATCGAACATTTGTGATACTTCCTGGTTGCGTTGTTTCGTCGTCGGCTCCCCCATCACTACCGCAACCAGACGCATATTATCTCTTTGCGCTGTAGCTGTCAGACAATATTTTGCCTCGCTTGTATAACCGGTTTTCAAACCATCTGCCCCGCTATAGAAACGCACAAGCTTATTCGTATTCACAAGCCAGAATGGTTTGGCTGAATCTTTGCGAAGATAGTCTTGATACATACCTGTGTATTTAATTATTTCCGGATGCTTCAGCAGCTCTTTGGACATTATTGCAATATCTTCAGCAGTTGAATAATGATTATTCGCAGGCAGACCGCTTGCATTTACAAAATGGGTGTTGTTCATTCCCAACTCTTTTGCTCTCTTGTTCATCAAATCAACAAACTGCTGCTCTGTCCCTGCAAGCTTTTCTGCCATCGCCACGGAGGCATCGTTGCCTGATGCAAGAGCTATGCCTCTAAGCATTTCATCAACAGACATAACCTCGCCTTGTTCCAAAAAGATTTGCGAGCCTCCCATAGAGGCGGCGCGCTCACTTGTTTGTACTTTGTCAGTGAGCTTCAGCTTGCCTGATTCCAGCGACTCCATAATCAGCAACATAGTCATCACTTTGGTTATGCTTGCCGGGGGCAGTTTCTCTTTACTATTTTTTTCATAAATAACAGTACCGCTTTGAGCATCCATTAGAATAGCTGACATCGCAGATGGTGCAAGCTCTGCTTCACTCGCCATTTCGGAAGTTTCAGATACTGCAGTACCCTCCTCAGCAAGCGCAAGTCCAGGCAAAAACAGCGTTAACATCAGCACACAAGCTGTCAAATTTACTAGATATAGTTTCATTGGTAAATTCCTCCTAATCAATACAATATCGTTCTCAGTTTTGACAGGCTGGAAGAAATTTATTCCAAACAAGCAAATTAAAAACGCTTCGGCATGTTCCTATCAGGAACTTCCGAAGCGTTTCGAGTGGTCGACTCCGTATCGCTTAGTGATTCAATTTATTTAATGAACTGCTTTTTCAAGCACTCTTTGTTTGCACTGAACCAATATAATCATCTCATCCAATGATTGACTAAGCTCCAAAACATCATGATGCAACAAATTATTCGTCAATAACGCAGTTTCCACCATTTCATGCCGCAAAAGCTCTAGTTGTTCATAAAAATATTTGTCCATTTCCAACAACACTCCATCTTTCTTTGATGATCATGGACATTATACGACGGTTTTAATAAAGAATGCTGTCACAAACCGTCGACTCAATTGTTACAATTCTGTTACGGATTTGTCTAAATCTTGCCGATTAATGCAGTAATTAATGCCAGAAACTGGGATTTAACTTTTTCTGTCGTTTCTATTACTTCATCATGAGACAATGGCTGATCCAAAATTCCAGATGCCATATTGCTAATACAGGATATTCCCGCAGTTTCAATGTCCGAATGACGCGCTGCAATCACTTCGGCTACTGTCGACATTCCGACAGCATCCGCTCCTAAAATTCGCAACATTTTTATTTCTGCAGGAGTTTCATAAGAAGGACCCAACACACTTGCATAGACCCCTTCCTGTAAATCCAGCTTATGCTCCTTGGCAATTTCTTTTGCAAGCATCCGCAATCGATTGCTGTACGGCTCAGACATATCTGGGAAACGCGGACCAAAAGCAGCATCATTCGGTCCAATCAATGGATTTTTTCCTGTTAGATTCAAATGATCCGAGATGAGCATTAAATTGCCGGATGAGAAAGTCGTGTTGATCCCGCCTGCCGCGTTCGTAACGATCAGCTGAGAAATACCAAGCTGCTTCATAACTCGGACGGGAAATACCGTTACTGCCGGCTCATAGCCTTCATACATATGAAATCTGCCTCGCATTAACACAACCTGCTTGCCGGACAACGAGCCGATAATTAATTCGCCAGCATGCCCTTCAACCGTAGACAACGGAAAGTGAGGAATATCTGAGTATGGAATCGTTATTGGCTCCTCTATGTAATCACCCAGCACCCCTAATCCAGACCCCATAATAAGGCCGATTTGCGGCGTTTTAGAAATTTTCCCAGCAATAAAATTTGCTGCCTCCTGAATTTGCTGCATCATCGTTTGCATCATTCATTCCTCCTGATTTTGGAATAATTAAATCATATTCTCGTTCAAAGTCTCATTCAATGTAATGAGGCAATCACTTATTCAAGCGCATTTGCTCTTGGATGGGAGTTTGCATAAATATCCATTGTTCTTTTATTGGAAGGCTTTATATACTTCATTACCGCAGCCACATCAGCATGTCCCATCAATTCTGAAACGGTGTATATGTCTGCTCCGCCCTGCAACATATGTGCTGCAGCAGAATGGCGCAATGTCTGCGGCGTAATGTTTTCTATTCCTGCCTTCACCGCATAGAGCTTTAATATTTTCCAAAACCCTTGTCGAGTGATTCTGCTTCCCAAATGATTGACAAAAACGGGGGTTTCTTCAATGTTCTGGCTAGCCTCATTCATCTTGTTTCTATGCTCTTTATAGAGCCGAACTGCTATACTAGCTTCATTGCCGAAAGGAATAATCCGCACATTGCCGCGAGATCCTGTGCATGCAATATAGCCAAGCTCCAATTGTACATCCTTCCAATCCAAGTCGCATAACTCAGATACACGTATACCAGTTGCATAGAGCAGTTCCAGCATTGCTTTATCTCTCAATCCATGCCTTGATAATAAATCCGGCATGCTTAGCAAGTGAGCAGTTTGTTCAATACTGATCAGATGCGGCGCTGCAGCAGACAGCTTAGGCGCTTCAATTCCTGCTGTCGGATTGGCTGTACAAAAACCTTGCTCCGCTAAATACTGAAAAAATGACCGCAAAGATACAACGGTACGCGCAATTGTAGCTGGCTTGCGCTTCTGTTCTTTCAAATGCTGTATATATTTCACAAGATGATAGCGTTGAACCTTTTGCCAATCTGTTATACCTGCAGCGTATAAAAAAACAAAGCAGGCATCAATATCCCGCTTGTAGGCTTCGAGCGAATTGGCCGTTAACAAACGTTCCTGGCTCACATATTCCATATATTTTCCGATCAGTTCCGCGCTGCTCTCCATCGCCCGTCCTTTCTTTCAACTATTTTGCTCCTCTTACTGACCATACCAATAAAACCAGCGCAGTCGATCCATAGCCTTATTCCCTTCCGGTGAAGCCGGGTCGGTAACAAACACTTTCACAGCATCCCCCTGCGGTTCTCGATTCGGATGTACTGGCGATACGGCATCCAGTAACCATTGATATGCTCCAGTTGCAACAACTAGCAAAGCAGCAAAAATAATTAAAAATAATAATCTTCCCGCCCATTCTTTTATAGATACAACGATAACAATCCACTCCCTTCCTGCTTGTCGTGCAAGTTTGTCCCCACTTTACTGCTACCAATGTATGAACAAAACAAACCACTTATGACAGGAAGCTGTCGATTTACCCTGGGCAATCAAATTACATTTTAATGTTAAAACGGCTCTGCTCACCAACAAATGCTGGAAGCAAAGCCGCTTATTATTCGTTTGAGGCTTCCTTCAGACGGCATTGTTTGCAAACACCCTGAAAATCAAGGCGATGATCAACTACATGAAAGCCGTATTCATTTGCCAGCTTTTCTTCAAGCGGCAAAAGCCAGTCCTCTTTAATCTCGCTCATCGTACCACATTGTACGCATATTAAATGATGGTGATGATGATTATTACTATCATTGCGCAGGTCATAACGGGCAACACCATCGCCAAAATTAAGCTTTTCGACGACATGCATTTCACTTAACAGTTCAAGTGTACGATAAACGGTAGCCAATCCAATTTCGGGAGCCTTGTCCTTTACGAGCATAAAGACATCCTCAGCGCTCAAATGATCCTCTTCGTTCTCAAGAAGTACGCGCAAAGTTGCTTCCCGCTGCGGAGTAAGCTTATAGCCCTGCGACTGTAAATGTTGTTTAATTTTTTCAATGCGGGCTTCCATATTTCCCCTCCTAAAACAGCAGCATAGCAATAATTTTTCTAATTTGAAGGATTCAAATTCATTATAGATTCAATATGCTCGTCAAGTCAACGTTTCGATTGTTTCTATCTTTTGCAGTTCGCTTATTCATTTATACGTAATTCGGCAAATATGACACAGCCCAAGCAATAATTGACGGAGAGAGATATACTTCCAGCAATGCGGCACCAGTAACAAAGATGAGCAAAAATGAGATTCGTGCAGTAAATTCAGTCTGTACAGAAGCCCCGGGGACAGCGGATTTATGAATTTTACGCCGAATGATCGTCACCCCATAATGAATGGCTGCTGCAGCTGCCATTATAAATACCGGAACCATAATCGCATTTTGCGGCAATACCGCAGCCATAGCCAACAACACTCCATGCCAGCCGAATTGCAATATAATGACTCCTGAAGTAAATCCGATCATTGCTCCCTTTACAAAAAGCAACACCAATACTCCCGGCAGCCCAATTACTATAATTCCTAACAGCCAAATCAAAAGGAGCCACTTCACCTGATTGGCAAACACACTCCAAAAGCCTGCCTGCTGGCTTTCTGTTCCCGTATACATAGTATTTGTGTATTGTGATAGATCATGAAACAATGCTTGCTGCTGATCCAAGGTTAGAGCATTGGCAAGCAGCATGCCAAATATACTGCCTGCCGCCATCAGCACAATTGCAAAAATATAAAATTTAACAGACTCTTTCATTTACAAAGCCCCCCAAATAAACTGATGAAGACAATACGGCTGTCCCCTTAGTTTATGAGAGGCAAGTGATCGCTATGACGTTAGTTTGTCAGTAACTTGCCACTAATCAGATAAGCCTTCCAGGCTAGCACAGCTATTATCGTTTTGGCATCACATATTTTCCCTTCAGCAATATAAGCATCTGCTTCCTCCATTGTAATGGCGGACACATTCAAAAATTCATCCTCATCCAGCTTTTGTTTCCCCTTTATAACCTGATCTGTGAAGTAAACATGAACAACCTCATCTGCAAATCCGGGAGAAACAGAGAAACTGCTATAATGCTGCAACGACACTGCACTAAAGCCAGTCTCCTCTTCCAGCTCTCTAGCTGCCGCCAGCTCTGGATCTTCCCCAGGATCAAGCTTGCCTGCCGGAATTTCGATCTGAAACTTCTCCAGCGGCTTGCGGTACTGCTCTACTACAAGCAGTTTCCCTTCTGTCAATGCGATAACCGCTGCCGCTCCTGGATGCTTCACAATCTCTCTCTTTGCCTCCAATCCATTAGGAAGCTCAACCGTATCTACCTGCAACGAAATAACTTTCCCCGAAAAAATAGGTTCTGAACGAAGAGTTGGTTCATTCCATCCCTGCAAGATATTATTTGTTGTTTCTGAATGTTTGCGCATTCGGACCACTCCATTCTTTTTGCATATCCAGTTATATTTATGAATTTGTGGACATAACTATCTAGTACCTCTATTAAAATCAGACTGTGAAAGGCGGTAACTATCATCAAAATGTATGTAGCAGACAACCAGCTTCGCATGATTGGAAAAGCATGGGAAGTGAAGCATCAATTGCAGAAACTGTCTAGTAAATTTGGGCATAATCAAACTATTGCTGCTTTATATATGGCATCACTTCAAGTAAACAGCCGGTTGCGTGTCAAATAGCGCAACCGGCTGTTTATATGTGAAGCAAGCTACTTTCGGGCTGCTTGACTGATGAGTTCTACTACAAGCTCTGTCAGCTTCACCATATCATCTGCTTTAATCCGCTCGTTTACGGTATGAATCTCCTCATAACCTACAGCTAAATTGACAGTAGGAATACCGTGACCGTTAAATACGTTTGCGTCGCTGCCGCCGCCCGAGTGGAACAAACGAGGCGTTTTACCTATTGCGGTAATAGCCTTTTTTGCTAATTCCACAACTTCATCCCCATCGGTAAATTGATAAGCAGGATAAATAACCTCACTTTCAACTTCACCGCGTGCACCGCATTCATCAGCTGCACTCGATACAGCCTTTCTCATATTTTCAACTTGCGCATCAAGCTTGTGCTGGACAATACTGCGCGCCTCTGCTTCTAGTTTCACATAATCGCATACAATATTTGTCGCTCCTCCGCCGGAAAATCGACCTATATTGGCTGTAGTTTCCTTATCAATCCGACCAAGCGGCATTCTCGACACAGCCTTGGAAGCGGCTTGAATCGCACTTACGCCATCCTCCGGATTAACTCCTGCATGCGCTGCTTTACCATACATATGTATGGTTACTTTCGCCTGTGTAGGGGCAGCAACAGCGATTTCTCCAATTTCGCCATTTGAATCAAGTGCATAGCCAAGATCGCCTCTCAGCATTGAAGTGTCCATTGCCCGAGCGCCAACCAGACCAGATTCTTCTCCAGCTGTTATAACAAGCTGGATTGCCCCGTGTGCTATTTTTTGTTCCTTCAGCACGCGTATCGTTTCAAGCAATACTGCAATACCCGCTTTATCATCACTGCCGAGAATAGTCGTACCATCGCTTCTAATATAGCCGTCCTCGCCTAATTCAGGCTTGATGTCATTGCCTGGCATTACGGTATCCATATGACAAGTAAACAGTAAGACAGGCGCTTGAACGCCCTCATCTGATGGTTCTAACATAATAAACAAATTGCCTGCGCCATGACCCGTTCTTACAGCTGAATCATCTTCCTCTACTGACAACCCCAGCTCCGCAAACTTCTGTTTAAGCACCTTACTTATTTCAGCTTCATCGCCAGTTTCGCTATTCACCTGAACAAGTTCCATAAATTCACTAATCAATCGATCTTTTTTGATCATTACGGGTTCCTCCATTCATGACAATGGTTTACAATAGATATATTATATAATATGAAAAAGATAATGATGGACAAACAGTTTGCCTGCAGGCTGCTTTTTATGTTAGAGAGGAGATTGATTATGCGTCAACAAAAAATAATTAAAGTTGTTGCTATTGTCGTTGCTGCAGCACTATTGATTACGACCTTATTCGCAGGAATCGGTTCCCTTGTCGGTATTTAATGCGCTGAATTGAAAATACTTGCAAAAATATGGAGTGATTTCTTCAGCAGCTCTTTCCACCGTCATATTCAGACCGCTCAGATCATTAAATGAAGTGACTCCATATTCCTCAATACCGCAAGGAACAATACCACTAAAACCATCTTGCGCAATGCCAGATCGAATATTCAAAGCAAATCCGTGGCTCGTAACAAATCCTCTACGTTTACGAGCCTTATTAAATTTGACTCCGATCGCTGCAATCTTCTCATCATTTACCCATACTCCCGTATAACCAGGCTTTCGACTTCCTTTTATATTGTAAGACGCCAGCCAGCCAATGATTACTTCTTCAACGGTTCGCAGGTACGCATGCAAATCAAGCCCAACTGCATCCAAATATACTAACGGATAACCAACCAATTGACCGGGTCCATGATAAGTAATATCCCCTCCCCGATCGATTTCAAACACAGCAATACCCTTCTCCTGCAAAGTCTTTTCATCCAATAGCAAATGCTCTGGATGACGGTCCGAACCCAGCGTATACGTTGGCGGATGCTGAAGAAGGAGAAGCGTTTCTTTACGCTCCCCCTGATCAATCTGTTTGACATACGCTTTTTGCATATCCCATCCTTCAGCATAATCTACCAAGCCGATATAGCGGGCATCCAGCTTTCTGTCAGGCTTTACTATTGCCTCACTCATCTCAAGATCCCTCTTCTCTGCTTAGTATATCGCTGTATCCATACTAATGCTCTCCAGGTTATCCTTGACACGCTGTAAAAAGCGTCCGCAGATTACGCCATCGAGTATGCGGTGGTCAAGCGTCAAACACATATTAGCCATATAACGAACAGCAATCATATCGTTAATAACAACCGGTCGCTTCACAATTGATTCGAATGTCAAGATCGCAGCTTGCGGATAGTTAATAATCGGATAGGACAAAATGGAACCGAATGAGCCGGTATTATTAACGGTAAACGTACCGCCTTGCATATCGTCCAGCTTCAGCTTTCCTTCTTTCCGCTTGCGCACAAGATCCTCAATATCTCTTGCCAGGCCAGCAACGTTTTTATGATCAGCATTTTTAATAACCGGCGTCAAAACCGAATCCTCTGTTCCCACTGCCAGGGACAAATTAATATCTCGTTTAATAATAATTTTATCCTCAGCCCAGCTTGAGTTCATAATCGGGTAGTCCTTAATAGCATTGACTACAGCTTTCAAAATAAATGCAAGATAAGTCAAGTTAATGCCTTCGCGCTTCTTGAAATCTTCTTTCAATTTATTGCGCAACATAACCAGATTTGTAACATCGACCTCGATCATTGTCCAGCCGCTAGGAATCGTTGAGGCGCTCTTCACCATATTTCTTGCAATGGCGCTGCGCATCGGTGTCACATCGATATACGATTCTGAAGCATTGGACGATGGCTCCATTTCAATTCGCGGCAATGGCGGATTTTCTGACAAATGCATCCCCGTAGTTCGCACTGTCTCTACGGCTGGTGCCTGAGTCTGCTGAACCGGCACATTCACTTGAGATGACTGCTTGTGAGCACCAGAGGCTACATAAGCAAGCACATCCTTGCGTGTTATTCTGCCGCCAAGTCCTGTACCTGGAACATTTGCCAGTTGCACACCATGTTCAGCAGCAAGCTGCTGTACAGCAGGTGAATAACGATTGCGCATTGGCCCATCTTGTGAAACAGCAACTGTTTTAGCATCCGTCGTCGTTTGTGCCGCTTCATCAGCCTGTTCATCTGCATGCACTTTATCCTGTTTAGATACTTCCTCTTCTGTCTCAAGCAATGCAATTGGTGTGCCAACAGGGACCGTTTCTCCATTACCTACCAATATTTTTTTGAGCGTTCCTGAATAAGTAGCCGGCAACTCAGCCGTAACCTTATCCGTCAATAAATCGCAAATCGGTTCATACTTTTCAATTGTATCGCCAGGCTGCTTCAACCACTTGTCAATTGTTGCTGAAACTAATGACTCAGCGAGTTGGGGAATTACGATTTCTACTATTGTTTTCATCAAAACCATCTCCTAGTATAAGGCCAAATGTTTCATTGCTTCCTTCACTTTATCCTTATTCAACAAGAAATGCTTTTCGCCCGGAGGGTTAATCGGCATCGCCGGAACATCCGGTCCGCACAAACGCATAATCGGAGCATCTAATTCAAAAAGCAATTCTTCAGCAATAATCGCCGCTACCTCAGCACCGATACCGCCTGTTTTATTATCTTCGTGAACAATAAGCACTTTTCCTGTTTTGCGAACAGCTTCAAGAATTGCTTCCTTGTCCAGGGGCTGCAAGGTGCGCAAATCCAAAATATGTGCATCTATTCCTTCATCAGCAAGCTCTTGTGCTGCCTGCTCAATATACAATAACGGCAAGCTATAGCCGATAACAGTAATATCTGTTCCTTCCCGAAGCACATTCGCCTCGCCAATTGGAACAATATAATCCTCTTCTGGAACTTCCCCGCTTACGAGTTGGTAGCTCTTCTTGTTTTCAAAATACAACACCGGATCATTATCCCGCACAGCCGCCTTCAGTAAGCCTTTTGCATCATACGGCCGATAAGGAGCAACTATTTTCAAACCAGGTGTCCCAAAAAATACGGATTCCGGACATTGCGAATGATAAAGTCCGCCAAAGATACCGCCGCCAATTGGGGCACGAATAACAACTGGGCAATCCCAATCATTATTTGAACGATAACGAATTTTAGCTGCCTCGCTAATGATTTGATTGGTAGCAGGAAACATAAAGTCTGAATACTGCATCTCGGCAATCGGCCTCATTCCATACATAGCAGCTCCAATCGCAACTCCCGCTATAGCTGATTCGGACAACGGCGTGTCCAGTACTCTTTCTTCGCCAAAACTTGCTTGCAGCCCTTGAGTGGTTGTAAAAACGCCGCCCTTCACCCCAATATCCTCACCAAGCATCATAACGTTTTGATCACGTTCCAGTTCTTCTCTCATCGCAAGCCTGATCGCATCAATATATTTCATAGTAGCCATTACTTCTCGCCTCCCTGCTTGGCATCTTCATCGTAGACATGCAACAGCGAAGATTCCGGAGTAGGAAATGGCGCCTTATCGCCATATTCGGTAGCTTCATCAAGCTGCTTGCGCAATTCCTTTAACAACTCTTCTTCCTTTTCGTCATTCCAAAGACCGTTATCTATCAAATATTGCTTATAGCGCGGAATACCATCCTTTAAGCGCTGTTCCTCAACCTCTTCCTTTGTACGGTAAACCATATCATTATCTGAAGTAGAGTGCGGGGAGAGACGGTACATCATCGCTTCAACCAAAGTTGGTCCCTCTCCGGCGATCGCTCTGGCGCGCGCTTCCTTCACTACGCGAAAAACTTCCAGCGCATCGTTGCCATCCACCTGGACGCCCGGAAAACCATAGCCTGCCGCTCTGGACGCTACCGAAGCCGCCAGTTGCTTTCTAATAGGTACAGAAATTGCATATTGATTGTTTTCGCACATTAGAATTACCGGAAGCTTATGAACACCTGCAAAATTGCATCCTTCATGAAAATCCCCCTGATTACTCGAACCTTCGCCAAACGTAACAAAACTTACAAGAGGTTTCTTCTGCATTTTGGCAGCCATTGCTATACCCACTGCATGCGGAACCTGTGTTGTTACTGGACTGGATCCTGTTACAATACGTAATTTCTTATGCCCAAAATGACCTGGCATTTGTCGTCCGCCGCTATTTGGATCCTCTTCTTTTGCGAATGCAGACAACATCAATTCCCTTAACGTCATACCCACAGACAATACAAAAGCATAATCCCTATAATAAGGCAAAAAATAATCTGCCTCTTTATTAAGTGCAAAAGCTGCAGCTGTTTGAGCAACTTCCTGTCCTATACCCGAAACATGAAAGTTAATTTTCCCTGCTCGTTGCAGCAATAAAATGCGTTCATCAAATTTGCGCGCTGTCACCATCATCTTATACATATCAACAGCTTGTTCATCAGTCAGCCCAACTTCCAAATGCTTGCCCAGATTTTCCGTTGCCGTTACTTGATTCATAAAGGAGCGCCTCCTCGTCTTTTATAGAATGGATCCTGTAAAGCAGCTATTTTCAGAAAAGAACTTTATGTTATAGCTGGTACTATTATAACCTGGTACTAAGACCACATCTTATATTATAACTCTTTCTTTTAAAAAAGGAAACGCACCAAATTTCTCGGGATTAAATTGCCTGGCAGCACCAACTATTTTATAACGATATTGTGTTGCCATCAGCAGCCAGCATCGCCTCGCCAATCGCTTCAGACAACGTAGGATGAGCATGAACCATACGTCCGACTTCCCAAGGCGCAGCATTGAGCCAGCCTGCCAACGCCGCTTCACCGATCAACTCAGTTGCATGTGCTCCAATAATATGAATCCCCAGAATATCGTCCGTCACTTTATCGCAAACCACTTTCACAAATCCATCCGTTTCTCCTTGCACAATTGCCTTACCGATTGCTAAAAATGGAACCTTTCCTATTTTGACTGCTCGTCCATCCTTTTGCGCCTGTTCCTCCGTCATTCCAATCGAAGCTACTTCCGGGAACGAATAAACACAGCGAGGAATTTGCAGCGGATCAGCGATTATCGGCTTCAAGCCAGCAATATGCTCCGCCGCAATAATTCCTTCACTTGAAGCAGCATGTGCCAATTGCACACCGCCAATGACATCGCCTATAGCATAAATATGCGGCTCTCTTGTTTGTCCAACTGCATTCACTTTAATGCCCTGCGACTCGACAAGTACATCTGTATTCTCCAAACCAAGATCATCCGCATTTGGAACCCGTCCTATAGATACTAATATTTTTGCAGCCCGCAGTTCTGCTTCCCCTGTACTAGTAGACGCCTTAATAATAATGCCCGTATCCGTTTTTTCAAATGAATCACTTTGGATGCTTGCATTGAGAATGACTTTTACGCCACGCTTTTTCAACTGTTTGGCCAACTCGGCAGATATATCAGCATCTTCACTTGGAAGCAGACGCCCTGCAGTTTCTACAAGAGTTACCTCAACACCAAAGTCACAAAGAAGAGATGCCC
Organism: Paenibacillus nanensis; assembly: GCA_040396195.1. Classification (GTDB taxonomy): domain Bacteria; phylum Bacillota; class Bacilli; order Paenibacillales; family Paenibacillaceae; genus Pristimantibacillus; species Pristimantibacillus nanensis_A. The sequence continues at coordinate 12,640 of JBEBPB010000002.1, forward strand.
ACTCCACTCCGATGACTCCGCCGCCAACAATTAAGAGCGATGCCGGCAATATTTCCATTGCAAGTGCGTCATCGCTTGTCATTATATGTTCACCATCAGGCTCAAGACCTGGAAAAATGCGCGGACGTGAGCCTGATGCAATAATCAAATTTTCTGAAACAACTGACTCCATCTCGCCGTCAGCTAATTCCACAGCCAGCGTACCGCTTTTGGGAGAAAAAATAGACGGTCCTACCACTCTTGCCTTTCCTTCGATAAAAGTGATCCCGTTTTTTTTCATTAAGCCGCGCAACCCTTGATGCAGCTTGTTTACAGTATCTTCTTTTCTTATATTGACCTGCTTGTAATCTAAAGTTACGGAATTAGCTTCAAGGGCTACCCCGAATTGAGCCGCATTCATCAAAGTCCGATACACTTCTGCACTGCGCAGCAACGCTTTGCTAGGTATACAGCCTTTATGTAGACAAGTACCGCCCAGCTTGTCCATTTCTACAATTACAACCTTTTTCCCAAGCTGTGCAGCGCGTATAGCAGCTGTGTAGCCGCCAGGGCCTCCTCCAAGTATTGCAACATCTGATTGAATTGCCATTACTTCCCCTCCAATATTACTTCTATATGCGATACTGAGCTCCTTTAGGATAACTATATAAATTTCTTAAAGAAATTCTGTCCAGCTTATTCATTGATACTCAGTTGTTTATCTTTATACTGTTCTATTGTAACTGTTTTTTAATTGTATTTCACTGACAAGTTGCCCCCTAAAAGTAAATGATCTGTGAAATAGACAGTTATCTTATAAAAAGGTATGATACATATATAAATAATTGGCTATCAACTTATTGATATAAGAGACATAGAGGAGAAACAGCGCAATGAAATTAAAGCTTGCAAGATTCATTGCTGTTTTGCTGCTGGTCATCCCAGGCATAATCGCATGTCTTGGATTTCTTAATATGAAAAACGCGTTATTTCATTATTACGCTTCATTCGGCAACGAAACAGTTACACCTGCATTTGAATGGTGGCTATTTATTTCTGGTTTACTGATGTTTTTTGCTGGTGCCGGTTTTATTGGGGGATGGATATTTTTCCGTGACCGGAAACGCAACTATGTTGCACCGCGCTTTAAAAAGAAGCGCCCTCGTCCCCCAAGACCGCAATCCGAAAACTAAAGATTTCGCAAAGAAGAGTCGCCCAACAATGTGCTGAGCGACTCTTCTTTTATACCAGATAATGCTTGTTGCTGTATTTTGTCTTTCTACAATCCAAGCAATATACGGGCAATTGTAAAATAAATAATTAGCCCCGTACCATCTACAAGTGTTGTAATAAACGGACCAGATACAACAGCCGGGTCTGCTTTTAGTTTATGCAAAATAAGCGGCAGAACGGCTGCTACCAGTGAAGCCCAAAGCACAATAGCCAGTGCAGTAATTCCGACGACTAAACCAACATTGTAATCCACACCAAGCAGCCAAGCACGACCGTAAGCAATGACAGCAATAGATACACCGGTTAGAGAACCTGTGATTAATTCCTTGCGAACAACCTTCCATATATTGCTGAACTTTACCTCTCCCATAGCAAGTGCCCTTACGAGCGTTGAAACGGTCTGTGTACCTGTATTTCCTCCGGTTCCAATCAACAACGGAATAAAAAAGGCAAGCGTAATGACTTCAGACAATGTATCTTCGTAGTGACGCAATACATTTCCTGTGTATGCCTCTGCTACAAACAGAATCAGCAACCAAACAATTCTTTTTTTATACAGCTGGAAAACTGACGTTTTGAAATACGTATTCTCCAGCGGTTGGCTTCCCCCGAGCTTCTGAATATCTTCAGTAGCTTCTTCTTGCATAACGTCAATCAAGTCATCTACAGTAATTGCTCCCAAAAGACGATTTTGCGGATCGACAACAGGCAACGCTACCCAGTCATAACGAGACAAGACTTCTGCTGCTTCCTCCTGCTCCATCATTGCCGGCACAGAAACAGCCTCTACAACAATTTCCCAAAGCTGAGTATGCGGCTCAGCCAGGATCACACTTTTCAAAGATACGACCCCAAGCAGCTCACCTTTGGCGCCAACTACATATATGTACGCTGTAATTTCAGCATTGCGTCCAACCTTGCGAATATGATTCAACGTCTGCTCGCATGTCCACATGCTTCTAGCAGCTATATAGTTAATTGTTGCCAAACTTCCTGCTGTTTCCTCAGGGAATGTCATCAATGTTTCAAGTTTCAAACGGTAATCCTCTGGCAATAAATTCATCATCCGCGAAGCTTGATTGCGATGTATGGCAAGCATCATATCAGCTACCACGTCACCAGATATTTTATTTAAAACCAGCGAAGTTATTCGCTCATCCAAATGAACAAGTATTTGATACTGATGCAAAGGTTCAATATACTCCAAAACCTCAGCAGCCAAATCAGGACTGATCATACTGATAAATGACAGCTGATCAGGTCGCTCCATCTGCTCAACGCCTTCCGCCAAATCAATTGGCCGATAAGACTCCACATAGTCCTCAATAGCTTGCTTGTCCTTTTTGCCGATCCAAACAAGAAGCTTCTCCAAATCAATCATAGATTAACCTCCGTTCCCGTTGATGCCCCTGCTCTAAAGTAGTTATTATACCATAAAATCTCCATTCAAAACGCAATGTTTCATATTAATTGAGCAATACATCTTTTGATCGCGAAAAAATAGATAATTATTTTATTTTTTAAGAAAACATCAATTTACTCGACAACCTCACCACAAATATGGGTTGTAGTGTGCAAAGTGAGCATTTAGTATGTCTAATGGTTGCCTCAGCGCCTAATCGGGCTTAAAAGCAACTTTTGGTAACCTAACGGTTATGGAAGCGGCTATTTGCGGTAAAAGAACAAAAGTTAAGCGACGGCTACTCCACGACAACCGTTAGACCTTTTTCCTTTATAACACTAATACCGCTATATATTGGATTGCAAGCAATCCAATATATAGCGGTATTAGTTGGTAGCATATATACAAATTTCGGTTTGCAACAATCACTGCAACTATTAACAAGTATAATTCCAATTGAGCTGTAAACAACCATCAAATTCATTTTAGCTTCACATTATCTCACGCAAACATAAAGCTTCTAACTTTTTCAGCTCACCTTATGCTCAATTCTTAGCTTATCTGCCACCATTGCGATGAACTCGCTATTGGTTGGCTTCGACTTGCTGATATTGATCGTGTAGCCGAACAGATGGCTGATGCTGTCGATATTGCCGCGCGTCCAGGCGACTTCGATCGCGTGACGAATCGCACGTTCGACGCGGGATGGTGTCGTTTTGAATTTTTCCGCGATTGCTGGATACAATGTTTTAGTGATCGCACCCAAAATTTCGATATTATTGTAAACCATTGTTATGGCTTCGCGCAAATACTGATATCCTTTAATATGTGCAGGCACGCCAATTTCATGAATAATGCTTGTAATATTGGCATCCAGATTTTTTCCTTTAGCCATTGGCACTACATTCGATTTCAAGGAAGTGGAACTGGTTGAATATTGTGCAGACACCGAGCTAGCCGGTACTCCCACAAGCTGGCGAATTCGGTTAGCAAGAATCTCCATATCAAATGGTTTCAGAATATAATATGAGGCTCCCAATTGAACAGCCTTTTGTGTGATATTCTCCTGTCCAAAAGCCGTTAGCATAATAATTTTGGGCATCGGATTCAAGTCCATTTCACGCAAACGCTCCAATACGCCAAGTCCATCCAGATGAGGCATAATAATATCAAGTATCAATACATCGGGAACATTACGGGAATGCTCCAAATGTCTAATAACTTCTTCCCCGTTATAAGCCACTCCGCAAACCTTCATATCATTCTGCTCTGATATGTATTCTGATAATAAGTTTGTGAATTCTCTGTTGTCATCTGCTAACAAAACTTCGATCTTGTGCAATGTGAAATCCTCCCTTGAAATGGTATTGATGTCATCGTTCTACAGTTGTCTGACTTTAGTTTTCGACATCCAGAATAGAATTCCTTCTGTCGAAAATCTTTTTTCTTTATTTTTTTTTAAATTTTCGATATAATTAATATTTTGCTACATGAACTGATTTGTTTCGTATTCATTCGACAAATTTGGTTTTTTTAAAAAAATTTCTATCATGAAGAAACAGGAGCAGTTTCTTGAACAATCACATGACTGTTCAAAGAAACTGCTCCTGTTTCGCATTCTAGATAAAGCTTCATCTATACAGCTACTTGATTTACTGTCACTTGCGCAGATTTTGGATTTTGAAGCACGCCTGCGTCTTGCAGCATCCATTCGATAAAGCAACCATATCCTGAGGAAGGATCATTGACAAATACATGTGTCACTGCACCAATCAACTTGCCATTTTGCAAAATAGGGCTGCCCGACATGCCTTGTACAATACCTCCCGTTTTCTCCAGAAGGCGTTTATCCGTTATTTTAATAACCATTCCTTTTGTTGCAGGTGCATCCTGCTTCGATACATGTGCGATCTCAATATGAAATCTCTCCACCTTCTGACCATTCACTACAGTCCAAATTTCAGCGGGACCTTCTTTCACATCCTCGGAAAAAGCAACCGGTACAGGTTCAAGACTGTAGCCTTCTGAAGGCTTTTCGTTCATTTTACCAAAAATTCCGAATGGAGTATTCCGTTCTACACTGCCCAATATTTCACTTTCTTTTACGAATTGCGCTCTTTTCTCTCCGGGCTCTCCCGTTTGGCTTTTGTTAATTGAAGTAACACTGGAACGTAAAATTTGTCCCTCTCCTACTTCAATTGGAGTTTGTGTGTCCATATCAGTAATGACATGCCCCAAAGCTCCGTATACACCTTGTTCAGGAGCATAGAACGTCAAAGTACCTACACCTGCTGCAGAGTCTCTAATATAAAGACCAAGTCTCCATGCTTTGTCATCCGCATCCATTATTGGCTGTAATTTCGTTTCGCGCACTTGGTTTCCGCGCTTATAGGTCACCTTCAAAGGTTTTTTAGCTGAAGCTTGCTTAGCAGTTAGCTCTGCTACTTTTTGCACTTCCTTCACTGGTGTTCCATTAATACTTGTAATTAAATCACCAAGTTTCAGTCCAGCTTCTTCACCAGGTGAGTATTTCTCTCCATTCTCACCCTTTACCTCATGATGGCCAACAATAAGAATTCCTGCCGATTTGACCTTAACACCAATTGTTTGACCGCCTGGAATTACTTTAAGATCTGGTACAACATTTACTCTTACCGTTTTGAAAGGAATTTTACCGAATAATTTCAACTTTAAATCTGTTTGACCGCTTTGTGAAGACTGTAAAGACAACGGGTTTTTCAAATTAACAGATACTGTTTGAGCAGAAGATCCATTAATTTGCAGCACTTGTGGATCAACCGTAACCTCAGCTTGAACAGGCACCCCATATTGCAAATGCTTCAGCTGACCCGAAAACAAACGAAGTTCATTCGGAAGAGCAGCATATTGCTGAAAACCGGAGGAGCTGCCAAGCATACAGACCACGATCACGAGAACAAGGCCAAACCATCGCTTCCGTTGATTGGAGTTCAATGATTTCACGCTCCCTGACTTTCCATCGCAAGACGAAAAAGGTAGTATCGCCAATGGCGTACTTTTAAGTTGCCCTCTGTTTCCCGTTTTATGTCCGCAAAAACTTTCCGTATTTGCCTTCCTTTACGCACCTTTTAAATCATGTGCCAAATCAAGCATTTCTTGAGCATGGTTTCTTGTTTTTTCCGTAACTTCTACTCCACCAAGCATTCGTGCAAGCTCCTCTATACGTGCTTTTGTTACGAGCTCAGTGACATCAGTAGCTGTTCTGCCTTTATTCGTATGCTTGCAAATTTCGTAATGATGATCAGCCATGCAAGCGACTTGCGGCAGATGTGTAATCGAAAATACCTGGCAAGTTCTTGCAAGACGTGACATTTTCTCTGCTATTGCTTGTGCTGCCCTGCCGCTAACGCCTGTATCGACTTCATCAAAGACAAGCACAGGAATATGATCAATTTCAGCAAAAATGCTTTTTAGAGCTAGCATAATTCGTGACATTTCTCCGCCGGATGCTATTTTATTAAGCGGCTTTAGCGGTTCACCTTGGTTAGAGGAGAGCATAAATACAACCTCATCCATTCCATTGGCGTTTAGCTTAATATCTTCATTATGTGATGAAGTTTGCTGGATGTTAGCAGCGAATCTTGCGCCAGGCATTTGTAGCATATTCAGCTCTGCTTCGATATTGCTTGATAATTTGAAGGCGGCATGTATACGTAACTGAGACAGCTCTGTTGCTAACTCAACAGCTTGTTTATACAGGATGCTTTCTTCAGCCATCAATTTAGCCATAATATCATCACGGTTTTCAATTGTATCGCGCTCACTCTTTATATTGTCCAAATAAATCAAAATATCCGCAATACTCTCGCCATATTTTCTCTTCATACTCTGAATCAGCATTAAGCGATTCTCGATTTGCTCCAGCATATCTGGATCTGATTCAATCTGATCTTGATAATCACGAAGCTGATATGCTACGTCCTCCGCTTGATAAAATGCACTCTCCAGCTGCTCATACAAAGGAGAAAGTTTTCGTTCATCATAAGAAACAATATCCTGCAGACGGCTCATCGCCTTGCTTAAAGCATCTAAAGCTTGATTATGCTGCAGCAAATCATAAGCCTCTGACACAGCATCCATTCGTTTATTGGCAAACATCAGCTTGCGTTTTTCTTCCAGCAGCTCCTCATCCTCACCTTGCTTCAACGCTGCTTCTGTAATTTCTTCGATTTGAAAATTATATAGATCAAGCATCTGAGCATTCTGCCGCACAGATTGCTCCAATTCCTTCAACTGAACTCTTGTTTGCAATAATTGACCATATATTTGCTGATACTGCTGTTTTCGCTCAATCAACAAATCGCCAGCAAACAGATCCAGCCACTCCAAATGCTGTTCGGTTTTCAACAATGATTGATGCTCATGCTGTCCATGAATGTTAACAAGACATTCTCCTATTTCTCTTAGCATAGTCATCGTAACTAACTGACCATTCACACGACTTGAGCTTTTCCCGTTGCTGCCCAGTTCCCTGCGAATAATAAGCATTTCTTCAGCACTAGCTTCTATCCCAAGCCGACGGAGCACCGCCCATACGGGATGCTTGGCATCCAGATCGAACAACCCTTCCATCTCAGCCTTCTCACAACCATATCTAACCATGTCTGCGGAGCCTCTGCCCCCGATAATCAGGCTTAGAGCATCAATTAAAATCGATTTTCCTGCGCCAGTCTCACCTGTCAGCACATGAAAACCACGATGAAATGATACATTCACTTCTTCAATTACTGCTAAATTTCTAATTGACATCTCACGCAACATAGTTAATTCCCCCTTTAGTTAAGCAAAGCTAGTAAGCGCTCAGTAATTTCTCCACTTTGTTCTTTCGTTCGGCAAATCATCAATATCGTATCATCACCGCAAATCGTCCCCATCACTTCTGACCATTCCATATTGTCTACTAGTGCCCCTATTGCATTTGCCGTCCCAGGCAAGCATTTCAATACAACCAAATTATCTGTAAAATCTATATGTGTGAAATGGTCAAGCAGTGCCCTCTTCAACTTATGAACCGGGTTATGCTTCTGCAAATCAAGCGGCATGGAATAACGATATTTGCCTTCCTCAGCAGGAATTTTAATAAGCATTAATTCCTTGATATCTCTCGATACTGTCGCCTGTGTAACATGCATTCCGGTCTTGCGCAGTTCATCCACCAACTCATCCTGTGTCTCAATCATCTGATTGGTAATTATATCTTTAATGCGAAATTGTCTAATCCCCTTCACAATAAGCCTCCGTTCATCTTGCGATGCATTTATATTATAAAATTGCTTATTACAATTTGTTCAATCTAATCACTTAATAAAAAGGATACTTTCCTTAATTGACGCTCCTGTTCATTCACAATGATTACACCAGCACAACTAGGCAATACAAGCGCATACATCAGCAATTGATCTCGTAGCGCCGGAGCCGTATACTTGATCGGTTTTGTCTGCTTGTCCAGCTTGACTATATAAGTGCAATGGTCCATCTCGGCGATATAATCAATATGCAATCTGGTTTGGTGCTCCAATAATTGATCGTCGAGTTCAATCGGAATTTTTATAATATGCTTGCCTGAGGTAACCTCATAGCCCTGCTTCTCTAGAAGCTGCACAACCGGCGAAGCGGGATCCACATTGCCGCCTCTGCCCAGCCGCACATGATTCATCGTAACCGGAGCATGAAGCCAACGATAAAAAGCCCGAAAAAGCCATATTACAATCAACAATGCCGTAATAATCATAATGAACCATTCAACATATCTCGTCATCGCGTAACCTCCGGTATATCGGAATTAGCGAACGCTTGTTTGTATTTCCAGTTTAGCAGAACAAATTCATATAGTAAAGTAAAAAAAAGGATGTGCACAGCATTTCACTGAACAGCATCCTCTACAAGTTGTTTATTTGTTAAGCTTAAAGGTTGCGTTCGCTTCAACAGCCAGCTGCTCCAGCAATTTCTCATCCGGTGCAGGTTGATTAGTGATGCCAGTCCATTGCCAATAAGCTAAAAATTCAATATTTCCTTCTCCGCCGGTTATCGGTGAAAAGGTAACGCCTTGCCAAACAAAACCAAGCTCAGCTGCAAACTCCATTACGGTTTGCAGCACTTCAATATGAACAGCCGGTTCACGCACTACACCAGCTTTGCCCACCTTTTCTTTACCTGCCTCAAATTGCGGTTTGATCAGTGCAACAACTTCTGCGCCGGGGTGAATCAATCCGGCAAGGGCAGGCAAAATCAGCTTCAAAGATATAAAAGATACATCGATTGTTGCAAAATCAGGCACTGGTCCAACAAGATCCTCCGGCTTAACATAACGAAAATTCGTTCTTTCCATTACATTAACCCGTTCATCCTGTCTCAGTGACCAGTCCAATTGATTATAACCAACATCAACAGCATATACGTAATCTGCTCCATGCTGCAAAGCACAGTCGGTAAAACCGCCAGTCGAAGCACCTATATCCAGCATTGTTTTGTTTTTCAACTTTATAGCATAAAGCTTGATTGCCTTTTCCAGTTTTAAACCGCCGCGGCTGACATAGGGATGAACGGCACCTTTTACTTTTATTACAGCAGTACGTTCTACTTTCATTCCGCTTTTGTCCACAGGTACTTCATCCACTAGTACAAGACCAGCCATAAGAGCTGTTTTCGCCTTTTCCCTGCTTGGGAAAAAACCTTGCTCAACAAGCAATATATCAATTCTTTCTTTGTTGTTTGCCATAACTCACCTGATTTTTCTATGTTCTTCCTGTTACACGCTTCATTTTGACGGGTACCATATTTCTCAACTCCAAAGCGACACGGTCAGCAGTCAAACCAATTTCCTCACGCTGTTCTTTGATCGATCCGTGCTCAACAAATATATCCGGAACACCAATAATTTTGACCGGCACATCAAAAATTCCTTTGAAGGAGTAGAATTCAAGCACGGAGCTGCCGAAGCCACCTAATTCCGATCCTTCCTCCAGCACAATGATCCGCTTTCCTTCCCCTGCCAGCTTCACTAACATCTCTTCATCTAGCGGCTTAATAAAACGGGCGTTTACAATTTGCAGGCTAGTTCCTTCGCGCTTAAGCAATTCCGCTGCTTCCTCCGCGACTTGAATCATCGGACCTATAGCAATTACCGTTGCAGAATCGCCTTCCCGGATGACTTCCCACTTTCCAATTTCAAGCGGTTGCGGGTCTGAATCAAGCTCGACACCAACACCGCTAATGCGCGGATATCTAATCGCGATCGGACCATCAGTATAATCAACTGCCGTCTTCATCATACGCCGCAATTCATTTTCATCCTTTGGCATCATAAGCACCAAATTAGGAACATGCCGCAAAAAAGCAATATCATAAACGCCTTGATGCGTTTCTCCATCAGGGCCTACAAGCCCTGCACGATCAATTGCAAAGATAACATTCAAATTCTGTCTGCAAATATCATGAATTACTTGATCATAAGCACGCTGTAAAAACGTAGAGTAAACCGCAAATACTGGTCGCAACCCTTCCATAGCCAGTGCTGCTGACAATGTGGCAGCATGCTGCTCAGCGATGCCTACATCAATCATTCGCCCGGGAAATTTCGAAGCAAATTCCATCAAGCCAGATCCGCCCGGCATTGCCGGCGTAATAGCTACCAAACTTTTATCTTTCTCGGCAAGCTCAATCAGCATATCTCCAAAAACTTGCGTATACATCGGAGGCCCAACAGCCTTGATCATTTTTCCGGATTCAATTTTATAAGGCGATGCCCCATGCCAAGTATGGGAGTCCTCCTCTGCTGGCGAATATCCCTTGCCTTTAATTGTGATGACATGCACAAGCACAGGCCCTTGAATGGCATCGGCCTGTTTCATAATTTCTTTTAACTGTCCGATATCATGACCATCTACCGGTCCCAAATAAGTTAAGCCAAATTGCTCAAAAAGTATGCCGCTAACCAGCAAATATTTTAAACTGTCTTTGAAGCGCTCTGCCGTCTTGGCAAGCTTTCCACCAATTGCTGGAATCTTATTAAGTAACTGCTGCAGCTCATCCTTCGCCTTCTGATAATGACGATCTGATCGAATCTTCCCCAAATAATGATGCAGTGCCCCTACATTGGGAGCGATCGACATTTCATTATCGTTTAGTACAACAATCATCTTGCGCTTTTCATGCCCGATATGATTAAGAGCTTCAAGAGCCATACCGCCCGTAAGCGCTCCGTCGCCAATAATCGCTACAACCCGATTGGCCTCACCCTTTAAATCACGAGCAAGCGCCATTCCCATAGCCGCCGACAAAGATGTGCTGCTATGTCCAGCTTCCCACACGTCATGCTCGCTTTCGGAACGTTTAATAAAACCACACAATCCTTTATATTTGCGCAATGTATCAAATTGATCTTTTCGACCGGTCAATATTTTGTGGACGTAAGACTGATGCCCTACATCAAAAATAAACTTATCTGCCGGGCTGTCAAATAAATGATGCAGCACAAGCGTAAGCTCGACAACTCCCAGATTCGGCGCCAAATGACCGCCTGTCATTGAAAGTTTTTCTATTAAAAATTGTCTGATCTCTTCGGCAAGCTCCTCCAGTTGACCTGCAGTAAGCTCCTTCAAATCCTGTGGCCCTTTTATCTGATCAAGCAGCACAATTTATTCCTCGCTTTCGCGGGCGAACGCCTGTATAATGATGCGCGCCCTTAGAACGGTACAATTTTATGATAGTATAGCATATAGTGACGCTCATTTGCTATTAATGATCACGGTGCACCAAATAATCAGCAATATCAAGCAATCTGTCAGGCAAAGCCAAACCTGCTTCTATTACTGCGGACTTCGCTTCTGCGGTCAAAGCCTCTACCTTTGCCTTGCTTTCTTCAAGCCCGTACAAATAAGGATAAGTAACTTTGCTTTGTGCTTCATCACTATTCGTTTTTTTGCCAAGCTTTTGCTCGTCTCCAAGCACATCAAGAATATCGTCTTGAATTTGGAAAGCCAAGCCAATATTACGTCCATAAATCGCAAGTTTGTCGAGCTGCGCTTCGCTCGCTCCGCCAATTCTTCCTCCAGCAGTAACTGAAAACACAATCAAATCACTTGTTTTATGCAAATGAATATATTCCAGTTCATCTACCGAGGTAATGCCCTGCTCGCCTTCCATATCCGCCACTTGTCCGCCTACCATCCCGCTTGGTCCAGCCAATCTTGCCAACTCTGACGAGATCTTCAACACTGATGCCGCATCCACATTCGGAAAACTTGCTGCTTGGGCAGTTAAGAAAAACGCGTGTGTCAATAAAGCATCCCCTGCCAATATTGCCATCGCTTCACCAAATACTTTATGATTGGTAGGCTTTCCCCGTCGGAAATCATCATTGTCCATTGCTGGCAAGTCGTCATGAATAAGAGAATACGTATGAATATACTCGATAGCCTGAGCAATCGGGAATGAAGCATCAACCGCTTCCTGCTCTCCCTTGATTGCTTCTGCTGCTGCGAGTACAAGCGCAGGGCGAATGCGCTTTCCTCCTGCTTGCAGCGAATAAAGCATCGATGCTCTCAACTGCTCGGGAATTGTCCATTGCTGCGGAATTGAAGCTGCCATCGCTTGTTCAAGCTTGGCTGCACTTTGTTTTAAATATTGTTTGATCGCTGCCAATTGTTCCAAAGCTCAAACTCCTTTTTCTTCGTTTTGCTCAGCAAACGGTTTTATATGTAGTTGTTGATCGTTCTCCATTAGCATTTGTATTTTCTGCTCCGCTTGCTCCAGCTTGCCGCTGCATAATTTGGATAATGCCATTCCTTCCTGAAACAATTCAATGGATTGCTCCAAAGGAACGTCTCCTTGTTCCAGCTTGCTGGCTATTAGCTCCAGCCGCTCAATTGCTTGCTCAAATGTCAATTGCTCCATTTTTTTAATTTCCATTATCTTCACTCCTTACGAAGAGTACAGAACAATCAAGTTCGCCATCTGCCAGCTTTATACGTACATTATCGCCTGCTTCTACATCTGAAGCCGATGCAATCAAACCTTTATTATCTGCGCCGTATACAAGACTGTAACCTCTTGCCATTACTTTCAGAGGACTTAGTGCATCAAGCTGCTTTATATAACTAATAAGAGTATGTTTTTTCTCTTTTTGCTGAATTTGCATAGCCTGTACAATATCTTTCTTCACATTTTCAAGCTGCTTTATGCGCTGATTGACCAATTCAGAGGGATGAACTCGTTTTAATCTTGCCCCCGCCTGCTCAGAGCGCGAGCTTTGCCATTTTAATTGCTGGTTTATACTCCCGGAGATGGACATAACCACTCTGTCCAAACGTTCTGATTGATCCAATAAATATTGTTGTGGTCGGCTAAAAACAGGCAACTGCTTAATTCGTTCAAGCCGATTGCCAGAAATAACTGTTTGTTGTTTCAAGGCAATTCTCATTCTGTCTTGCAGTCTGCTTATTTGCCTTTTCAGTTCGGATTGATCTGGAACGGCCAATTCAGCTGCAGCAGTAGGCGTTGCAGCCCTTAGATCAGATGTAAAATCAGCAATCGTAAAATCTGTCTCATGCCCTACCGCGCTAATAATTGGTATTTGCGATGCTGCAATGCTTCTAGCTACCATTTCTTCATTAAAAGCCCAAAGCTCCTCTAAGGAGCCACCGCCACGTCCAACAATTAATACATCGCATATTTGATGCCTATTCAGCGCCTCAATCGCTTTGCAAATAGATGGGGCCGCCTGCTCGCCTTGCACAAGCACCGGGTAGATATAAATCGGTATCAGCGGATATCTTCTTTTGATGGTCGTTAATATATCCTGTACAGCTGCACCCGTCGGAGATGTAATAACCCCAACTGCCGCAGGATATTTCGGAATTGGACGTTTTCGCTCCAGATCAAACAAGCCCTCTAATTGCAGTTTTTGTTTGAGCTGTTCATAAGCAAGATATAAACTCCCTATTCCGTCAGGCTGCATATTCATCGCATAAAACTGATAGGCTCCGTCACGCTCGAATACAGTAATATTGCCTCGTGCCAGCACCTTCGTTCCCTCCTTGGGAATGAAGGGAAGTCTGGCGTTATACGAGGCAAACATGACACATTTTATTCGACTGTCTTTATCCTTTAGTGAAAAATACATATGACCGCTGGAATGATGCGTAAAATTTGAAATTTCGCCTCGAATAAAAACGTCGCTTAGTATGGGATCGACATCCATTTTCATTCGAATATATTTGTTTATTTCTTTAATAGAAAAAATACGGGGTTGTTCAGCCAAGCCGAATCACTCCTTTATTCCATTAAGCCTCTTTGCCGCAGTCACCGTGTTTCTCATCAGCATAGTGATCGTCATTGGACCTACTCCGCCTGGCACTGGGGTAATATGAGATGCTTTTTCAAGACAACTCTCATAATTTACATCGCCTTTTAGCTTACGATCCTCCATACGGTTTACGCCAACATCGATAACAATAGCACCCGGCTTGACATACCGACTGTCTATCGCTTCCGGTTTGCCGATGGCGACAACAAGAATATCTGCTTGTTTAGCTATTTCCTCCATATTATCTGTTTTGGAATGACAAATAGTTACTGTTGCATTCTCGCGAAGCAGCAGCATCGCTACAGGCTTGCCCACTATATTGCTTCTGCCAATAACAACAGCATGCTTTCCTGCTATCGAAACGCCGCTTCTCTTAATGAGCTCGATTACGCCAGCAGGGGTGCACGGCAGCAAGCTATCATCGCCAATAGATAAGTTTCCTACGCTCTGTGGATGAAAACCATCTACATCCTTATCAACTCTAATTGCATCAATAACTGCCTTCTCATTTAAATGTTTTGGCAGCGGCAGCTGAACCAAAATGCCATGGATCGCTTGATCCGCATTCAACGCTTCTACTTTTGCAAGCAACTCAGCCTCGCTTGCAACAGCTGACATACGATGAACTTCGGAATAAATCCCCAGTTGCTGACAGGCTTTTTCCTTGGCATTAACATACACATGGGAAGCAGGGTCTTCGCCCACGATGACAACCGCAAGACCTGGCACTACCCCTTGCTCATTCAACCCTCTTACTTCGTTAGCCATCTCTTCACGAATTAAAGCTGCAATTTGTTTGCCGTCAATTTTTTGTGCACTCATGCTCCATTTTCCCCTTTATACTTGGATTGTTCTAGAACAATAACGATTTTCTCTATTCGTTTTGTTTCGCTTCTTCAGTCAATGTAACAAGTTTGCCCAATACACCATTGACAAACTTTCCTGATTCCTCATTTCCATAATGCTTTGCAAGTTCAATAGCTTCATTCACTGCCGCCTTTGGAGGCATACCACTGCTAAAAGCAATTTCGTAACAAGCCAAACGTAAAATTTGACGGTCGATACGTGATAAACGGTCTACCTGCCATCCCTTCAAATATTGGCGAAGCATATCATCGATCGCTTCTTTTCGTTCTGTTATGCCATATGCCAATTCGCGTGCAAACAGCTCTGTTGCGTCCAAGCCATGCAAATCACCGCCGATTTCGTTCTCATCACGCAGTTCATCCATAACTGTATCAACAGCCTCTTCAATTGTTACCTCATTCATCTCGGTTTGGTATAAACCAGAAACCGCAATTTCTCTTGCCAATCGTCGTCTCATTTGTCCTCCGTCGCTTGCTTCGATTAATTTTAACTTAGCCAGGCAGGCTGTATGATCACTATACAAAAAGTATGCTGCCAATAAACTGGTCCACGCTATATATGAATGGATATTATCAAAATTCCTTATAAATCCACAAAAACCTATGATCTCCTCCCTGCTCCGAATAAAGTTAATCCGGAGAACGGAGGAGACCACAGGATCACTTGAACGGTCTGAATCGATCTATTAGTGTTTCCCAGATCCGCTGCAGCGGCACTAATGGCGTATCGTTCATTTCTTTGTACTTGCCAATGGAATAACCCGCAAATACGAGTAAAGCTACAAACAGCATGTCCCACAAACCAAAGTACAAATAGACAATACCGCAAAATAGACCAGATGCAACACCGATGATCCGTTTCCAATACACATTCCAGAACTCCCTGAACATCAGCAAGCCCCCTTTACTACTCTACGCGGCTTTTGAACGTATTTGCCGAAATTACATTAGCAACAAATACAGCAACATTAGCAACCGGCATGCCAGTAATTTCTTCTACATGTGACTTTACTGCTCCTTGAACTTCTTCCGTTAATTGCGGAATCGAAGTTTCTCCATCTATAACTGTACGAATCGCAATTTCAAGTCCTGCATCTGTAACTTTAATTCTTGCCCGTAAATCCTTAATACTGCGATTCCTTGAAGCAGCTTTAAGAGCTAAATTTTCGATCGTTTCCATAGAAATACGAATATCTCCAAAATCCGTACGCTGATCTATAGATTGCGCCGAAGCGGAACCTCGATAAAAAGAAACAAACAAAAAACGAACGCTGATTAAAAAAATAGTCAAGCTAACAGCAATAACCGTAATTTGAATAGCTTGCTCTTGATATACAAACCCCAGCCATCTCTCCGTTAAATCTTTTGGGATCCAGCCAAAGCCTACTGCTGCTGCCGTTAAAGAGATGATTATAATGACAATGCTGTATAAGAAAAGCAGCATTTTGTCTACAACTTTAATCATTGGGTCTCTCCTTCCGTCTTCGAATGAAAACCCCCAAGTGCGTAAGCATCATGCCCAATCACAAGGGGGTTGTACATTTCAAATGCGCATTGCGGTTTATTTTACCCGGTGGCTTTGATCTTCCTCTTCCGGTCTGTCAGCTGGCTTGAAGTATACGTCGTGAATATGAACATTCACTTCTACTACTTGCAAACCTGTCATCATCTCGATCGAACGCTTTACATTGCTTTGAATATTCGATGCAATCTCCGGAATTTTGTTGCCGTATTCCACAATGATCGAAACATCAACAGCTGCTTCACGTTGTCCGACTTCCACCTTAACGCCCTTAGCCAAGTTTTTGCGGCCAAGCAATTCTGCAATTCCTCCTGCAAGTCCTCCGCTCATGCCTGCCACACCTTGTACTTCCGTAGCAGCGAGACCAGCAATAACTGCGATGACCTCAGGAGCAATCTGAATTGTTCCTATTTCTGTTTTTTCATAGTCAGCAGTAATCGTACTCATGTCGGTTGTACACCTCCCTAAAGTTGCGCGTTACTGGCCGTCTAGACGAGCCTCTATCGCATCTTATTTCTATACTATAACATTCAGTCGAAAATATGACAAACTATTCTAATTCCAAGCAAAATATTGCTGCCTGCCCCTGATAAAGCTAGCAAATTGCTTATTCAGGCTTCATTTCAGGATTGTTAATATCGTAGTCTTCCAAAAACTTGATATCAAAATCGCCAGCAATAAATTTGGGATGGCTCAATGTTTTGAGATGGAATGGAATCGTGGTGCGAATTCCATCAATCGCAAACTCCTCAAGCGCCCGCTTCATTCTTACAATTGCCTCTTCACGGGTTGCGCCCCAAACAATTAGCTTGGCAATCATCGAATCATAATGCGGAGAAATCGTATAGCCGGGATATACCGCACTATCGACACGCACTCCTGTACCTCCAGGAGCCAAATAGAACGGAATATGACCTGCAGAAGGCATAAAGTTGCGCTCTGAGTCCTCAGCATTGATCCTGCACTCGATTGACCAACCGGAAATTTTGAGATCCTCCTGACCAAAAGACATTGGATCGCCTTCAGCAATTTTGATCATTTCTTTAATCAAATCAATACTGGTGATCATCTCAGTAACAGGATGCTCAACTTGAATACGGGTATTCATCTCCATAAAGTAGAAGTTGTTATCCGGACCAAGCAAAAACTCCAGCGTTCCAGCTCCCGAGTATTGTACTGCTTTGGCGGCACGAACAGCAGCCTGTCCCATCTTTTCACGCAGTTCCGGCGTCATAATCGGGCAGGGCGCTTCCTCGATAAGCTTCTGGCGTCTACGCTGAACGGAACAGTCGCGCTCAAACAAATGAACGGCATTGCCATGCTTATCAGCCAAAATTTGTACCTCGACATGCTTCATCTTAGTTAAATACTTCTCAAGATATACCCCCGCATTGCCAAAAGCTTTCTGAGCTTCCTGCTGAGCAGTTGTAATTTGAGAAATCAGGGAGTCTTCATTCTCAGCTATCCGTATGCCTTTCCCGCCGCCTCCGGCAGTTGCTTTAATAATAACCGGGTAGCCGATTTCACGAGCTACCAGCACTGCCTGATCAAGATCGGAAACTAGACCGTCAGAGCCAGGGATTACAGGTACTTTAGCTTCTTTCATAGTTTCTTTTGCAACAGCCTTATCCCCCATTTTGCTAATTGCTTCCGGGGATGGGCCAATAAACGTTACATTGCATGATTCGCATATTTCTGCAAAGTCAGCATTCTCGGCAAGAAAACCATAGCCCGGATGGATCGCATCACACTCAGTCAATGTTGCCACGCTCATAATATTGGTCAAATTCAAATAGCTGTCCTTAGAAGCTGTAGGTCCTATGCAGTAAGCCTCATCAGCAAGCTTTACATGCAGTGACTCCTTGTCCGCTTCAGAGTAAACAGCAACTGTACTAATGCCGAGCTCTCGGCATGCTCGAATAATACGCACCGCGATCTCACCGCGGTTAGCAATTAATATTTTTTGGAATTTCACTTAGGAACCCCTTTCAAACTGCAGTTTTCCGTTCAATTCAACGGAAGAAAAGTAGTTAGTCCTTTTTTACAAGGAACAGCGGTTGGCCAAACTCAACCAATTGACCATTGGAAACCAATACTTCCACAATTTCACCGTTCACTTCTGCATCCAGTTCATTCATCAGCTTCATCGCCTCCAAAATGCACACTGTCGTTTTTTCATTGACACGATCGCCGATCTTCACGTAAGCTGGCGTTTCTGGTGATGGAGCGGAGTAGAATGTTCCCACCATAGGTGAAACGATCTGATGCAAGTTTTCTTTTGGCGCTGCGGACTCTGCTTGTACAGATGCGGATGCGGCTGGTTGAACAACAGCTTCCGTTGCCTGGGGCGCTGTAACTGCAGGAACTGCTCCAGTATATGTATGCGTAATTGGAGCGGCTTGCACATTTACCACTTCTGTTTTGCCAGGTTTGCGGATAAGCAGACGTGCTCCTTCGTTTTCAATCTCTAATTCCTGAACGGATGTTTGATCAACAGCTTTGATCAGTTCTTTAATCTCGCTCAATTTGAACATGAACGTAATCACTCCTCTTTATCACATAACGTAACACATTATATCACAAATAACGGAGAACACGAATCATTTTTTTGCATCAGGCAAAAATGACAGAAGCTTCAAGCAATCAGCAAATGCCATGATTGCTTGAAGCTTCATCTTGCTTAGCGTTACGGTGTGTTTTGCGGAACATATTCCACCGATACCTGATTTGGCTTCACAGCCATAACATTAATCACTTCTTCAATGATTTTGGCTGCCGAGCTTTTGTCCATAGCATCACTTTTCACAATAACATTATACTTGCCGTCATTACGGTCGATATGCGCTACCTCATAGTTTTCCATCAGCATTGTTTCAAGCGATTGAATTTTGGAATTAGTATCGTCAAACTTTTGAAATTCTGCAAAAACAGCGGCTACTTCTTCTTCTGAGCTTCCCGCTTCCGCAATAGAAGCCATTAGACGATCATAATCTTCAATGGTCATTTGTTCACGCTTTTCTGCCAATTGTTGAAACAATCCGTCCTGAGTAAAGCCTTCGATTTGAGCAAGGATTTCTTCTTCACTTAGAGTAGTTTCGCCGCCTTTAACGATTGTGCCGCTTCCGTCTTCAAGCGCCTCGGCTGCATTTCCCGAAGGCATTTTATTTCCTGTCAAATCACCATCGCCCTGTGTAAACAAATAGTAAGCGGATAGAATTACCATCAGGCTAAGCATCGATACCAACCAAATTGTTTGTCTTTTACCGTTCATTTTCATTTCCTCCCGCCAATTAGCTTCGTTTTTTCTACTCTTTTCTGGGTACTACTGAAATTCTGTTTGCAGGTATGTTAACGCCGCGCTCAACCGCTTGCGTGACCAACCTTCGAACCGTTACGTTTTCAACACCGCTTGCAGCGATGATCACACCCCGTATTCTTGGATTAATCGTTTTCGTAACAATAGGATCATTCCCTCCCGATACTTCGTGAAGCATTACCTGACCCTCTTTTGTCATGGAAGTAATATGCCTTTTTCCGCCATTGCGATCCACTTCATTCGTAATTTGCTGAGATTCGGATTGCTTTTTCTCATAAACAAATTCTTCTGTCGAATCTATAGTGACCAGCACATCGACTTTACCAACGCCAACGATTTTCTCCAATATTTCTTTCAGCCTGTTTTCAATGGACTGCTCATAAGCCTCGAATATCGTTCCCGTTGTGCTGTCCTTGCTCCATGCCTCTGCAGATTCCGGCTGAACCGTCTCCAGTTCCTTAATGGATTCTACTGGCTTAAACGGCAAGAATGAGTTAATAAGCATTAGTGCTGCCCCTGCTGCTCCAAGCAAAATGAGCCAACGAAAGGTTCGCACCCGCTTAGGACCGCCCGGCCCTCCACCTATGGCATTTTCAAGTTTTTCAAGCCATTTGGCCAATTAGCAATCCCTCCTTTCCTGCACGTCTAAAAAGAAGCAACTAAACCTTGTTAATCATTGACTTACAACAGTTATGACACGACTGCTCACCTCCCAATGAAGTGCTGCGTATTGTTTGATTTTTTCAGCAAGTTTCTGATCTACGTTGTTCTCTATTGATTCAGCATCTACATCATCTTTTGCTGTATCACTGTCCTTATCAAGCTCGATCCGGGAAATTTCAGTCGCTATATCAATCATTACGGGTTCAACCGTACCAAGCTTCTCCTGTGTGGAAGCACCAGTCTGACCATGCTGATCCTGGTTGTTTTTTGCTTTTCCCTTTGGCTCCTGCACAACTTTTTTTACAGTTATTATTGCACTTTGCACCGTTGGGGCTTGTTGTTCTCCCCCAGTAAGATCAAGCTTTACCTTCACTGCATGAATTTGATCATTCAAATAAGCATTCAATTGCTCAAGCATCGCATTTTCAATCGTTTGTTCTGTCAATCTAAGTGCTTGATTCAATTGATTCTCTTTCATTGCTTCTCCCTTTTTTTGAATGTCCTCAAGTCTGGGCATTTTTATTTTTTCATTCGCAATACTTGCATCCCATACAGCAATCGCCCCTTCAAGCCTTGTACCGATATCCTCTCGCAATATTTTTAAAACTGGAGAGAGCAGTACCAGCAGTATAATAAGTCCAATAGTAAGCCTTGCATAACGCTGCATCGCCTTATTCGGCAAGAGCATGTCTGCAACAACAGCAAGCAGAATGATTGCGATAATATTGCGAAGCCACTCGCTGAACCAAGCTGCCATTTCACTCACTCCCAGCTATGCCCACTGCCCGATTTCCAGCTCCTACAGCCATCAGCGCTTCACCTTACCATCATGGCTGCATTGCCTGCGGTAAGAATAATTGTGACTGCAAGAAAAAACATAAGACTGACTGCTGCAAGTGCAGCGAATACATAAATCATTGTTTTTCCAATCGTTTGCAGACATTGCACTATCGGTGAATTGCCAAGCGGCTGCATAACTGCTGCAGACAAGTGGTAGATTAGCGCCAAGGTTAAAATTTTCAACGCTGGAAAAGCGCTAAGAAATAGTATAATAATGACTCCAGCCAAACCAACGGCATTTTTAGCAATCATCGAAGCCGAAATAACTGTATCAGCTGCATCAGAAAACATTTTGCCAACGACCGGAACAAAATTTCCTGTAACATACTTTGCCGTTCTTATTGTTACGCCATCCGTTACCGCTCCAGTTGCGCCCTGTACAGAAATAACTCCAAGAAAAACTGCCAGCAAAACTCCCAATACTCCAACCGCTACTGAACGAAGCAAATTGGCAAGCTGTGTAACTTTATAACGCTCGGACAATGAGCTTGCTAAATGGAGCACCGCCGAAAAAAACAATAGCGGGAAAACGATTGTATAAATGGCAGTGCCAACAATATTTATCATCAAAATAATAAGCGGATGCAGTATTGAAACTGTGACAAGGCTGCCCATAGAGGCTAGTAAGGTCAACAATAAAGGAACCATCGCCAGCATAAATTCAATCATGCTTGTTATTGCTCCTTTTGCATAACCGATCGCAACATTAAAGCTATTTACTGCAATAATGATTAACACCATGTATGTTACGTAATAAGCGGTTTTACTGACCGTATTTCGTTCAAAAGCACTCTGCAAGGTTTCAAGCACCATGCTGAACACAGAAAGCATAACGATCGTCATCAGCAGCTTGCCATTATACAGCACCTCATGCCATAAGTAGCGCAGCAAGCCGGCAAAAATATTTTTCAACTTCAAGCCGCTGTCTCCTGGCAGCAGCATTTCTGTAAATCCGGGAATATGACGATCCGGAAAATAGCCGCCATACTCGCTGCGCAGTTTATCCCAATATTTTTCGATAGCATCAACTTCCATATCGTCCAGCTGTTTCTCTGCATTTTTTAAAGGGTCGAGACTATTCGATCTCTCCTCGCCTTGGTCAACATCATAGTGGGCAGCTGCTGTCGTTGAAGCAAATGTAATAAAAAGGAGCACGGTGCATGCAACAAACCAAATTCGAAATAATTGCTGTTTGTATTCACTTATTTCATGAAGCATTTTATCCACCCCCGCCTGGCAGCAGTCCTACAATCGTTTCAATAATGACACTAATGATAGGAATCGCCAAAACGAGAATAAATACTTTCCCTGCAAACTCTATTTTTGCAGCAATGCTGTCTTGACCGGCATCCTTCACGATTTGTGCTCCAAACTCGGTAATATAAGCAATACCTATAATTTTAAGTATCGTTTTCAAATAAACAGATGGTATGCCTGATTTGTTCGCCAAATCTTCAATTACTCGAATGACTGCCTCTACCTTCCCAATTACAAACAATAAAATAAACAAACCGGCAAAGGATGCAAGCATAAAAGCAAATATCGGTTTTTGCTCTCGTACTACAATAGCCAGTACGGCAGCTATTACTCCTATTCCTACGATCTGAATCATTTCCAAGCTGCTCACCTACTGGAACAAAAAGATCGTTTTAATTTCCTGAAACAAATCGCCTAACATTCTAACTACCATAAACAGCACAACTACAAACCCGATTAAAGTTACCCAATGCGCCATATCCTCTTTCCCCATCTGCTTAAGCACAGAGTGGATCATTGCAATTATGATGCCGATGCCGGCAATTTGGAATATCGCGCTAACATCCATATTCATCAAGCTGGCACCCTCTTACATCATTAAAATAATTAGAAGTACAGCAGCTAAAACCCCTAGGCTTTTCCACATCGCTTCATATCTCCTCTGGTCTTCTCTTGAGGATTCCTCCTCTAATTTAAGTTGATCTGTTGCAAGCTGGATATGCTTTGCCTGATCTGCAATGTCACTGATGCCAAGCGAACTTCCCAGTCGAAGCAATACTGTCTTCTCAGTTGTCTTCATTGCTGTGTGAGCCCAATATTCATTAATGGCATCACTCCATACTTGCTCAAATGTGTGCTCTCCGCCAGATTCACCAAGCTGTTCTCCTGCTTTTTTAATCAAATGCTGCACTGGTCCCTTACTTGTGCCTGCCGCACGAAGCAATGCATCCGGCAGCAACGTTTGTCCATAGCTTATTTCAGTCAACAGTCTTTGCAACATATGGATAAGCTGGCGTAGTTGCCTTGGCCTCTCAGCAATTTTGGCAGCCTGCATAAACCCGATTAGTGTACCGGAAATTAGCAGCAGCAGTGCTCCAATAAATTTGATCATAACAAAGACCTGTTACTAGCTACGCTTGTACTCAAAATTTCGTCCACTGTCTTTACTTGAAACTCCATTCCGTTTTTTGTCCTTCTCAGCTGAACAACAAGCTCAAATGCTTTTTCCTGCATGAGTCTTCTAAGAACAGGACGACTGAGTGCATCATCAAAGTTAAAAGCATGAGCGGTTGCAGCGACCTTAATGCCAGAATGACCCGCTTCGCTAATTGCTTCAGCATCTTCTATTCTGCCAATTTCATCAACCGCAATCAGTTCCGGCGACATCGATCGGATGAGCATCATCATCCCTTCCGCTTTCGGACAAGCATCCATCACATCAGTACGGGGTCCAACATTGAAGGCAGGCACACCTTTGACACAAGCTGCAATTTCTGACCGTTCATCAACAATGCCTACTTTTCTACCCTGCCACCCCATACATTGCGGCATTGGCCAATCTCCTGAGCTGACGACCCTTGATATGTCGCGGATCAATGTCGTCTTCCCTTGTTGAGGTGGGGCAATGATAAGCACGGAATGTAAATTCCTGCGCTGTGGATCTAGCAATTTTGGCAGCAGCCCTCTGCTTGAACCAATCAGTTCCTTGGCTATACGAATATTGAATGCCCCAATATCTCGAATGCCTTTGACATATCCGCTTTCCAAAACAGTTCTGCCTGCCAGTCCAACTCTATGACCGCCAGCAACGGTAATATAACCGCGCCTTAGCTCCTCATCCATTGCATAGAGTGAGTAATTGGTCAGCTTCTCTAGTAGCTTACGGCATTGCTCTGACTGAACAAGATAAGCTTCTTTTGCTGTCCAGGCTATCGTTCCGTCTGCAGCAACAAATTCAGATTTTCCCTTATAGCCAATCTCCAAGGGACGCCCTTCCCTGATTCTTATTTCTTCCAACTGCTGCTGTACCTCAAATGGAAGCCTCTCAAGTAAAACTCGCATCTCCTGAGGCAGCAAATGTATTGCTTGCGACAACATAAGCAGTCACTCCTGAATAGCTACTAATAAATTGTGTTGTATATGTTTCATTCTATGCTTGTCTTTGTTAGATATGACAAGCTGATTCTATTTTTCATAGAATCGCAATCTACTATTTTTTCAAGATTCCTATCATTAAACATGTCACACCTGCTGTTACCCACAAAAACTTTCCCCATGACAGCTTATCCGATATTCCAGAAAGCCCTATTGCCGTGGCAGTCATAAGCACGATCGGACCAATAACTGCCAGTGCTGAGTTTAATGCCAGTGCCTTCTCAATACTGTTCCAACGCAAAATAAGACAAGCTGCAGTCAATTCAACCACCCCGGATAATAGACGAAGCAATCCCATATGAAGCACAACTTTGCTAAGCATTTTATTCCTCCTGTGCATACAGTTTTATTAGCTTGTATATGTATATGCCTGCTTGTCTTGCAATCATGCAATACACGTCGCAATCATTTACGCATACAATACATGAAGATGGGCGTTTATTCGTACAACAGCAATGGCAGAAAGTGCTATCAGAACAGCTATCATTATGAAAAAGGTAGTGATCGAATTGAATATACAAGTTATTCCACATGTTAATGAGGCTAGTGCAGCTTTTTTTCCTTTCAAGACAGTCGCGGTCATCGATGTACTGCGAACAACAAGTACAATTGCTGCGGCGCTTGCCAAACAAGCCATCTCGGTTATGCCTGTAGAAACAGTTATGGAAGCCAGGCAAATGCGTAGCCTAAATACGATATTGGCAGGCGAAAGATTTGGCAGAAAGGCGGCAGGCTTTGAGCTTGGCAACTCTCCGACTGAAATGCAGCAGAAATCAGTGGCTCAAAAACATATTGTACTCACTACTGCCAACGGTACAAGAGCGATAGCTAAAGCTCGCAGAGCAGATTACCTAATGGCGGTCTCTTTGCTGAACATATCGGCTTCTGCCGAAACAACGAAGTTGTTAAAGCGTGATTTGGTTCTGTTCTGTGCTGGAAATCAGGATCATTTCTCGATCGAGGATGGTTTTTGTGCGGGCATGCTTATTCATCGATTGCAGAATATGGATTTAAAGCTGGAGTTGGATGATTTGGCAATAACAATGCTGGCACTCTACAATCAGCATAAAGAGGCTGTGCTTGATTTACTATTGAACAGCAAATGCGGCAAGCGGCTGAAGCGCGCAGGATTTGAGGAAGACATTTTGTTTTGCTCGGTAGTGGACAGATATAAACAGGTTCCTTTGCTTGTGGATCAAAAATTTGAATTATTCTCGCCTGTTCAAACAAAATTTACGGAAACTGAACTGCAACTCTAAATTTTCAAAAAAAAATCCCTTTTCGTCTACTTCAGCCGAAAAGGGATTTCACGCTATAACATCAACTATTTAACGTCTGTCTTTAGGACCGCCAATAAATACATCAGCATTGCTGTCCAATCCATATGCTGTATGAAGAGCAGCAACAACCTCATTCAGCTTCTCTGGTGCAATAACACATGAGCATTTTATTTCCGAAGTGCTGACCATTTTAATGCTTACCCCTAGCTCAGAGATCGTTGCAAACATTTTGGCAGCTACACCAGGATTACTAACCATACCAGCGCCAACGATGGATACTTTCACCAAATCATCTTCAGAAGTAGCTTCACGATGTGAAACAGTTCCGCGAATCGATTCAATCACTTGAAGTGCTCTTTCTACATCTCCCTTTGATACGGAGAAAGAGAAGTCGGCTTTTCCATCTGAAACGCCGCTTTGCACAATAATATCGACATCAATGCCATTATCAGCCAGTGCACCAAACACATGGGCAAGCACGCCTGGTATATCCTCTGCCCCTAAAATACTAATACGAGCCACATTTTTATCAAATGCAATTCCACTTACAACAACGCCCTGCTCCATTATGGCTTCCTCCCTCACAACTGTACCTTCATTCTGGGTAAAACTGGACCGGACAACCAGCTTCACCTTGTTATGCTTAGCATATTCAACAGCTCTTGGATGCAATACTGCTGCTCCCAGATTAGCCAGCTCCAACATTTCATCATAAGAGATATTGCTCAGCTTGCGAGCGCATTTCACAACACGCGGATCGGTCGAATAGATACCATCAACATCCGTATATATTTCACATGCGTCTGCACCAACCGCAGCAGCAAGTGCAACTGCAGTCGTATCCGAGCCGCCTCGTCCAAGGGTTGTTATTTCCCCCTCTTCACTCATGCCCTGAAAACCTGCCACAATTGCGATTGCTCCGTTATTTACAGCAGCGGTAACGCGCTTTGCATCAATTTGTTTAATTTTCGCTTTTCCGTGCTCATTTTCAGTCAGCATGCCCGCTTGCCACCCTGTAAAGGACATTGCCTTGGCACCAAGCTGATGAATCGTCATCGATAGCAATGAAATCGATATTTGCTCCCCAACGGACAACAGCATATCCATCTCACGTGCCGGAGGATTCGGATTGAGCAATTTTGATTGATCAATCAAATCATCAGTTGTATCACCCATTGCCGATACAACAACAATAATTCCGTTGCCTTCTTGCTGTCTTTCAATAATACGCTTTGCTACAAGCTGCATTCTCTCAGGCGTGCCTACAGAGCTGCCGCCAAATTTCATCACGATCAGAGACAAAGCTGATTCACTCCCCAAACCCGACATTTGTATATACAACTAAGTATTATAGCACAGCCCTTATTCTTTGGATATGTACTGGACAATAATAAACAGAGAAAACTATATAACAAAAAAACGCCTCCCCGGCAAACATGCCGCCTGTTTCATCAAACAACGGGGCAGCATGTCCAACATGGACAGACGTTAATACTTAGTCATTTAAATTTATGCTCGAGAAATATATTTACCTTCTCTTGTATCAATCAATAATACATCGCCTTCATTGATAAACAATGGAACATGTACATTCAATCCTGTTTCAACCTTGGCGTTTTTGGTAGCTCCGGTAGCTGTATTACCTTTAATGCCTGGCTCTGTTTCAATTACAGCCAATTCCACACTGTTTGGTAGCTGAATACCGAGAATTTCACCGTTGTAGCTGGAAATATGAACATTCATATTTTCCTTCATAAACTTGATTTCCCACTCCAGTTGCTCCTCATCAAGTGTAAATTGATCAAATGTCTCGTTATCCATAAAGGTATACTCGCCAGCTGCGCTGTACAAATATTGTACTTCACGGTTTTCGATCAATGCACGAGAAACTGTCTCGCCTGCACGGAATGTTTTTTCAACGGTATTACCATTGCGCAAATTTTTCAATTTGGAACGAACAAAAGCTGCGCCTTTACCTGGCTTAACGTGCTGAAAATCAAGCACTGTAAAAATATCTCCATCCACTTCTATTGTCAAACCTGTTTTAAAATCGTTTACTGAAATCACTATTGATTCCCTCCTGAATAATGGTTTCTATCCCAAAGTAATAAGTTCCTTCGGTGATGAGGTTAATATTTTAATACCGGATTCCGTAATAACGATGTCATCCTCAATTCTTACGCCACCAAAACCGGGAACGTAAATACCTGGTTCAACCGTTACAGTCATGCCGGGGGTTAAAACCGAATCCGACAAAGCAGACAAGCGTGGCGCTTCATGTATATCCATGCCAATTCCGTGTCCTGTACCATGTCCGAATAGATCACCATAGCCATATTTTACAATCACATCACGAGCCAAAGCATCTGCTTGCTTACCCGTCATGCCCGGTTTAATATGTGCTAGTGCATACATCTGAGCCTCAAGCACAATCTCATAAATTTCAATATGCTTCTCAGATGGGCTGCCCACCACTACTGTTCTAGTAATGTCTGAGCAATATCCTTTATAATAAGCGCCAAAATCCAATTTGACAAACTCATTATTGCCTACAACTCTTTCGCTGGCAACTCCATGTGGCAAGGCTGAACGTTCCCCAGATGCAACAATTGTATCAAATGAAGATGATGTTGCTCCGTTTTTGCGCATAAACACTTCCATCTCAAGTGCTATATCGCTCTCTTTCACACCAGGCTTGATAAACTGCAAGATGTGGGTAAACGTTTTGTCAGCAAGCTCACAAGCTTCCTGCAGTATGGCAATCTCCGATTCGTCCTTGATGATTCGTAATTGCTCAACAATACCAGAAACAGGCTGCAACTGCACCCTCGACAATTTATTAGTCCAAAACGCATGGTCTTTAAAAGTCACATGATCCTGCTCGAAAGCAAGGCTTCTGACCTGCTCCTTGTCAAGCAGCTCAGCAACTGTATCCATCATTACTGGACCGTGCTCCACTACTGTAAACTGAGGAGATTGGAGCGGAGCCTGAGAACGGTAACGAAAATCCGTAATTAAATATTGCGCAGAACGGGTAATTAAGACCATCCCTGACGATCCCGTAAATCCGCTCAAGTATCGACGATTTGTTTCACTTGTAATAAGCATAGCTTCCATATGATGTTGACCAAACAATTCTCTCAACTTTTCTACGCGGTGCATAGTCACAGCAATCATCCTTTCTTGTTTCAAGCCTGCTTTTGCTCCTGCAGTATATTGATAAGTGCTTGCAGCGCAAGCGTATATCCCTGGGCGCCAAGCCCGGCAATTTGTCCAACAGCAATAGGTGCAACGACAGAATGATGTCTAAAGGCTTCCCTCTTATGTATATTAGATATATGAACCTCGATAACAGGCAGAGCAACACCGCTAAGCGCATCTCTGATTGCATAATTGTAATGCGTCCATGCACCAGGGTTAATAATAATGCCATCCAGTTTTCCGTACGCCGCATGAATCGCATCAATGATTTCGCCGTCATGATTCGACTGCAAGAAAGTTAATTCCGCATTTAAGCCATTTGCCTGTTCAAGCAGCATCGCTTCAATCGATCCCAGGGTAATGCTGCCATAAACCCCCGGCTCCCGAATACCAAGCATATTCAAATTGGGGCCATTGAATACAGCAATTTTATACAAAACCACACCCCCGCCCATAGCTATATGCTCTCTTAAGTAGAGCCACTTGACATTTTACCACAAAAAACCTCCGCTTGAGAAGTAAGTTGTTACAGTTATGGCTTCAAAATCTGAACAGGCTCCCTTGAGGCTTCATCGTTAAATTCAAATGAAATCGTATATCCGATAAAAACACCCCACAGCAGCATAACGCATAGCTCCGTAAACAATGTCACCCAGCCGGCCGTTGTTACTGAAGCAGTCATTTTCATCCAGGGACCAACACAAATAAAAATAAGAAACCACCAACCAAAACCGTAGAAAATTCCTGGCCAAGGTCCCTTCCATTTTTGCAATAGAAACTGGTAGATCAGAGCAGCGACTATAGAAAAGACAATGTAGCTTCCGATTCCAGCTGCTCCGCCCCAAATTGTTTTCAAAAAGCTGTTGCGAAAAAAGGGCTCCAGCCAGTAGCCCGGTACTTCTGTTGTAAATTTCAAGCCGTAGTTAAGCCATCTTACCATCCCCCATATTACTCCGGCACAAAAACCAATATAAAGAGCAAATAAAGCAGGGTTCGTTTTTTTCTGTTGTTTGTCATCGCTATTGTTATTTGGCTGCCACTTATGCATTCTATTTCCTCGCAATTCTTTTCTTTTTTGGAAATAGTATGCCATCTTTACACAAAAACTAACCGTTTTCTTACGTTGGCAATTATAGTTCTAATCAAGTACAATAGAAATATTGACTATGCAATTGAAAGAGGAAGGAGAACGTCACTTGCCGCAACAATCTAGAAGTATTTACGGCGGACAGGCCGTCATTGAAGGAGTTATGTTTCAGGGCAAGCATGTTAACGTTACAGCTGTCCGGCGAAAAAATAATGAAATTGTCTATTACGAGGTTCCCCGCACATCAAAGCGCTGGGTTCAAACCTTGAAAAAGATCCCTTTGGTTAGAGGCGTGGCAGGCATCGTTGATTCCAGTGCCAAAGGCTCGCAGCATCTCAACTTCTCTATGGAGCAATATGCCGAGGATGAGAGCGAGAATATGACAGAAGAAGAGCGTGAGAAGCAGCGCCAAAAGGAAGAGAAATCCAAAAAAGGGTTTAGCACCGGAATGGTCATTAGCGTCGCTGCTGCCGGTGTACTTTCTTTTATTTTTGGCAAGCTCATTTTTACAGCCGCACCTGCTGCTGCAGAAGAGTTTTTGTTTAAAAATATGTTTGACAGCAATGTGCTTCATAACTTGCTCGAAGGTCTTATAAAAATAATTTTTCTGCTTGGCTACTTATACTTCATCTCCTTGACGCCAATTATAAAAAGGTTGTTCCAATATCATGGTGCCGAACATAAAGTAATAAGCGCCTATGAAGCAGGAGAAGAGCTTACACCAGCAAATGTGCAAAAATATAGCCGGCTTCATTACCGCTGCGGCTCCAGCTTTATTGTATTTACGGTTATTGTTGGTGTTGTCATTTATTCCTTGCCTATATTTGTTTGGCATGGGATTTGGGATAGAGTTTTAATTAGAATACTTCTTTTACCAGTCGTACTCGGCATATCATATGAAGTATTAAGACTTACAAATTCTGTTCGAGATATCCCTGTATTGCGTTTTCTTGGATTTCCCGGCTTATGGCTTCAGCTATTGACAACAAAGGAGCCAAAAGATGAGCAGGTTGAAGTCTCAATCGCTTCTTTTAAAAAAATGCAGGAACTTGACAAACAGTATGCGCAAAACCCAGTGAATTAAATTGCTATAGGGAGGTGTTCGCATTATGCGGCTAAGAAGATTAAATACCGTTTCTATTATCGTTTTGCTATTAATTGCAATCGGCATTATTGCGGAACTGGTAAAAAATACGATGTCTTTCTTACTTCCCATCATTATTGTCGGCGGTATTATTCTATTGTACAAATACCCGCCTCCAACTTGGTTCAAAAATCAAGGCACCAATAAGAAGAGTCATCTATCCTCCAAACGTTCTGCCAAGCCACAAAACAGCAAACCACGTTCTAAAACAATGCCTTTTCGCGTTATTGAGGGCGGAAAAGATAGTGACGACGACACACCAAAATATCATTAATCACTGTACTGCACGAACATAAAAAGCAGGATAGAAAACAAATTGTTTTCTATCCTGCTTTTTAATTATCCGCTTAAAATGGACACTTTTTAATAACAGAGCTTATTCGCTATCCATTGCTGAACGCAAACCTCGCAGTTCTTCCAGTCTTGCCGGCTCTTTCTCAAAATAGGCTACAAGCGCTTCTATGCATGTGATGGAATCCCAGCTTAGGTGATGCTCAATGCCTTCAACATCTGCATATATATTTTCTTCCTGCACACCGATAATTTCAAGAAAAGACTCCAACAAATGATGGCGTTCCATTAAACGTTTTCCCATCTTTTTTCCTTTGGCTGTAAGAACAAGTCCGCGATACTTTTCATAAATCAAATAGTTGTCCTTGTCCAGCTTCTGGATCATCTTCGTTACTGACGACGGGTGCACCTCTAGCCCTTCAGCTATATCAGATACTCTTGCATAGCCCTTCTCATCAATCAGTTTATATATACGCTCCAGGTAATCTTCCATGCTCGGAGTAGGCAATGTAAAACCTCCTAATCAATTTCACTTGCCAATCTAGCAAGCAATATTAAAACTTCAACCACTCAGGCGTAATGGTATTGAGCCAAATTGTAATCTTGGTCATTTGATCTGTAAATAACAATATCCCCATCAAAATCATAAGCCCACCGCCAATTTTCATAACAATTGGTGAATATTTCATTATCCAGCGTGATGGACCGATAAAGAATGCAAGTATAAAAAACGGCAAGGCAAAACCAAGTGCATATGCAGTTGTAAGCTCAAACCAAGTTCCTGGCGAAGAAGCTGCTAGTCCTAATATAGCAGTAAGTGCAGGTCCAGTACAAGGTGTCCAACCCGCAGAAAAGCCTAATCCAAATATAAAAGAGCCTATATAGCTCACTTTTTTAGGGATGATGGCCATTCTTCTTTCTTTCATAAGCAGCTGCGGCTGGAATATCCCCATTAGGAACAATCCCATCACTACGATTAGTACACCCGAAACTTTCTGAATTACTTCCCTGTATTCATAGAAAAACTCGGCGAATACGTTCGTACTGTATCCAAGCACATAATATACGGTACTAAAGCCGATCAGGAAAACAAGCGTATGCGACATTGTTACCAGTCGCTTCTGTGCAGGCAACTGATCTGATTTAAGCTCCGTAACCGAAATTCCTGTTATGTAAGAAAGATAGGACGGAAACAATGGAAGCACGCAAGGAGAGATAAAGGAAGCAAATCCCGCTCCAAGTGCAATCCATATTGTAATATCAGTCATCTGGTCCCCTCCAATTCTAAGAACTGCTAAATCTGAAACCTTTGCGAACCATTAGCAATATAAGCAAGGCAGCAATGAGAAGCATAACAATTGTACCGCCGGGAGCAAGATTCCATATACCAGCAGCGACTAAACCGCCAATAACAGCAAACTCTCCAACAAGTACTGCAATAATAATACTCTGTTTAAAGCTTCTTGCAATCGCAAGACTGCATGCAGCAGGTATGGTCAACAGCGCTGAAACAAGCAACGCACCGACTATTTTGATCGCAACGCTAATAACGAGTGCTGTCAGCACACTAATTAATATATTGTACAGCTTGACAGGAAGTCCGCTTACTGCCGCAGCCTCTTCATCAAAGGTTAGCAAAAACAGCTTCTTCATTTGACTAATAATTGCGACCAATACAACTACTGTTACCCCGGCAATCAAATATAAATCGGTAGAGCTGAGTGAATAAATATAGCCGAATAAATAACTGTTCACATTCATTTTCATACCTTTGCTTGATGTGAACAGTATTGATGCCAAGCCTATCCCGCCAGACATAATAATCGCTAGTGACAGCTCAGCATATGTTTTGTATGCCTTGCGCAGCTTTTCTATTGCAAATGATGCCAAAATAGCAAATATAAGCCCCATCAATACCGGATAGACTCCAGTAATAAAGCCGAGCGCCACACCTGCAATTGCAACATGCGACAAAGTATCGCCGATCATAGAAAGTCTACGCAAGACGAGAAAAGTCCCCATTAACGGAGCTGTTAACCCAATTAACAAGCCGCCAATTAAAGCACGCTGGAAAAATTCAGCAGTTAGTATCTCAAACATAGACAGCCTCTTTCTCGTGAGCAAGACGCTCGCGCAATTCCTTGAGACTATGTGCCAAGTTGCTTTCTGTACAAGTTTGCGTATCATGCGAATGGCGAATATAGAAGTTCAGCTTGCCGGACTGCATCACTGGCTTCTCCCCCAAATAGTCATGCACCATATCCATATCGTGGGACACCATTAAAAATGTAATATTATGATGCTGGTGCATATGCTTGATCATATGGAAGAAGCTCTCCTGAGTTTCTGCATCAATACCAACTGTTGGCTCGTCCAAAATCAGCAAGGACGGATTGCTAATTAGCGCACGCGCCAAAAAAACTCTTTGCTGTTGCCCGCCGGACAGTTGGCCAATCTTTTTACTTGCAAGATCAGCAACATCCATGGCCTCCAACGCATCCATACATTTGACAGAGTCTTCCCGCTTTGCGCGACGCTTGCCTGTTAGCCCGGATAAAACAACTTCTTTAACTGTGGCCGGGAACAAAGGATTTAAATGGTTTTTCTGTGGTACATAACCAATCTTCTCCCATTGCTTGAAGCGTTCAACTGGCTCGCCGAACAGTTTGATTACGCCTTGCTGAGGCTTGGCAAGACCTGTAATCATACGCAACAAAGTCGTTTTCCCCGCACCATTGGTCCCTATTAAACCAAAAAAGTCTCGTTCCATCACATTGAAGCTGACATCTGTCAACACTTGTTTTTGCTGATATGCAAAAGATACATGCTCTACCGAGACAATTGTATCATGACATTGTACATCAACAGGCGAGTTTATTTTGCTTCCTGTCATTTCCCCACTCCTCGTAACAGTGAAAGCGGAGCCTGTCAGCTCCGCGAACGCCTTGTACAACACTATCTATTTTAATGCTTGCCATAGATTTTGCAAGTTGCGCTCCATTAATGTCAAATAACTTTCACCAGATTTTTGTTGTTCTTTTGTCAAACCTTCCAATGGATTAAGCACCATCGTTTCTACCTTTGCTTCAGAAGCCAGTGTCTGTGCCAATTGGTCAGATACCAATTCCTCAAAAAAGATATAACGTACATTTTGTTCCTTCACAAACTTGGCGATCCGTAATATATCTTGAGCGAGCGGTTCTGCATCTGGATTTAAACCCATTATGGAGACTTGCTTCAATCCGTAGTCTCTTGCCAAATACCCGAACGCTTGATGAGAAACAACAATGTTTTTCTGCGATGTTTTCCCTAATGTTTCCTCATATTGCTGATCCAATAGCTCCAGTTTCCCCTTCAACACAGTATAATTAGCTTCATAACTTTCAGTATGCTCAGGATCAGCCTCAGCTAAGCTATCCCTCACATTTTTGGCAAGAATTAGTGCTGCTTTGGGGCTTACCCAAGTATGCGGATCAATCGCATGATGATGGTCGCCATGATCATGCTCGTCCGCATCTGCTTTTTGAGCTGCTTCACCATCTTTATCATGTTCATGCTCTTCATGCTCATTCCCCGCATCATGATGATGGGAATCCTCTTCTCCATCTGCTGTAATCAAGTGAATACCTTGACTCATCTCCTTGACAACTACTTTGCTATCCTTTGAAATTCCCTTTAGGAAGCTATCCATCCAGCTTTCTAATTCTGCTCCATGATATAACAACAGTGAAGCATCTGTAGCTGTTTGCATATCTTTACTCTTGGGTGTCCAGTCGTGAGGTTCAATACCTGGAGGGATCAAATTCAATACTTCGGCGTGATCGCCACCAATTTCAGAAGCAAAGAAATAAAGCGGATAGATGCTTGTTACAACCTGCAGTTTACCCGTTTCTGTTTGCTTTTCAATTTCTTCCGATTGATTGCCATCTATTTCTTTAGCGGCATTACTGCAAGCACCTGCAAACAAAACGAGTAAAATAATTATTGCCATAGAAGATATTTTTCTAATCATTACGGTTCTCCAATCTCCACCAAATTTATTTAATAGTAATCGTTACTATTACGATTAGTAGTATACAACTGCCTATTAAAATCTGTCAATACTTCACTTATATTTTTCTAATCCGACTCCCTATAATGTTCCCTATGTGAGATTAAAAAAGGATGTCCGTGTCATTTACAATGACTTATAGGACATCCCTAAAAGCTTATTTATCTATTCAACCGCGCTTTATTTTACAATCGCTCCGTTAGGCATCGATTGCGGCACAGTTGCCAGTGTCAGCTGATCTCCTTCAGAAGCCGCCAAGATCATCCCTTGAGACAATTCTCCACGCAGCTTGACCGGTTTCAAATTCGTTACACAAATTACTTTCTTCCCTGCAAGCTCCTCTGGCTTATAGAATTTCGCAATGCCAGAGACCACTTGTCGCTTTTCATAGCCTAAATCCAACTGCAGCTTAAGCAGTTTATCCGCTTTTGCAACCGGCTCTGCAGAAATTACCTCTGCAACTCTCAATTCCACTTTGGCAAAATCATCAATTGCAATTTCATCCTTATGTTCCTGAGGAGCTACAACATTTGCAGATTTCGAATTTGCTTTCGTAGAGCCAGATTGTTCAGAACCGTTAGCTGTTTTTGTTGTTCCGCCTCTCATTGATTCCGCAATAAACGTTGCTTCCTCCTCCGTGTCCAGTCGCGGAAATAAAGGACCCTGCTTGCTTACGCTCAGCCCGCCAGGCAGGCTGCCAAACACTTTCATACTATCCCAGGCAGTATGCTCGCCTTCTGATAGCCCCAATTGCGCCCATACTGCTTTTGGCGCATCTGTCAGAAACGGCTGCAGTGCGATCGAAATAATTCGCAACGATTCTGCCAAGTGGTACATTACAGCTGCAAGCTCATCCTTCTTCGTCTCATCCTTGGCAAGCGTCCACGGCTGGGTCTCGTCGATATATTTATTTGTGCGACTTACAAATTGCCATAACGCCGACAGGGCAACAGAAAACTCCATTCGTTCCATAGCAGACTCAACTTGAGCAATGGCATCCTGAGAAGCTTGCTGCAGCTGAGCATCATAGTCCGTCACTGCCCCGGAATAGGCCGGGATAACACCATCAAAGTATTTTTCAATCATAGCAATCGTTCGATTCAGCAAATTTCCAAAGTCGTTGGCAAGATCAAAATTAAGACGTTCAACAAAATTTTCTGGCGTAAACGCACCATCCGCCCCAAATGGCACCTCACGCAGCAAGTAATAGCGCAAAGCATCCAGCCCATAGCGTTCAATTAGCACAACTGGATCAATAACCGTCCCTTTTGATTTGGACATTTTTCCTTCCTTCGTCAGTAGCCAGCCATGTGCGAACACCTTTTTAGGCAATGGCAAATTAAGCGCCATAAGCATAATCGGCCAATAAATAGTATGGAAACGGACGATCTCTTTACCAACCAAATGAACATCTGCCGGCCAATAAGTTTTAAATTGATTCGATTGCTCATCCAGATCATAGCCGAGCGCAGTAATGTAATTGGTCAACGCGTCAATCCATACATAAACTACATGCTTCGGATCTCCCTTTACTTTAACACCCCATTCAAAGGTTGTACGGGACACTGCAAGATCCTCCAACCCAGGCTTAATGAAGTTGTTGATCATTTCATTTTTACGGGATTCCGGTTGAATAAACTCAGGGTTTTCTTCATAAAAAGCGAGTAGCTTATCTGCATACTTACTCATTCTGAAAAAGTAGCTTTCTTCCTTCACCTTCTCTACAGGTCGCCCGCAATCCGGGCAATTGCCCTCATTTAGCTGGCGCTCCAAAAAAAAGGATTCACAGGGAGTACAGTACCAGCCTTCGTAGGTTCCCTTATAAATATCATCCTGCTCAAGCAAGCGGTCAAAAATCTTCTCCACGATTCTTTTGTGCCGCTCTTCTGTCGTGCGAATAAAATCATCGTGAGATATGTCGAGCTTCGTCCATAATCGCTTAATTCCAGCTACAATATCATCTACAAATTGCTGCGGGGTTTTATTACTCTCGCTTGCTCTTCTTTCGATTTTCTGCCCATGCTCATCTGTCCCTGTCAAATACCACACATCGTAGCCACGCAGCCTTTTATAGCGCGCCATTGCATCTCCGGCAACTGTCGTATAAGCATGGCCAATATGCAGCTTGTCACTTGGATAATAGATCGGTGTTGTAATGTAAAAGCTAGGTTTTGCACTCATAAAAACGCCTCCTGTTTGTATAAAAAATAAACAGCCCTCATCCCTGTATGGGACGAGAGCTGCTGCTCACGCGGTACCACCCAAATTCCGATTAACTGAACAGATTATACATCCAGCAACCGCTTTGTGTTCTATTTCTGCGAAATAGATAGCCGCTATCGCTGGCTTCGCGCTGTCTCCTAACGCTATACAGTACGATTGCGTCGGAGTCTCCCCCTCTGCTGCTGCATATTGCTCAGAAACAATACCTCCCGGGCCATCTTCCAATTTTCTTTCCGTACCGGCTTGCACCTCCCCCGGCTCTCTGTTGACGGTCTGCTAATTGTACTCTTCCGTTCATCGGCATTTCAAATCATTCATTTGTAGATATTGGCTCTAATATACCCAACAGAGCATACCCATGTCAAGTACAAGTCTAAACAAGCAGTGCCCGTTACTTCCTGTCATGCACTGACTGTATCTTTTCTTCAGAAAAATCGCTGTCCGGTACAGGATCGAAGCCCCCTGGATGAAATGGATGACATTTGCCGATCCGTTTTGCAGCGAGCCAGCTGCCCTTTAATGCGCCGTGCTTCTCTACTGCTTCAAGCGCGTACATCGAGCAGCTCGGGTAAAACCGACAAGTCGGGGGTTTTAACGGTGAAATAAACTTTCTGTAAAACCGTATCGGCGCTTTCACAAGGGGCGTCATTATACTGCCCCTTCTTGCTTTCCCAGCTACTTGATTCATATGCGGTTGTTTGTTTTGTGAGTGTTTCGTCTCATTCATCGCCGCGCCCTGCTCTTATTCATCTGCCGACTGCTTCAGACCGCAATCCTTGCAGTAGCCAAAAACTTCAAATTTATGTTTAACAACTTGAAATTGATCAGGCACGGCTACTTGATCCATCGGACAATAGGTAATTGGCAGTGTATGCCCGCAGTTCATGCAGATCATATGATGATGATGATCATGTTCACGACAATGCAGCTTGAACTTGACGCCCTCTTCAAACATAACCTGTTCAAGCACGCCAAGTTCCTCCATCACTCGCAAATTGCGATAAACAGTATCGAAACTTAAACCTGAATAAGTCTTCCCCATATACTCATATATATCTTTAGGAGCCAAATAACCTGGTGTATCCGCAAATAATCTTGCCAGCGTTTTTCTTTGATCGGTTATCCTCAGCCCTTGGCTAGACATTCTTTCAACAATTTCATCCATTGTGAGCATTATTCATTCACCGCCAATCAAGTTCTACTACCATCATGCCCAAAAAAAAGACTCCCGTCAATGGAGAGTCTCACCCGTTAATAGCCATATTTGTAATAAATACTGCTGCAGAGGCCAAAAACAAAAGAACGCTTGCTCCACCGGCAATATTGCTTATCTTTTTTAGTCTGGTCAATTGCTGCTCGCTTGCTCCTTGCAATTTTGCTTGTGTATATACCCTGTGGCGAAACAGAAATACAATAAACGAGGCTACAAATATAGCATTGACAATAAACCAAATTACTTTTAACAACAATGTAAGTTCCCCCGATTAATTTCTACTCATTCAACAGGTAAAAACCATTGATTCAATATAACAATAAATACAACAAAACTAACAACTGACATACCGATCGAAATCCATCCGCCTTTATACTTTTGCTGGAACATCCGCAATATACCAAAACTTAGCAATCCAAATGTAAGCAAAATAAACAATGCCCCAACAATAAATAGCGGCAAGCCAACATTGCTAATATCAACTAATGACAATAGTGCCACTCCTTCAGTTTGCAAAATAAACGCTACATTAGCCATTATAAGGGATAGAGCAAGCTTTATCCAGCCGATCGAAGATGAAGTTCGTGACAAAAAACGTAACGGCGCAGCATTATTCGGTTGCTTATTACAATTTTAACTCTTTAACCCAGCTCATCTGAACGAATCGAATACTCTGTCCAGGAGCGATTTCCAATTCGTTTACGCATTTTTATTTTAACTGCACCATCCTTCATATAAGCTCTGCATTGTTTCGCACGAACAAGCTTCGGAAGCTCTATCTCTTTGGAACCGCCATTTGGTAAACCAGAAATACGAATAGCATCTTCACGAGTCTGTATACGTAATTTTCGAATATTACTTCCGGCTGGAGGAAAAAAAGTTAATACTAAAAACTGCTCTGATTCATTGAAGCTGACCTCAACATCTTCATCAGTCGCACTTCTTGTCTCTGGCATAGCATTGGACAGCATATTGCGTACAAATTGCTCAACCCAGCCCGGCTCCTTCAAAGCTTCGATGCTTTTAGGAAACTTTTGATTTTCGAGCCACTTTTCCAAATCACTCCATTTGAAATCCATGGTAGACACATCCTTTCGCTATTTCAATAAAATATAATATGCATTTGCCCAGAGCAATGTCCGCAGGATGTGGCACGGATGGGCGTTTGCCGCATACAATATTGCAAGTTATGTTCTAAGAGGCGGGTGAAAACAATGCCAGCAGTTGTTGGATATGTCAAAATTGTCAGTGTTGGATCAAGCTCTGTTATCCAATTTGGGGATTCTTTGCAAGTATCGCCATCAAGCAATTCCAAAAGTTACGCAGGTGCCGGTTCGTTTCTAACCGGAAGCCTCACTAATTCGAATACCGGAGTGAATGCTACCAACTCCATAGATCCCGATATACAGGATAACAGCAGTACCGAAGGGGTAAATGTTATATGAACTGGACCGTATATCAACAAATCTCTATTCAGTATTTCAAAGTGGATAGCGTATCGAATAGTTCAGTCATTCAAGTTGGAAGCGCAGGTTCCATTAGCGGCTTATCCCAGCTCTATAACACTGGAGGATTTGTAGAGCCCGCTCCAGAGATGAGCCAGGATCAGCCATTTGCTTTTGTACCTCTGCCAAATCCAGTATAAATGAAGAACGCACAGTTCGGATGGGGGGGCGAATCCATGAAGCCAGAAGAGCATTTACAGCCTTCCGCGTGGCAGATTTGGGCGAATCAAGTTCAGTATAAGCTAGAGCAGCTTGAACATAAAACAGCTGCAATGCAGCAACAGATCGACCAATTGACTAAAAGATTGGAAGCAGCTGAATCACGTCCTCAATATACGATTGAAAATATTGAATATCGCTTTGATCAACTAAAGGTAGAGCAACTGGATGGAACACTTAATATTGGAATGACTGCACCTGGAACAGGTAATTCAGATTCCTTATTGCCAATCGAACAAATGCTTCTCCCGCAAAAAGGGCAGTTTGCACAAATGCCAAAACAGCCTAGCCAGCACTCTGCCCCTAACAACAACCCCTATGGACAAGTATGGAACAATGTTAAAAAATATTTGGGTAATGAAGGGATGCAATTTTTGCAGGCTTTAGAAAATAACCATCGTTTGTCCCTTGATTCCAAGCATAAAGAAATGATTATTCAAGATATTGAAAAGCAGCTGCCTGCAAGAATTCATTACTATTTGCATGAAGTGCCAAACAGACAGGAGCAAATGCCGGAGCAGAATTTTATCGAGCAAATTACTCAAAAAACCGTCACTGATTGCAATCAGGCACTTCGGAATTATGTAGACAGCTTGCTATACAAAGATGTAAAGGAGGAGACAAGTAAATGAACTTTCATGTTCACAACGATACACTCTCTGTTGGGCAGCTGGATATATTCGGTATATCCAGCTCTTCACTTGTACAAGTGGGTGATACAGGCAGTATGCATTTGTATGCAATGTTCGATACTCCGCCTGAATCTGTCATTGTAAGCCCATTTGTACCGCTGCCCCCGCCACGAAACGCTGAGCACACTGATTAAGGAGCTGACTATATGCATCATGTACACCTTCCACCCGCATATCATGCATGCCGTCACAAAAAGAACGCCCCTGCCTGTGCCAAACAATCACGTACTTCTTGCGTAGGCGGGGTCTCGCTAATCAGTATCGCTTCAGCTGCTTGCTGTCAATTTGGAGAGCGGTACAGCACGAATAGCAAAACAAGAGCAATTGCTGTTCAGGAACAATTGCCTCCTGCTTATAAAAACGATTACTTCTATGAAGCATTCGACATCTTTACTTACGAGTCTCCACCCCGTCATCTGTTTCCGGCAACCTTGCCGCTGAGTATGGAAACAACGAATAGACAGGAAACTATTCATATGGGCAAACTGACTATACTTGCTGCCAGCACGGCAGCATCTATTCATATCGGCAATAGCTGTTCTTATACAGCAGATGCTCGAGTCAAACATATTCGTAAATTTGGGCTTTAGTCTACGGTACAAACGTCCAGTTCATTCGTCTACTCTCCGCATATGTTAATGGTGTAAGGACTTAATAATAAGTGTTGCTTAGGAGGAATGACATTATGGCAAAAGTACTTGGCGGAGCAAACGGTCCGTTCCACGGTCATCATCATGAACATCATTGCAATAATAACAATAATGTAGGGGTTGTCCTCGTACTCTTTATTTTGCTTGTTGTAATTATTTGTTCCGGATTCTTTTGATAAATTTATTGCAATAAGGAGTGGCGGCTGCCAAACCGTATAGCATATCTATAACGAATAAAAAAACCGTTGCGCATTGTTTTCCGTTTGGAACGGAATCAGCGCAACGGTTTTTTATTGTTTGACCAAAGCGGTAAGCTCATCTTCATAGAACAAGCATAATTCATGCATTGCCCGCGTACATGCCGTGTAGAACAATAGTTTGCTTTCTTCCTCTTTATATACGGTTTGAGAAGCATTATTAATAATAACAGCGTCGAACTCCACACCTTTTGCCAAATACACAGGTATTACTGCTATCCCTTTCTCGAACGTAACGGTTTCTTTATCAATCAGTTTCAAGCTAGAAACCAGCGGCTTTAGCTGCTTGTATACATCAAGACTCTCTTCTGCTGTTTTGCAAACGATAGCAATAGATGTCCAGCCTCGTTCTTGAAACAATCCAATCTGTTTAGCTGCCAGTACAGTTGCCTGCCTAGCGTCCACTTGAATAAATTCCGGCTCTCTTCCTCTGCGCTCAAATGGCTCTATCCAATGCTCTCCGCCAATAATCGCTCTTGTGAACAGTGAAATTTCATACGTGGACCGATAGCTTTTGTTCAGAACAATCGTCTCTATCTCATCCTCCTCATACAAATCGGCCAAAGGTTTAAAACCTTTCCCAGCGGTATGATGCGAAAAAATAGTTTGGTTATAGTCTCCCAGAACAGTCATTTTACAATTCGGAAATATTTTCTTCAAATAATGAAATTGAAAGGCCGAATAGTCTTGCGCCTCGTCAATAAATAGATGTTTGACAGACGCGTTCGTCATAAAGCCTTCCAGCTTTTCTTTCAAATAAAGGTATGGTGCTGCATCCTCATACAAAATAATGCCTTTATCCAGCGCATTTAAGGAAATATGTAATGCTTCTGAAGAAAGTTCTGTTTTTGCAAGCAGGTTACGATAAATAGCATCGATATTCAAAAAACGAAGCAGCTTTACTTTGCGTCTCAATTTTTTAAATTGCTTTTGAACGATTGCTCCAGCAAGATAGTCTCGCTCCGATTGAAAATCATCGAACGATCCCTCATTGTACTTTCCTTTCCTACCAAGCATCTCGTAGGCTTCTGCAAAATCCACCGCATCCAGCAGTTCCAA
This sequence comes from Paenibacillus nanensis, assembly GCA_040396195.1. Taxonomy (GTDB): domain Bacteria; phylum Bacillota; class Bacilli; order Paenibacillales; family Paenibacillaceae; genus Pristimantibacillus; species Pristimantibacillus nanensis_A. The sequence continues at coordinate 56,088 of JBEBPB010000002.1, forward strand.
TTCGGCTTCTACCCAATCCTTTTTCCGCTCTGCCTTGCCAAGTTCGGTTAATCTTTTTAATAACTTAGCTACAAGCAGCTTCATCCGATTAGCTGGAGAGATAGAATGATCCAGTTCATAATAATCTTTATAAATCTCCTTTGCAGCAATTAATACATCTCCTCGAAATGCAATTGATTTAAATACTATTCCTCCTTCTCCTAGCTTTTCAACATACCTATCAATGTAATTCATAAAGTCTTTACTCGATTTATATTTAATTGCATCCATTCGGTGCGGATATTCGGGATTGTTTTTTTCAGTCAAAACATATTCAAGCTGTGTAAAAGGATCCTCCGCCTCATAAACAGCTTTGAAACGGTGATCCAAATATTGCTGAAACGTTGTTTGCTCCACATTTTCCTCGCCTAACTCAGGCAAAACCGCTGCGATATAGCTATTAAACATCGGATTAGGCGAAAATAGAACAATCTGATCTGCTGTCAAATAGCCGCGATGGCGATAGAGCAAGTAAGCTGCTCGCTGCAACGCCGCTGAAGTCTTCCCGCTTCCGGCAGCCCCTTGCACAAGCAGTAATCTTGCTTTTTCGTTGCGGATAATTTTATTTTGCTCCTGTTGAATAGTCGCTACAATTGATTTCATATGCTCACTTGCCTGATTACCCAAAACTTCCTGCAGCAGCTCATCACCAATTGTAACTCCTGCGTCGAACATGCTCTTTATACAGCCATCTCGGATAATAAATTGCCGTTTTAAAGTCATTTCGCCATTAACCTGACCCTCTGGCGTTTTATATTTCACTTTGCCAGGGCCGTAATCGTAATAGAGGCTTGATATAGGTGCTCGCCAATCATAGATCAAATATTGCTGTAACTCCTCATCAAACAATGAACCAATCCCCAAATATATAGGCTCAGCCCCATCTTGCTCGTAGCCCTGTTCAGTAAAGTCTATTCGTCCAAAGTATGGAGAGCTTTCCAATCTGCGAAGCGTCTCAATTTGTTTATCCATATGTTTTTGACTACGCTCACGCTCAGACAATACTTCAGCTTGCTGCTTCATACTCGCATACGTTTCCGCTGTCTCTACAGCATCCTCAAAGTTGACAGTAACATCGTCCCAGAAATTTTTTCGAAAATCTACAATATCCCCTTTAACAGCAAGCGCCTCTGCTTGTCTTTCTTCAATCATATGGCCAATTAACTTAACCGTCTCATCCACTCTGGCTTGCTCCAGTTGGACCTCCAAATCAAAGGAATCTGATACAGGCTGTTTCTTCTGGTTATTCTCTACTTTCATCTTCTGTCTGCTCACTTGACTCCTCCTTACTTAAAAATCCAATATCAGCAATCATTATTTTGCCTCTTGCATTCAAAAACCGAAAACTGATTCGCTTAATTCCGTTTATATTAGCTAAATTATAATCTTCATCCGAACTTATTACGGGGTTGAAATTTTGCATTGGAATAACAAATGTTTGAAACACTGCTTCTGCCGCATTTTTATACTTTTCATTTTTCATTTTATTTTCAAGCCAGGCTATATTAGTAAACGTTGTATAAACTGGCGGTGCAATCGGCATAAAATCATCCAGCTGCAATACCAACCTCATATCATTATCCGTTTCAATTTCTATTTGAACCTCTGGATTTGATCTATTCGCTTTTTCATCTGGAAACCCCTGCTCTGCTGCTGAATCATCACTAACATTACTGCCGCTGCTGCCTAACAGTTCCTCATCTTCCTTTTGTATGTGATCAGTGGAGCCAGAAGCTTCTTCTACTTCATATTGCTGGCTATCGTGCAATTCATGCTCCAGATTCGCCAAGGAAAAGACAAAACTTGCCTCTAGCAATGAATCAAGCTGCTGCAAGGAAAGCTCTGATGGCAGTACTTCAAAAGATGCGCCTGCTTCCTCCCACTCCAATTCAAAACCCTTCACTTCCTTACTTTGTCCATCTCGATCTTTAGCATACGTCTCATCAAAACCTGACATGCCGTCTGCTTCAGCAACAATATCTTTATCATCTGCAGGATTGACCGCAATAAAACCCGATTCTTCATAGCGGCTAATATACTGAGTTGCTGGTAACCAGCTTAAGGCATAGCGATAATCTTGAAAAACAAGCTTGTATTCCGTCTTATTTTGCAACGTTGCCTCCAAAAAGGCAGCCGTATATACTTTTGCAATATGTTTTTGTTGAGCTGAACTTAACATTCCTTTTCGATTAAGAAATAATCCGGCTGGAAGCCGTTCGTCAAAAATCCCCCACTGTGAATTGAATTGACTATGATTGGCATCTGCAATGTATAAGGCTGCTTTGAATAATCCCTCCCGCTCAAGTGACGTACGAGTATATTGGCGTTCCCCAAAAAAAGTGTTGACATCCGCATCGCGTGCTCCCTGCAAAGTTAAGTAACTGACGGTAGACAGATTTGTTGCTTCACTGTCAATCCACTTATCAGTCGGCGCTAGAGCCACAACAGCATTGATGGTGTACGACTCTTTATTAGGCAACAAGCCGTCATCGGCAAACCAGCGTTCACTGTCAGCTGCCATTGCAGCTGCTTGACCACCTCTTGAATGACCGACAATCGCCAGATTGTGCATATCGAGCTTGCCTTCAAGCACATGATTCTGCTCCTCATTCCATTGCCCAAGCTGTCTCGCATGCTGAAGCAGCATCCACGCCCGCATTCTCATATCATCATTTGGTATGCTGGACCATACAGAATAATTCAAAAAATTCTCATCCACCGATATTACAGCCATCCCTTTGCTTGCTAAAAGCTCACCCAGATAATCATAGCCGCCATCCGAAAAATACTCCATCAAATGATTGCCATGAACGATAAGCACAACAGGAAATGGACCTTCTCCTTCAGGAAGCCACATCGTACCGTTTACGGGTAATTGCGTTTGATCAAAACCCCAGAATTTCGTTTTTAATTTTGGCCAATAAGTAATGTATTTACTGGCATCTACTGTTTGTGAATATAGCTCTGATGCTTCACCAAACCAGCTTCGATGCTTATCCCTGCCGCTGCTGTAATGCAGTTTTTTGTAATGCAGCGGTCCTGATTGTGATGGGTCTGCCAATGAAACCTCTTGTAAAATACCGTCCGGAATTGAGTAGCCTTCATCGAATTGCATATCTCTTTGCGGTGCGCTTGAAGGTCCATACTCGTAAAACAATTTTTGCGTAACAACCAAGCTGAGTGCAAGTACTATTGCGTATATCAATTTCCGTATCCTGCCCACACGACTATAGCTAATAAAAGCTAGCACAACACCAATAAATAGTGTGATAAAAACAGTTAGTACAGCAAGCACGATCGACATGATATGTCCAAGCTCTGCAAAATCAAAAATAATATAAAACTGAATAGTGACATAAAGGACAGCTGCGCTAGCTCTTCTGGGCAGCGGCAAATGAAGAAGTGCAAGCACAAAGCTTATTAGAGGCAAGCATATGCTTAAAGCTAGCAAATTTGCCGCAATACTTGCTGTGAAATCAAATAAGATACCTAGACCTGTAGGTATCCCGCGTGCGGCAGCAAGCATTGCCAGGGAGCTGAGAAAGATCAGGCTCCCCGTAGCAAAGCGGCTTTTTGGACCGTCATATACATATTTTTCAACAAAAATAGTTTTAAGCTTGCGGAACCAGCCATATTTCTTTACTGGTTCTAAGTGAGTTTCCATAGCCTATCCTCTAACCTCCAGCCAATGCCGGTTGCTTCTTTTTTCAATATGAACCGGTACATCAAAAAATGCGCTCATGGTTTCTGATTGCAGCACCTCTTCCGTTTCTCCTTCCCCAAATGTTTCTCCGCCCTTAATGAGGAATGTCTTCTGGAAGCAAGGTAATATTTCTTCTACATGATGTGTTACATAAATTAAAGTGGGTCCATCTCCCTGCTTGGCAATTTGATCGATCATTTGAAGCAGCTGTTCTCTTGCAAAAATATCTAATCCGGTGCAAGGCTCATCCAGAATTAATAGCTTTGGATCGCTCATAAGCGCTCGGGCAATCAACACTCTTTGTTTTTCCCCCTGCGATAATGTTCCATATGCGCGATGCATGAAAGGTTGGCAGCCTAGCTTCACTAAAATTTGCTCAGCTTTCTGCGTATCCTCCTCAGTTATTTTATCATAAACACCAATTGTTGCATGCTTGCCGCTAAGCACAGTCTGCAAGCCAGTTTCGGAACTGTACAATTTCAGCTGCAGCGATGTACTCACCCAACCAATACTTTTGCGCAGTTCTCGCAAATCATATTCGCCAAATTTATGCCCCAAAACAGATACATTGCCTTTTGTTGGCCATATATATCCATTGATCATATTAAGCATTGTTGTTTTACCAGAGCCATTGAGACCTAGAAGACACCAGTTCTCTCCTTTTTTCACTGTCCAGCTGATTCCTTTTAATATAGTATCTTGACCACGTTCCCATATTATATTATCCAGATCTACTACCACTTGTTTCTTCTCCATCTTCTCACCCCGTCTTAGATTGCTGCTTGAAACTGATTACTTCGTAGCCAAAAAAAGGCTACCTTATCTTTCATTCCACTACTCTAGTATACCAAAAACACTTCCTCTTCGCCGTTTTAAACTAGATTGTTATTTAAATAGATTTTGCATCAAGCTCCTATAAAAATAAAAAACAACCCCCAGCCAATTTCTGCTGAGGGTTGAAGTACTGTTCCAATCCATATTATCCCGTTATAAATAAAAAATAGAGCGGTAGTACAAGCAATTGGATTACTAAAGTTGCAGAACTGATAATGATTGCAGCTGTACTTATTTTTCGGCTTTCATTGCGGAATGCATAAATAGCTAACCCAAGAGCAGTTGCACTCATTAGTACCGGCCATATAAACCAGGCGGCTATTGAAAAAACAACAGCTGTCCAACCGACGGCATTGCTGCCTTCTGCTCTAGTCTCATGCAGCGATGTGAAATGTCTTCCTCTTTCACTATCCCGATACGTATCAGGATCGGCATAAGCAAAATCAGCAGCAAATTCTTCATTTGGGAGCATAAATGGTTCTATATGCTGCTGCTCCGTATGCTCTGTTCGCTCAACATCCCTTTTGCTCAAATGATGATCTTTCCTTCTGCTTCTTTTGCTTTTCGCTGATCTGCCCATAATATTATTCCTTTGCCTTGAAAGTCAGGCAGCAAGTTTCTGAGGACTCGTTCGCAATATCCTCATGCTGATGGTCAGCCAATTCGTTGGAAAATTCAGCATGGAACCATTTCCCGCTGTGCTGATCCATATCGATCTTAATTTCTTTTGCACCGCACTCATTGCCTTTTTCCCAAAAATGACAGTTTGATACTGAACAAGTTACGCCTTTTGGCATAATGATCACCTCCATTACCGAGTTTCCCCGACTGGAGATAAATCATGCGTGACTATTTTTGCCCTTGCATTCTTCGCTTTGTCATATAGTCACTTTCGTAAAATGCCAATTCATCCCGCAGTTCCTCAAATGTTTTGGCTAACTCCAATACCAAAATTCGAACGTTAGAGTCTGGTTTGTAACGAAAACGCATCGCATCCTGACCTGTATATGCGTAGCGTCCATCTTCTGAGTAACATTCGTGCTTAGGATAATAAAACGCATTCACACATTGGTGATAAACTTCATACAAAGCTCTTGCTGCATGCTCATCCGAAGATTGTGTCCTTCTGTGCAACACCCATAGCTTATCAATATGCACTTCGCAAAATACGAGCAAATGTCTTAAATCTGCTAACAAACCACTGTAATATTCTTTGGCTGCATCCGTCTCATCACCATCTGTCAATTGCATCATGCCGTTATTATTTAAAAAAGGCTCCAGCAACAAAACCGCCGCTTTAAGCCTTTCGCTGGCTGTTTCTGTCAAGTCTCTAATGTCTGCAGACAACATTTGGTAAATCCCCTTTCTCTCCGTCCCAAAACAATGTTGAAACATCAATAATAGTACCATAAATTCAACTAAAACGATATAATTTACCGCTCTGGCACTGAATAAATTTACAGTGTAATTCCCACTATAATAGATGCAAATCATTATGCTGAATATCCTTGGAGGATGATTAATATGAGAGCAAAAAATTGGGTTGCAGCGATAACTGTTATTGCCTTTATTGCTGTGCTTTTGCCGCAAACACAATTAGGTAATAAAACAAGGCAGCAACCTGCTCCTCAGCTTCATGCCAAAATGATGCCGGAGCAAGAAGAAGACGCTAAAGTGAAAACGATGAAGCGAGATATGGATGCAACCGCACAATTACTGCAAGACGAGACAAAAAAGGATCTGCTTCAATTGCTTTCAAAAACAAGAGCAAATACTGGTAAGAATGTTGCTGCTAATCACAATACGATTAAGCATGCCCTGCAAGAGTTGCATCAGGAGCACCCTTATATTGCGTACACAGAATATCACGGCAAAAACTTATCGACTAAAATCGTAGCTTATGGCAAACTTCCTGTGTCTAAAGAGAGCAGTGCGGAACGCTTCCAAAGCGAAGCGGAACAAGCTCTAACTGCCAGCACCCCTTATATCTCTGAGTTATTTTACAGTGATACAGGCAGTTTGTTTCGTTTAATAGCTGTGCCTGATCCACTTGCCCCAGGTACCGGAGCACTGGCAGTTATCCAAAAAGATGTTATTAAATCAGTAGAAGCACATCAAAAACGGAATCTGCGACTCATTCCTTATCCTGATGAAGGCAATTATCGTATTGAATCTGTGCTGCCGAACAGCACTGTTGATATTGCTATTGTGGATGGCGAAGATAACGGAAATGCAAGCCATTATTATATTAATGATGTAGCTGTTCATTTCAAACAGCCGTTGACGGAAGTTCAACTACAACAAATTAAAACAGATATTGAAGCTACTTCTGTTCAGCATTTAAATGAAAATTATGTGTTTCGTTCCAAGTCAATGGATGCAAAAAAACTGATTGCCTATTTTGAAAAAAATTGGAAAGCAGCTTATGCTGAGCCTCACTATTTATATATGACAAATGATGCCGTTAAGGAACAATTTACTCAATCTGCTCAAAATGAACAGCCGCAGACTATTATTCCGAATGATGTGCTTTACTCCCGTTATCAGTGGAATTTGCCTTCGATTGAAACAGAAAAAGGCTGGAATATAAGCCGCGGAAAAGATGATGTCATTGTCGCTGTTTTAGATACAGGAGTGCAAAGCAATCATCCAGATATAACAGGCAGATTGACAGGAGGAAGGAATATCGTTGATACGTCCAAAACACCTGAAGATGATGTGGGACATGGAACACATGTTGCAGGTATAATTGGAGCAACTGTTAATAATAATGAGGGAGTTGCTGGTGTTTCATGGTATAACAAAATTATGCCAGTCAAAGTTCTTGATCAAAGTGGGGCAGGCAGTTCTTATGCGGTTGCTCAAGGTATAATTTGGGCAGTTGATAATGGTGCAAAAGTAATCAACATGAGTCTTGGCAACTATGCCAACGCACAGTTTTTACATGATGCTGTGAAATATGCATATGAGCGGGATGTTGTGCTTGTTGCAGCGAGCGGCAACGATAACACTGATCGTCCCGGATACCCTGCCGCCTACCCGGAAGTATTCGCGGTCGGAGCAACAAATAGCGCCAAGCAGCGTGCTTCCTTTTCGAACTATGGCGATTATATTGATGTCGCAGCACCAGGAGAAAGTATTGCCAGCACTTACCCCCATAGCCAGTATGCAGCACTTTCGGGCACATCGATGGCAACTCCCCATGTTGCCGCCTTGGCGGGCTTGATCCGTTCGGTTAATCCAGAGCTGACCAACGATGAAGTTATGAGCATTATGCGTTCAACCGCTATTGATCTTGGCGAGCCTGGCAAAGATCCGTACTTTGGATATGGAGAAATTGATGCGCAAAAAGCATTGACTGCTGCATTGGAATACAAAGGTTCATTGCAAATGTATCCCAGTCAAGTAAAGAAAAGACTAAACAAAATTTCTAGCGGATTATAATAAAAAAACATTCAGCTACTAAAACGGCTGAATGTTTTTTATTTGAGTATTATATGAAGCTTAATTCTTGCTAACAGCTTATTTATAACAACTAGGTCGTTTGGAAAGCTTGTCATAAGCCGGGTTCTGTACCTTTAGCGGTTCAAACGGGAACGACCCTCCCGCTAGTCAGTGACAATCATCTATCTAGTCTGTGCATTGCTGCACAGATCCAGCAACCAACCCGGACACGCCCCAGGCTAGGGCTGCAGCTTGACGCTGCCTTGTCCTCTCGGTCTTGCTCCAGATGGGGTTTACCAGGGATAGAGTCACCCATATCCCTCGTGGTCTCTTACACCACGGTTCCACCCTTGCCTGATCCAGCTAAAAGCCGGCCATCGGCGGTCCATTTCTGTGGCACTATCCTTCAACTCGCGCTGACTGGACGTTATCCAGCATCCTGCCCTGTGGAGCCCGGACTTTCCTCCCGCAGCATATGCTGCCGGCGATTGTCTGTCAAACTTTCCATACAATCGTTAAGTATACAAGGTTATAGCGAAAATCTCAACACCTAGGCAAAAGAACTTATATAAACTGAAATGGATCAGTATGAATCTTGGAGTAAATCAGTTCCGTCTGAACGCCCTTTTTGACCAGCTCATTATTTAAATATTCTGCTACCTTCTGCTTCATCACCTTCTCAATATTGTGTCCCGCATCAATAATCATCATACCCTCGGCAAGTGCATCATGAGCAGTATGATAGTCGATATCTCCCGTAATAAGAACATTAGCACCAGCAAATTTAGCCTTATTGACATATCTGGCGCCTGAACCGCCAAGCACAGCAGCCTTTTTCACGGTCGCGTTCAAATCTCCGACTACTCGCAGCATCGGTACCTCAAACGCATTCTTCAGCTTGTTTGCCAATTCCTCCAAGCTGATCGGCTGCTCCAGCTTACCGCAGCGGCCAAGTCCATAGCTTTTTCCAGGCACATCCGTTACAAATATATCATAGGCGGGCTCCTCATAAGGATGCGCCTTAAGCATTGCCTGCACAGCTTTTTTCTTAAGTGAAGAAGGCAAAAGCACCTCAAGACGGCATTCCTTAGTTCTTTCCAATTGTCCAGGCTTTCCGATATACGGTGAAGCATCTTTTCCAGGCCTGTAGCTGCCTTCTCCTGTCGATACAAAGCTGCACTCGCTATAATCTCCTTGCGATCCCGCTCCCGACCTCCAGAGCGCCTCTTGAACTGTCTGCAAGGATTCTGCTGGCACAAAGACGGTCAATTTAAACATTCGTTCAGTGAACACCTCTTCAAGAGAGATACGGTCAGCTTTGGAAATACCAGCTTGATCAGCAAGCCAGTCGTTTATTCCGCCTTCTGCTGTATCCAAATTGGTATGTGATATATAAACAGCTATATCATGTTTAATTAACTTCTCATACAAACTCCCTGCTGCTGTATCAGTATCGATTTTGGCAAGCGGTCTAAAAATAATTGCATGATGAGCAATAATCAAATTGGCGCCCTGTTCAATTGCCTCATTAACAACTTCATGCGTCACATCAAGAGCAACCATCGCTTTTAGAATTGGCTTATTCAATGTACCAAGCTGCAAACCAATTTTATCATTTTCCATAGCGATATGTTTCGGCGCCAGTTCCTCCATCATTTGCACTAGTGCTTGTCCGTTGATATGCATTGCAGCACCTCCCTAATAACAGCTATATCCTCTTCAAATTGTTTCAATTTTTTTGATGCATCCATATTGTCAGAATCATTCATTTGCTTGCATATATGATCCAGCTTATCCAGTTCCCCATACCATTTTTGAACAAAAACGGTTTTAGGGCTGCGGAGCAGATACGGGCCCATCTTATATAGCCAACGCTTGATTGTTTGTTCATTTCGTCGCAATCCGAGAAAGCTACCATCATAGAGCTTCTCTTGAAACGCCGCAAATGGCAAATTGCTGTCTGCTGGATGGAGGTAAGAAGTTGCTTTTATTATTTCATAAATTTTCCCGTCCTCTTCCAATATCAATTCATCGATTAAAAACCAACCATTTTCACTTAGCCAATATCTGACTAATTCTTCACCGATATTCGGCTGAAGAATTAACGTTTTAACTTGTTGCAGTTTTCCTTCTTTGCGTCCTTCCTCCAGAATATCACGGATAAGACCGCCACCCATTCCTGCAATAGTGATAGTATCTGCTTCTTCAGCCTTCAATATAGCAAGACCATTTCCTTGCCTTACATTAATTTTATGCTCCAGCATAGCGGCAGCTGCTTGCTTCCTCGCTGCATGGAAGGGCCCCTTGTTAAGTTCGCCGGCAATTGCCTGATTACATTTGCCGCTTTGCACCAAATAAACCGGCAGCAAGGCATGATCCGATCCGATATCCGCTACAATAGCTCCCTGTTCAACGAAGTCCGCAACTGCTTGCAGTCGCTTTGATAACTTGATCATTAAATTACCCACACCATCCATCGTCTTCGCAACAAGAAGAGCATTGCTCCGCTTGTTGCAATTTTTATTAATAATTGCAACTGTAACAACATACTTCCACCATCAACCAGCAGCGCATACCCTTCTGGGAGAAACCAGCACACGATGCCAACTACAAATAATACGGCAGCTATATTTTTTTTCGAGCGATGGAAAAACCAACAACACCAAATAAATATCCCGGTTAACGGGAGCCAATATAGTTGAAATTCAAACCATTTCGGCTCTTCTGTATAGGTATATAACATCCAGCCGTAAACAAGCAAAGCTGCCAGCCAGCCGCATAAGTGCAGAAGCGGAACTTTTAACAAAATACCGCAGCCAATCCATAGCAAAGAGCATAGAAATAATAAGCCAACCTTCCATAACATATGCTCCCATTCGTGAAAATCAATAATATACAAGCCGCCGCCTAAAAACAAAAGCATTGCGATGCCTATAGCTGCTATTCCTGTAGTTCCGGATTTATTGCGTAATCTTTGTCCAATCCATAATAATCCTATCGATCCTATTAAAATTATAGCCATTTGCATTATTAATGGAAAACGGCTAAAATAAAACACGATAATGGAAATTAACGTAAATGTACCCAGAGTAAGGAACCATTGCAAGCCGGTAGCTTTTTGAATGGCATCAATCGCTTTCCCTGTAGCGCTCAAGCTGCCTTGTCGCTTTAATTGTGCCTGCTCCTCCTCATCAGCGTACAAATTAAGTAAGAAATCACAATATTGCTCCGGCAATAGCCTGTTTCGGCGCCAATGCATAATTTCTTGCACAATCATTTGCTTGCGCTCCTGATTCATATACTGATCCATATCCTTTCGTTTTAAATCATTACCATTCTAAACAGGTAAACGGATGTAAGTATACATATATGCCTTGCTTTTGGAGATATACTGCTGATATTTGTTCATTTGCTCTGCCCGGTATACTTCAACATCAATTCTTTTTGCAAAAAAGACCTTGCACGCAGCAAGGTCCCGGAATTATTATTCTAAGAAATCTTTAAGACGTTTGCTGCGGCTTGGGTGACGAAGCTTGCGCAGAGCTTTCGCTTCAATTTGACGGATTCTCTCACGCGTAACGCCGAACACTTTCCCAACCTCTTCAAGCGTTCTTGTGCGACCATCATCAAGACCGAAGCGCAGACGAAGTACATTTTCTTCACGCTCTGTCAATGTGTCCAGAACATCTTCTAATTGTTCTTTCAGCAATTCGTAAGCTGCTGCATCCGCTGGTGCCAAAGCTTCCTGATCTTCAATGAAATCGCCAAGATGGGAGTCATCCTCTTCACCAATTGGTGTTTCAAGCGAAACGGGTTCTTGTGCAATTTTCATAATTTCACGAACCTTCTCAGTGCTCAGCTCCATTTCTGCAGCGATTTCTTCTGGTGTCGGTTCGCGACCAAGTTCTTGAAGCAACTGTCTGGATACGCGAATTAATTTGTTGATTGTCTCAACCATATGGACAGGTATTCGAATCGTTCTCGCCTGATCGGCAATCGCACGAGTAATCGCCTGTCTGATCCACCATGTCGCATAGGTACTAAATTTAAAACCCTTTTGGTGGTCAAACTTCTCAACTGCCTTAATGAGACCCATATTGCCTTCTTGAATTAAATCAAGAAACAGCATGCCGCGCCCCACATAACGTTTGGCAATACTAACAACCAAGCGCAAATTTGCTTCCGCCAAGCGACGCTTTGCTTCCTCATCTCCATTTTCAATACGAATAGCCAGTTCAATCTCATCATCAGCTGACAAGAGCGGCACCCGACCAATCTCTTTCAAATACATACGAACGGGATCATTGATTTTTATACCAGGAGGCAATGAAAGATCATCATCAAAGTTAAACTCATCCGATTCTCGTTCCTGATCGTCGCCCGGATTTCCAAGCGGATTTACCTCTTCACTTTCATTTTGCACTTCTATTCCCAAATCATCCAATTGCTCGAAAAACTCATCAATTTGCTCCGGATCCTGATCAAACGGAGAAAGCTTCTCCATAATCTCTTTATAAGTTAAGGAAGATCTCTTTTTCCCAAGCTCTATCAGTTGATCTTTAACCCGGTCCAGCTGTTGCTCAGTATCCAGTTCAGTATGTTGATCGTTCGCCATCTTCCGACTCCCTCCTCCCTAGAATAGCCTAACCAAATTATCCTTTTAATTGCTGCTCTAGGGTTATAATCTCACTTGCAATTTGTGCGGCTGCCAGTATATCACCGGCTCGCTCTGCGCGAATCATTTCTTCCTTCTTGCGCTCAATACTTCGCATCTGAGGAACTTTTATTATTTCATGAATAAAGGCATTCATAATATCATTATCAAAAGGAGTATCCCCATCAGCCATTAATAAAGATGATGTAATTTGTTCCAGCCGTGAATCATTGAGCGATTCCAAAAATCGAGCAGCATCCGCATCATAGCCTTGTGCATAATAAGCATACAAATACGCTGCAATAGCTGCGTGCTCCTCAATATTGAAATTATCGCCAATGCGCTCATGTACAGTTTCCGCCACATCTCGGTCTCTGATCATTTCGTGCAACAATCGTCGCTCCGCATACGTATAAGCGGGCTTAAGCACGGGTTTATCGCGCTTTCTCCGATTTTCATTCCTACCATTATTCCACGAAATGGCGTTATTATCCCCTTGCGGAACATTTTTTTGCCTATCCAGCAAAATACGGTGACAATCCTGGCGCAAAGCTTCAAGCGAAATATCAAATTCCTTTGATAATTCCTTCAAATAAATTTCCCGCTCTGTAGATGCCTCGACTTCCGCTATAATTGGAAGTGCTTCAAGCAAATAATTTTTGCGGCCTTCCTCATTTAACATTATATGGCTTTTCCTGCTATATATTAGCTTGAATTTCGTAACTGAGACCGAATCTTCAAGTACAGTCCGCAAAAATTGATCAGGACCATATTCCTCAATGTAATCATCAGGGTCTTTGCCTTTGGGCAACATTGCAATCAATACCTTCAAACCGGCAGTCTCCAATAGTGGAATCGACTTTGAAGCTGCTGCTTGTCCGGCGTCATCGCCGTCATAGCAAATTATGACTTCCTCTGCTTGCCGCTTCAATACTATGCAATGTTCTTCCGTCAGTGCCGTTCCCATTGTTGCAACCCCATTTTGCATATCTGCGCTCCAAGCCTTTATCACATCCATATATCCTTCAAACAAAACAACTTGTTTTCGCTTGCGGATCGAGGCTCTGCCCTGGTGCAGATTGTATAGGGTTTTGCTTTTGCTAAAAAGCATAGTTTCCGGGGAATTCAAATATTTGGGCTGTCCCTCACCGATAATTCTTCCTCCAAATGCAATCACCTTGCCATTCGGGCTCTCGATAGGAAACATAATTCGACTGCGAAAGCGATCGAAATATCCGCTCCCGTCTTGTTTCCTCACTACCAGACCGCATTTCTCCATAAGATCAAGATCGAATCCGCGATTGTTCAAAAACCGCGTAAGGACATCCCATTCCTCCGGCGCATAGCCAATTTGAAACTGGCTGATCAGTTTTTCACTCAATCCTCTCCCGCGCAGATATTGCTTGGCTTCGTTTCCTTGCTTCGTATTATTCAATACATAGTGGTAGAATTTCGCAGTTAGTTCATGTGCTTCTGCCGCAGCGGCGGCGATCGGGTCAGATGCTGTTTTTTCACCTTCTAAGGTTGGCCAAGCATACTCTACTCCCGCTTCATCAGCAAGCATTCTCACTGCCTCAGGAAATGTCAATCCTTCAATTTCTTCGATAAATCGAATGGCATTTCCTCCCTTGCCACATCCATAGCAATGGAAAATTTGAAGCTCCGGCGTTACTGTAAAAGAGGGCGTCTTCTCTGAATGAAACGGACATAATCCTTTCATATATTTGCCATGCTTCGTGAGATGAACGTATTTCCCTACCGTTTCAACAATGTCGTGACGCTCACGTACTGCGTCGATGATCTCTTGAGGAATTTTAACGAATGACATCGTTTTTCACCTTCATCCTAAGTAACACGTTAAGTAATATTCGCTAAATCTCTGTATTCTCCTGCAAAGTATTTAAAACTTTTGTCAACTTTTGTTGAAATCTTTCTTTATCGGCAGACAATAACGGTTTGGGACCTCGCGTTTTCGCCCCGCTTCTTCGTTTTTTGGCTAATTCATGCCTTCGTTCCATCAGATAATCAATGTTGTCATTTGTATACTGATCTCCTCGAAAAGAAAGTACAACCGCCCCTTTAGCGAGCACAAGACATGCCAGTCCAAAATCCTGCGTAATAACAACATCATTTTTTTGAACACGATTGGCAATATACAAATCGGCAGACTGGCTGCTCGCATCCAATTGAACTGTTTCTACCAGATTGCCATAAGAAGGCAGCCTGTGATTATATGAGGCTGCCAAACATACTCGAATTTCATATTTTTCTGCTACTGCAACAATTTCTTCTTTGACAGGACATGCATCCGCATCCGCAATAATAAGCGGGTTCATAAATATTGTCCCGTCTTTCTTCTATGCTCCATTATCAGGCTTGCCGTTTCCTCTACTGCTCTGCGGGAAACATCAATAACTACACAGCCAAGTTGTTTCATAATATTGCTTGCGTAGTCCAGCTCAAACTCAATTCGCTCTGTTGTAGCGTAGGAGGCTGTATTGGGCAGGCCAAGAGCCTTCAGCCGCTCTTTTCGAATAATATTCAAATATTCTCGATCAACCGTCAGTCCGATGATTTTATTGCAGTCAATATCAAACAGCTCATTCGGCGCTTTAAGCTCTGGCACAAGAGGAACATTCGCCACTTTGTATTTCTGATGCGCCAAATACATGGACAACGGTGTTTTCGATGTTCTCGACACTCCGATCAATACAATATCTGCTTTTAATACACCTGATGTATCTCTGGCATCATCATATTTGACTGCGAATTCGACTGCTTCGACTTTACGAAAATAATCAGCGTCAAGCACATGGTTTAATCCCGGTTCCTGCCGCGATCTGCGTCCAGTCTTATTCTCCAAAGTTTCTATGAAAGAACCTAGTAAATCAATTGCTTCTACCTTTTCGCGCTTCGCAAGCAACTTCATGCTGCTGCGCAGCTCGGGACGTACCAATGTATACAGAACGATCGCCCCGCAAGATTCGGCATCCCTCATAATCGCTGCCAAGGCTTGCTCATCCGTCACGAATGGACTTCTGCGAATATCAGCTTGTATCGGATGAAACTGTGCTATCGCCGCGCGAACAACAAGTTCGCCTGTATCGCCAGCTGCGTCAGACACTACATAAACAATTACTTTTTGATCTGGGCGAATCAAAGCACATCACCTCTTACCATACAAGTTTTGAGAAGTCAGCAAGCTTTTTAATATCTTGCCCGATTGAGAATAATGTAGCCAGTCGGTTGCGTCGAACATTTTCATCCTCAGCCATTACCATTACATTCTCAAAATAATTGTGGATAACAGGTTTTAATGAAGATAGCTGAGCCAACGCTTCTTTCATTTCTGCATTTTCGATAGCCTCAATAAAGGCAGGTCTTACTTTTTGCCAAGCGGCATATAACTCAGACTCTGTCTGCTCACTAAACAGCTTTATATCGATATCGCCATGCTCTGCCTTGGCTGCCAAATTAACAACTCGGTTAAAAGCTTCAACCGTCAATTTGAAGTTTGCTTTTTCTTCCCCTGACAATTGAGCAAATACGGCCGCAGCACGTTTTGTAATTCTGCGCAAATCGTCAATATCAACCGCCATTACCGCATCAATCACATCATAACGAGCTCCATGTTCAGATAGCCAGTTTTTAATACGCAAGGCAAGGAAGTCCTTCAAGTCATGGCGCACTTCTTCTTCTGTACGCTTCATACCGCGCGCCAAATGCTCATTGATTGCAATACTGTACAATTCACTTAAACGCAGCTCCATATTGTATGCCAGCATAATCTGAACAATACCTGCTGCCTGACGACGCAGAGCGTAAGGGTCCTGTGAGCCCGTCGGTACAATTCCGATAGAGAAGCAGCCGACAATCGTATCTATTTTGTCCGCCAAACTAACAATTGCCCCTGTTAATTCAGATGGCACCTGATCACCGGAGAAACGCGGCATATAATGTTCGTTAACAGCTTTCGCTACAGCAGCATGCTCTCCAAGTTTTAATGCATAGTCCTCGCCCATAATCCCTTGCAACTCAGGAAATTCATAAACCATTTGTGACACCAGGTCGAATTTGCAAATTTCAGCAGCACGCTTTACATTCGCAGTTTCTTCCTTGGAGCATGATAGCTGCTCGCTTATAGCTTGAGCTATTTGGGTCACTCTGCGCACTTTATCTGCCACTGTTCCCAGTTCTTCATGGTATACTATCGATTCCAATTTGGACAGGGCATGCTCAATTGTCAACTTATGATCTTCCTCATAGAAAAATTTCGCATCAGATAAACGAGCCCGAAGCACCTTTTCATTTCCTTTGGCAACCACATCAAGAGATTGCTTATCACCATTTCGAACTGTAACAAAATACGGAAGCAAACTGCCTGTTTGATCAAAGACCGGGAAATATCGTTGATGCTCACGCATCGAAGTGATAAGCACTTCCTGAGGAATCGTAAGAAAAGATTCGTCAAACGATCCAAACAAAACATTAGGATACTCAACTAAAAATAACACTTCTTCCAACAAATCTTCTTTGATAGTTATTGACCAGCTGTTTTTCTCCATTAAGTCTTCCAGTTGGGAAACAATCATTTGTTCCCTTTCTGCTATATCAACAATAACAAACTGCTCGCGTAGCAATTGCTTATACAGGGAAGGGTTCTCTATCGTAATATCGGTACCCAAAAAGCGATGCCCTCTCGTTACTTTTCCAGTATCGACACCAGTAATAGTAAAAGGAACGACCTCTTCGCCAAAAAGGGCGATCATCCAGCGAATCGGTCTTACAAATTTCAAGTCATATCCGCCCCAACGCATATTTTTAGGGAATGACATGGATATGATTACATTTTTCAAACCTTCAGATAAAAGCTCCTCTGTATTAATGCCTACGCTGCTCTTGGTCGCATACACATATTCAACTCCAGCAAGCTCTTTAAAATACAGCTGTTCCGTCTCAACGCCTTGACTGCGAGCAAATCCTAAAGCAGCCTTGCTCCAATTTCCCGCTTCATCTTGCGCAATCTTGCGAGAAGGGCCCTTTGCTTCCTCGTTAATATCCTTTTGTTTAAGTGCTGTGTCATGTACAAGCACAGCCAAGCGGCGCGGTGTTGCAAACCATTCAATTTCACCATGCTCGATCCGTTCTGATTCCAGCCATTTTTCTATTTTATCTTTAAGCTGATTGATCGCACCCCGCACAAATCTGGCAGGCACCTCTTCCAAACCAATCTCCAGCAATAAATCCTTTGCCATATTAATTCGCTCCTTTCTTCAACATCGGGAAGCCCAAACGCTCTCGTTCTTCGTAATAAGCAGAAGCACATGTGCGAGCCAAATTGCGGACTCTTGTAATATAGCCTGTTCGCTCCGTTACGCTAATCGCGCCTCTGGCATCCAGCAAATTAAATGTATGGGAGCATTTCAGCACATAGTCATAGGCAGGAAATACTAGCCCTTGCTCCATCGCCTTATTAGCCTCTGCTTCATACATCGAAAACAGAGTAAACAACATAGATGCATCAGAAACTTCAAATGTATATTTGGAGTGCTCATACTCCGGCTGCAAAAACACATCGCCATAAGTAACACCAGCCACCCATTCCAAATCATACACATTTTCTTTTTCTTGAATGTAAGATGCCAGCCGCTCCAGACCATAAGTAATCTCGACAGCTACCGGATTGGCATCAAGACCACCAACTTGCTGGAAATACGTAAATTGTGTAATTTCCATCCCATCAAGCCAAACTTCCCAGCCCAGCCCCCAGGCGCCAAGTGTAGGCGACTCCCAATTGTCCTCTACAAATCGAATATCGTGATCGTTGGCATCAATGCCGAGACGCTTTAAGCTTTCCAGATAAAGCTCCTGTATATTGTCAGGCGAAGGCTTCATAATAACTTGAAACTGATGGTGCTGATACAAACGGTTCGGATTCTCTCCATACCTGCCGTCAGCCGGGCGACGTGACGGTTCTACATAAGCAACATTCCACGGCTCTGGTCCAATGGAACGAAGGAATGTCATGGGATTCATCGTTCCGGCACCCTTCTCAACATCATATGGCTGAACCAAAATACATTTTTGCTCTGCCCAAAAATTTTGCAAAGTTAATATCATTTCTTGGAAATTCATTTCGCCAGCTCCTTCTATTAATTCTCGATAGTCCAAAAAAACTCTCGTCCCTATGTCTGTATACAGACATAGGGACGAGAGTTAAATCCCGCGGTTCCACCCTACTTGGCTGATATTGCAAGCTGTTGTCTTGTTACTGAAAGCAGCAGCTTGATTTCATGCCCTCTTTTTCGAATCTGAACTCAGAAGCGCCGTTTCATTGCATTGTCCTGTCCGGGCTCTCACTATTCCCGAATCGCTTGGCATTCCAATCCAACTACTTTCTTCCTCAACGTTCGTATAACTTAACTAATATATCATTGTATACATAAGCAACTTAACTGTCAATTCAATTTCGCCAGCTGCTCCAAAAAATTACGTGATTTAAGCTGCAAGCCTAGTTGAGCATCTATCAGCGCACGGATACAATGATTGAGTTCAATCTTTGTATCATCCTTGACTTGAATGCTTCCAAGCCGCCTCATATCCAATTGTGCAAAAACTCGCAGCAGCTTATGTGCCGCTTCACTAACTTGCAAAGCATAGCGATCGACAGACTGACAAACAGGGCATATGACACCGCCAAGTCCTGCTGAAAAAAAATAGCGCGAGGCTGTTCTGCCGCAATTGGCGCAATGTTCCAGCTGAGGAGCATATCCAGATAACGCCAAAATCTTCATTTCATAAATATTCGTCACGATCCCCATATCTTTTTCCCCATTTAATGCTTCCAAACAAGCTTTCAATTGCTCAAAATGCAATTGCCCCGATTCATTTTCTTGCAGGGATCGGTCTGTCAGTTCTGCTATGTATGCTGCGTGTGCAGATAGATCAAGATGCTCACGCAGTTTATGATGAGAGTTTATAATCTCACCGTGGTTCAAAGTTCCTAACCCACTGGATTTAAAAAAGGAAAAATCCCCGTGAGTAAATAATTGAGCCAGTGAAGAGTGCTTACTTCTTACTTTTTTGGCGCCTCTCACTAGAACGCCCACCTTGCCATGTGATTGGGTCAACAGTGTAACAATCTTATTGCTTTCCCCATAATCCATGCTCCTTATTACTATACCTTCTACACGATATAACATAGGACGGTTCCCCCGTACCGTCGGTTCAGCAGGTTGCAGCAATTCAAAATTCAACTAGGAGAAGCTTTCGCCCTCTGCACTAGCCAGTCCCAAATCATCCTCAGCCGTTTGATCAGCTATTGCACCTTCTTCTAAACCGAATCGTTGATCCATCTCCTTAAAAAGCAAAAAAGATTCCACATCGCCTGTCATTGCAAAATAACTCCATGAGAAATTACGCATTTGTAATCATCCTTTCGTCAGCGAAATGATAACTGTGACGAATTTAGGATGTGATATTTTATCGCTGCATATCCGCGAAAAAATCGTCAATTGTTGGATATTTGCATTTGTGTAACATAGGGATGCTTATTCATGCTTAAATCCGAGATCCTTTAACACTCGCTCATGATTGCGCCAATCCTTTTTCACTTTTACCCAAAGCTCAAGGAAAGTTTTCGAGCCTAGCAATGCCTCAATATCATGGCGCGCTTCTTTGCCTACTTCTTTAAGCAGCTCGCCTTTTTTTCCGATGATTATTCCCTTTTGGGAATCTCTTTCTACAAAAATAACTGCTCCAATATAGACGACTCCGTTTTCTTGAACGCGCATATCTTCTATTGTTACTGCTATCGAGTGAGGAATTTCTTCTCTTGTTTTGTGCAGTATTTTCTCGCGAATCAACTCGGCGCAAACAAATTGCTCCGGATGATCCGTCACTTGGTCTGCAGGATAATACTGCGGTCCGGGCGGCATATATTTGACCAATTGCTCTACAAGAGTACTGACATTGTTGCCATTAAGAGCAGATACTGGCACAACCTCTGCAAATGGATACAATTCAGCATATTGTGTAATAATCGGCAGCAATGCCTCAGGCTCCACCTTATCAATTTTATTCATAACTAGAAAAACAGGCGTATTCGTTTTCTTTAACTGCTCAATAATAAACCGGTCGCCCCCGCCAATTCCTTCTGAGACATCGATTAAAAATAAAGCAACCTCTACTTCCTTCAAGGCGCTTTCAGCCGATTTCATCATATAATTTCCCAATTTGGACTGTGGCTTATGAATACCTGGTGTATCCAAAAAAACGATCTGTACATTCTCAGTAGTGTATACACCGTGAATCTTATTTCGAGTCGTTTGCGGCTTATCAGACATAATAGCGATCTTTTGTCCGATCAAATGGTTCATCAGGGTGGACTTTCCGACATTCGGCCGACCTATAATTGCCGCAAAACCTGATCGAAATGTTTTGTTTGTCTCTTGCTTCATTGTTTAAAAAACTTCCTTCCTAAGCTATTTGAAATCTGCGTTGGTGAAGGCTCCTGGCAATAGCGCTGAAACTGGCATAATTTCCATATCGCCTTTCAGGTTTCCCATTATAACAGGCATATCCGGTGGACAAAGCTCGGCAATCACTTGCCTGCATACTCCGCAAGGCGTGATGGGCTTAAGTGTATCGCCGATTACAGCTATTGCTTGAAACTCGCCTGCTTTCAGCCCATCTGCTATAGCACGAAAAAGGGCTGTTCGTTCTGCGCAATTGGTTGGACCGTAAGCAGCATTCTCTACATTGCAACCCAGATGGATATCTCCATGGATATCAAGCAAAGCCGCGCCTACATGAAAGTTGGAATACGGAGCATATGCCGCTTGCATCGCTTTTTTTGCTTGCTCCATAAGCAGTTGTTCCTTAATAGCCGATGAACTCACTTGCCCTTCTGCACACATACTATTGTTTGCATCCACTTGTTTCGATAATCCATTTCCATCTTGCAACATAGCCAATCGCCTCCCTAACTGCATGATCATCTATAGAGTATTAGTATAATTTATTATTACAACAAGTATAAAATATGAGGAATGAATAGGATACATCCGCCAATAACAGCTGTAAATGCAAAGAACAGCACTGCACCAGCAGCGATATCCTTTGCATTTTTTGCAAGCGGATGTTGCTCAGAGCTTGCAAGATCAACCGCATTTTCGATTGCCGTATTTATTAATTCGGAGCCGATTACAAGCGCTATAAGAATAATAAGCAACAGCCATTCTATTGCCTCAAAACGGAACAACACCGCCAATACAATAACAATTGCTGCTGCTGCAAGATGAATTTTCATATGCCGCTCCGATTTAACGGCAGTTACAATCCCTGTCCACGCCAGGGCTGCACTTCTAAAAAATCTCTTCATCGCCCTGTTACCTATGCAAGCCTGCACGTTGCAAAACAGCTTCTTGCTTGGCAATCATTTCTTTTTCACCTGTATCATTTTCATGATCATAACCAAGCAAATGTAAAAATCCGTGAACAAACAAGAAGCCCAGCTCTCTTTCCAAAGAATGACCATACTCGATACTTTGCTCTTGCGCACGTTCAACAGAAATAATAATATCACCAAGCATTCCTTCAATCGGTGTTGGATCTGATTCGTCTTCTACTTCAAAAATAATGTCCAGCTCTCCTGTTCCCGCATCTTGCATCGCAAAGGATAGTACATCTGTAGCCGCATCCTTATCCCGATAATCCCGATTCAATTGACGAATTTCGTTATTATCCACAAAAGTCAACGTCACTTCGCCCTCATGCAGACCCTCTGCTTCCCCGGCAAGCTGGAGCAATTGCTCCAGCCGCGAAATCCATTGTTCATCTATAGCAATCTTGTTTTGTTCATTGCTCCAATCCAACAGCAGTCCCATAAACTATTCATTCTCCTTAACAGGTTTCGGGTCATCCGGATATTCGATTCTGGAGTGGAAAATCCCGATAACACTTTCCTTAAGCGACTGGGCGATCCGATCTAATTCCTTTAAAGTAAGGTCACATTCATTGAATTGATTATCATCCAGCCTGCTTTTAATAATTTTGTTGATCATTGCTTCTACTTGCTCAACCGTCGGATTATGAAGACTGCGAACGGCCGCCTCCACGCAATCAGAGATACCAACCACAGCCGCTTCCTTAGACTGCGCTTTTGGCCCTGGATAACGATAATCTTCTTCCGTAAAGTCAATTTCCAAGCCTTGCTCCTCCGCCTGCTTTTTAGCTTTAAAATAAAAAAATTTAAGTGAGGTTGTTCCATGATGTTGCTCAGCAATATCACGTATTGGCTTAGGGATATTGTGCGCCTTCAGCATCTCTACACCATCTCTGGCATGCGCAGTAATAATGGATTTGCTTAATTTCGGATCAATCGTATCATGCGGATTTTCAATATTGGTCTGATTCTCGATAAAATAATTTGGGCGCTTTGTTTTACCAATATCATGATAGAAGGAGCCCACCCGGCAAAGCAGCCCATCCGCTCCAATCGACTCTGCTGCAGCCTCTGACAAGTTGCCGACCATCACACTATGATGATAGGTTCCAGGTGTCTCAGTTAACAGTTTACGCAACAACGGATGATTCGGGCTGGACAGCTCTACTAATTTCAAGGCTGACAATATTCCGAAAGTAATCTCGAAAAACGGCATCAGCCCTATAACTAACACAGCCGTTATAAGACCGCTGGCAAATGCATAGGATATAGAATAAATAAACTGTGCCCGCTCCAATTGCTCAGAGACAAGCAGCATGGTCATCACGGCGAGTGACCCGAATATGCTGACCATAATTCCAGCTTTCAAAATAGCCGATCTTTGGCTGGCACGGTGAATAGAAAAAATAGCTGCCAATGAAATAACGACAATAAAAAAGCCGATTCTGAAATCAAATATAAACTTGCTGCTCGTATTCAATATAATGCTTCCCAGCACAGTAAACGCAAATGTACTAATGACTGCCAGCATCATATCCATTAACAGTGTAATAAGCATTGCACCTAATGCAGCAGGCACCAGATAGCCGACATAATGCATCGTTTCGGTTTGAATAAGCGCTACAACCTGCATTAAAACGGTTAGAATGACATAAATAAGCCATAGCATAAGCAATTGCGCATTGCTATACTTCGGCTTCATACCACCGATGCTGCCTGACTGGATCAAATAAACAAACAATAGCGTGCCCATCATAAGCGAAAGCACCAAAAGACCAATCTGCGGCCAGTAATGCTTCTTATCCTGCAATAAATTTGAATCGGACAGCAACTGGTACAGCTCCGGCGTAATTTGATCGCCGCGCTTTACAATAAAGTCGCCTTCTTTTATAACAACTGGCGGAGTATTTTGTTTTGCAAGCTCTTTCGCTTCTTCTGTAGCTTCGGTATCCAAAAACTTGTTTGGCATAATAGCGAACCGAGCAAGCTCTTGCACAATCTCCCGTGCCGCCCGGCTTGTAAGCGAACTGGCATTAACCATCTCCGCCACTTGGGTACGTGCAATCTCAGCATCTCTAAGCGGCTCAATTGTCAGCTTGCGCACAATATCCCTCGCAACAATTCGCATTTCGGACAATTGTTCGCTCGACATCTTCGGCATTTTGTAGAAAGTTTCTTCAGAAATCGAATATTCCTGTTCTTTCGCCCACACAGACATCTCTTCAAGCAAGGCATTGTTATAGGTGCCTTTTCCTTTGTTGTTTGTAACAAAAGCATTGATATGCTGCGCATATTTTCCAGGAATTTCAAAGCGATAAACCTCTACCTTCTCTTGTGTCGTAACCTGGTCATCCAAATTCAATGATTCTATACGATATAAAATTTGCTCTACCAGGTTATCACTTCTCAAGGCAACAATAGCATATTGATTTTCAATGCGGTTAGCTGCCTCTTCCTCCGCTTGTCTTGTTGCTTTATCATCACGGATGTCAAAAGGCGCTCTAATATCCTTCTCGCTTTTGGTTCCTTGTGTAATATCATAGGTTTCCGGCAATATATGCGGCGCCAAAGAAATATAAAAAAGCAATACAAACAGCAACATCAGCAACCAACGAACAGCCGGGCTTTGACGCCACCCGGCATAGCGATATCGTGGTCCGCTTGGTGAACCCGGCTTAGATTCTTGGCTCATGCAGCAACAATTCCTTTCTAGGTTTTGTTTTCAGCATCCCAATTGTATGCAACTATAATTTTCTGTACAAGTGAATGTCTGACAACATCCTGTTCTGTAAAAATAACCATTCCTATCTCATCAATATCTTTTAAAATCCGTTTTGCTTCCTTCAATCCGGAACTTTTCCCGCGCGGCAAGTCAATTTGTGTTACATCGCCTGTAATCACCATTTTTGAACCAAAGCCAAGACGTGTTAAAAACATTTTCATCTGCTCCGGCGTCGTATTCTGCGCTTCATCCAAAATAATAAAGGAATCATCCAATGTCCGCCCCCGCATATAAGCAAGCGGCGCAATTTCGATCAAGCCTCGCTCCATTGCCTTGGCTGTCTGCTCCGTACCCAACACATCATGAAGTGCATCATACAAAGGACGCAAATACGGATCTACTTTCTCTTGCAAATCACCAGGCAAAAAGCCAAGATTCTCACCAGCCTCAACAGCAGGACGAGTCAAAATAATTTTCTTCACCAAACTTTGCTTTAATGCCGCAACAGCTTGTACAACAGCCAAATACGTCTTTCCTGTACCTGCCGGACCAATTCCAAAAACAATATCGCATTTGCGTATTGTTTTCAAATAATGGCGCTGACCAATGGTCCGCACGCGGATCGGCTTGCCTCGGTAAGTCGTTGTAATGGTTTTGCTGAATAAGTCAAGCAATTCATCAGCCTGGAGCGTCCGAGCAAGATCAAGAGCATATAGCACATCACGCTCCGACGGCGTATAGCCTCCTCTTACAAGTTGAAGCAAAACTGTATACAGCTGTTCAAGCTGCTCGGTTTCTGCAACGTCTCCTGTAATAATAATTTCCGCCTCGCGTGATGCGATTGTAGATTTAACCTGTTCCTGCACCATTCTCAAAAACTTATCCTGCGGACCGAATATAGCCAATCCCTCTGTTGCGTTTTCTAGCGCAATTTTTACAGTAGTCGTGTCAATTTGCAACAATTCTCAATCTCCCTGCATATGAACTAAAGGCATTTCTTTCACAATCGATTGATCCACTTCAAATAAAACTTTCATATAAACTTTACCATTGTCTGTCTTTTCATGCAAAACAATTTCATCTTCTATAATAGCATCTAATCCCGCCTTTTCCAAAACATCTGCCTTCGCTTGCAAAATTGCTGCATTTTTTGCTTCTTCTATAGTCAAAATCCGCTCCAATTCCATTGTTTCCATCTCTGTATGCTTCAAACGGCCAATAGGAAGCGTCCAGTTGCGCCAACCTACGCGTTCCTCATCTACCAATGATTCAGAGCTTGAATAAGGCTCCTGTCCAAATCCGCTTAATTTCAGCGCTCTGGAGCCGAGTACAAGATGCCAGCTTACCTTTTTGTTTCCTGTGTATACTTTCATTTTATGCGTTAGCGGGGCTTCCAATAAATATTCATACCATACCGCTCCCCTCACAATTCCTTTCGCCGGAATAGCTCTCGTATTCCCCTCTGATCCGATAATGCCGGAAATAAGCACATCGCCTTTTTTCACTTTTTTATTTTTAGCTGCCATCGGTTTTCCTGCATCAGCTACAATCTGGGTTACAACGGCATCGGCAGAAGCTATCAAATGACGGGGAGAATTTAGCGGCAGCGGTTTAGGAATAGTCTGTTCCACTACTTGTATATTAATTTTAGTCCCTTTTTTCTCTACTCCTACCCAGTTTGTACCTGGCAAGGCTGCAGCCAATCGCTTGGAAATCTGATTCATATCATCAAGCTTGTACGATATCTGCCAAAAATAAATACCTTCTTTTCGGGCTGCCGTTAAAATTTCCTCTTCCGTCAACCTGACATTACCTGTAACCTCCACCTTCCAAACCAATGAGGCAAGCAAAAATAGCATTACAAAAAAAAGCCCCAGTCCTGCCGTAAACCATATTCTTTTTTCAGCACGAGCAAGAAAAAAGGGCATACCGCTTCTGTTGACAACTTTGATTTTGCAGCCTGTCCGTTTTAAAAATGGCTTAATTCGAAAAAAATCTGTTACACTAATATCAGCCTGAAGCAGCTCTAGGCTTGGTCTTCTTAACCGTTCAAGCTTTACTCCTCCTGCCATCGCTTCATTAATAAATGCTTCGGGGCTTCCCCCCCTTACTTCGATGGTCACTGTACCTTTTAACCAGCTTGTATGACTTTTCCCCATCCCATTCCCTCCTGATCTTTATTTTTTCAACCCTCTAAAAAAAGCTGCTGTCAGGGGATAAATTGAATCCCTGTAATCATTCCCTCAACAAAAATTTCATCCGTCCAAATTGTGCGTATGACAAGTTCTTTCCCGCTAATTTCAAGTTCACCCTTTGTCAAGGCTATTTTAAGCTGATGATCTGAAAAATGAAGAACACCACGATGATTTTCTATATATAACTGCCGATCGCCAATAGCCGTTACTCTCGGCAAATCAAACACAACATCCTGCGGCATATCCAATAATCCTGCTGCCGTTTTATGTAATCTCTTTTTCCAGTGTCTTATCGCCAATCGAACTGCCTCCTTCAAGCGGCTTTACTCTTATATACCAAAATATGCGCGCAGGTGGAGATTTATGAGAATGAGCTGAATTTCTTATCTTTTATGCGAATCTTTCTGTTAAATGAATGGAAACGGCTAATGCTCAGTTACTTTGCTGACAAAAACAAAAAAAGTGTTGTTTATCAACCTGATTAGGTTCATAAACAACACTTTTTTGAAATTTATTGCTGTAGTTATGATCTTCTTCTATACCCAGAAGAGGATCGTGGTCTGTTCAAAATTTCTGACCATATAATTGCCCGGCGCAATTCACGACGGCTTAAAGCTTTATTGCCAGTAATACCCTCGCTAGGCGATGCACCTTGATTGTGAGCAGTTGTTTTCATATTTTGCATAGCAAGCTCACGCTGTCTTCGTTCTTCTTCCTGACGCAGCTTCTCTTCCAAAATACGCCGACGCTCTTGCTCGCGTCTTTCCTGCTCCTCTTGCCGCTGCTTATCCAGAGAAGCCTGAGATCGATAAACCTGCTGCTGGCTTCTACCACCCTCTTGCTGGCCTGCTGATCGTTGCGGCTCTGCGGTTGGGTATGGTCTTGGATGATTTGATGGCGGTGTCCCTGAACGTTGCCCAGGTCCAGCAGATGGCGCAGTGTTCCTGCCACTGCCACTCCCGCCGCCAAAATCCGGCATTTTATTTTCAGTCTTTTTCTGCTTGTTCTCTCCCAGCTTTCCAGAGAAAAGAATAAACAAGATAGGCAACAGCCAATAAAAGTTTCTCGAAAAGAATCCAAATATATCTTTGATCAGATCATCCACTATACTTCACCTCCGCTGCCAGCAACATCCGTTGCTTTAGCTGTACTTGGCTAATCATACATTAACCTTTATGATGACCTTTATCATCAGTTAGAGCATCCGTATCGCCAAGGGAGGTTCTCATTTTTGTATCTGCTTCAATATTTTTCAGATTCATGTAATCCATCACGCCCATTTTTCCACTGCGCAAAGCTTCAGCCATTGCAAGCGGCACTTGAGACTCGGACTCCACAACGCGAGCTTCCATTTCAACAACCTTCGCTTTGTTTTCCTGTTCTTGAGCAACCGCCATAGCACGGC
Organism: Paenibacillus nanensis; assembly: GCA_040396195.1. Lineage (GTDB taxonomy): Bacteria > Bacillota > Bacilli > Paenibacillales > Paenibacillaceae > Pristimantibacillus > Pristimantibacillus nanensis_A. The sequence goes on from JBEBPB010000002.1 coordinate 84,529, forward strand.
GTTCCTCGGCTTTTGCCTGTGCAATTTTCTTATCTGCCTCAGCTTGCTCTGTTTGCAAATGTGCACCAATATTTTTACCTACGTCGACATCCGCAATATCAATGGACAAAATCTCAAATGCAGTACCTGCATCAAGACCCTTGCCAAGCACAGTGCGAGAAATCATATCCGGATTTTCCAAAACGTCTTTATGAGAGTTTGAAGAACCTACTGTCGTTACGATACCTTCACCAACACGAGCAATAATTGTTTCCTCTCCGGCACCACCGACCAAACGATCGATATTGGCACGTACAGTTACTCGCGCTTTAACTTTTACTTCAATACCATCCTTGGCTACTGCTGCAACGGTAGGTGTTTCAATAACACGCGGATTAACACTCATCTGAACAGCCTGCAATACATCACGCCCTGCAAGGTCAATTGCAGCTGCGCGTTCAAAAATAAGCGGGATATTGGCGCGCTGCGCCGCAATCAAGGCATTAACGACTCTGTCAACATTACCGCCGGCTAGAAAGTGACTTTCCAACTGGTTAATATTCAGTCCAAGCCCTGCTTTAGTCGCTTTAATCATCGGATTAACGATACGGCTCGGTACAACCCGGCGCAAACGCATAGCAACTAGTGTAATAATTCCGATACGCACCCCGGAAGCTAATGCGGAAATCCATAGCATAATCGGGAAAAAACTTAGAAAGACTGAAATAACGATAATCGCCAATACGGCAATAATTAAGACAACAACTGTTGGATCTAAACCTAGCATCAATCATTCCTCCAATAATTATTTATGGTCAGACTTTATCTCTTTTACAAAAATCCATGTTCCTTCGGCTTTTGTAATAATCAGCTTAGCGCCATTTTCGATAAACTCTCCTGATGTGACAACATCCACTCGATCATCTCCGAAAAGTGCTGTTCCTGCCGGACGAAGCGTAGTGAGGGCTATCCCCTCCATGCCAATCATAAAATTCTTCTCTTCTGCAGGCAAGTAGCCCTCTTCTGCCGAAAGCTTCTCTTTCAATATAAATTTATTCCAAACAGCACGCCCTTTATTCGTTCTGGCTACAAGTACTGTAATAATTACAGCAATCACAAGCGCAATCAACAGTGAGATAAACGCTCCTGTCGGATTATCTGAGGCAAATACAACACCCGCAATAAGTGATACACCTCCTATTATGCCCAATACTCCGAAACTTGGAACGAACAGCTCAATTATAATAAGCGCCAAGCCTATAACAAACAGGACAACAGATTCCACTCCGGCAACTCCCGCTATATAATGCCCAAAGAAATAAAGCGCGAAGGCAAGCCCTCCAATAATGCCGGGGGCACCAAAGCCAGGTACAATCAATTCAATCAAAATACCAGCAATACCAATTATGAGCAAAATTGTTTTGATATACGGGTCAATTATCCAGCGGGCGGCATTCTCCGAGAAGGTAGGATTGATTTCAATCACTTCCCTATGCTCCAGACCGAGCCACTTAATGACCGATGCTACATCCGGTGCAATATGCTCAGCATAACCAAGCTTCAATGCTTCCTCCGCCGATATAGACAGCACTTCGCCAGGCTTTTTGTGTCTGCCAATTTGCTCTGTCAGATCCAAATCCGAGTTGGGATCAACCATTGCAATTGCGATTTGACCATCTCTGCCGTTTAGTTTGGCAGCTGTGTCCATACTGCTGATCCAGAAGGAGTTCACCTTTGGGTCGCTTGAGAGCTGTCCGCTTCCGTCTACCACCGCTGCCGCACCCATAATACTTGCATTCTGCATAACAATCTGATTGGCATTCAGAGCAATATATGTCCCAGCAGACATCGCTCTTCCTTCAATAAAGGCGGTTGTTTTAGTCTTGTGATTACGGATTAATTCACCCATTTTATCCGCATATTTCACTTCGCCGCCAAGTGTATTCACGATCAGAACAATATGCTCAACTCCGGCGTCTCCCGCTTCTTTATATGCTCTTTCCAAAAAGGAGTAAAGCACTGATTCTACATCCTCTTTCACCGGAATAACCGCGACTGCCGGTCCGTTCTTCGCAACTGCTGTGTCAGCTTTAGCTCCATCCGTCCAACCCGGCATAACAGCTGTTAGCAACACCATTATCGTAAAAAATAAAACAAACATTCCACTAGCTCGCCGTTTGTTTAGCAATAGCCGCATCAAGCATGGTCCTCCTTTTCTTTTTTATACAAAATAATACGAGAGAATGCTTGCTTGCGTTTCAAAAAACAAGATTTCTTCTCTTTCACTTGTCATTATAACAGATTTTCCAACTATTTCTCTTACATTTATAAAAGTTTTGCTACAACCAGCTTAGCCTGTTGTGATGCGTTGCCCAGCTAGATTCTTGATTTAATTCATATGTAAGAAATAAAGTAAAAAGCACCCCTATAAAAGGAGTGCTTTGCAAGTCCGTACGTATAGTTATTGCAGAAATTGCTGTACAAACTGATTTACTAGCTTATTGTCAGCGCGCCCCTTTGTTTTTGGCATTAACGCGCCCATCACTTTCCCCATATCGGCTTTGGAAGAAGCACCGAGTTCGTGGATGGTCTGCCTTACTATCTCTTGAATCTCTTCTTCGGTCAGCTGTTCGGGAAGGTACCCACTAATAATTTCAATTTCTGTTGCAAGATCCGTAACTAGATCATCTCGGCCAGCTTTCTCAAATTCTTGGAGGGAATCTTTACGTTGTTTGATCTCCCGACTCACTATTTCCAGAACCTCAGAATCTTCTAGATCTCGTCTAAGTTCTATTTCTCTGTTCTTAACAGAGGATCGAATCATCCGAATAACTGTTAACTTAAACTTGTCCTTATTCTTCATTGCGTTCTTCATATCGTCGTTCAATCGTTCGCTCAGGTTCATTATGGAAGGATCCTCCTAAAACTTTCTTTTACGCGCAGCCTCGGACTTTTTCTTGCGCTTTACACTTGGCTTTTCATAATGCTTGCGCTTTTTAACCTCTGCAAGGACACCGTCTTTAGCGATGGAACGTTTAAAGCGGCGGAGCGCAGCATCAATAGTTTCGTTTTTGCGAACTTTAGTTTCAGACACCAGTTTTCCCTCCCTCCGAAACAGACCGTCCAGAGCTTTAACACGGTTTATCAAATTACATTATAAGATATATTAAATCCCAGTGTCAACTTATCATCCACACATATTTTCAAGCTTTTCAAGGGACAAAGAGGATTATTGCTCAGCAGCACCTTTTTATATGGTTAGATCAGGCTATTATTCTCCAACCAATCCTCCCAGCATCTTGCCTCCAAGCAGGTGAATATGTAAATGATATACAACTTGACCGCCGTGTTTATTGACATTATTAATAAGGCGATAGCCCGACTCATCCACGCCAAGTTCTTTGGCAATCTGCTTTGCACATGCAAATATATCAGCCAAAATTGCCCCGTCGCTTTCTTCAATATCATTCATGGTTGCAATATGTTTTTTAGGAATGATTAAAGCATGCACCGGAGCTGCCGGTTGGATATCATGAAAGGCAACTACCGTATCCGATTCAAAAATCTTTTTGGAAGGCACGCTGCCCTCTGCAATTTTACAAAAAATACAATCCATTTTAATGCTCCCCTTTACTTTTGATATTACTGTATTCAGTTATTGCTGTGGCATAAACGAATCGAGCTGCTTCTGTACTTCCGCTGTTACTTCAATCCACTCCATCCCATTAGCGAATCGAATCAGGGAGCTGCTATATGCGCCGGCTGCAAACGGAAACTTATCATATTTTTCATAAACAGCTTGATAAAGCTTATGCAGTGAAGCGATAAATTGCACTTCTTCCTCAGTCAGTTGTCCGCTGCCCTTGCCGATTTGCTGCAATCCGTCTACCGCTTTTGACAAATAGACTGCGGCACTTTCCTTGCTGCCTGTCAATTGATTATCCGCTGCATTTTTTTCTTCTGCCAAGCTTAACAGTTCCTGAAAAGCATCAGCGTCTGGTAAAAATCCCGCTGCAGTAGAAGCCTTGATTCTTGCTTGATCCGGCGAATTCGCCGTTTCTCCTTGCAAAGATGCAGTCCACTCAGCCATATACTTTGCATGATTGAAGCTATTCTCAACTGCCTGAAAAATAATTCGTCCTTTTATTTCCAGCTTGTCCTGTCCGTGCTGAATATTTTTGGTCGAGAACAATACGTTTCCCGTCACACTAAACACAAGCAACAACAATACCACTGGCAATGCTATTGGCCGCTTGCCCTTATTCTCCCTGCTCATTCTATTCCCTCCAACGTGCATTTGTCTCTTGTATTATACTACTTTTAATCAAGCAGAATAGCTTTAGCTCCATCGAAAAAGAAAACAAAACGCTGCAATATCGGCTTTTTCAACACTTTTTCTATTGCTTCTGCATACAATTCGATTTGAAAACGGTGACGCTCGGCAGCTTGCTGCCATTGCCTGTTCCATATGCGATCTGTTTTATAATCAACAAGCACAATGCCTTGCCCATCCTCAAACAGGCAATCTATAATCCCTTGAATCATAATCTGCTCATTGAGATTGGCAAACTCCTGAGCCGGATAAACTCTGGCAACGGGCAGCATACAACTAAAAGGTACTTCCTTGTACAGCCAATTGGCAGCAGCCATTCGTATAGCCAATTCACTATTCAGAAATTGTTGAATGCTGGCAAGCTGTATAGCCTCTGCTTGTGCTGGGGTTAGCAGCCGTTTATCCAGCATATCGTTCAATACCAACTGAGGATCGGGAGAGAGCCCATTATGAAAGGTCAAATGTTGCATAAAAGCATGATAAGCTGATCCCCGTTCGGCCGGCGTCAATTTTTTTTCCTCCATAAACAGCGGTCTTGTCAAATGCAGTGTATATGCCGGTCCATCTTCTGGCTGATTGTAATCCTCCGTATTGATTGCTTTGTTCTTCGAATATACTACTTCTGAGAAGGAATCGAATGAGGCTGCCTCCTCCTCCTCTTCATATTGGCGTTTCATTTCGGATACTGATGTTTTCGCAGCAATTCGCGAAGCTGCTTCATAGCGGTATTGCCAGTTTAATTCCGTCTCCAGCTCTGAATTATTTGCAATATCAAGCAACGCCAAATTTTGCACCGCAAGCAGCCTATCTTCACGTTCCCCTGATTCCTGCTCCGGTTCTTGAGCAGTTGCAGCCTCCTGAACAAATAAAGAGCTGTGGACGATACTCCCCGTCCATTGCAGACCAGCATGCACCTGGTCAGACAAACTGTTTGCAATAAGCGGACCAAGCCAATCCAAAAAGCTTCTTGCAGAAGCGATTCTGTAATCAGTCAGCATTCCACGCTGCCACTCAAGTAATTTTTTTTCGCCATTGTTGACCGTACCCATTAAATACAGCTTTTCCTTTGGACGTGTAAGTGCAACATACAGCACACGCATTTCTTCTGCCAGAAGCTCCATTTGTTGCGCAGCTTTAATAGCGATAGAGGGCAGCGACGGGTAGCTGATACGCAGTTGTTGATCAACAACTCGCGGTCCAAAACCAAGTGTTTTATGCAGAAAGAAAGAGCCTCGCAAATCCTGCTGATTAAATTGCTTGCCAGTACCACAAACAAATACAATTGGAAACTCCAGCCCTTTACTTTTATGGATCGTCATGATGCGTACAACATTCTCACCTTCTCCAAGTGCAGAAGCAGTTCCCAAATCCCCGCCGCTTTCTCTCATCCGCTGTATGAAGCGAAGAAAGCGAAATAATCCGCGTAAAGATGTCGCCTCATACTGTCTGGCCCGATCATGCAGTGCACGCAAATTCGCTTGACGCTGAACGCCGCCAGGCAAACCGCTTACAAAATCAAAATATCCTGTTTCTCGGTAAATAAGCCAAATCAAATCCGCTAAGGCTCCTTGTCTCGCTTCCTCTCGCCATCTATCCAGCCTGTCCAGAAAAAGCGCAAGCTTTAATCCGAGCTGATCTGTCTTGCCGAGCATACCAGCCATTTCCAGAACAGCGTCGTAATAAGCCCCGTTTTTATTCACAATTCTAATTTGGGCAAGTTGCTCCGCAGTCAGCCCAAAAATCGGCGATTTCAAAACAGCTGCCAAAGGAATATCCTGATAGGGATTATCTATTACAGCGAGCAAGGACAGCATCGTCTCCACTTCAACCGCATCAAAATAACCGCTGCTCAATTCAGCATATGCAGGAATACCCTGGGCTCGCAGCTCATCAATAAATACCGGCGCCCATAAAGAGGCAGAACGCAATAATATTACACAATCCCGCCACTGGAACGGCTTTTGCTTTCCCTCAGAGCTTTGAACCGAAAACCCGCTTTGTGTTAGTTCCGTCAGCTTCGCCGCAACAGCCCTTGCTTCTAACTGAGCGGTATGCAGTTCTTCAGCACTCTCTCGCTCCGCCTGAGTAATGCCTGTATCTTCGTCCGACTCCTCCGCTCCGAATAACCGATCATTGCCGGCTTCCTGCTCTTTTGCCTGTTTTTCAATAATAATGCTTTCAATTGCATAATTTTGTCTGACAGATTCATTAAATGCGGCACCGCATACAAGTTCTGCTTGTTTGTCATAATTCATTTCTGCAACATTTTCTCGCATGATTGATCGAAAAATAAAGTTGGCTCCCTCAATCACTTCTCGCCTGCTTCGGAAATTCCGTGCCAGATCAATTTTTGTGCCAGCAGCAACTAAATTTTCTTCCTGCCTATAGGTCTGATAGGACTTATATTTATGCAAAAATAATTTTGGCTCCGCCAATCGAAACCGATAAATACTTTGCTTGACATCACCAACCATAAATCGGTTGCCTGAACCAGGACGTGAGATAAGTTCAACAATCGCCTCTTGAACCATATTGGTATCCTGATATTCATCCAGCAGTATTTCTTCAAATTGCTGACGATATTCTGAAGCTGCTGCAGAAGGCTCTGTATGTTCAGGTGTAGAGCCAGGCGCCCGCAGAATGCGCAAGCAGTAATGCTCAAGATCGCCGTAATCCAACAAGCCCTTTTTTCTTTTTGCGAGTTCATATTTGCTGCCGAACTCAGTTACAAGCAGTGACAAACCTCTCATATAGGGCGAAAGTTCATTTAGCTCAGCAGCATAATCTGCCAAGCTCCTGCCAAACCATTCAGATTTGATTTTGCTGATTTGATCCTTGGCAGCGTCTCTTAATTGTTTGCATTGTTCTTTCAATTCAGCATCAACATGCTCGCCTTTTACCGGCTTTAGTCTGCCGAATTGAATACGAAAAACAGCTGCTGAAAGCTCGTCCCAGCTCCAATCCATACAGGTGTGAGCAAGCTCCTGTACAGCATTATATTCGACTAATAGCATCTGTGCATACTCTTCTGGTCCGCCGTTCTCAGAGGCTACGGCCAAAGCTTGCGCCAATAATGCACTTGCCCCTTCTATGGCAAGCTGCACTGCAGCCTTTAACTGCAGCAGCCAATCACTCTGCTCAAGCATCTCTGCATTAGCAATAACAAAGGAGGATGCCGTTTCCATCAGCCAGTAGTCCGGCCAGGGATGGCTTTGTGAAAACTGAAAAATTTGCTGGACAAGTTTGTAAAGCTCCTCGTCGCCATCTTCTCCGCCAAAATAATCGACCAGTTGAAGAAATAACCCTTCCGATTCGGCAGCCTGGTACTTCTCCTCAAACAAATCATCGAGTACCTCTAGCCGCAACAACTCGCTTTCAGTTTCATTCGCTACCCGAAAACCAGGATCAAGCTGGATAAGCGGGTAATATCTGCGAATTACTTCAAGACAAAAGGAATGCAAGGTTGTAATTGACGCTCGGTTCATTAAAGCAAGCTGTTTTCTCAAATGAGCAGAAGATGGATTTTGTGCCAGCCTAAGCTCCAGCGCCTTGCTGATCCGTTCTTTCATTTCGGCAGCCGCCGCCTTAGTAAAGGTTGCAACCAGCAAACGATCCACATCAATTTCCGATGCTATCTTTCTAATAATTCTTTCTACCAATACAGCCGTCTTTCCAGAGCCGGCCGCTGCAGCGACCAATATATTGGCGCCATCCGCCTGAATGGCTGTCCACTGGTCATCCGTCCATCTGCTGTCGGTCGGCTTATTGTTTAATTGAGGCAAGATCATTTTGCAGCCTCCTTTCGCCATTGCTCCCAAATCTCATCCTTAGATTGTTTAGGCAACTTCCGATACTCATAACCCGCTATTAATGGATCAAATTGGCAGACTGACTTATAGCTGCAATACTGACATGGGGTATTGGTTCCGCTAATATACGGAGATACTGCAATCTCCCCTTCTTTTATGGCTGTACCTATTTGGGCTATATGACCTTCAACCGCCCGGCACAGAAGCTGCCACTGCTCGTCATCTGCCGCTGAAGAATTACTGTATAGCGTATCATCCTTTTTCACGGCAACCGGCAATATTTGCGAATAACCGCTCTCCAGCTTATTGTCCATAGCTCTAATAATTTGAGCATCAGCTGTAATTAACCCTTTAGATTTAAATCTTTTCAGAATTTGCGTCTCCGCCTCTTCCTCTGTCAAACGCCCGTTGGAGCGAATAATCGGATTATGCACATGGAAATACAAGACACCGGCAGGACGAACCGGTTTGCCAAGCCATTTTTCTCCATGCGTTAACAGCACATTCATGTAGGTGAGCATTTGCAGGGAATGTCCATAGGCAACCCTTTGCAGTACAAGTGATGTTGAGCTGGACTTGTAATCCAGCACCAGTAGTAGCATGCCTTCCGTTGTCTCCATAGCATCAACACGGTCGATCCGACCGATAATCTCCAATTTTTCGCCTGCTGGCAGTTCAACATGCAGTGCAGGCAGCTCAGCATTCGGTCCAAAATCAAGTTCTGCTGCTAACGGCTTGAAGCGGGATCGTCTGGCATATTCGCCAAGCACAGTAGCTGTTTGCGTTACGACAGCCTTTAATTTGGCTGTAACATATTGGAATCTTCCGCTGCTGAGCAAGATTTGCGATTGTAAATTTTGAGCCAAGTGATCAATAATTTCTTCTGTCAGCTTTTCCAGCTCACTGCGGGAGAGATTGCCCCAGCTTGCTCCTGCACGCTCCGCTATACTGCTTAAAGCATCATGGAACAGCTGTCCAACATCAGGAGCTTCCAAACGAAACTGCTTGCGTTCCTTTAATTTCAAGCCATGAATTAAAAAATGCTGAAAAGGACAAGACACAAAGCGTTCCATTCGGGATACACTCGCTTTGAAGCTGGAACCGTACAATTCATTCGCTGTTTCTCTCGTAATTAACAATTCAGTCTGGCTAAAAGAAAGAGATTGTATTAATAATTGCAAGCGATCGCGCCAATGAGGACGTACCGCATACCAGTTATAAACTTCCCACCAGAAATCTGCAATTGCTTTCCCCTCGTTCCACTGTTGCAGCATTGTAATAAAATATGTCATTGTGCGATTGGGATGTATAACTTGCGCCAATTGCTCCGCCTCGCTTAATTCGATTAAAGGCATAGCTGCCGCCGTCTGCAATTGCATGCGCGGAAATATAGCTTTTACTTGTCGTATGATTTCAGAAGAAAGTAATGTTTTTCCTTCTGCATCCGCTTGCGCATAACTGAGCATCAAATGTTTGCGTGCATTAGTTAGCGCATTATAGAGTACAAAGCGTTCATCAAGCAGTCGGCGTTTGATGCTTGGTGCAAGCTGCAGTCCATTAGCAGCAAGCTGCTCGCGCTCAGGCTCCGAAATGAGTCCATCCTCCTGCATGCGCATCGGCATAACGCCATCATTGGCGCCAGCAATATAGCAGTATTCAATATTGCTTGTTCGTGTCCTGTCCATATGACCAATCAACACCTGATCGATCGCCGGGGGCACAGATGCAAGCTGCAGACTATCCAGACCCGCTTCTACCATTCCGCCAAACAACTCTAATCCAATTTCTTCTTCCCCGCAAATCGCAACAAGCTGATCAAGTAAATTCATCACACTATTCCATAACTGACGATGGCTACGAGCCATTCTGACTTTGCCCTGCTCCATTTGCTTGCTGCTCCACTGCTCCAGCCGCTGCGCTACTGATGCGCTCTCCAGCAGCAAATAAACAGCCTCGCACATTTCTGTAACAGTGGTGGAATCTTTAAGCTTACGCTCAAAATCTGCTAATATTTCAACAACTGATCGCCTTGCTTCCGAGATTTTATCAATTGTCGCATCGGCAGTTTCATGAGCAAATCTCCAATACTTCTCATCCTGCCACTTCCATCCCTTTATCCCATAGGCAAGCACATGATTTTCAAGCAGGTCGTACCACTCGCGCGGCAACGAATGATCAACGGGAAACAGCAACTCTGTTTTAATGCACCTGAAAATAGCGTCATGCTCCCAACCGGTTTGCACGGTTTCAAGAGCCGATCGAATAAATTCTACAAGCGGGTGATGCAGCGCTGCTTCCTTTTGGTCAATAAAATAAGGGATTTCATATTCAGAAAAAATCAACTCAATATAATCGAGATAGTCCTCACTGTTGCGCAGCATAACAGCACAATCCCGCCATCTTGCATCATTATTTTTCGCTTTTTTTACGATATCTTTAGCTATAGCTTCTATTTCATCACGTCTGTTTGGGGCTGCCAGCAGTGTTATCGCTTCATTTTTCGATATATCCCCTATATATGGCGTAATACTTGCTCTCCCAAAGTTTTCTTCAAGAGCGGCAAGGCTGCTTGCTTCAAAACGAGGTGACATCTCGTTACTATCATTCAAATTTATATCGGGCAATCGATCAATCCCAAGCTCATGCGCAACAGAAGCGATCGCTTGATAGGTTTGTACCGCTGGATAAAACAAATCCAATTCATCACATTGCTCCTCGATGCTGTATTCGCGGTCAAGTGTCAGTGCCACAGTTACCCGATTGGCGGATGCAAGTATAGACCTTAGTGCTTCAATCTCTAGCGGGGTAAACCCATGAAAGCCATCAACCCAAATCTGCGCCCCGTTCATTGATGAGGCTGAACTAAACCCCTCGATCAGTCTATGCAGATAATCTTCCGAATCCAAATATTTGCCATCCATTTGCTGCTCAAGCTCGCGATACAACAATGCCAAATCACGAAGCTTGCTGCCGAGCAAGCGACTTGTCCCTTCTTTAAACAGCTGAGCTGCCTCTTGTGCCGCTTCGCTATTTATGCCATAACGTTTCCACTCTGTAAAAAGCTCTGATGCCTTTTCCAAAAAGCCAGGCTGCTTCATGCCTTGTTGAAATAACTGCAAATAAGGCGCATGCTTGTGCATCACCTTGTACAAAAGCATATGTTTGCCCATGTCAGACAACGGAACATAGGAAGTCCCGCCTGTTTCCTGCATAACACGAAATGCCAATCTTCGAAAGCTTAACGCTTGCGCCCGCAGCAGACCATTAATGCCAGGCTGCTGCAGCAAGGCATATTCCGTCTGGAAGGAGGCTTGTTCCGGCACTAAAGCAATAAGCGGTGGACCAAGCGGCAAACGCTCCAGCTCATCTCGCATTTGCTGCAAGCAACAACTCGTTTTCCCGAATCCTGAGCGTCCGATTACAAATTGTAAGGTCATTTTTTTCCTCCTTGTATCAATTTCTATCAGCTACTGCCGGTCTGTCATGCCTGTCCTGAAAGATGCATATGTATGAAGCAGACGTTATTTATAATCAGCTTGCTAGCTATCAGACTTTTAATTAGGAGTAGATTCGTTATGATTCATGCCATTTTGATCCCCATGTTGTTCGGATTTGCAATATTTATGTGCGGTATGAAGCTAATGGAACTGGCATTGCACAAACTTGCAGGTCCCTATCTCGCCTCGATTATTGAACGCACTACCGAAACACCTTTTCGCGGTTTGTTAACCGGAACAGTTGCGACTGCTTTTTTGCAAAGCAGCACTGCTGTTACCGTAATTTCAATCGGTCTGGTTAACTCTGGTTTGCTGACCTTCTCCAGAACGCTCGGCATTATTCTTGGAACAAATATTGGTTCGTGCATCATTACAGAGCTGATTGGATTGAATATTAATAAACTGTCGGTACCATTCATTGCTATCTCATTCGCCATTTGGCTGTTAACTGCACTGCTAGGCGAAATGGGACTGCTTCCGGCATTGCCCAATAAAAATTGGCTAAAAACACTGCGCTCCGCTTCAACCGCACTGGGCGGCTTCGGATTGCTGCTTGCCGGACTTACATTAATGCAAAGTACAGGTCCAGCCATACAGGAGAGCAGCATGTTTGATTGGTTTTTGGATAAGTCAGCAAACAGCCTCTGGTGGGGACTGCTTGCCGGAACAGTCTTAACAGCGCTTGTACATAGCAGCGCTGCTGTTATTGGCATGATTATGGGCTTTGCCACCATTGGAGCAATGCCGCTGGAGCTCGCAATTGCTATTGTGCTTGGCGCTAATATCGGTACCTGTGTAACTGCGCTAATGGCTTCTGCCGGAGGCACAAAATCCGGCTATTATGTCGCTTTATCACATATCATTTTAAATGTTGGCGGGGCTTTGCTATTTATGCCGTTTATTGCTCAATTACAAGCTGTCGCTGAGTTTATGGCATCAACTACAGCTTCTCAAATTGCTCGTGCCCAAACGATATTTAATATTGTATGCTCCCTAATTGCGCTACCCATTTGTTATACAGCATGGATAAAAAGAATCGGCAGCCGTTAATTAAGATACTCAAGTATAATTTAAATCGGGATCTGAAGCAGTTTAAGCGCACCTGCTACTATCTTGTCATTATTTTCATAACCGAGCTGTTTTTGCATTCGCCACGCATCGAGCGGATCAAACCACTCCACCCCTCTTATTTCTTCAACCTGCGCCTGCAATTCACCGCCGGCTGCCCGAACTAAATAATAATGGACTTCTTTATTCACAAAGACGCCTGGTGATTGCTCATACTGGTACTTTATTTGGTCTACAGGCTGGTCAATGTTTCCTGTGATGCCCGTCTCTTCTGCAATTTCACGAAGCGCCGTTTCTTCTATTGTTTCACCGGGCTCCATTTTGCCCTTAGGGAGCGAAACTTTTCCGTAGCGGTCCTGAATTAGAAGAATTTTCATTTTTCCATCATCCAAACGACGGTATACAACACCGCCCGCCGATATTTCCTTCATGCTTCCTCCCCCTAAATTGTCAATTGCACTTAATATATGCAACAAAGGATTCCTTCATCTCGATCAGATGACCTCTGATTGAGGAGCAGGAATCCTGTTCTGGCTTAAATTGCTTCCTGAGCCTTCGGCGATTCAATTACACGAACAAGCTGTCCGCGGCATTCATTCACTCCAGCCTCAGTTACTTTCACACGGCACAACTTGCCGATCAAAGATTCATCACCTTCAAATACAAGCTGTATATAGTTATCAGAATATCCCATCACAAGCCCGGTGCCCGGAGCACCCTTATAGTCGCGCTCAGGAATAACATCCAGCACCTCGCCTACAAAGCGTTCCGCATAAGCAAGCTGCATTTTTTCGGAAAGATCAATCAAACGATGAACTCTTTCATTTTTAATTTCTTCGTCGATTTGATCCTCCATTCGCGCCGCGGGTGTCCCTGTCCGCTTGGAGTAAGGAAATACATGCATTTCGGAAAAACCAATTTCCTCCATAAAACGATACCCATTTTCAAACATTTCATCTGTTTCGCCAGGAAAACCAACGATCACATCAGTTGTTATCGCAACACCCGGCATTGCTTCTTTCAATCTCTTCACTTTTGAAGCAAATTCTTCTACTGTATACTTTCTGCGCATTCGCTTTAATACCGCATTATCTCCCGACTGCAACGGAATATGCAAGTGACGGCACATTTTACTTGAGCGATTCAGCACATCAATCATCTCATTATCAATTTGACTTGCCTCAATTGAACTGATGCGGATTCGCTCAAGCCCCTCAACCTTATCCAGATCTCTAAGCAAACTGGTCAAATTATAATTTTCCATATCATCGCCATAGCCGCCAGTATGAATACCTGTCAATACAATTTCCTTATAGCCGGCAGCAACAAGATTATGTGCTTGATCAAGCACGCTTTGAGCTTCACGGCTGCGTGACAAACCGCGCGACCACGGAATGATGCAAAAAGTACAGAAGTTGTTGCAGCCCTCCTGAATTTTAAGAAACGCCCTTGTCCTTTCTGTAAAATCCGGGACATTCAATTCCTCAAAGCTGCGTGTCTTCATAATATTGCGAACAGCATTAACGGGCTGCCGATCAGCCTCTACCTGCTTGACAAAACTAATAATTTTATCACGGTCCTGCGTTCCAATGACAAGATCGACACCTTCAATCGCCATAATTTCGGCAGGTGAGGTTTGTGCATAGCAGCCGGTAACCGCAATAATCGCATCTGGATTGCGACGCACTGCTCGGCGAATAATTTGGCGGCTCTTCTTATCGCCCGTGTTTGTAACGGTACAAGTATTTATAACATAAATATCGGCAGTCTCTTCAAAGTCAGCCTGTTCATATCCTTCGTTTTTAAATAGCTGCCAAATCGCTTCAGTATCATAGAAGTTTACTTTACAGCCTAAAGTATAAAACGCAACTGATGGCATATCTGTTAAATTCCTCCCATTTCTCCAGCTTCGTACATTAAACAAGCAAGTGCCGTAAAGCCCGCTGTTTCCGTACGCAATATTCTTCTGCCAAGAGAGACATGGACAGCACCAGCTGCTTTTGCCTCTTCAGCTTCTGTATGAGTGAATCCCCCTTCAGGACCAATCATAATCAATACGTTGGCAGTTTGCAGCGCTTTGCTGCGTCCGGCATGCCAATGGCTCACAATTGCTCTAAGCCCCTGCTCAGCGCCTCTCCTGCCCTCTTCTTCATAACAAAATAATACTAAATCATATGTGGGAATAACACCAAGCATTTGTTTCCAGCTGTGCAGCGTATCTAATTGCGGAATCACAGAGCGGTGAGCCTGCTCCGCTGCCTCTTTGGCTATTTTGCCCCATCTCTCCAGACGCTTGGCTTCTTTTTTGTGATCATATTGCACAATGGTGCGCTCGGACACAAACGGGATAAAATGACTAGCTCCTATCTCTGTGCCCTTCTGTATAATTAGCTCCATTTTATCGCCCTTGGGCAATGCTTGAGCAACCGTTACATGCCATTTTGGCTCGCTGTTTGTGTCGAGCATTTCGCATACAGTCGCCTCTACACTATTATCGCTGATTGCTGTTATCGCAGCAACCGCCGCCCTTCCCAAGCCATCCGATACAATAAAGCGCTCCTTCTCTTTCATTCTCATCACTTTTGAAGCGTGGCGAGCATCTTCACCGAGCAACTTCACCTCAGCTTCTTGCCACTGCTCTGCCGGTATAAAGTAACGCTGCATATCCAGTCCCCGCAGTTCTATATAGTTTATAGCTTTGTTTACATAATCATATGGGCAAGTTTAATAACTGTATCCATAATATCTTTGCTCAAATTAAAAATTGGATATAAAATTAATTCTCTGAGTGGCTTAATAAATACCATCAGCAAAAAGAAAATAACACCCCAATGTGAATTTCTCTCTACTGCCATGCGTTGTCGCAGCGGTAAAAATTCAACTGCTATGCGATAGCCATCCAATGGCGGAAGTGGGATAAGATTAAATACGAACAACAAGAAATTATAAGTAATCATATATTTAAAAAACAGTTCAACCGCATTTGTCACTTGTAATGAGCCTGAGTACAGCACACCAGTTTGATGCAGTATAATTACGGTAAAAACACTAATAACTCCTAGTATAAAGTTGCTGAGCGGTCCTGCCAAAGAGACAATAATGCTCATTTGCCGAGGCTTCTTGAAATTACTTGCTCGGACTGGAACCGGTCGCGCCCATCCAAAACCAGCAATTAAAATAAGAATAAAGCCTAAAAAATCTATATGCATCGCAGGATTAAGCGTTACCCTGCCTTCATTTTTGGCCGTATCATCACCAAATTTATACGCCACATAGGCATGGGCAAACTCATGCACAGTAAAGGCGAATATTAGTGCCAAGACTAAAAATGGCAGCTGATCCAGTGATACTATAAAAATTTTCTCCAGGTTCATACACTCACCTGCGGCTTCCGAGCAACGAACGCAATCCAGTCTTCTTCACGTTCTTTGCTTACAATTTCGAAACCATGGGCAAGCAGCCCTTCTTCTACCGCCTGTTCCTTGTTTTTATAAACACCAGAGGCAATATAGATTCCACCAGGCTTCAAGGATGCAAGCACATCATCTACAAACAGCAGAATAATTTCGGCGAGTATATTAGCTACAACTAAGTCAACTGGCAATTGCACGCCTAACGGCTCTGCAGACTCCTCCAGCGATTCGGCATTCAATACGCCAAGAAGATCACTTAACTGTACTGTAATTTGTGCAGATAAACCATTTAGAGCTGTATTTTCTATCGCACTCGAGACTGCAACAGGATCAAGATCAAGCGCAAGTACGCGGGAAGCTCCTAATCGGCATGCTCCAATAGCAAGAATACCAGAGCCGGTACCTACGTCAATGACCTGTTCTCCACCCTTCACCACACTCTCCAATGTTCGCAGACAAAGCGCTGTAGTAGGATGAGTGCCTGTCCCGAAAGCCATCCCCGGATCAAGCTCTATAATCCTCTCGCCTTCAGCAGCGTCATACTGTTCCCACGTCGGTTTGATCGTTAATGTTTCCGAAACCTTTAGCGGTTTGAAATATTGTTTCCATGCATTCGCCCAATCTTCATCGTCAACCAAATTCCACTCATACGAAATTGGTTCGACTTCAATATCAAACTCACTTAAACCGCCTACTTGCTGCTTTAATGTCAACAATAGACTGTCTGTATCAATGTCCTGCTGAAAGTAGCTTTTAATGATTGCCCTTCCTTCAGGAATATCGTTAAGCGCATGTTCGTACCATTGCCCCAATGATGTATCCCGCTGCTTGTTCAAAGTTCCAGATTCTTCTATCGAAACGCCGCCGGCATCTAATTCATGCAAATAATGAGCTATCATCTCAACAGCTTGTTCAGTTGTCGAAATCGTCAGTTCATTCCATTTCATTACCTAACCCCCATTATGTAAAAACCTACCCTCTATTGTACAACAATTTGTACTAGAAGCACAAAGCTTATCAACAATGTTGATATTTGCTTCTAATTGAAAAAATAGCAGAAGCTTGCACACAAAGCGCAAGCTTCTGCTTAAGACCGAATATTATTCCCCGCGAAAGGCTTTTTTCATCCGTTCAAATATAGATTCATGATGCTCATTCTGCTCTACATTCGATTCACCAGCAATTCCTGCAAAATCACGAAGCAGATTTTTCTGCTCATCCGTCAATTTGGTCGGAGTTACAACTGTAACTTTGACATGCTGATCCCCTTGCCCATAACCGCGCAAACGAGGCACTCCTTTGCCCTTCAAACGGAAATAGGTGCCCGTTTGTGTGCCGGCAGGTATTTTAAGTTTCACCTTCTCAGTAAGCGTCGGAATTTCGATCTCGTCACCGAGTGCCGCCTGTACAAATGTAAGCGGAACTTCACAGTAAATGTCATCCCCGTCACGCTCAAAGAAATCGTGACTCTTCACGCGCAACACAATGTACAAATCGCCTGCTGGTCCACCGCGCAAGCCGCCTTCACCTTCCCCGCTTACGCGAATTTGCGCACCCTCGTCAACTCCGGCAGGAATATTAACTTTAATTTTACGTTGCTTCTTGATTTGTCCTGCGCCATGACAAGTACCGCACTTTTCACGGATAACCTGACCTTTACCACCGCAATTGGAACAAGCGCGTCGATTCACCATACGTCCGAACGGTGTATTGGAAACCACCTCTTGCTGACCAGAACCACGACAAACCGAGCAGGTATCAGGGGAAGTACCCGGCTTTGCACCGGAACCATGACAAGTATCGCAGGACTCTGTACGAGGAATAGTGATTTCCGTTTCCTTGCCAAATACCGCTTCTTTAAAATCAATAGTCATCGTATATTGCAAATCATTGCCCCGTTGCGGCGCATTCGGATCTCTGCGACCGCCACCACCACCGAAAAACATATCAAAAATATCGCCAAAACCACCAAAATCAGCTCCGCCAGCGCCGCCCATTCCCTGATTCGGATCAACATGTCCATATCGGTCGTAGGTGGAACGCTTGCCGTCATCGCTCAGCACATCATAAGCTTCTTTTACTTCTTTAAACTTATTCTCAGCATCCGCTTCCTTGTTCACATCCGGATGATACTGTCTGGCAAGTTTGCGATAGGATTTTTTGATCTCATCAGCCGATGCATCTTTCGCAACACCAAGCACTTCATAATAATCACGTTTATTCGCCACAGTTTCTCACCTCCGTCACAGCACGAAAGGAGGTCAAAGCCAGGAGGCTCCTGTCTTTGACCTCAATCCTGCTGCTTCCTTATTACTTGTTGTCGTCAACAACCTCGTAATCCGCATCTACAACATTATCTTTGCCTTTTGCAGAACCTGAAGCTTCTGCTCCGCCAGCCTGGCCTTCAGCTCCTGCCTGAGCCTGCTCATAAAGTTTCGTTGACAATTGCTGAACAATTGCTGTCAACTCCTCAGTAGCTGCTTTGATCTGCTCCAACTCGTCAGTTGCAAGTGCAGCAACAAGCTTTTCTTTCGCTGTGTTTGCATTCTCAACATCTGAAGAATCAGCTTTGTCACCAAGATCTTTCAGTGTCTTTTCTACAGTATACACCAATTGGTCACCAGCGTTCTTCGCCTCTACCAGTTCATGACGCTTGCGATCCTCTTCAGCATGCAGTTCTGCATCCTTCATCATTTTTTCAATTTCCTCATCACTCAAACCGCTTGAGGAAGTAATTGTAATATTTTGACTTTTGCCCGTACCTTTATCAAGCGCAGACACGTTAACGATACCGTTAGCATCGATATCAAATGTAACCTCGATTTGCGGAACACCACGCGGTGCAGGAGGAATATCGCTTAAAGTAAAGCGTCCCAATGTTTTATTGCCTGCAGCCATCGAGCGCTCGCCTTGCAATACGTGAATTTCTACACCAGGCTGATTGTCAGCATAAGTGGAGAACACTTGAGATTTACTCGTTGGAATCGTAGTATTGCGCTCGATCATTTTTGTAAATACGCCGCCCGCTGTTTCAATACCAAGTGAAAGCGGAGTAACATCGAGAAGAACAACGTCCTTAACATCACCGCTTAGAATACCAGCTTGAACAGCGGCACCAAGTGCAACAACCTCGTCCGGATTCACACCTTTATGCGGATCTTTGCCAGTAAGCTTTTTCACTGCATCCTGTACCGCAGGAATACGTGTCGAACCACCAACAAGTACAATTTTTTCAATTTCATTTGCTGACATGCCAGCATCGCTCAATGCTTGACGAACTGGTCCCAATGTACGCTCAACAAGCGGAGCCGCAAGCTCTTCGAATTTCGCACGAGTCATATTCATCTCCAAGTGCTGAGGAACACCGTCAGACATCGTAATAAACGGCAATGAAATCGTAGTCGTCAAGACGCCGGAAAGCTCTTTCTTCGCTTTTTCAGCAGCATCCTTCAAGCGCTGCACAGCCGCCTTGTCCTTAGACAAGTCAACGCCTTGCTCTTTCTTAAACTCATCAACCAAATAGTTAATAATAACCTGGTCAAAATCGTCACCGCCAAGCTGGTTGTCACCGCTTGTCGCTTTAACTTCAAAAAATCCGTCGCCCAGCTCAAGGATAGAAACGTCAAACGTTCCGCCGCCAAGGTCATATACCAAAATAGTTTGATCCTCAGTTTTTTCCAAGCCGTATGCCAATGCAGCTGCTGTAGGCTCGTTAACAATACGCAATACGTCTAGACCAGCAATTTTACCAGCATCTTTTGTTGCTTGACGCTGACTGTCATTAAAGTAAGCAGGAACTGTAATAACTGCCTGTGTTACAGTTTGACCCAAATATGCTTCTGCGTCTGATTTCAGCTTTTGCAAAATAATTGCAGAGATTTCTTGAGGAGTAAACTCCTTCTCATCAATTTTCTCTTTATGACTTGAGCCGATATGGCGTTTAATTGAACTTATTGTGCGGTCAGGGTTTGTAATCGCCTGGCGCTTTGCCGTTTCTCCGACAATACGCTCCCCATCCTTTTTAAAGCCTACAACAGAAGGAGTAGTGCGGTTTCCTTCAGGGTTAGGAATTACTACAGCTTCTCCGCCTTCCATAACGGATACGCAAGAGTTTGTTGTTCCAAGGTCAATACCAATTACTTTACTCATCGTTTATTTGCCTCCTATAAATTATGTTATGCCAAAAGAGTGACGATTCTGCTCGGCACTTAGCCGCTTACTTTAACCATTGCTGGACGCAAAACCTTATCTTTCATCATGTAGCCTTTTTGAATTTCCTCCACAACAATACCTTCTTCATATTCATCGGATTCAACCTGCATTACGGCTTGATGAAATTCTGGATTGAACGGCTCTCCGACTACCATCATCGGCTTCAGCCCTTCCTGCTCCAGCGTTTGCCCCATTAGACGGAAGATCATGTCGATCCCTTTTACAAAAGAATCAAAGTCTTTGTTGGACTCAGCTGCCATTAATGCGCGCTCGAAATTATCAACAATTGGAAGCATCTGCTCAATTAGCTTCATAGATGCATATTGTGCCAGCTCTTCCTTCTCCTTCATCGTGCGACGACGGAAGTTATCAAAGTCAGCTTGCACACGCAATACGCGCTGTTGTTGCTCCTCAACCTGTTTTGTCAATGCCGCATAGTTCGCATCGCCACTTTTTGCATTCATGTCGTTCAAATCAACATCCTGCACGTCTTGTTCTTTATCCTCAACAGAAGCTTCTGCTGTTTGCTCAGCTGCAATGGTTTCTTCAGCCATTTCTGAAGCATCTGAAACATGATTATTTTTGCTCACTATGTCACCTCCTTGAAATACTCTACTTGTACCAGCGTCCCAAACGGACAGAAATATCTTTTGAAAGCAAATCAATCAAACTGATTACTTTGCTGTATTCCATACGAGTCGGTCCCAAAATGCCAATCGTACCAAACGCCTGGCCGTCGACAGCATAAGTGGCAGTTATAAGTGAACAATCATTGAATGCCTCAAAGTCATTCTCAGATCCTATCCGTACTTGAATTCCTGATGGCAAATCATGAAACAGTTTCATAATAGCCGGTGCTTCATCCAACAAATCAAGTATCGTTTTCACTTTATCCATATCTTTGAATTCGGGCTGGGTAAGCATATTCGTCGTGCCACTTAGAAAAATCCGGCTTTCGTCCTCATCGCCCGACAATGCATTCTCCAAAACGCCAAGCAACTGTTCATATTCATCAACATGACGAGCCAATTCCTGACCGACTTCACTATACAGACGTGATTTAAGACGAATAATCGGCACACCCGCCAATTTCGCATTCAAAATATTAACTACCTTTTCCATTCCGCTCATGGAAAGCCCATGGGGCAATGTAATCGTTCTGTGCTCAACATGTCCTGTATTCGTGACAATGATCGCAACGGCATTCGAGGCATCAAGCGGTACCAGATTAAAATGTTTCAAAGAAGTGCTTACCGTTTCTGGTCCAAGCAAAATAGACGTATAATTAGTCAAATTGGACAAGACCAGCGCTGCATGTTGCAGCACTTGTTCCATATGGCTCATATGATCGGTTAATAAAGAACGCATCACGCTTAATTCGCTGCCTTCGTATTGCGTTCCTTTAATCAAATGATCCACATAATAACGATATCCCTTCGTTGAAGGCACTCTACCAGCAGAGGTATGTGGCTGTTCCAAGAAGCCAAGCTCCTCCAAATCCGCCATTTCATTGCGAATCGTTGCAGGGCTGAAGCCGACATCACCGCGTTTGGAAATGCTGCGTGAGCCTACCGGTTCTGCCGAACGTATATAGTCATCAACAATCGCATTCAATATTAGCCGTTGTCTTTCTGTCAGCAATTCAATCCCTCCCTATTCTGCAATATAGATGATCTCTTTCTCGAATCGTTAGCACTCAATCCAATCGAGTGCTAATCGCTATTACAAAAATACCAAACCCGCTTCCTCATTGTCAAGTCGGTTTGGTATTTTAATGTCTATTTTTTGTATGAAATTGCCTTTGAGTACAAGATCAATCCCTTTATCTCTTTTAAACAACACTTTAAAAGCTTGGTCTCTTGAAGATGCATCCATCTTACCTCACAGCAATTTCATAACAGCTATTTCATCGCAGGCAAAGCGTTTTGGGCAAACTGCACAATCCGTCCACACTTTCTCTGGAAATATTTCTTTCTCAACGACAGAAAATCCGTTTCTCGTAAAAAATGGAACAGCATAGGTAAGCGCCATAATTTTTTTCATGTTTTTTTCTTTCGCCTGTTTGATCAGTCCATCGACAAGCTTGCTCCCTATTCCAAAACCCTTGTACTCCTCAAGCATGCCCAAGGAGCGAATTTCCACCAAATCTTTTCCGAGAATAGTCAATGATCCGCATCCGACTATTTTGTTTTCCAGTTCTGCTATAATAAAGGAATGAATAGATGCAGCCAGCGCCTCGTGTGTCCGCGGCAACATAATTCCTTTCTCCGCATAGCCTTGAATTAATTGATATAGCTGTTCGACATCTTCCAATTGTGCTTCTCGGCATACTACCTCAGCTGTTTGCATGGCTGCCTCCCCCACTTCCCCGCACATTGTTATGAATAAATATACAACAAATAGAATTATTTCTCAAGCCTATTTTATACGGTTAAAAAGGAACCGAACACATCATTGCCAAACAAAACACCTTGAGAAGTCAGTCTATAAATAGAATCTTGGTTCACCGCTACTTTTTCCAGAAGCCCTTGTTGCTGCAGCCGTATTAGCGGAGCTGCGAACTTCTCCTCCAGTGAATATCCTGGAAACTGAATAGCAAATTGTGCCGCCGATACGCCATCCATCAATCGAAGTCCCACCATCATAAAGTCTTCCATCGCCTCTTGCTCACTCACCGCAAACTGCTCAAGACGAGGCAGGCCAGCAGCAGTTCCTTCTATATAAGGCTGTATCCCTTTCAAATTGACATGCCTCTGTCGCCTTGCATAGCCGTGTGCTCCTGCGCCCAAGCCAAAATACGGCTCGTTTCGCCAGTATACAGAATTATGTCTCCCTTCATAACCTGGTTTTGCAAAATTACTAATTTCATAATGGCGGTAGCCATTCTCCTTCAGCCTGTCCAGTAAAAGAATATACATTTGGAATTCCTCATCCTCAGATGGCAGGGGCAACTGATTACGCGCATACAAATGATGAAATAATGTATTTTCTTCAATTTTCAAACTGTACAGGGAATAATGGGGAAGCTTCAGTGCCAGCGCTTTTTCCACACTATCCGTTAAATCGCTTAATTGTTGACCAGGCAAACCAAACATCAAATCAATCGATATATTGTCGAATCCGGCTTTCCGCGCATTTTCCAAACTCATATATACATCATCGACGTTGTGAATTCTGCCAATTCTCTCTAACAAGCTATTGTTAAAGGTTTGAACGCCAAAGCTAATTCTGTTCACCCCGCCTTGATACATGGCTTGCAGCTTTTCCAAATCGGTCGTCCCCGGGTTAGCCTCCATAGTAAATTCAACCTTGTCCGAAAGTGGAAAATGATTTTTTACAGCATCCAGAAATCTCTCCATTTGGGTAGGGGTAAGGACAGTCGGTGTACCTCCTCCAACAAATACTGTGTCGATTTGCTCAGGGCTCATCAGCTTTGTCGTATGAATCATCTCCTGCTCCAACGCATCCAAATACTGATCGACTGGCTGTCCGCGCAGAACGTACGATGTAAAATCACAATAATGACATTTATTTGTACAAAATGGGATGTGTATATAAAGCGCTCGAGGCACTTGTTCAAATATGTTGCTCATGTTTGCCTCCTTTCTTGCTCCAAGAAGAAAGAAGAGAGAGCTGCGCTCTCCCTTGCTTGTCTTTTATAGCCTTTCAACCAGATATTAAGCTCTAGTTATCGTCAATTTTCAACACTGCCATAAATGCCTCTTGCGGCACTTCCACACTGCCGACCTGTTTCATCCGCTTCTTGCCTTCCTTTTGCTTCTCAAGCAGCTTTCTCTTACGGCTAATGTCACCGCCGTAACATTTGGCAAGAACGTTTTTCCGCATCGCCTTAACCGTCTCGCGCGCGATTACTTTATGTCCGATTGCCGCCTGCACGGGAACCTCAAACATCTGGCGAGGAATCAACTCGCGCAGCTTCTCGCAAATTTGACGTCCGCGATGATAAGCACGATCGCGATGAACAATAACCGATAATGCATCAACCTGCTCATTGTTCAAGTTAATATCCATTTTGACCAGATTCGATTTGCGATAGCCGGATAACTCATAATCGAATGAAGCGTATCCTTTAGTGCTCGACTTCAACATATCAAAGAAATCATACACAATTTCTGAGAGTGGGAGTTCATAGGAGATTGTAACCCGATTTGTATCCAGATACTCCATATTTATAAATTCGCCACGCTTATTTTGACAGAGCTCCATAATCGCACCCACAAAATCATTTGGTACAATTATGCTCGCCTTTACATAAGGCTCTTCCACATAATCCAGAGCTGCTGAATCAGGGTAATTGGATGGGTTGTCAATATGCTTCTGTTCACCGCTAGTCAGTGTTACCTTATAAACAACACTTGGCGCTGTTGTAATAAGCGGAATATTGAACTCACGCTCGATTCTCTCTTGAATGATTTCCATATGAAGCAATCCAAGGAAACCGCAACGAAAGCCAAATCCCAATGCTGTTGAGGATTCCGGCTCATAGCTTAATGATGCGTCATTCAGCTCAAGCTTCTCAAGAGCCTCGCGCAAATCATTGTAATCCTGTGTATCAATCGGGTACAACCCGCAGAATACCATCGGATTAATACGGCGATAACCTGGAAGCGGTTCTGTCGCTGGGCGCTTAACCTCTGTTATGGTATCACCGACACGCGTATCTCTTACTGTTTTAATTCCAGCGACAACAAAGCCTACATCTCCGACAACAAGCTCATCTACAGTGGACATGCGAGGCATGAAGGCCCCTACTTCGATAACTTCAAATTCAGCTCCAGTAGCCATAAATCGAATTTTCGATCCTGGTCGAATACTTCCGTCAATAACACGTACATAAACAATAACACCTTTGTAGGCATCATAGTGCGAATCAAATATAAGCGCTTTAAGCGATGCATCAGGGTCTCCTTCCGGAGCGGGAACCTGATGTACAATTTGTTCGATAATTTCTTTAATTCCAATGCCAGCTTTAGCAGAAGCGTGTACAGCCTCGCTCGCATCCAAACCAATAACATCTTCAATTTCCTGCTTGACTCGATCCGGCTCCGCACTTGGCAAGTCAATCTTATTCAGTACAGGCAATATCTCCAAGTTATTGTCGAGTGCCAAGTATACGTTAGCCAATGTTTGAGCTTCAATACCTTGCGCTGCATCGACTACAAGCAAAGCGCCTTCGCAAGCAGCCATGCTTCGAGAAACCTCGTATGTAAAGTCGACATGCCCTGGCGTATCAATCAAGTTCAAGATATATTGTTCACCATCATCCGCACGGTACGTAAGCCGCACAGCATGAAGCTTTATCGTTATACCCCGCTCACGTTCCAAATCCATTTGGTCAAGCACTTGCGCTTGCATTTCACGAGAAGATAACGCACCTGTAAACTCAAGAATCCGGTCTGCAAGCGTTGATTTTCCGTGATCAATATGCGCAATAATGGAAAAATTTCTTATTTTCTTCTGTCGCTCACGAACGTCGATCATGCCCAACCTCCACACTGCCAATAATTCTAATCATTCTAACAGTATAGCAATAAGATGGCTAATCAGCAATGGAGAGTTCCTTTAAAACAAGCTCTATTATTTGAACAGTCCTTCGAATATAGAAACAACGAATCGAATTCCGCCGCTGGAAGCGGATTGAAGCATATCAGATGCGGAATCTGCAAACTTATTTACAGCAGCACTATTGTCTGCCGACAGGCTAACTTCCGCGATATGCCCTGCCTCTCCCGGTTTATTCGACACACGCTCCTGCATCGCTATTTTTTTCAATTGCTGAAGCTCCCGCTCCAGCTCAGCTATTTTCAGTTCAGCAGCTGTCAGATGCGCCTCTTCCTGCTTCGACGCTTGCTGTTCTTGCTGTTGCTCTACAACTGTCGCTTCACCTTCGTTAGCTGGCGTAAAAGGGCCTTGAATCCGCTCTATGCCTGCGGTAGTCATTTCTAACCCGTATAACAAAATAACCGTTAGCGCTCCCCCCAGCACTGCCCATCTCCAGCCCTTGTTGCGCATAGTCGCCTACTCCTTTCCACTCGCTTTTCCAGATACCATCTCATCTGCCCAATAAATGTTTGAAATGATTTCTGCAAGCGCATCTGCTGTGCGATATGATTCTTCCAATGTATTGTCCACACCGCCAACCTCAACAAGAATATTGTTGTCAGCTAGCGACTGATTATACTCGCCATTGCCATTTGCAGCAGATTTCCCCCAAATTCCACGCGAAATGCCCGGATATTTCTTTTCCAGAGCATCATGAATTTGCCCAGCAAATGCTTCGTTCTTCTCCCAGTTCGGATTTTTATGACCGACAATGAAGAACACTTGCGCATAACTTTTCCCGTTAATATCAACTGTTGTATATTTACGCTTTTGCGAGTCACGATGAATATCAAAAAAATAAGTCAAATCACTACTGCTTGCAATTGCTTCTTTAACTGTTTTTTTCGAATATTTGTATGAAAGCTCCCATCGGAAACCTTCGATTGCACTCGGATAGTCCATATCGGAGTGCATAGCTCCAATTCCTTTTTCCTCTAACCTCTCGGCGAGTCGCTTGCCCACAAGCGTAATATTTTTTGTTTTAGAGGTCGGGTCCTTCATTTCTTCTTTTAGCTCAGGGTACCAAGATTCACGATTATGAGAGTGATAAATAAAAGCAACCTTTCGTTTGGGAGAAGCACCGCCAGCGACAGCCTTCCCATCGCCATCTGGTTTTCCGTCTGTTCCAGTAGCAGGCTTATCTATTTCAGTATCTGGTAAGTTTGTAATAAAATCCGCATTCGGATCAAAAGCAACAGGCGTATAGTCTTGCGGTCCGACAGAGGCATCAGTTCCAGTTCCCTTGCGAAGCAAAATAACTTCCTGCTCATTCATCCCCGGAATTTCTGCCGCCAGCACCGAGGCGGGATTATCAAGATTGACTCCCGTCATCGCCTTCATCAGAAATGTACTCATTTGCTTACCGTTCAACGACTCGGATTCCAGGCTGCTTTTAAACTGAGGCAGCTCCACTTCCATCATATCGCCAAACATTCCGCCTGTTAGTGTTTGCGCAAGCTCACGCATCGAATAAACAGGCTTCTTCGCATAGTAATGTTGTGCAGCAGCTGCAGCGCCAACGACAATAATAAACAACATAGAGCAGAAAGACAGTATCGAAAAGGTTTTGGCACTCATCAGCAGTTTTCTTGTTTTCAGTGCAGATTTTTCCATATCATTCAGTCTAAAAGTCCGAAGCATATTCGTTACCTCCGCTAGTGTCTAGTTAATATCATTCTATGTACTAGCAGTATTTCATAGAACCAATTAAGAGATTTAATAGAATGCAACAAAGACCTCCTTGTGACGCAGGAGGTCTTTGTTTTGAATTTAGCTCAATGCGTATAGGCGCCTACATTATCTTGATCAATTGCTTCGTGCAGCGCAGCATTCAAGCCGCTTGCAATAATATTGGCGATATCCTCAATAAATTGGTCGACTTCCTTAGGTGTGACAAGCAAATCATGTCCTAGAGGATTAAGCACTTCTCTAACCAATTGCAGCCGCTCTGTTTCATTGATTTGATTCATTACGCCCAATATTTGATTCGAATCCCCATTATTTCTATCCAAATGATCACGCAGCATATCAAAGGCATTACTGACAATTGTAGAAGCATAAACCACGGTCGGTACACCAATTGCAATTACAGGTACCCCCAGCACCTCCTTGGTCAGCCCTCTTCG
This sequence comes from Paenibacillus nanensis, assembly GCA_040396195.1. Classification (GTDB taxonomy): domain Bacteria; phylum Bacillota; class Bacilli; order Paenibacillales; family Paenibacillaceae; genus Pristimantibacillus; species Pristimantibacillus nanensis_A. The sequence goes on from JBEBPB010000002.1 coordinate 112,588, forward strand.
TTTATTGCCAATTCCTGACCCTGGATGCACACCTGTATCAGCGATTTGAATTGTTGTATTCACTCGTTCAAGCGCTTTAGATGCAAGAGCATCTATTGCAATAATCAAATCCGGCTTCGATCGCTCAGCAATCCCTTGTACGATTTCGCTTGACTCCATACCTGTAATACCAAGCACTCCCGGAGCCACCGCACTAACGGAACGATAACCTGGTGCAACTTGATCAGGCATCAATTCAAATAGATGACGAGTAACCATCATATTCTCCACCACTAGCGGTCCTAAAGCATCGGGTGTGACATTCCAGTTGCCAAGCCCGACAATCAGCACTTTGGCATCTTTGCTTATGTCTAGCCGATCTAGGAATTGGGCAAAGTGCTGAGCAAACTTTGAGGCGACTCTATCAGCCAATTCTGTATCGTGGCTGCGAAGCTCAGGCACTTCAAAAGTAATATATTTTCCTTTCATTTTGCCTACCGCCTGCTCACCTTGCTCATTCTGCACTTCCAAATAAGTGATCGTAATGCCATCTTCTGTTTCGCTTTCCGAAACCACGCCATTTAACTTGGCCCCGCCTTGATTTGCTTGTTCGGCCATTTCCTTTGCTTCCAGCGCCAAATCTGTTCGAATATTATATTTGGTCAAATCCAGATTGTCTTTGCTGTTATCCATAATTGCAAACCCCTTTTCCATTTAACTCTATAGCTATTGTTTACAGGCTTGGCAAAAACATACCGATTTTTCAAAAAAGCCGTCATTATCGATAGAATAGTGCATTTGACGCAAAGAGTTGCTATTGCAATTTGTCCTTGCCCATGATAGTATATTTTAAGTTGTGTAGTATATAAACGTGCACTTCTTTGAACAGTTTAGGAGGTGAATTCCATGCCAAACATCAAATCCGCAATTAAGCGTGTGAACACAAACGAAAAGCGTCGTGCTTTGAATGCTTCCCAAAAATCTGCACTTCGTTCAGCCGTTAAAGTTGCTGACCAAGCACTCGTTGGTACTGATGTAGAAGCTGCTAAAGCGGCTCTTATTACTGCAACGAAAAAATTGGATAAAGCAGTAACAAAAGGCTTGATTCATAAAAATGCGGCTTCCCGCAAAAAATCACGTCTTGCTAAAAGGCTTAACGCTTTGTCAGCTCAAGCTTAATCTAATGAACAAGTAAACGGCTTTTCCGCATAATTGACGGAAAAGCCGTTTTTAGTTTAAAACATGTTATGAATACAACCAAACTGCCTGATCGAACAAAAAATAATCCCAGCTTTGTCCCGCATTCCTTTAATATCAATCCCATTATTTTTGAAGCGACAACAAAAACAGCTCCATCCCCAGTTCCTTATCCATTTGACCCGATTTCATTTTGAAATCCAATTCCGCCAATTCAGATAAAATAGCGCCCAGTCTATGAACTGTAAATTTTTTTCCTTTTTCCGCAGCCAATTTAACTGTATAGGGATGCTGTCCAATATGTCCTGCCATTTGCTGCGGTGAATAGTGGTGCTGCTCCAACTCTTTAATCTGCAGCATTATCCTGATTTGTCTGGCAATAAGCGCGGCAATTTTTATTGGTTCCTCACGCCTGATCAACAATTCCTTGTACATTTGCAGCGCACGAGCGATTTGCAATTCTGCGATTGCATCTACTAGCGCAAATACATCTTCCTCCACAGAAACAGATGTGAGCATCCGAACAGTCTCTTCCTCAATAACGCCATCCTGTCCCACATGAAGGCAAAGCTTGTCCATTTCTTGAGATAGGCGTTGTAATTGCACTCCCACTCTGCTAATAAGCAGCTCAGCAGCAGCACCTGTAATTTTACGATTTTGCTCTGCTGCATATTTGGAAACCCACTGTTTCGTTTGATTATGATCCAGCTCTGAAAACATTAGTAGACTATCTCTATCTTTGATCAGCTTTACTAGTTTCCTGCGTTCATCCGCTTTATCCGCATGTACCTGAAAAAGCAATACTGTGCTTTCCATTGGGCTATCTATGTATTTCACCAAAAGATCGGTTTTATGCTCAATTTTCGATCCTTCTTTTGAGCCTGCTGCCATCACGGTTTGATCTCGTACTACAATTAGTTTTTTTTCAAGAAAAAAAGGTGGCGTTTCTGCCTCTAGAATAATTTCTTCAAGTGATGATTCTGCCGTATCAAATTTCACCAAGCCCATTTCCCGTTCGTCAACAGCAAACATACTGCTCGTTACAAATTCCACAAATTGCGCCATTCTATAGCGGTCCTGCCCTGCCAACAAGTAGATTGGCCGGTATTTTCCTGCCTTTATTTCCTTTACTGCACCGCTAATGTCCACTTCAATCCCCTCCTTGAAAACCGGACCAAAATAGTCCCAAACACCAACAAAGGGATGAGCCAGATCTAAGCCGCATCCCTTTGCCTCTATATAAACATCCCGTTGACGGCCCATGGTACCGTCCGCGGTATGGTCATAGACGTTTTTCAACGCCATGACATATTCTATACAATATTATACGCACTGGCCTGGAAATGGTGAATGACCTTCCCTAATTTAAAAAAACTTAACGAGCATGCTGTTCTTCACCTGTAGAAAGGTCAATAACATACTTATTAATGGCACCGCGTTCCAAATGAACCTCATAATAAAGCTTCGTACTATCCTCAGCCCATTCCAGATTGAGAATAGCCCCATTCTTACGAGTGCTTTCTATAAATACATGTTGACCTTTGCTGTCTTCTATTATGACGCGATAATTTTTAATGTGCGCAATCATCTCGGTGTTAGGAGAAACAACACTGTCATTAGAAACAGCATTGCCCGCTGAAAGTTTGCCCTCCTCATTACTGGTTGAGCTGAATTGATCAACAAACTCCTGATCGTTACTCGCGCCATCATTGGAAACATTAACACGCATATCAAAAGTTGGAACTGGTGTATGGCCACCGCCAGCAACAGTATCGTTCTTCCCAGTTATTTGAACATCCTGGTCAACCACAGCACCTACGCGAGGCTCATTCGTCTCAACGGACTTTTCGTTCTCGCTAGTTGGCGGTTGAAGGCCCATTTCCTTATACTTCTCAACATTGAATGACTCTGTCATAACTTCACCGCGCTGATCATCACTTATACGTGCTGTCTGATGCACCGGTTGATCACTGTTCGCCAAGTCAGAAGCAGTCATATTTTGTGCAGCTAAAGGAAGTGAATGGTCTGAAACATTTACTTTAGGTCCGAATACATATGTGCCAACAAAAATACCACATACAGCCGCCGCTGCAGCGACTCCGCCCCAAGTCTTCCATAAATTCATTCTTTTCTTTTTGTGCAGCTGCTGTCTGTTCAAGCGTTCTTGCTCAAGCTTTATTTTTTTGTCGGTTGCTTCTATTTGATTCAAGCCATCTATACGTTCCAGTTCAGGCATAATTGCATCAACTAGACTGAATGCCGGTGTTACCTTCGGCAAACTCGAAAGCTCCAAGGAAAGCAACTTCAGTCGTTCAAGCTTTTCTCTGCAGTCCGGACAATGTCTTGAATGTGCAGTCCAACGCTCATCTTCTTCGTCTGTAAGTTCTTCATCCAACTGCCGCTGCATTAATTCCAGCATTTCTTGACAACTCATCCCCGGACACCGCCTCTCTCGTATTCGTGAAGTAAGCTTTGCAATTGCTGCCTGGCTCTGAATAAGTAAGACTTGACTGTATTCAAAGGCAAATCAAGAGAATCAGCAATTTCTTTATAAGAAAAATCTTGTAAATAACGAAGGACAACTACTGTGCGATGATGCTCAGGAAGCTGATCGATTGCCGCTCTAATATCTTCAACAGCATATGCGGACATGACCGTCTCTTCCACATTCTGCTTCTCCTGAAAAACCAGATCATGCTCATCAATCGAAACTGTAGGCTTAGTTCTTCGAAATTTATCAATGCAAATATTGGTTACAATTCGCTGTACCCAAGTTTTAAATTGCGCTTTCTCCTCATAAGAATCAATCTTTGTATAGATTCGAATAAGCGCTTCTTGCGCCGCATCCAGAGCATCCTGTTCATTATTCAATATATAATAGGCTGTCCGATATACGTGTGTTTCAATCTCCCGCAATAGAGTTATTAAAGCTTCTCGATCTCCTGACTGAGCTGCTTTAATAAGACCCGGCTCCACCACTAAGGATCCTCCCCTCTTGCAACCTCTATGACGCACTGTGTTTTAAAAAGGTTGCACACAATCACAAATTTCACTATATTTTTTTAAGTGTTAAATATAATTCTATAGGAAAAAGGTTAATATTTTCTTAATTTTCACTAAAACTAGGCTAAATCGCTGTTTCCGTGTGATGTACCATTTTTATGATGGCTATATTAAAGAATAACAAATTATTAGTTTTTCGTATATAGACAGCTTTCTATTTATAAATGAAAAGGTTATCGCTTGTTATTTTAATCATCAGCTCGCCTTGCTGATCGATCCGCCAAATGGAAGAGCCAGATTTCTGTATTCTGTGCAGCGCATCGGCATGAGGATGACCATACCGATTGTTTTCTCCTGACGATATAACCGTATAATCCGGTTTCCAATAGGACATCCATTGTTCCCCGCTGGAGTGCTTGCTTCCATGATGAGCTGCCTTCATCCACGATGATTGTGCTTTATTGCGGTACGGACCTCCTTCTGGTTCATTGTCCATTGGTTGCTTCCCCTGCAAACGTTGCAATATTATTCCTTCTGTCGTCTGATTGATATCTCCTGTAAACAGGAAGTAATGCCCTTTTAATTGCAAATCAAATACTGCGCTATATTCATTTTGATCCTCAACATAAGAAATCAAATCATTCTTTTCTCCAGAACCTTCTATTGGAGGCCACAAAAAACGGAAGCTGGCTTCCTCTTCCAGTTCAAGATTGGTTATTCCACTGATGCCATATAGTCTAACTTTCTTTTCAAGCGCAAGCTTAAACAATTCAATAGTGTCTCTCGAATGCTTTACTGACTGATTCCACCATATTTCCTTAACTGGTATATGTTCCAGCACTGCTAGTAATCCTCCAATATGATCACTATCCAAATGGGAAATAATAATGACATCAAGTTGCTGCACACCTCTTTTTTTAAGCAACGGAACAACTGTCTTTTCCCCCACCTCATAAGGATCCCTTCTGCTTCTCCACTCCTCATCTGCTCGACGAAACAGCACACTCCCTCCACCGTCTATAAGAATCCGCTTCCCTTTGGGAGTTCTTACTAACGCTGAATCCCCTTGACCGACATCCAAAAAGCTGACAATAGCTTCATTCCCCCAATGCGGATGCTGATAGGCATATACAAGCAAGACAGTAGATGATAAAGCAATACTGGCTGTCATTTTCACAGTCATCTTTTTATTTTTGATAGCATGAAAGAAAAACAGACTGCCCGCAAGCCAAATAACCACCCACCAAATTGGCGGGCTCGCCCATATTGTGGATAATATTTTAACAGAAGCCAATTGTTTCGCACCCCAAAATATAAACTGATGTATGTAGGACAAAATTTGAAAAATAAACTGGGCTGCACCAAACCAAATAAACGATAGAAGGAAAGCAACAAAGCCGAGCGGAAGCACAATAACACTTATGAGAGGGATAAATACAAGGTTAGACAACAATGACAACAGATGAAACTGATTGAAGTAATAGATCGTTAGCGGAAAAGAAATAAGCTGGGCAGTAACTGTAATGGCGATTGTATCCGATACACCCTTAATATATTTATGCGATGGAAGCCACTTTCTAAGAGCCGGAAAGCCTTTAATTAAACCGATAGTCACAATAAACGACAACTGAAAACTGATATCGAATAAGTAGTACGGGTTCCAGAGAAGCAACAGCCAGCCGGTTGCCGCTACTAAACGCAAACTATCCTTCAATCTACCGGCTCTATACAGTAAAATGCCTAGCATCGCCATGATGCCGGCACGCAGTACAGATGGTGATGCACCTGATAACAATATGTATATAGGAAGCAATACAAGTAAAACAATTGAAATCTTTTCCCTTGTTAAGCGAAACTGACGTAAAAGCAACGAACAGACAGCTATAAACACAGCAACATGAAGACCTGAAATCGCCAAAATATGTGTTATTCCTATCTCCGCAAAATTTTTATAAAGAGCAGGGTCTATATCATCCCTTACTCCAATTAATAAACCTTTTAAAAAACCGGCATCTACTTTTTTTTCTGCCAACAATGCATCTAATTGCAAAGCCAGTCTGTTTCGCAATTTATCTGTATAATACTTTACGTTTGAACCAAGCCTTGCTGACTTGCCAATAATTTTCATTTCTTTGACAGAATCGACTTTAATCAGCCAATAAATATGCTGTTGCTTTAGAAAATGTCTATAATCAAAACCGCCAATATTGCCTGCTGATTTAGGCTGAACAAGTGTACCTTTTATATGGATACGTACTCCACTAACAAGTTGGAGGGCTAATTGCTGCTCCTCCAGTTTATGCAACTTGATATGGATAATAAAATTTTCTTTTAGCAACAATGAATTAACTTCTTCACTTTGAATATAAAGTGCGATCCGATCTCCATCTGACAAGGCAGCTTTTGTAATTTCACCTGAAACTGTAAAGTTGGTTTCATCTCCTTCCACCCCCTGCTCAGCTCTTATTTTTGCAAGTTTGGACACTCCAACCGTGTGATCCATCCAATACTTTTGCCCACTCGCCGCTATAAATGCGATCAAACATATAAATAATAGCCTAGGGCTGGATCTTGTCATTATAATAAAAAGACTGGTCGTCAGCACAAACAATCCAACACAATAAATAAAACCAGTTACATTTAAGTACGTAGCCGTTATTATTCCAGCAATCCAGCTCCCAGCAAACATAAATAAAAAGCGATTACTTAATTGAAAATACTTCATTTCTTGCAACCCTCCTCCGTTAAAACAACAACCGCATACTTTCTGGGGAAATAAAAAAAGAACCTCTCTATGCTTGTTCAGCATACTAAGAGGTTCCTCCCGTTTTAACACCCGTGTGCATTATAAAATAACTTCAGAAACCGTTTGTGGCGGAGGATCATATTGATCCAGGCATCGAATACTGATTCCTAGCTGCTCCATCAGGTTGAATACCTTGTCGCTATCCTTCGGATAAGCACGATGGAATACAATTTCCGATACACCGCTGTTGGCAAGCATATTAGCGCAAGTCCAGCACGGCTGGTCAGTTACATAAACAGTAGAGCCTTCACGATCAGCGCGATCAGTAAATAGCAGCAGGTTCTGCTCAGCATGAATCGTCCGGATACAGCGTTGTTTTTTGATTACCTTTTCTTTGCCATCAATAAGTTGAACATCGATTTCCTCGGCAATCATACAGCCTGCTTCCAAACAATCCTGCACTCCCATCGGCGCTCCGTTGTATGCTGTCCCCAACAGTTTTTTTCCTTGTACCAGCACTGCACCGACATGACGTCGGGGGCATCTTGATCTGGTTGCGACCATATAGGCAATATCCATAAAATACGTATCCCAATCTTTACGAACTGCTTCATGGTTCCCGTTATGCATATCCATGCCCCCTTTTTTAGTTCATAACCATATTATCGCTGACTTGCTGTAATTGCTTGCTCCAAATCTGCGATAATATCTTCTATGCCCTCGGTACCAATCGACAAACGAATCAGTCCCGGATCAACACCTGCAGCAACTTGCGCTTCCGGCGTTAGCTGCTGATGCGTTGTGCTTGCAGGGTGAATGATAAGCGACTTGGAATCACCGACATTGGCAAGATGTGAAAATAATTGCACTGCATTAATAACTTTTTTACCTGCCTCGATGCCGCCCTTGATTCCAAAAGTAAGGATTGCTCCTTGACCTTTCGGCAAATATTTCTGAGCAAGCTCATAGGAAGGGTGGGATTTAAGACCAGGGAAATTCACCCACTCGACAGCTTCATGCTGCTCCAAAAATTGTGCGACTGCAAGTGCATTTGAACTGTGACGCTCCATACGCAAATGCAACGTTTCTACACCTTGAAGCAACAAGAATGAGTTGAATGGCGATAGCGCAGCACCCATATCACGCAACAATTGTACACGTGCTTTAATAATGTATGCAATCGGTCCAACAGCTTCTGTATATACAACTCCATTATAACTTGGATCCGGCTCTGTAAGCCCAGGGAATCTTCCGCTTGCTTTCCAATCGAACTTGCCGCTGTCTACAATGATTCCGCCAATTGAAGTTCCATGTCCGCCAATAAATTTTGTTGCGGAGTGAACAACGATATCTGCACCATGCTCTATCGGACGGCACAAATATGGGCTTGGGAATGTATTGTCAACAATAAAAGGAACACCGTTCTCATGAGCAATTGCTGCAACTGCTTCCAAATCGATTACATCACCCTTAGGGTTGCCGATTGTTTCAGCATATACCGCTTTTGTACGCTCATTGATTGCTGCGCGGAAGTTTTCCGGATCAGATGGATCAACAAATTTGACTTTAATACCAAGCTTAGGAAGTGTAATCGCAAACAAGTTGTAAGTACCGCCATACAGACTTGTTGCAGATACAATCTCATCGCCTGCACCAGCAATGTTCAGCAAGGAATAGGTGATCGCAGCTTGTCCAGATGCTACTGCCAACGCACCGGCTCCGCCTTCCAATTCTGCGACACGCTTCTCAAGAACATCTGTTGTAGGATTCATAATACGAGTATAGATGTTTCCGAACTCTTGCAGCGAGAACAAGTTTGCCGCATGGTCAGTGTCTCTAAAACCGTAAGATGATGTTTGATAAATCGGCACTGCACGGGATAGTGTTACCGGATCGATCTCCTGACCGGCATGTACTGCTAATGTTTCTAGCGATAATTTCTTCTCGTCAGACATGATTTGACTCCTCCTCATAACTATATACATCAATTTTGGAGCTTACTTTAGCAAGCCTGTTGCCACGGCGAATTCTATTAATTCCTGGCATTTGCTGCCGATTTGCTCTTAGCATATTGTCTCATATTCATGGGCGTGCTACAATATGTTCTTTTATCGCATCGAGCATTTTTTTGCCAATTCCTTTTACTCTCATTAAATCATCAGTCGACTGGAAAATACCATTTGTTTCTCTTTCCATAATAATCGCATTAGCTTTAGATGGACCAATCCCTTTCAATTTTTGCAATTCAGTAAAACCTGCCCTGTTAATATCAATCTTAGTTTCATCCTCTTGATTTGGCGCACTACGGTCATTTACTTGCCCAGTATCGTTTTCCACTTTGTTCGTCTTATCCCTTTCGGGGTACCTTCGTTGCTCATTCATCTCATCTATTAAATCGTCGTCAGATTGATCAATGAATTCATGATCTACACTATCATTGATCCTATGTCCATTCTCCAACTTTGTAATTGTGTCCTGCATCGCTTCATTCAATAGTACAAACCCTTTCCTATCCGTCTGTTTTGTCTCTGTCAGCGCTGCTGCCACAAGAAGAACAATGCCAATCAAACATACACCTATTAATAAATAGGAGGTGTAGTACATTTTTCTCATTTTATTGTCCCCTTTCAGTAAATCTTTCAGAAAAAAACATATTATACAAGCTGTTGCGAATACAATACAAAAGTACGGTGTACTGTCCGATCAAGCATATACAGGAGGGTTCCAAGATGAAAATCGGGTTTATCGGAACAGGATCTATGGGAAAGATGCTAGTTGAAGCATTTTTAGCTTCAAAAGCGCTGGAGCCTCAGCAAATAATCATTACGAACCGCACCTTTGATAAAGCAAAGCAGCTGGCTGATTCCTTTCCAGGGGTTATTGCAAGCCGCTCCAATAAAGAAGTCACAGAAAAGAGCAATGTAGTATTCATATGCGTTAAGCCGCTTGAATATAAAGATGTGTTGGCACAAATCAAATCATCACTTCTCCCCGAACATATTATCGTTTCCATTACAAGCCCTGTATTGATTGCTCATTTGGAAGAGGAGCTGGACTGCAAAATAGCAAAGGTTATTCCAAGCATTACAAACTCAGTTTGCAGCGGAGCATCACTGTGTATGTTCAGCAATCGTATGACTGCTTGTGACAAACAATTGATAGAACAATTATTTAGCAATATTAGCAATCCTCTTGCCATATCTGAAAATCATACCCGAATCGTATCGGATATATCGAGCTGCGGTCCAGCTTTCTTCTCCTTTTTACTGGAAAAATTTATAGAGGCAGCAGTATCAGAAACAGCTATCGAGCGTGATGAAGCTGAACAAATAGCAGGAAATATGCTTCTTGGAACAGGAATGCTGCTTACAGAGGGCAAATTATCAACAGCTCAAATTCAGGAGCGAGTTGCTGTGCCTGGAGGCATTACCGCCAAGGCTCTCGATTTACTTCGTGAGGACACGGCAGGTATGTTTGAAAAGCTGATTCAAACAACTCATGAAAAGTATTATGAGGATCTTCATAAAGTAACCGAAGCATTTTATAAAAAAGAGGTGAACGGTCCTTAGCTGTACTTCAGCTAATGTCCGCTCACCTCTTTGGGTAGCTGTTATTTTGTTTTCACTTGAACAAACAACTTGATCAGTCAAATTAATTAGCAACAATATTAACCAGTTTGCCCTTAACAGCAATTACTTTTCTGATCGTCTTTCCTTCCAGCAATGCAGCAACCTTCTCCTGCTCCTTAGCCAAAGCTTCCATCTCTGCTTCTGCCATATCCGCTGCAACAGAAATGCGTTCTACAATTTTACCATTCACCTGGATGGCAATCTCGACAGACGCATCAACCGTAAGAGCAGGGTCGTATTGTGGCCAAGGTTCATACGACACCGATTCATTATAACCAAGATGCGACCATAGCTCCTCAGCAATATGAGGTGCGATTGGAGACAGCATTTGCAAGAAGTTTTTCATAGCTTCCAGCGGAAGCTGATCTGCTTTATTTGCTTCATTTACAAAAATCATCAATTGACTGATCGCTGTATTGAAATGCAACTGTTCAAAGTCATCTGTTACCTTTTTAATTGTGCGATGCCATGTTTTCTCAAATGCTTCGTTATTGGCATCCTCAGAAATTTTGCTATTCAGCTTGCCATCATCCTGAATAAACAAACGCCATACACGGCTCAGAAATCGATGCGCTCCCTCCACGCCATTGGAGCTCCAAGGCTTCGTTGCCTCAAGAGGTCCCATAAACATCTCGTACAGACGAAGCGTATCTGCGCCAAATTCATTGACAATAACGTCCGGATTAATTACGTTGCCGCGCGACTTCGACATTTTCTCATTGTTAGTGCCCAGAATCATTCCTTGGTTAATCAACTTTTGGAATGGTTCTTTTGTATGGACAACTCCCATATCGTAAAGCACCTTATGCCAGAAACGAGCATACAGCAAATGCAGTACCGCATGTTCCGCACCGCCTATATACAAATCAACCGGCAGCCATTGCTTCTGTTTTTCAGCAGAGCAAATTTCTTTGTCATTTTTAGGATCAATAAACCGCAAGTAATACCAGCAGCTTCCTGCCCATTGCGGCATAGTATTTGTTTCACGACGCGCCTTCATGCCAGTTTCGGGATCAACTGTATTAACCCACTCAGTAACATTGGCCAGAGGAGATTCGCCAGTTCCTGACGGTTTAATCTCATCGACATCCGGCAACACAAGCGGCAACTGATCCTCCGGAACAGTTTTCATTGTGCCATCCTCAAGATGCAATACCGGAATCGGCTCGCCCCAATAACGCTGACGGCTAAACAGCCAATCGCGCAAGCGATAGGTAATTTTCGCCTTTCCAGCTTCTTTTTTCTCCAAAAACTCGATCATAGCAGCAATAGCTTCCTTTGTGTTCAACCCATTCAAAAAGTCTGATTGAACATGTGGACCATCACCAGTAAAAGCCTCTTTTGCAATATCTCCGCCAGATACCACCTCTACAATCGGCAAATCAAATTGCTTTGCAAATTCCCAGTCGCGCGAGTCATGTCCCGGAACTGCCATAATAGCACCAGTTCCGTAGCCAGCAAGAACATAATCGGCAATCCAAATCGGAGTTTTGACTCCGTTCACAGGATTGATTGCATATGCTCCCGTAAATACGCCTGTTTTCTCCTTCGCCAGGTCGGTACGCTCCAGATCACTTTTCCTTGCTGCAGCTTCCTGATAAGCCTTAACAGCCTCAGCCTGCTCCGAAGATGTAATCTTGTCGACCAGCTCATGCTCAGGCGCCAATACACAGTACGTCGCACCAAACAATGTGTCTGGCCGCGTTGTAAATACAGTCAAATTGCAATCCTGTCCATCTACCCCAAATGTAACTTCCGCCCCGGAAGATTTTCCGATCCAATTACGTTGCATTTCCTTAATGCTCTCTGGCCAGTCCAGCTCTTCCAAATCGTCGAGCAGTCTGTCTGCGTATTCTGTAATTTTCAGAACCCATTGCCGCATAGGCTTGCGCACAACCGGATGATTGCCGCGTTCACTCAAGCCATCAATAACTTCTTCATTTGCAAGCACTGTGCCCAGAGCCGGACACCAGTTGACTGGAACTTCGGCTACATAAGCAAGACCACGCTTGTACAACTGAATAAAAATCCATTGTGTCCACTTATAGTATTCCGGATCAGTTGTACTGAATTCACGATCCCAGTCATAGGAGAAACCGAGCGACTTGATCTGTCTGCGGAAATTGTCTATATTGCGGAACGTAATATCTCTTGGATGTTGACCTGTATCTAGAGCATGCTGCTCAGCAGGCAAGCCGAAGGCATCCCATGCCATCGGATGCAAAACATTATAACCGCGCATACGCTTATAGCGTGATACGATATCTGTTGCTGTATACCCTTCCGGATGCCCTACATGCAAACCGGCAGCTGACGGATATGGAAACATGTCAAGCGCATAAAATTTCGGCTTGCTTGTATCTTCATCGTCTGTTCTGAATGTTTTGTTCGCATCCCAGTATTGCTGCCATTTTGGTTCAAGCTCAAGCGGATTATATCCGCCTGGTTGTTGATTCAACGTCATTCTTTTCCCTCCGTCAGTAAACTAACCATCAGTTTTATTAAAAATAAAGTCCCCCGCCCCAGCGTTTCATCGCTAGGGACGAGAGACTTTTCTCACGCGGTACCACCCTAGTTGGCTTCAGACATGCTTTGCCTTAGCCCACTTTAAGCCTGTATCGAAGGCAAGACGACGCAAATACAGTCTGCGCAAAAGCTCCAAGGTTAGTTCCCTTTATCTCCAGTTCGGCTTGCACCACCCGCCGATTCTCTGCAACTTTCCAACAAAGGTACTGCTCCTCTTCAATGCTTTTCATTGCTATGTAATTCGCCTAAACTACCCATTATTATAGAGTCCAGCATGTTCGCTGTCAATAAAGGAAGGCATATTAGCAATCCGCCGTTTTTCTGTCCGCTCCCGCACCCCAGCCGACGAAACAATAAGCCACTGTTACAACGAGCAGCATAATTAATGATCCATTCCAGCTTTTGGTCAAATCATGCAGCCAACCGAATATAAACGGGCCGAAAGCAGCCAGCAGATAACCGATTGATTGTGCCATTCCGGACATTTGTGCAGCTTCGCCTGCCGTATTTGTACGCAGAACAAAAAACATAACAGCCAGTCCAAAGCCCGCGCCAGCTGCAGTACCAACCAGTACGATCCATAGAGCAACCAGCGACGTCGAACCAATCAACAAACCCATGTAGCCAATAAAAAATAAAATGCCTGTCGTAAGCGCAAATCGCCTTTGACTTTTTCTTCGCGAAGCCAGCAGCGGTACAATAAATGTTGAGGGCATACCTACAATTTGCAGCAGCGATAGCATAAAGCCAGCTTCTGTTCGCGTAAGTCCTCTATCGATAAGCATCTCAGGTATCCAAGTAATATTATTATAGAAACAAAAGGATTGCAGTCCCAAATAAAAGGTAACAAGCCAAGCAACCTTAGAGCGCCAAATGGATCTTGTCTTTTTCTTATTAGTTACTGTTCCGCTGGATTGTTGCAATTTTTTTCTTTGCGGGAGCCACGCCAACATAGCAAACAGTGCCAGTACAGCGGTGAGTCCGAGCACAATATTCCAATCCATTCCAAATTGCTCTGTTAACGGAATGCTTAACCCGGATGCTACAGCTCCGCCAAGATTCATTACGACCGTATATATCCCCGTCAACAGTCCAGCACGGGCACTGTAATCCCGTTTGATGATGCTTGGAACAAGCACGTTGCCGACTGCAATCCCCATTCCCATCAGCGCTGTTCCTGCATAAAGCGCCGGAACTGCCGGAATCGTACGCAGCATAATGGCGCCAGTGAGCACAAGCATAGCGTAAAACATCGTATTCTCAATACCTATTCTTGCCGACCAGTTGGGTGTAAAGGGGGATATAAAAGCAAAAGCTAATAATGGCAATGTCGTTAACAATCCTGACATAGCCCCGCTTAGTCCAAGTCCTTCCTGTATCTCTGAAACAATTGGCCCAACAGCTGTAATTGGCGCACGCATAATAAGAGCTGTCAACATTACTCCAGCTAGCAACAGCCAGGAACGCTTCACATCTTGTTCCGATATTTTTTGTTCTAACCTTATTGCTTGGGTGTTACTCAATTTTGATGTACCTTCCTTCTATATGCGAATATATTCATCTCATTATTGTAACGAAACATTCCATTGATGCACAATGCTTCAACAACTGTTATACTAAATTCCATATGAAATTAGGAAAAGAGGTTCTTTATGTCACTACAGGTTTTCAATTCTCTTGGAGTTTCAGATAAACTATGTGCTGCTCTAAAAAGAGAGGGCATCGTGTCTCCAACCCCTGTGCAGCAGCAAGCAATTCCAAGTTTGCTGCGCGGTGCTGATTTGATTGCTCAAGCTCAAACTGGGACTGGAAAAACTCTCGCGTTCGCATTGCCTATTTTGGAACAAATTCAGGTAGACAAAGCGCATACCCAAGCGCTGATCCTTACCCCGACGCGAGAGCTGGCTATACAAATATATGATGAAATAAAAAAATATGCAGGCAAGCTGGGCATATCCGTGCTGGCAGCGTATGGCGGTCAAGATGTTGATGCACAAATTAGACGTCTGGCTAACGCACCTCATATAATTACAGCAACACCCGGTCGATTAATTGATCATATGAACAGAGGTACTGTAAATCTTGGCAAGCTGTCCATGCTTGTATTGGATGAAGCCGATCAGATGCTGCATATGGGCTTCCTTCCAGAAGTAGAGTCGATTATTACACAAACGCCCAAATCGCGGCAAACGATGCTATTCTCAGCAACAATGCCGGATCCTATTCGTCGATTAGCCAAACAATACATGAACGAACCACAGGATGTACGAGTTATCGGCGAGAATGTAACTTTGGACAATATTAAACAAATTGCAGTGGAGACCTCTGCACGGAACAAGGAGCGGGCACTAATCCATTTGCTCGATACGCATCGTCCTTATTTGGCAGTTATTTTTTGCCGAACAAAAATTCGTGCTAAAAAGTTGAACGAATCGTTGCAAAATTACGGTTTTCAATCTGATGAACTGCATGGCGATTTGAC
This sequence comes from Paenibacillus nanensis, assembly GCA_040396195.1. GTDB lineage: Bacteria > Bacillota > Bacilli > Paenibacillales > Paenibacillaceae > Pristimantibacillus > Pristimantibacillus nanensis_A. The sequence continues at coordinate 128,150 of JBEBPB010000002.1, forward strand.
ACAGGCAAAGCGCGAGCAAGTTATGAAAAGATTCAGAGACGCCAAGCTGCAAGTGCTCGTCGCTACAGATGTAGCTGCCAGAGGACTTGATGTGGAAGGCGTTACCCATGTATACAATTATGATATGCCGCCTGATACTGAGCATTACATCCATCGAATCGGAAGAACGGGACGAGCAGGTCAGACGGGTATGGCTGTAACGATGATTACTCCCTATGATTTGCAATCACTTTCTCATTTGGAGAAAAGAATCAACACAACGTTGCGCCGCACGGTAGTTGACCATAGCGGCACAATCCAAACGGTAGGCAGCAAGCCAAAAGAACAGAAAGAACAAACAGCCAAACCTAATTATCGCAATAACAAAGGAAAAGGCACTAAAGGCAGCAACAGACAAGCTGGTAAAGCAACAATAGCGGACAGACCGAGCACAGCCCGTGAAAATTCGGCTAATCCTTGGCAGAAAGCAGAAGATGTCGTTAGTAAAGGCGGCAACCGCAAACGATCTGCAAGAAACAGTTCTGCTCCATCTGGCAAATCCAAGTCGAGAGGATCAGCACCGCAAGCAAGATCTGCTGGCAATCGGCAGGAAAGCCAAAATAGCGGTGGTCGTAGAGGCGGCAGAAGCACCCGCTCGACAGGACCTCGAAGATAATTGTTAAAACTGCAACGCAAGCCTAATTGATTTGAAACAAGACATTCGTCCAGTCATTATAGCCCCGGGAACATAAGATACACTATAACGATTGAGGGCAAAGGAAGCAGTACCGGAAATTGTTTCAGCACTCAATCGTAAATCTTTACCCTGGGGGGATTTTCAATGACTGCTTTCCACGGATGCAACAATACGTCTTCTGGCGTTATTCTAGTGCTTTTCATCCTGCTTGTAATTATTACAAGAACATTCTTCTAAACAAATACAAAACAAAGGAAGAACCGCTGGCGCTTTGCGCGGGCGGTTCTTCTTATTCTCGTTTCCTTTTATACTAAGCCTGTTAAACAAGGACTTCCCCGAACAGTCTTTTCAAAGCCTTCGCAACACCAGCCTCATTATTGCTTACAGTTACAAAACCAGCGACATCTTTTACTTCTTGCGGTGAATTTTCCATAGCAACAGAAGCCCCAGCATACTGCAACATCGAAATATCGTTATAATAATTGCCAATGGCTACAATATGATTGCTGTCAATTCCCTTTAATGCTGCATAAGCTCGCAGAGCGTTCCCTTTTGAAGCTGTTGAGCTTTGCACATCAAGAAAGTTGTCGCCGCTTCGTACAATCATCTGATCATTTTTCCAAATTTTCCAATCCATTTCTGTTTGATCAATTTGCTCTTTCGGTCCATAAGCAGTCAGTTTAACCAGCTGTGATGGATCGTCCTTGCCGTAAGCATAAATGATCGGCTCTTCTTTATATTCCCTATAGAGCAAGTCTAATTCTGGTGTAGTTTTTTCAATCATCATCTGAAATGGCGTGTTAATGTCATAATGCACATCATATTGCTGACAATAAGTAATAAATTTTTGCAACTCAGCAAACGCCATTGGATCTTCATACACAACTTGCCGACTTTTGGCATCTACAACAACCGCTCCATTGTGAACAATAATAGAACCGGACAAATTAAGCTCTTCTAAAATAGGGAGCGTACTATTAGGGCCTCTGCCTGTACAGAGTACAATTTCCGCTCCAAGTTCGCTTACAGCTTTAACCGTCTCTAATACTTCCGGAAGTACACGATGCTCATCCGTTAATAAAGTTCCATCAATATCAAGTGCGACCAAACGATATTCCGTCTTCACTTTGCATCCCACGTCCTCTGTTCTCCTCTATGTGCCTTAAGCAGACTTATCTCATCCTCAAACAATTCTCTGTAGCTTCCTTCAGCGAGCTGCTCATCCAGCTTAAGCGGCCCCATAGTTACTCGCTTCAAATAAACCACTTTCTTGCCAACTGCCTCGAACATTCTCTTTACTTGATGAAATTTCCCTTCAGTAATGGTCAATCTAATTGCCGAGCAATTTCCTTGTTCCTCTTCCCAATGTTTGCTGACTTCAAGCTCTGCAGGCAGCGTAACATAACCATCCTCCAGCTGCACACCTTGTTTAAAAGCTGATTGATCCTCTACGCCTACCGTTCCGAGCACTGTCGCTTCATATGTTTTGGCGACATGCTTGCGCGGAGAGAGCAACTCATGCGCCAATTGCCCGTCATTAGTAAGCAGCAGCAAACCTACCGTATCCTTATCTAGTCTGCCGACAGGAAAAGGCTTCAGCAGCTGATCTTCGCTTTTTAGCAAATCTATAACAGTTCTGTCCCGCAAATCTTCAGTTGCCGAAATAACACCCGCCGGCTTATTGAGCATCAAATAAATAAATTCACGATAACATACCGGCATTCCATCAAATTCTATCGCTGTGTTAGCTGAATCGACAAGCAAGCCGCTATCTTTAACAACTTTTCCTTCCACTGTAACAAGCCCCTGTTTTACAGCCTTTTTTATTTCACTTCTCGTTCCGAATCCCGAGTGAGCAAGCAGCTTATCCAATCTTACTTTTTTACTTGACATAGCTATTCACCTTACATTCACGATATTGTCATATTGTTCAACAAACGTATCCCTTAACTTACTTACAAAATTATAGTCAGTTGTAGTATAATAAAATGCAGCAGCCGGCAGGCATATGCAACAATTTTTATTCCAAAGCGGAGGTAATAGTTATCTATGAATAAGAAGAAAAAATCAAAAACGATTTATTTGTATTTTGGCATTATTGTTTTACTAATTGGCGGGCTGATCTTGATGAACGTTTTGGAGCCAAAGGACAAGCAGTATGGCGTGACAACTTCCAAATTGAATCCTGCTACGCGCGACCAATTGAAAGACCCTAACTATCAGAATATCATATTACCGGCAACATTGGATGAAAAGATTGCAAATAAAGAGGACTTCTTTCTATATGTGTTCTCTTCTACTTGCCCATTCTGTAAAGAAACGACACCAAAACTAATCCCAATTGTCAAAGAGATGAACATCGATATGCCACAGCTGAATCTGCAAGAGTTTGCTGCATACAGAAACAAATTGAAAATTGAGTATACTCCGACACTTGTTTACTTCAAGGATGGTCAAGAGGCAGAACGTATGGAAGGCGGCATTAAACTCAGCGGCATGCAAGAAGGCTATACTGAAGATCAGTTTCGTGAATTTTTCAACAAGCATTCGGGAAATAATTAAGTATGGCTAAAAACTCATGGATGTATTTGTTTGCTGCTGCTTTTGCCTGTGTTACGATACTAGCTGCTTGCGGTCAAGGAAACAAACAAAACGGCGCTAAACTTGTTGGCTCAGAGCATTGGGAGACAACAGCTTTTTGTGGCATTTTGCCACAATTTCTTGAGCAGGACACTCAATTGTCCCGTGATCTTTACTCTGAAGTGCAGAACCATTCTCATATTATGAAGGATTTGAATTGTTACTGCGGCTGTATGCATGGTACTTCAGTCGATGAGCCTCATGATTCCCTATTGCGATGCTATTGGGCAAAGGAGCCGGATGAAAACGGACAAGTTGTCTGGACTGACCACAGCACTTCTTGCGGTATTTGCAAAAAAGAAATGCAAATGGTTGTCGCGTTGCAAAAAGAAGGAAAAACAAAAGAGCAAATTATTCAAGCAATCGACGATACGTATAAGCCAAATTAATTAACTAAATACAGGTTGAAAGCCCATGTTTTACAAATGTAAACAGACCGGACATTGAGGGAGTATCCCCCGTGTCCGGTCTGTTTACATTTTCTTTGCTTTTGCAATGGAATCTGTAATCGAAGTTGCCAAATGATTAAGCCCAATATAATCTGACACTTCAAATAGCTCATTGAACTGCATTTGATACTGTGCAGCTTCACGAAAGCGATGGTAAAAATACAAATCCTGAATACCATTAAGTACACGATTAACGACGTTGGATTGTTCCTCAAAATCAGTTTGCGCATCCAAAACTTCTTGTCGAATGCTTGTCATTTCTGTATCGAGAATAAAGGCAGCCTCAGCTGCTTTTTGCAATCTGATTCGTACATCCTCAGGAATGCTTTCTTTAAACTTATAATTAAGAGAATGTTCAATGGTCGCCCAAAAGTTCATAGCAAGTGTGCGAATTTGAATCTCTGCCAACACTTCCACATAACCAAGCGCGGTTTGAACAGGATATTCAACAATCATATGATAACTGCGGTAGCCGCTTTCCTTGTAATTCGTTATATAATCCTTCTCATAAACCAATTTCAAGTCCTTGCGATTACGAATTAGCGCAGCAACGCGATGAATATCATCGACAAATTGGCACATAATGCGAATACCCGCAATATCTTCAATGCCTTGAGCAAGCTGATCAGCCGGCACATTAAGGCGCTTTGCCTTCTCCAGTATGCTGGAAATCCTCTTTACTCTTCCTGTTACGAATTCAACAGGCGCATAAGACTCTCTCAATTTAAGCTCTGAACGCATTGTTTTGAATTTCACCTTCAGCTCTTCTACGGCTTGCCCATATGGCTGTAAAAAAATACTCCAGTCTCTGCCGTCCATCCGGCCGCCTCCTGTTTTTAGCGATGATCAGCGCCCACAGCTTCAGCAATATTGCGGTAGCCGTCTTTACGCAGGCATGCAACCAGACCATCAGTCAATTCCCGCAACACACCAGGTCCTTTGTAAATTAGCGCTGTATAAATTTCAACTAAAGATGCACCAGCACGAATTTTATCGTATGCATCTTGTGCGGAAAAAATGCCCCCAGATCCAACAATCGGAATTTTTCCTCCAGTTTGCTTATAAACTGCACGAATAACTTCTGTTGAGCGCTTTGTCAGAGGAATGCCGCTTAATCCGCCCGTTTCCTTCTTGTTGTCATGTGTAAGTCCATCTCTTGACAAAGTTGTATTGCTTGAAATAATACCCGAAACTCCGCTTTGCATAATCGTATCCACCGTGCTGCTCAGCTCTTCATCCGTCATATCAGGAGCGATTTTCACAAGCACAGGCTTCACTCTGCTGCCAAAACGATTACTTTGATTATTCATTTCTGTTACTACAGTATGCAACAGCTTCTTCAGCTCTTCACCATGCTGCAAATCACGCAAGCCTTGTGTATTCGGAGAACTGATATTAACCACAAAAAAATCTCCATACGCATACAACGCTCGAATGCATGCCTCATAATCCAAATGAGCCTGTTCATTAGGTGTTGCCTTGTTTTTTCCAATGTTGATCGCAATGGGTATCCGGTTTATTTTTCTTTTTTTCAAATATCCTGCCATTGCGGCAGCACCTTCATTGTTAAAGCCCATTCTATTAATTAACGCTTCATCTGGCGGCAATCTGAACAAACGCGGCTGCTCATTGCCGGGTTGTCCTACTGGGGTTACTGTACCTGCCTCCGCAAATCCAAAGCCAATACTGGAAAAGCCATCAAGGCTTTTTCCGTTTTTGTCCAGACCTGCTGCCAGACCAACTGGATGAGGGAAAGATATCCCGAACACGTCCGTCATAAGCTCCGGTGCAGGCTTTACGCCATACATCGCGTGGAGCAAGGCGTTGAATCCCGGTACTTTTGCACCAATAGCAAGCGCGTCCACAACGATATGATGTGCTTTTTCTGCGTCTAATTTGAACAATAGCGGCTTTAATATCGCACTATAAAGCAAGCTGTTCACTCCGATCTCATTATATAGTCCAACGAACAGTTTAACTTTTTTGCAACAAAAAGAAAAGAGTTCCAACGATATAAATATCGTTTCGTAACAGCTTTTTGTACATTTCGTGCCAATCTTCTCTAGCAAGAAGTTGCTGGAAATGCAGAAAACGATTACAATGCCTATATAGGTGTCGGTCAGGCACAGACCATAATAAATTAATGAAAGGTTGTATGGCGATGAGTGCAGCAAAACGCAAGCCTGCAGCGATAAAAGCAAAACCAAAAGAGGAAGTAAACAAGAAAGCGATCATCTGGATTTGCTCAGTGGCAGCAGCAATTATTGTTCTAATATCGTTATTACTAATTTTGAGCTAATTGTTTTGCCAGAGCGAATGGAATACTTCGCCGACTTTATACATGCACAGCGATTAATGCAACCAGGTATACACTTTCTCCGGGTTGGTCTCTTCCTGCTTCGACTCCAGTTCAAATCGTTCTGAGGCTGGTGTCGAAGCATTCTCCGGCAAACTGTCATATCGTATATGTACAGCTGTGCCTAGTGGGACCAAATCATATAGCTCCTCCACGTCGCGATTCAACAAACGAATACAACCTTGAGATTCGTCTTCACCAATGCTCTCCATCTTATCCGTACCGTGAATAGCGTACAATGTATTGGAAAGCGCCATTCCTCTTGTTCCAAACATGCCTTTCTGTTTTCCTTTTGGATCTTTCACCTTCTCACTAATATAAAAACTGCCCTGCGGTGTTCTGTTCCCTCCAAGACCAACACGATAACTTCTAATGATTATATCTTTGTGAACAATAGCCAAACGATGTTTGCTTGGATCGATAATAATTTCCAAAGGCTTTTCCCATTTTTCCTGCAGCAATCCGTTGGAGCCGACAGTGCTTTTAGCTTTTGGGACAGCTGATTTGTCGGTAGAGGTGCTCGTTAAATCAGATTCGTTTTGCTCAAGTCTCGCTGTTTTCATTTTTTCTATAATCCAGTTAAAACTTTTCTCCATCTCTTTGTTGCTGCCTGACAATATATTATTAGGGTATGGCTTCACCATATCTTCCAATCGCTCCGGCCATTTCCCGTTTAGCTTTTCGTAATGCTGCGCAGCGCTTGCCAAAGTCCAATGGCTTTCTTGAGATTTGCTCCAGCTCGCAAGTTGACTTTTCAAGGAATCAGCAGACAATGGCTCACAAGAGCATAGCTCCTTGTTATAAATGGAAACATTCCAATCAGAAGCAGTCGATCGATCAATCGACATCAATAACCGCTTGTTGCCGAGCCAATCATACCAGCGCTCATCCTTCTCCAGATTAACGACTAATGTTTGTTCCGGAGCTTCCTTGCCAGCGGACATGACTTGCTGTACTCCTGTAGCTGCTGGCTGTGTATTTGTAACCGGCAATAATAGCACTCCAATTTTCAGTTCAGCCGGCTCTCCCGAGAAAGGAAGTGATGCCGGCAAAGTTTCCTTCTCAGCGGCTGGCAATTGGTTGAAAAGATAATACAGAGGCATGGCAGACGCCGCAACAAGCAGAAACCCTCCCAATACAGCAGCCCTCTTCCACTTTTTCTTTCTTTTTTTGTCCGCCTCATATGTTTTAAGCTGCTGCATCTCAAACTCCGCAATCGGATGATCCTCTTGCTCATAGGCACGATAAATATCACCTGCCTGCATAAAGCAATAGTTTGCCTTCCCTTCCTTCCCATCAGCCAAATAACGTCTGCCGAGCAAATACCAGCCCATTTTATTTTCAGGATTTTCTTTAACAAATCGTTTTAAGTAATTAGTGTCCTCTGGAAGATTCATCATCAGCCCCCCTCGCTTATAGGAATTTATGTTGCGATAATTAAATTTTCGATTACCATATCACTCCAATTTTTTTTATATTCTATTGCATATATCGGCAAGTTTGTGGTTTAATTTGATAATAAAGAGCTGTAAAATAATCTGCTGTAGTACAATAATATGCATTTGATAAAACGCATTATTTTGCAACTGAAAGCGCATTCCATTTTCCCGTTTTCTAGACAAAAAAGACTTTTGCTGGAATGCGAAGCTTCCAAATGCAAAAGTCTCTTAAGGTATCCCATTATACCTACTGTCTGTTATATTAACCTTCCATATTGAAAGGTTCGTCAGCAATTTTGATAGAGTCGGTCGGACATCCGTCTAGAGCGTCGAACATATCTTCATGCATATCTTCCGGAATTTCGGTAACCCCTCTGTTGCAGTCCTTGTTATAGATGACTTCAGCGATTCCCTCATCGTCGTAGTCATAAATATCAGGAGCTGTTGCCCCGCATGCCCCGCAAGCAATACAAGTATCCTTCTCTACCCATGTGTACTTAGCCATGGTGCTTTCCCCTCCTAGAAAGTGTGACAAAAGTAAGCTGTCCATCTATTAATCTATACCAGTAAACGTAGTCCGTTTACTTTAGATCAAAGCCTCATTCATCAATATATAACAAATCATCGTCCTTTTGCAAGGATGTCCCTCGTATTCGTTTGTTGCGAATTAGTGCAGAAGGATCATCGCTTAACATACCTGCAGTCAAAACAGCATCTTCTCCAAACTTGTCGCGCAGCCTGTCCATTGCCTTCGTCAGTGCTTCTTTTCGAGGTTCCTCTTCAAAATTGAACAAATCCAGTTGAACGTTCGCTTCCTCTGCTTTCACTAAGTTTTGCAAAGTAATTCCAAGCAAGCGTACCGGATCGTCTAGTTTCCAATGCTTGTCATATAACAAGCAAGCTTCTCTGTAAATTGCAGCAGCATCTTGCACAGGAGCAGTTAATGTGTGTGATCTGGTAATCGTCGACATGTCTGGACGTCTGATCGTTATCTGAATCGTGGTAGTCATCAGCCCTTGTCTGCGCAATCGTCTGCCAGTTTGATCAGCGAGATTAAGGAAAACCCGATAGATATCGTTTTTTTCTTTCAAATCCCTTGGCAACGTAGTGGTATGTCCAATCGATTTGTTCGGTTCATGACCAGATTGAACGGGAGAGTGATCAATGCCATGTGCCGCAGCCTTCATCCATCCTCCTGTTACCCCAAATTGTTTGATCAGAAAGTGCTCATCAGTTTGAGCAAGCTGACCTATCGTTTTAATATTATATTTTTCCAGTTTTATCGCCGTTTTGCGTCCAATGCCAAACAAATACCCACATGGCTTGCACCATAATACATGGGGGACATCACGAAGACGCAACACAGTAATCCCATTTGGCTTCTTCATATCCGATGCCATCTTTGCCAGCAATTTATTAGGCGCAACACCAATCGAGGAAGGCAATCCCCACTCGCTTCGTATTCTGTTTTGCAGCGCATATGCAATTTCCAACGGTGTGCCAAACAATTTGGATCCCGTTATATCCATGTAACATTCATCTATAGAAACCCGCTCTATCAGCGGTGTGTACTGATTAGCAATAGCCATAAAGCCATTAGAGTAATGGCGATAAAGATGAAAATCGGGCTTAATCAGCACTAATTGCGGATAAATCCGCAGAGCCTCACGGACATTCATACCTGTTTTAATACCGTACGCCCTCGCTTCATAGGAACAAGTCACTATTATTCCTTTGCGCTGCTCCGCATTTCCCGCTACAGCTGTCGGCTTTCCGCTATAAAGTTCCGGCTCCTCCGCTGCATGAACAGAACAATAGAAGGCATTCATATCCAAATGAATAATTACTCTGCCCTTTGCAGGATACATCGCACTGACATCATATGACGGCTTATCCTCATTCATCGCCATTCTCCTTTCAACAAAATACAAACATATATTCTATTTTTAACATATTTTCAAACAAAGTTGTAGTAGCAACTCTAGATTTGGTACAAATTCAAATTTTATTTGGGAGTTATTCTTAAATACCCCTCTACTTTACGTTCATGTAATGCTATAATAATTAATTATGATTTGTGGTGGAGTACAATGAAGGGAGCCTTTTATTACATGAATGACCAAATCTTTATCTTTGACACAACACTGCGTGACGGAACGCAAGGCGAGGGCATTAGTCTGTCTGCTGAAGATAAATTAAAAATTGCACTGAAGTTGAACGCACTTGGTGTTCACTATATTGAAGGCGGAAATCCTGGAAGCAATAGCAAAGATATTGAATTTTTTCAACGCATTAAAGAGTTTAATCTTACTTCCAAAATTACTGCCTTTGGCAGCACGCGCAGAAAAAACAGTATCGCAAGTCAGGACGCAAGCCTGGTCAGAATTGTAGAATCAGGTGCCAAAGCTGCTACACTGGTGGGAAAAGCTTGGGATTTCCATGTGCATACAGCACTACAGACATCTTTGGAAGAAAATTTAGCTATGATTTATGATTCCATTGCTTTTCTGAAGCAAAATGAACTGGAAGCGATGTATGATGCCGAGCATTTCTTTGACGGCTACAAAAACAATCCCGAGTATGCACTGGCTGCGCTGAAAAAAGCACAGGATGCCGGTGCTGATTGGCTAGTGCTTTGCGATACAAACGGCGGTACTATGCCGGGCGAAATTCATGAGATTGTATCGCGTGTGCGCGAGGAGCTTACCGCTTCTATCGGTATCCATACCCATAATGACTGCGAGCTGGCTGTTGCCAATACGCTTGCGGCAGTTGGTGCAGGAGCTCGTCAAGTACAAGGCACTATTAACGGCTACGGTGAACGATGCGGCAATGCTAATCTATGCTCAATTATTCCTAACCTGCAATTGAAGCTTAGCTACAGATGTCTGGAGGAAGAGCAGCTTCTTTCGTTAACCAGCACGGCTCGTTATGTAAGTGAAATCGCCAATGTTCATATGCCAGTGGGTCAAGCCTATGTTGGCAATGCGGCATTTGCTCATAAAGGCGGCATTCATGTATCTGCTATACTGAAGGATGCCAAGACATATGAGCATATCGCACCTGAACTTGTCGGCAACAAACAGCGTATTCTAGTGTCTGAGCTTGCTGGTCAAAGCAATATTATATCCAAGGCGCAAGAGCTTGGGCTTGATATCCATGCAAATAATGACAAAACAAAAACAATTATCAACGAAATTAAAGAGCTTGAGCATCAGGGCTATCAATTTGAAGGTGCTGACGCATCTTTGGAATTATTGCTAAGAGATGCTTTTGGAGAAAGCAGAGAGCTGTTCTCTGTTGATTCCTTCAAAATGCATATGGAAAGAAGCAACGGCAAAATGGTTTCAGAGGCTATTGTTAAAATTCATGTTGATGGACAACAGGTATATACAGCTGCGGAAGGAAACGGTCCGGTCAATGCGCTGGATAACGCCCTGCGCAAGGCACTGGTGCAATTCTATCCAAATATCGAGAAAATACATCTATCCGATTATAAAGTCCGTGTAATCGACGAGAAGGACGCTACAGCAGCCAAAGTTCGAGTGCTTGTCGAGTCTACCGGACTGAATAACACCTGGAGTACAGTCGGCGTCTCCGGCAACGTAATTGAAGCTAGCTGGGAGGCTCTTGTGGACAGTATTCGTTATGCCCTTCTCAATATGGAGAAGGTTGAGCCTTCCATTATCGAATCATCGGAACGACTCGGGCTCGTCAATCATTAAAGAAACAACAAAGGCTTGCGACAGCATACAAATGCGCGCAAGCCTTTTTATTTTCGGATGCTACAGAATCACTTTGACCACTTTTCAATCAGCTTTTCCCATTGCTCCAATGTAATAACACCATTGATGCGTTCGCGAATGATACCATCGCTATCTATCAAAAAATTTGTCGGGAACGTATTCACCTTGTAAGCCTTCGTTACATCTCCCTTGCGATCAAAAACAACCGGGAATGTAAAATGATATTTGTCTACAAATTCTCGTGCCGCTCTTTCTTTATCATTCTTTGTAGAGTTAACGCCATACATCGTCATAATATCGCCGTACTTCTCATGCAGTTTTTGCAAATCCGGCGCTTCCAATTCGCATGGTCCGCACCAGGACGCCCAGAAATTAAGAAAAATCAATTTCTTGCTGTCCGATTTCACCTTCTCTGTCTTTTCATCCAAATTAATTAATGAAAAATCAACCATCTGATAACCGGCTTTTGGTTTAAATTCATTGTTCATATTGGCAAGTGAACTTTCACTATTATCTTTTCCGTAAAATTGGTAAAATGAAAATCCGGCAAGCAGCAACGCAGCACCAAACAACAATATTATTTTTCGCATATAATCACCCTTTTATCTATAATCCCACTTGTAACATATCTCACATTCCAGCTTTCACAACTACTTTTCATCGTAACATGCTACACGGCCGCCCTCAACAATTCAACTGAAATATCCATGAAAACGTCACGATTCTCCCCTTGTCCGCTCCTTTTAAAGTGTTCCCTTTCACTACATTGCTATTCTGAACAAATGTGCTCTTAATGTCACTCATTCCCTTCTTTATTGTTTGACTGCAAACGGACTAGCCAGTATCATAAAGATAGAGGAATTCATGTATAGAAAGCAGGTGATATTATGGCGGAGGCAACATTGTACCGGATCGGCGAATTGGCCAGTCTTGCGCATATTAGTCCACGTACAATCGACTATTATACGTCAATTGGTTTGATCCAGCCTGCCGAACGTTCTACAGGTAATTACCGGTTATATACAAATGAAACCTTGGTGAAGCTAGAACGTATAGAACAATTAAAAAAACAGAAATTATCTTTAGAAGAGATTAAAAAAGTACTGGATAGCTGGAATTCAATAACAGCTGAAGAAAGCATATCCGAACGCTTGACAGAAATCCAAATTCAACTTTCCAAGCTAGAGCGGGAAGTGAAAGAGCTTGAACCTGTTATTCAGCAGATGCAGCCGCGACAAGCCAGGCGCTTATATACGAGATTAATGCCACAAACTGCGGCATGTATCGAAGCTTTGATGCTACTGATGAATAAAGGACCACTCATGTGAGATTTGCGATTCAAGCGGATTATGATCATTTTTAGTTAAAAAACAGTATACTTGATTAACTACTGGAGGTTTCAACGATGATTTTTCATCAGATGGATATTTTCATTTTTATTGCATTTGGTATTTCAATATGGGCTCAATTTCGTGTGAAGGGGACCTTTAACAAATATACTCAGGTTCCCATTGCCAGCGGCATGACTGGCTATCAGGCAGCTCGCCAGATGCTTGATAATAACGGACTCCATGATGTGCCTATCGAGCCTGTTCCAGGCGCTCTGACAGACCATTACGATCCAATAAGCCGCGTAGTCCGGTTATCAGAACCCGTATATTATGAAAAGTCGGTTTCGGCTGTATCAGTCGCTTGCCATGAGGTTGGACACGCTATTCAGCACGCTGAATCCTATTCGATGCTAGTTCTGCGACATCGCATCTTCCCGGTTGTCAATTTCGCTTCATCTATTGCGCCAATTTTGCTAATCGTCGGATTTCTGCTTAGCTTCGATCCTACTCTAATTGGGCTGGGCATTATATTTTTTGCAGTAACTGTAGCATTTCAATTGATTACGCTGCCCGTTGAATTTGATGCAAGCAATCGAGCCCGTAATCTGATGATTGCTGATGGTTTCATTACAAATGAAGAAGAACGCGGCGTTGCCAAAGTTTTGAATGCAGCAGCATTAACCTATGTTGCGGCCGCCCTGATTTCAGTATTGCAGTTGTTGAAGTTTCTTATGATTTTCTTTAATAATCGCGACTAATATAAAAAGGCTGTTCCTGAGGTCATGGCAATGACGAGGAACAGCCTTTTTCATAGGGTTATTTCTGCGCTGTATATTCCAAATTGCGTTCTTTGAAGTAGGCAAGCAAAAATTTTTGAAACAGGTTGGCAACAAGCGGCAACTTTTCATTGGTACGATGTATAAGGCCAATTGTTCTTGTCACTTCAGGAAAGCTGAGCGGCACCTTGATTGCTTGCAATGGACCCGAGTTATGCAATGCCATCTCAGGCAGCAGGCTGACTCCCATACCAGCCGCAACTAGTCCTCTGATCGTATCGGTCTCCTCTCCCTCAAAACCAATCTTAGGTGTAAATCCAGCCGTCTTGCAGGCCCCCATCACGATTGGTCGCAGGGAATAACCTTCGCTGAAGAGAACAAAGGTTTCATCCGCCAATTGCTTCAGTTCAATAGCGTCTTCCTCACATAACGGATGACCCGGCGGTAATATTGCGTATAGTTGTTCGGTTAGAATTACCTCTCCTGAAACCTGTTCATGCTCTTTTGGAAAAGGAGATATAAAAGCCAAATCAATGTCTCCGTGTACCAAATCCCTAATTAAAGAAGGATACATCCCCTGCCTAAACCTGAATCTTACATTGGGGTACAATTTGCGAAAGGCTGCTACAACTTGAGGAATAAGCGACATTCCCAAGCTATGCGGAAATCCTACACGCACTTCACCACGCTCAGGATCAAGAAATTCATGAATTTCTACGACTGCTCTTTCAAGATCACTCAAAATTGCTTCCGCTCTCTTCATAAACAAATGACCTGCTGGTGTAAGCTGAACATTACGTCCCTTCTGAACAAACAGCTTAACTCCCAGCTCCTCTTCCAATTGGTGAATTTGCCGGCTCACGGCCGACTGTGCGACGTGCAGCTCTTCTGCTGCTTGTGTAACATGCTCTTTCTTAGCAACCTTCACAAAATAATGAAGCTGGCGAAGTTCCATTCTGGATTAAATCTCTCCTGTATCACGAATATTTTTATTGTCTGCGAATCCGCGACATCTTCAAGCTGTCAAACAAAAAGTATAATAGAAACCCTGTGACAGCACCACCCATATGCCCCCAAAAACTTACACCTTCAACAATTACCGAGTAAACCACACCAAATCCAAGGATCATATAAACCGTCTTGACGGAGCTTGGATCAAGCATCGACTTGCGGAATAAAGCTATAAAAAGATAGGCTCCATAAACGCCATAAATCGCCCCTGAAGCACCGACAGCTAGCAGCCACTCGTTATTTTTAGCCATCAATGAATGCATAACCGTGCTAAGCAAGCCGCCGCCAAGCCCGCAGATAATATAGAACAAGGAATAACGGACTGAACGAAGCAAATGCTCCAGCGGCGGAGCAAATACGATTAAAGCAAACATATTAAATAAAATATGCTGCAAACCCGCATGCATGAACATTGAGGTAAAATAACGCCACGGCTCCAGCATGCCGTAAGGATCCAGAACCGGGTGGGCAATTAACGCTCCATTACTGTACAGATGATTGCTATCTGTAGTGCTGCCAGTCAAGGCAGTATAAATAAAGTAAAGCACATTCAAGACGATAATGACAGATGTAGCCGGATACCTCCGGATATATGTGTTAAAATTTTCGTACCTTAAAAATATCATCCATTCCCCTCGCTCCCCAAAAATTGGACAACTGCAAGCTGTTCCTATTATAATGATTGACGTATATAACAATTGTATTCAAGGAGGAATTGCACATGGCACAAGAACGTACTGGAGTTGCTACATTCAAAGGCAACCCGCTAACATTAATCGGTCCGCAATTAAAATCGGGAGATCAGGCACCTGATTTTTCCTTACACTCTTCTTTGGTTGAAACAGCATCCTTAAGCACGTACAGCGGAAAAATTAAGCTGATCAGCGTTGTTCCATCCATTGATACAGGGGTTTGCGATGCACAAACACGTAAATTCAATGAGGCAGCCTCCGAGCTTGGAGACAACGTAGTTGTACTTACTGTAAGTGTTGACCTGCCTTTCGCACAAGCACGCTGGTGCGGTGCTGCAGGCGTAGACCGTGTAGTTATGCTCTCTGACTACAAAAACCATAGCTTCAGCGAAGATTATGGCGTTTATATTAAAGAGTTTGGCTTGTCCATGCGCTCCATCTTTGTTGTAGATGCCAATGACAAAATCCAGTATGTAGAATATTTGTCCGAAATGGCTGAGCATCCAAATTATGAAGAAGCTATCGCTGCTGTAAAAGCATTGCTTTAAACAGTAACAATAGTATCATTACTGCAAACAAAGCGAGATAAGGAAGCCCTTTCTCGCTTTGTTTTATTCTAGCTATTAACTTTATATGCTGCCAGCTTCTTGTCCATCGTGCGGTAAATTTGAAGAATAACTCTGTAATTAGAACCGAGATCTCCAAGTGAGCCGCGGGAAGCTGAATAAATATCAACCGCAGTAGTAAGCGGGTTCACGCTGATTACAGAGATCGTAATATCCATTGTTCTGCCCATGGCAGTTTTTTTCTCCAGCACAATCTCTCCGACTGATTCTACCTCATGCAGCACTTTAAAGCCTTGCATCTTTTTGAGAATCGAGATGACTTCCTCCCAAGCTTTTTCTTTCGAAAGCTTATAGAAATGTGATTTTAGCAATGGATCCTTGGCTCTGTCGCCGGTTTGCTCATGACTGCGAAGCAGTCCGATCAAAGTCCGCTTTAACAACGACGATCTCCCCCTCTATCTACTGTTTACATTACTTTCTATGATACCATGTTTTTTCACATGAAAAAAGAGCTATCGCAGGATTAACCGAGCGAAAGCTCTTAAATTTAAGAGTTAGAAACCCGCCTATGCCGTCCGACTCACTTGTTTCTGAACCCGCTCTCGCAGGTGGGTGTCCGCAGAAAAAATTTTGAAGTCCCTTTTTGAGGGCAGGTCAGCACTTTCTCGATATTGAACTCCCGTGAAACAGCCATTGGTTCAAAACAGCGAAGAATCGTTACGCACATCGCAGGAGATGTTTCTAATGTATAGTTATTATAGTCCGTTCACTCTCAAAAGTAAACGTCAAAACACAAAAAGCTTTCGAGACAGTTTATTCCTTGGATTTAGGACCGTCTTTTTCCAAATGATTTTGTTCTGATTTTTTCTCCGCTTCCTCTAGCAGCTTTTGTTGCTCTTCCTGAGCTGCACGTTCCTTTGCCTCGCGCTCTTCCTGTTCCTTGTACTCATCTTTAACAAGGTCTTCGCGATCCATCTCTGCAAGGCGCTCAGCCTCAGCCTCTTCTTCTTGCAAGCGCATTTTCTCTGCCTGCTCCTGGAGCTTCACATAAATAATATTAAAGTTCCAGAAAGACAAAAATGCAATAATACTACCCATAAAAAATGGAATTAAAAATTGGAAGTGGAAAAAACTAATGTAAAGCACAACGCCACACATCATTGCTGTGGATAAGGATCTGAACGGCTTGCCAATTGTAATTAAAATCGCATTTTTGATAAGCTGAAACGTTTTCATATGGTAGTGAACCAACATTGAAAAGAAATTAAAAATCGATATAAACAACAGCACCAAAAAAGCAATAAATACATATGACAAGATTTGCAGCTTCTCTTTGTATACAACAAAGTCAACGACCATAATCACCAACAATAACGTATACAAAATACCGCCCAGCATGCTTTGCTTATAGTTCTCTTTGTAACCGCGGAAAAATGTTTTGAATAACGGCACATCCACTTCACCCATTACCCACTTGCGGGCAACTGTAAACATTGCTGCTGTTGCCGGAAATAACGTAAACGGTGCTAATACCGCCATCAAAATAAAGCTTGATTTGATCCCGTCCAATACGGTATCGGGAGTATCCCCTACCGGAATCAGGAGTCCTACTAGCATCACAATGAAAAACGGCAAAGAGCAAATGACCCACAGCAAATTAATTGCTGACAAGCGCATGATCCATTCAGAAATTTTGTAAAATCCGCCCATTAACCCTCTTGGTTCCATCACATCTGCCTCCAAAACTGTAAAATTTGTTATGTAGATTGCGCTTTATTTCGCAACTGCCCAAAAGGTGTTTTGTTAGGCTATAGTCTAAGCGCTTTCTGTCTATAGGTCATAGTATAATTGTGTACTGCACTTTAAGATGATTTAAAGGAGGTTGCCTTATGAGCAACAATTGCGTCCCTCAAACATTTGGAAATGGTTTATTCAATTCTACAGGAGCCATTCTGGTATTGTTTATCTTGCTTCTTATCATTACCAGAACGATTCTTGTGTAAAACAAAACTCATTTCTCTAGCTGTATACTCATACCGGCAGCCTGATTACAGTTTGGAATATCGACTGTCCTTGCAGTAGCTATGCACTGCATTAGCAGCAAGGCAGCTTAGCGTCTTAGCTTAATTATCGCCTTTGAATGAAAAAACCGGAGAAGCCGGATAGCCGTAAGGCATCACGGACTTCCCCGGTTTTCTTCATATACTCAAAACTGTTAGTTATCTGTTGAGTGCTGCTTAGGACGACGATCATAGCTGCGGCCTTCGCTGCGCTTGTATCCACCTTCGCTAGGCCCGCGATCGCGATATGTTGAGCTGCGCCGCTTATCATCACGTCCACGATAGCCGCCACCGCCACCGCCGCCTTGTCCTTGACGGTAGTTACCGCCGGATGAGCCTGAACCGCTGCGGTTAAATGGTCTGCCGTTAGACCGGATATCCGGTCTGCGCTTTTTAGCACGAAGCGGCTCTTCCGGTGTAAGTTCAATTTGTATATCCTTCTTCTCGCCAGTCAGCAATTTCAAAGCTGCAGCAAGCAATTGCACAGAGTCGTATTGTTCCAGCAATTGAATGGAAGTAGATTTATACTCATTGAATTCCTCGTTGTTTACAATCTCCAGTACACGCTCAGCAGCGATACGCTGTTTGCCCTCTACCGCTTCCGCTATAGTTGGCAACGGCTTACGGCTCATGCGTTGACGCGTAATTTTCTCGATAAAATGCAAATGGTCAATTTCACGTGGAGTAACAAATGACCATGCCTTTCCTTCTTTTCCGGCGCGGCCGGTACGACCAATACGGTGCACGTAACTTTCAGGATCTTGCGGCAAGTCGAAGTTTACGACATGCGTCACACCTGAAACATCAAGACCGCGTGCTGCTACATCCGTCGCTACCAACACATCAATACTGCCGTCACGGAATTTTCTCATCACGTTATCACGTTGGTTTTGGGAAAGGTCGCCATGCAAACCGTCAGCTGAATATCCACGTTTTTGCAATGCTTCACTCAACTCGTCAACACGACGCTTTGTACGTCCAAAAATAATTGCCAATTCTGGTGATTCCATGTCAAGCAAGCGGCTCAATGCATCGAATTTCTGACGCTCATGCACTTCAATATAAGCTTGCTCAATCGATGGCGCTGTAACCTGTTTCGGAATAACGGAAACATGTTCAGGATTTTTCAAAAACTGCTGTGCCAAACGTTGAATATTTTGCGGCATTGTTGCGGAGAACAACATCGTTTGACGCTCTTCAGGAATAAGCTTCAAAATCGATTGAATGTCTTCCATAAAGCCCATATCCAGCATCTCATCCGCTTCATCCAATACAACAGTCTGAACATCCTCAAGACGAATTGTTTTTCTGTTGATATGGTCCAAAAGACGGCCTGGAGTACCGATAATTATTTGCGGTCTCTTCTTCAACGCACGAATTTGGCGGCCAATTTCTTGCCCTCCATAAATCGGCAACGAACGAAGACCTTTGTATCGAGTCAGCTTCCCGATCTCATCGGCTACCTGAATAGCCAACTCACGGGTAGGTGTCATTACAAGTGCAACAATCCGATCTTCGCTTGCCGGAATTTTGTTTATAAGCGGTATTCCGAAAGCCGCTGTCTTGCCAGTACCTGTTTGCGCTTGTCCAATTAAATCCTTGCCTTCTAGCGCGAATGGAATAGATTTTGTCTGGATTGGAGTTGCTTCCTCAAAACCCAGCTCTGTTATTGCTTGAAGCACCTTCGGCTCCAAGTTAAACTCTGCAAATGTCTTCAAACTTATCTCAAACTCCTTCTATCTACAGCCTACTATAAGAATATCTAAACCATTATAACACAAAATGAAACATGAATACTAGTTAATCAGCAGACTGCCTTTTTATTTTGTAAAGATCACAACGAGCTTTCGTTAAATTGCATTAAAATTAACTGGCAACATCTCCCCAGAAATAAATCAATTATCTTGAATGTTTCATTAATCATCATAAACAATATTTTTTATCATATTCATCAATTAATTATATTTATGCAAATAAAAATAATTGTTTCTGGTTATGATTCATCTATTGGGTAATTGTCTAATTTCTCCCTCTGCCTGTATTTTTCATCAATCAACTGATATAATATGATGTAATCGGCTTTTCGTATTACGCTATACGATGTCCCCTGTTTGCTTGTAAGTGATACATTCATTTCAGGAAAGGGTGATGCTGAGTGGAACTGGAAACAGTAAAATTATCAGAAATTGTGCAACGTCTTGTTCCTGAACTGGCAGCTTGTTTGACAGTCTCGGAGCTGGAGATGAGCATCGTTCTTAGAGATGGTTTAGCCCTGCTGGAGCCGGAAGATGCTGTTGAGATTATTCAATGCAGCATCTGCAATAAGCAACAATCTGTTTTGCTTCATTAAAATCACTGTCTAACGGTAGCCAGCCTCTCGTATGGGCTGGCTTTTATATTTTAAAAAAATGATGACCCCTGGCTATTCTTCATCTATAATTTGTACGTAAGAGGTTGTTGAGGGAGAGAAGAAAGTGGATATATTTATTACATTGTTTCTCCTGCTCTTTGGAGCAGGAAACAGCAACTATGATGACAATGCCGCTTTTAAGAAGCTTGCCTCTGTCTATGTAAATACAATCATTGGCGAGCCGGTATTAAACTCAGATCTACAATTTATCTATGAGCCAAAACCAAGTGTTAAAAAAGATCCGCAGCCTGATGCTCCGAAGATCAAAGGAATTTACGTCACTGCTCACAGTGCTGGCGGAAGCCGAATGAGCTCATTGCTTGAGCTTGTTGACAACACGGAGCTTAACAGCATGGTTATAGACGTGAAGGATGACAATGGCTACATTACGTTTGCCCCTTCATCACCAGAGCTTTTGGAGTATGGGGGCTATAAGAAATACATTCCGGATATTACTGTATTAATGAATGATTTGCGATCACATCATATTTATCCTATTGCCCGGATTGTTGTTTTCAAGGATACGATTCTTGCTGTTAAAAATCCGCATTATTCCTTTACGCAAAAAAATGGGACGATATGGAAAAACAACAAAGGAGAAGCTTTCGTTAATCCGACCTTGAAAGAAGTGTGGGAATACAATGTCGCGGTAGCAAAAGAAGCTGCGATGCTCGGGTTTAAGGAAATTCAGTTTGACTATATGAGATTTCCGGAAGGCTTTGATAATATTGCTGAAGTGTTAAATTACGAAAATGCGAATGCCGATCGTGTCGAAGCTGTTACCGGATTTATAAAATACGCTCGTGAACAACTGGAGCCGTTAGGCGTGCGAGTTTCTGTCGATATTTTTGGATATGCCGCTTCTGTTCCGACTGCAGAAGGAATTGGACAGGACTTTACGCAATTGTCCAATAATGCCCATGTTATCTCGCCAATGATCTATCCGAGTCACTACAGCACAGGCTGGTTTAATTTAAAAGCACCTGACCGTAATCCCTACAGTACAATTGCAGGAGCTATAAAGGATACACATAAAAAGCTGGAGAATTCCGGTGATTTAAAGCCTGTAATTCGCCCGTGGATTCAAGATTTTACTGCAAGCTGGCTTGGGAAAGGCAACTATTTGAAATACGGAAAAACAGAGGTAGAAGCGCAAATCAAAGCGTTAAAGGATAATGGCATTACTGAATATTTGATATGGAATGCCGGCAATAAATATTCTCCAGGCGTTAACTATGATTAATTTGAAACAAACAAGCCCCTTGCACAAACTCGGTCATGAGTATGCTGCAAGGGGCTTTCAGTTACTTTAATTATGTTTATTTACTGTGATAATCGCGAAGCCAATTCATATAATTCCATATTAAATGGACGCTTCGCATTAACGACAACATCAATATCTGTCAACGTCAACTGACCGTTAATTACTCCGCATGCTTTTCCTGACTCGCCGGACATCAATTGTCTGACCGCAAAATCACCCAGTCTGCTCGCCAAAATACGATCCACTGCTGTTGGTGTTCCACCCCGCTGAATATGACCAAGCACCGTTACACGAGGTTCAATTCCGCTTTTTTCCATAATGATGTTGGCAACATCATCGCCTTTGCCCGCACCCTCTGCAACAAGAATAATGCTATGGCGTTTCCCGTTGGCAAAGTTAGTCTTCATGCGGTCAGCTACAGCTTCCAGATCGAATGGAACTTCCGGCACCAAAATTGTTTCAGCACCGCTCGCAAGACCAGCATATAATGCAATATCTCCACAGTGACGTCCCATAACTTCTACTACAGATGAACGTTCATGCGAGGACATCGTATCGCGAATTTTATTAATGGCATCAACAACAATACTAACTGCTGTATCAAAGCCGATCGTTGTATCTGTATAAGCTACATCATTATCGATCGTGCCAGGCAACCCCATTGTTTTAATGCCAAGTTTGCTCAGTTTGTTAGCTCCCTGATAAGAACCGTCTCCGCCGATAACGATCAGCCCGTCAATCCCGCGCTCACGCAAAATCTCTGCACCTTGGCGCTGTCCTTCGGCTGTCTCAAATTCTTTGCAGCGCGCTGTTTGTAGAATAGTTCCTCCACGCTGAATAATATCACCAACACTTCGAAGATCCATTGGACGCAAATCGTTGTTCAAAAGCCCCTGATAACCGCGCTGAACACCATATACATCCAAACCATAATAGAGGGCACTGCGAACGACAGCGCGAACAGCTGCGTTCATCCCTTGCGAATCTCCTCCGCTTGTCAACACTGCGATTGATTTGACTGCAGACATCGTAAATTCCTCCACTTACATGTAGTTATAGATTAAAGCTTTCTGAATCGTATCCACCTGCTGTTAATAAAAAATAACAATCTGGACAGTTTGCTGTTTCTCATTAACTGCTCTGATATACGGCGAACCTCTGACTGGCTGCGAACTTTCGGGTCCGACAAATAAAGCGCCAGCAGTCCTTCTATAATTAAGCTATGAAAATGAGCAGCAGGCAAATGTTTAACGTCTGATCGTGCATTAGTAACAATTTGCTCCATCCGGTTAATCAATTGACCGTCACTTTCATAGTAATTGCAAAAATTCAAGTCTCCGCCATGAGTATCTTCCTCTTGATCTATTAAATAATCAAGCAAAATGTGCAAGCTGCATACATGCGGAAAATAACTTTCTCTCCACAAGTCGGCATCTGCCTGCGTTAATTGTGCATCACACGCAGCGGTAAACAATAAAAACATCGCTAACGTAGAGCCGGAAGCGGCAGCAAATTCATTCCATAATAACTGGGGATATTTGTTTTGGTACGGCTTGCTCCATTGCAGCAATGCATCCTCTCGCAACTCTTTATGAATATGCTTGTATACCTGCAAATCGCTATACAAAACAACCAGCTCCGTAACTTGAGCTTGCACAACCGAATATGACGGCAACCTCACAATCTGCTGCTGACATTGATTGACCAAGTGATGCAAATAACCTCCATCGTCCTTCTCATCACGGTAAGCATAATAATCGCCGGGCTTCGCACCGGGAGTAACTGCATCAAGCATGGATTGATGCAATAAGCGAAAGTCGCAAGCATCCAGCGACGTACTGCGATCACATAGGTTGTCCAAATAATCGCTAATTGTTTGCAAAGCTGTTATAAGTGGAATGAGAATCGACTTGTATTCCATACAGAGTGCGGCAAAGACTGCTCCGCCCTGGCAATGGAATCTCTTGTCCCTCAAGCTGCTTAGAGCTTGCGCTTGAAGCTCTTTGTCCGGAATAAGCAACGCCTGCTGATGCAACTTTTGCAGCTCCTCTGAAACACATGGCAGTATGTGTTTGTACACGCGGTACATGAGAGAAATAGCTCCCTGCGGCGCCTGCTTTTGAAAGAGGGCTCTGCGCAAAAATCTGCACCTCCTAACGCTGATTCTTAACATTTTCCTCCAAGCTCCATTTGGTCCCACTAAATAAATGTACCATTTCAGCACGTATTTATCCAGCAGCAATTGATAGCTTCTTGAAGATATACTATAGTTTATTAGGAGAACCCGCAAGTTATTGACTGACTATCCTTTGTCTGTGCAGGCAGCCGATGAAGCTTCTCTTGCTATTTTCAAGCATACTGCAATATGCGGATAGAACATAAATCACACTCAACTCCCTTTGCGACATCTCAGGGGAAACCAAGCTACATAATTTGAAGGAGACAAAAACAATGAATTGGTTAAAAAACAAACTTTCTCATTCTCTTATACGTTTGTCAAACTGGCGCAAAACACCGTTATGGATTTTGTCAGCGCTTTTGCTGGCAGCTGCATTGCTGGGCGGCTGCAGCCTGCTCGATGAAATAGGAGAACAATCATCTTCAGCACCTGTTACCTCCTCGTTACCTGCAGCAACTACATCAAGTGACGATATAGAAACTGGTACTGATGACAAAGAAAACAACAGTTCTAATCATGAAAACCTAGAAAAACCGCTGACCAGTTTTGCAGGCGTTGCCGCCTATTTGCGTGAGTATGGCAAGCTTCCCCCAAACTTTTTAACAAAAAATGAAGCCAAACAGCTTGGATGGGATGCACAGAAAAGAAATTTGCATAAAGTGGCGCCTGATATGAGCATTGGCGGCGACAGATTTGGAAATTATGAAGGCTTGCTGCCAAAGGCAAAAGGCCGCACCTGGTATGAAGCTGATATTAATTATAGCAGCGGAGCGCGCGGGGCTGATCGTATCTTATATTCGAATGACGGCTTGATATATATGACAACAGATCATTACAAAACTTTTACAGATATTACAAACGAAGGGCCGTGATTCAAAATGGCAGCTATTACCTTGCAGGAAAGTTCTCTCTATCAGTTTTGTACTGAAAAATGGCAGGAGCATCTGAAAAATAATGACACTGCCGATCTTTTTTCTGTAAAATTTTGCATTCATCAGTGGCTTGAAATTAAATTGGAGCTGCCAAACTGGTACGGCCGCAATTGGGATGCTCTATGGGATTGCTTGACAGGCTGGATTGGTCTGCCTATTGAACTCGTTTGGCTTCAGAATAAGGACGAAGACTTCTTTCTGCCAGCGAATTTTATAGAGGAGCTAGACAAGCACATTGAATTTCTATTAAATCTTTTTACTGAGGCTGCAGCAGAAACAGATGAATTGACATTTTCTATTACCGCATTCCTTTAACACCTTTTTAACAAGATTTGCAAAATTCATGTGATGATCATGCATGAAGCATACTTGATCTGCAAACAGGTTATCGACAATCATCTTGTCCTTGCCTGTTTTTTTCTTGTTCAAATTGCAGTGATTTGGTGGCAAAATATTGCTTACAGCAGGCAATACCGCTATGATATGACTATGACTAAATAAAAAAAGGCGGAGCAATTATGTTTAAAAAGCATCAAATTTACAAGTTGGACAAATACAATATGTTAACCGTTGAAGTACAAGGAAAATCATTAATCGTTCGTGAAATTTCGGAGCAATGGGGAGAAGAATGCCATACCTTCCTCAGCCGTCCGGAATTGATGAACTGGGCAGAGAAACGATTCCGTCTTGAGGATTTCGCTAATGATGAAGAACAGTACCATGCGATCATACAAGCTTTGAAAGAGGTGTAATCGTCAAGTGGATCACAATACGGCCATCGTAGTTTTTATTATCGCCTCTTTCTGTTTAGGCGCTGTAATTATTATGAAACGAGAATCCCTGCCTGAAAGAGTGCGCAAGCCTTTAGCTATTACCGCTATTTTGCTTATTGCTTTTTCGTTCTTCTTAATTGTTTATGCTTTTACGCAAATTGGTAAAGGATAACGAATAAAGCAAGTCGTTTGCATATTTTTCCTCCTTTCGGGAACAGTAACAAAAAACTGCCGAGGGAGGACATTGCTTTTGAAATGGTTAGCCGCACTATTAAGTCTTGCTGTCATATCAAGCTCTGCTGCTGCACATGATAGTGAGAGCACATTTTTGAGGAGGAATTCCATGTCACAAATACCTAAACGTTCTGAAGTATCCGTTGATAGCAGATGGAAGCACGAAGATATTTATGCAACAGAAAAGCAATGGGATAAGGAATTTGATGAAGCTCTGCAATTAATTAAGCAAAGCCGACAATTTCATGGCAAACTTGAAGATGCCGTACAATTGAAACAATGCTTTGAGCTTGAAGACAAATTATCCCAGCTGGTTGAGCGCTTATATGTATACTCCAATATGCGCCATCATGAGGATACTGCCGAACCCAAATACCAATCTCTGTCCGAGAAAGCAAAAAAGATCAGTGTACAGACAGGAGAAGCGCTGTCCTTTATTACACCTGAGATTTTAAGCTTGCCGGATCAAAAGCTGGAAAGTTTGATCACCGACAGTACATTAGCAGATTATCGCCAAACCTTGGAGGAAATGCGCAGACAAAAAGCTCATATCTTATCCAAGCAAGAGGAGGCACTGCTTGCTCAAGTCGGCAATATCAGTTCTTCTCCAAGCACTATATTCAGTATGCTGAATAATGCAGATATGAAATTCCCAAAAATTAAAAACGAAAAAGGCGAAGAAGCTGAACTGACACATGGCAGTTATATTCAGTTTTTGGAAAGTAAAAATCGCGATGTGCGCAAAGCAGCATTTGCAGCAATGTACAGTACATACGGAGGTCTTAAAAATACAATTGCTGCCACGTTGAATGCAAATGTAACCAAAAATGTTTTTTATGCAAATGCGCGTAAATTTGATTCAGCCCTTGATATGCCGCTGTTTGGCGATAATATTCCGAAAGAGGTCTATACTAATCTGATCGACACGATTCATAAGCATTTGCCGCTAATGCATCGCTACATGGATTTGCGTAAAAATCTTCTTGGCGTGGATGAGCTGCATATGTACGATTTGTTTGCACCACTTGTGGATGAATTCGATATGGAGATTTCATACGAAGAAGCTAAAAAAATGGTGAAAGAAAGCTTGAAGCCGCTTGGGCAAGATTATTTGGATGCCCTGCAAACAGGCTTTGATAACGGTTGGATCGATGTATATGAGAATGAGGGCAAACGCAGCGGAGCATACAGCTGGGGGCCATACGGCACGCATCCATACGTGTTGCTTAACCATAAAAACAATTTAAACAGCATGTTTACGCTTGCCCACGAAATGGGTCATGCACTGCATTCCTATTATTCCGACAAGGAACAAAAATATCGTGATGCACAATACACTATTTTCCTTGCAGAGGTTGCTTCTACTCTAAACGAAGCGCTTTTGATGGACTATATGCTGAAAAAATCGACCAATGATAAAGAGAAGATGTATCTGCTTACCTATTATGCAGATCAATTCCGGACAACTGTTTTCCGACAAACAATGTTTGCCGAGTTCGAAATGCTTGTTCATGATCGTGCCGAAAAAGGCGAGGCGTTAACCCCTCAACTGTTAAATGAAATTTACTATGATCTGAATGTGAAATACTATGGGCCGAGCATGGTAGTGGATCAGGATATTGAACTCGAATGGGCACGTATCCCGCATTTCTATACGAGCTTCTATGTATACAAATATGCGACCGGATTTTCAGCGGCAACCAGTTTCTCCAAGCAAATACTGGATGAGGGAGCTCCTGCTGTTGAACGATATACAGGCTTCCTGAAGAGCGGCGGCAGCGACTACTCCATTAATATCCTGAAAAAAGCAGGCGTGGATATGTCTACACCGGAACCGATTGAACAAGCAATGAGCGTGTTTGAACAATTAATTGCTCAGATGGAGCAAATGACTGCAAATAAATAATAATTGTAATTAAGAAGGGCTTTGCCCTATGCGGCGCAATTGATGCAGCATGGGCAAAGCCTTTATTAATTACGTCTACTTGATCACTATGCAAATATAAGGAGTGCCAGTATGATAGCAACAGCACCTGCACAAAATGAAGACACAATGTTTACAATATCATTATTCATAAACGACAAGCCGCGATAGGTATCAGCCGGAACCTGACAGTGTACGCTTCGCTCCGTTTCGGTACCGCATACTTTGCATCGATACATAACCTGCACCGTCGCTCCTAGCAACGAATCAATATACGCTCCTATAAAGCCTGCCGAGGCAGCTAATGCAACGATCCATATTGGCTGATCAAATATATACGCTCCGGCTCCAATCAATGCAGCACCGGCAAGAGCTGCCAGACTGCCAAGCAAAGTAACTCCCCCACTTGTTCCCGGCTCTACCCTTTTGCCTGATAATATAGAGCGAGGCAGGCTTTTGCTTAGCGCTCCAATCTCCGTTGCCCACGTATCCGCATTAACAGCTGCCATCACACCCGTATATGCCCAAAACCAAAGATCACTTGGAAATAACGAGGATCCTGTACATAGAATCATGCCTAGCCCGCCGTTTGCCCAGACTTGCCCAGCATCTCTCCGACCGCTTTTCTCATACTTCTGCTCCGCAGCCGCCTTCGACTTGTGCTTGCGTTTCCATTTGGACCAAAACGTAGCGCTTATAAAAAAAAGCATAAGAAGCGCAATCCATTCCGGACCACCTGCAGTCACAAGACTCGTCCCCATTATTGCTGCCGCAAAAGCACCTGTCGCTGACAGCGCATTGATTCGATATGCCAATAACGCCACTACTGTGCTGCCTGCAAGACCTATTAACAAACGAAGCCAAAACGGATCAATCAACCCGACCATACCTCGCTCCTCCTTGCTTCCTTCTGCTTATTCATGACGCGTTTAATTGACCATCAGCCGTTATCTTTACATTAACCGAGTTCTTCTCTATAGTTCGAAGCAGTTCTGCTGCATCCTCAGCTGCCATTGGAACAGGTCGAGCTAAATCTATGTACATCGGATGAAAAACAAGCTCGCAGTTGCCTTCTTTTGTACATTTGGCATCCAGTACACCTGTCTGTGCTTCCGCATCCTTCGGATAAGTTGAGAATATAAAGTTGCCGAGACTATATGCAATCCATTTGCCGTTATAATGTTCAAACCCTTGCAAAATATGCGGATGATTGCCAATTACCAAATCTGCACCGGAATCTATAAACAGCTTGCCCAGTTCAGTCTGATGTTCTTCAAGCTGTGTTGTTCTTTCTTTTCCCCAATGAATTAACACTACTGTTATATCTGCCTGCTCTTTAGCCGCGCGAACTGCTTCTGCAGCCCGATTGTAGTCGTAGGCATCAGCCACGCCTGCACGGTTCCCCATTGCCTTCCACTCCGCATAAGGAAGCACTCTGCTCATTGCTAAAAATGCAACTTTAATTCCGTTGACTTCCTTGAAAACAGGTTTGTATGCCTCTTCTTCATTCATACCGGTTCCAACATGCGCCAATCTTGCCTTATCCAAATATGTAATGGTATCTTCTAGTCCTTTAATACCTTGATCCAAAGCATGATTGTTAGCCAAACTCACAATATCAAAACCTGCATCTACTAATGATTCCGCAACCTCCGGCGCACCTTTATACACATATTGCTGCTTGGCAGGCACCCCTCTTTTTGTTAGCGGCATTTCGAGATTGCCAATCGTAATGTCCGGCTCACTCAAATAAAACAGAGCCTTTTCAAATAGATAATGATACCCTCCGTTTTGCTCTACTTGTTGTTGCACATATTGTTCAATTAACAAATCCCCAGTAAAAGTCATGCTAACTGTACCATCAGATGACTGAGTTTCGTCTTGCCCCGGAGTCTGTCCATCCGTTTCTTCCATAGCAGGTTCGTGCGATATTCCTTCGTTATCTTTAACAATATCTTCGTCTTTCACCGAATCTATTGCCGTATCTATTCCCTGCTCCTCTGTCATATCCTCAGAATTTTCACCAGCTGCAAGATCTGTGTAATTTTGCTTATCTTTGCGCATCCAGCCAGTGCTTTTATCCAGCAGCCAGTCTAGTTTACTGCCTATATACGGTATTTCATCGGAATACTTGCCGGCTTTATCTGGCAGCAATGCTACTGAAACAACAAGGACAACACTAAAAAATAGTATCGTATTTATAATTGCCAGACTTTTTACTTTTTGTTTGCGCACTTCTTTTTCCTTTTTATGCTTTTCAGAGCGTGATACCATTATATTTCGGCTCCTTCTCTATGCAAATAAGCAGATCATTCAAATATGACTTCACTATATAAAACGAAAAGAACCGGCAAGAAGTTGCCGATTCTTTTATTATAACTGCTAATCCCGTTGTTGCGAAGGGGGTTTCATTGCCATAATATTTTGAGCTGCTTCTTTGCCTTGTCGAATGCAATCCGGCAAGCCCACTCCGTCAAAAGCTGCTCCAGTAATCCATACCCCTGGCATTTTATTGTTAAGGCGTTCTCTAAAACGATGCATCTGCTCTAAATGAAACACTGGATACTGCGGCATTGATTGGTTCAACCGTGTAATTTCGGTAAACAGCGGCTCTGCCTCAATCCCCATCGTATCCTTTATATCCTTTCTTACAGCTGCTATAAGCTCCTTGTCAGGGAGCATTACACTTATTTGATCATCCGAGTGTCCAACATAGCAGCGAAGCAATACTCTATCATCAGGGCTGGTATGGAGCCATTTGCTAGATGTCCAAGTACAGGCTGTAATGTGCAATTTTTCTGAATTAGGAACTACAAACCCCGAGCCGGCAAACGGTGAGCCGAATGTTTTTTTATCGAATGCCATAACAACATTCGCAACAGAAACATAGTTAATTGATCGAAGCTCCTTACAGTCCACTTGCTTTTCCAGCATATCTGCTGCATGGAAGGCTTGCGCGGTAATAACTGCATAATCGCAAGGCAATACCTCGCCATTATCCAATACGACTTCGTAAGGTGCTTGTAATCCTTTCTCCTGTGACGGACGAACCTCCATCACGCCTGTGCCCAGTTTGCGGTCAACTTGCTCCAAAGCTTGATCCAGTCCATTAACTAATGACATTAGACCACCTTTGAAGGTTAAAAAAGTGCTCCCTTTGGCAATTGCCTCTTCCCCGCTGCTTGGCAAGGTCGCTGCTTGATTCACCATACTGCCATTGCTGGAGGTTGTTTTTTGCAATTTCGCTGCTTCTTGCGCAGCAAGCGCTGTCTGCTTGCGATTATGACGCATCCCCTTCATCAAACTGCCGAATTTCTTTTCCGACTGTGCAAATTGCGGAAAGGTAGCTTGCAAGCTTAATTTTTTCAAATCACCTGCATATATACCGGCTAACAGCGGCTCTGCAATTCTACGCATGACCTCAGTGCCCATACGGCGCTCCAAAAAACCACCCAATGTCTCATCGCGCTCAGCAGGTCGAGCAGGCAATATCAGGTCTAGCATCGCCCTTGTCTTTCCTTTGAAGGAAAGCAGACCGCTTTTCCAGAACGGTCCTAGCTCTGTCGGTATGCCCAGCACCATTCCTTGCGGTATGGAATACAACCGACGTTTATGCATAATAAAGGACTGTCGAGCCAAAGGATTCGTTTCGGTTAATTCCCCTACCAGCCCAAGCTCTCTTGCCAAATCAATCATTGCTCTTTTTCTCGCCAAAAAAGAATCCGGTCCTTTTTCAATAACGAATCCCTCTTTACGAAGTGTATTAATTTTCCCTCCCAATACATCTGTCTTTTCAACAATGGTCAAGTGAATGTTCCGGCCTGTGCGCTCCGCTTCCTTCTGCAAATAAAAAGCGGAGCTCAGTCCGCTGATCCCTCCGCCAATAATGACAATACGATCAACTTTACTGCTACTCCGCATCTCCGTTTCATTCCTTTCAGCCTGCTGTTACATTATCAATAATTGATTCAGCCAACGTCTCCATATATAACGGATCCGTGTTTAACATAATTGTTCTTTCAAGTACAAGACCAAGCTTCTCAGCCTCCGCCTGCGCCTCTATATCCAAATCGTACATGACTTCCAAATGATCGGATACAAAACCGATTGGAGCCGATAACACAGCCTCATACCCTTGTTTTTGCACATCAGCAAGCGTGTCCAGTATGTCAGGACCTAGCCAAGGGTCTTTTGTCTGTCCGGCGCTTTGCCATGTAAACTGCCAATCGTCAATCTTTGCTGCCGCAGCAATTGCACGGCTCGTTTCGAGAAGCTGCTCTTCATAAGGATCGCCCAGTTCTCTAATTTTCTCTGGAAGGCTGTGAGCACTAAACAAAACCTTCGTTTTTTGCCCCGCACCTGCACGGCTTGCAAGCTTGCCAAGCCCTGTCTCTACTCGCTCCGTCAAAGCCTGAAGCAGCTTAGGATGCATATGATAGCTAGTCACGAAGGACATCTTGATGCCAAGCTCATCTGCCTTCTCCTGCGCCCGCTTCATATAACTGCCCACACTCATCGTTGAATAATGCGGCGCCAGTACGATGCCTACTGCTCTTTTGATACCCGCAGCAGCCATTGCTTCTACGCCATCTTCAATATATGGTCTTGCATGTTTCAAGCCTTGAAAGCATTGATATGCGCCTGGCGCAAGCTGCTCCAGCTTATCTTGCAGTCCTGCTGCTTGAGCATTCGTATGCTCTCTTAGCGGGAATACACCGCCCACAATAGCTTCATAGCGCATTGTCAGCTCGTTTAACTGTTCTTCGGTCGGCTTATGTCCCCGTCTTATATGTGTATAGTAAGCTTCAATATCCTCCATTGACTCCGGAGTTCCATACGACATGACAAGCACACCGATTTTGTTAGACGAATGAGACATTAGCGGTTTCCTCCTTGGCGAGCAGCAATTGCTTGCGCAGAATATGAGTGAATAAAGTGTGTCAGTTCAGCCAGCTTCTCAAGAGAAGCTTCCGGGAACAAGCCATGACCCAAATTAAATACAAAGCCCGGCTTCTCAATTCCCTGATCAATAATTTCAGCTGCATATTGTTTAATTACAGACATTGGTGCTGTTAACACTGTTGGATCCAGATTGCCTTGTACAGCAAATGCATCTTGCAATCTGCGGCGCCCTTCTTGAATAGACACACGCCAATCCAGCCCGATTACATCCGATTTCACATTGCCCAAGCATGGCAGCAGTTCGCCTGAACTTACGCCTGGGAAATAAATTTTTGGCTGCGGCAAATCGGATAATTCATCAAAAATACGTTCAATTACAGGCAACACATATCGCTGGAAATCCTTTGGAGAAAGCGCTCCAACCCAGCTGTCAAAAATTTGGAAGGCTTTTCCGCCGTTTGCAATATGAGCTCTAACATAAGTAATAACCATATCACCGAGCTTGTTCATCAGTTTGTCCCAAACTTCCGGCTCGCTGTACATCAGCTCTTTTGTGCGTAAATAATTTTTTGAAGGTCTACCTTCTATCAAATAGCTGGCAATCGTAAACGGAGCACCTGCAAACGTAATAAGCGGTACCTCCAGTTCTCTATCAAGAATTCTAATTGTCTCAAGCACATGACCCAGGTCGCCTTCTACATCAATCGGGCGCAACTTTTCAACATCTGCAGCTGTACGGATAGGATTATGAATAACCGGTCCCACATTCGCAACAATATCAAAGTCAATACCAAGTGATGCTACCGGATTCATAATATCGGAATATAAGATAGCAGCATCCACGCCAAGTTTTTTGACAGGCATCATTGTTACCTCAGCAGCAAGTTCTGGCTGCTTGCAAATTTCAAGCAATGAGTATTTCTCTTTTATTTTTCGATAATCCGGATCATAGCGGCCTGCTTGCCGCATATACCATACAGGTAACTGGTCGATTTCTTCCTTGCGGCATGCGCGGATGAAACGGTCGTTATAAGTCATTCCCGTTCCCCATTTCTATGTAATATAGTCTAAATAGTCTAACATTCATTATGCCCCTTTTTCCGTTCGCTAACAACATCCGCTGCTATTCTTCCTATGACAATAGTTTGACAAATCATCAATTTAAAACAATTGTGTTATACTAAGAGATATGGAACAGTGGAAAAAAAATCTTATCGTCCTTTGGTTTGGTCAATTTCTGGTAATGGCAGGCATGACAATGATTATTCCATTTATGCCGCTTTATCTGCAAAGCGACCTCGGATTGACCGATACGCATCAGATCGGGCTATGGGCAAGTATTATATTTGCGGGTAACTTCGTGACCGCTTTTATTTTTCAGCCCATTTGGGGGAAATATGCAGACCGCTACGGGCGTAAACTGATGATACTTCGTTCTGGCTTCGGCATGGCGGCGGTAGTTTTGGCAATGGGCTTTGCAACCCAGCCCTGGCATTTGCTTGTTTTACGCCTGCTGAACGGTACGATATCCGGATTTAATCCCGCTTCCATCGCCCTTATTTCGGCAACTACCCCGAAAGAGCGAATGGGATTTGCAATGGGTTCAATCCAGTCTGGCGCGATCGCAGGAACAATCCTCGGTCCATTTATTGGCGGGCTTCTCGCTGACGCAATCGGCTTCAGACCTATTTTTTATTTGACAGGCAGCCTGCTATTGGCTGCTACATTACTTGCTTTATTCGTTGTTAGGGAAAAGTTTGACCGTGAGAAAGCTGCAGAAAAAGAACAAACTTCCGTTATTGGCGGTTTTAAAGAACTTAGCCAAATTCCGCAATTGCTTGCTCTGTTCGGCGTAACATTGTTCATTCAATTTGCTAATATGAGTCCGATGTCTTTGCTTCCCCTCTATGTACAGGAATTGCATGGAACCGCTACAAATCTGGCATTCTGGGCTGGTTTTGTCGGCTCTGTCACCGGCTTGTCCAACCTTGTATCCTCGCCTGTACTTGGAAGGCTAAGCGACAAGATCGGAGCAGAGCGCATATTAGCCGTATCGTTAATCGGCAGCGCGGTTATGTTTATTCCGCAGGCTTACGCTTCATCAGTTTGGCAACTGCTTGCCGCAAGATTCGGTCTGGGTCTATTTCTTGGCGGTTTAATTCCAACCGTCAATGCGCTTATCCGGCAACATACGCCAGACGGCATGGAAAGTCGTGCCTATAGCTTTAACAGCAGTACAATGAGCCTCGGCAATATGATTGGTCCTGTCGTCGGGGGGGCAGTCGCTGGAAGCGTTGGCGGCATCCGTACATTATTTTTAGTCTCGGCTGTATTAATGCTTATTAATGGTGTTTGGGTATGGTTCACCCTGCTGCGCAAAAAAATACCTGGACAAAAAGCCTCGAACTCAGCTGATTAACCGGCGGAGTTGAGGCTTTTCATTTGATTTACAGTTATTTAATGCCTCGTCGCTTCCTTAGCTCCTTCTTTGTCAGCTGCGGTCGGCGAGGTAGCAACTTGCGGCCAATAGCTGTACATAAGCTTATCCTGATTATAAAAGTGCCCCAGATCATTAAGCCCAATGGCATGCCCCAGCTCGTGGGCAGCAACAGTCGCCTTCTCCGCCGTCGTAAGCGAATCCATCGTCATTTTGTTGAATTTAATTTTCCAGGTTACCAAATGATTGCGACTATCAGATTCATATTCATAGAAAACACCCATTACCGAAGTGTTCTTGTTAGAATAAGTGCTGATTATGCCAGCGGAAGGGTCAACATTCGATTCAGTAATTGCGATGGTACCTGCCCATCTGGCTGCCGCCAGATTCATTGCTTGACGATAAGGATAATCCACTCCACTCGTAGAAGTTGATATAGAAGACTTCCATTTGACATTTGGCGTCGCTTGGTGATTCAAGCAGTCGACCTTCCAGCCCAGCGCCTCACTCCCCGGTTTGCATAACACACCAACAGGATGCGCACTCGCAACTACTGCGAAAAGTTGGGTACAAAGTACAATTACACAAAATATGATAAGCATTCTATTATTCCTTTTCATCATACCTTCCTCCTTCTCGGTCAGCTTGTTTAACAAGCTCTATCAATTTATCTGTCTGCAAATACTGGCTTATTGAATCCCCTAGCTCTTCTTTCACACTGGTTACCGCTTTATTCCATTTTAATTTTGTCTTATCAACTTCAGCAACTCTCAACTGACTGTCGCCTTTCGCCCATTTAATAGTGACGTTATCTTCTATAGTTTGAAAAATGCCTGTTTCACTTCCCAGTATCCAATAGGCATTCGGCTCCGGCACAGACTCTGCTTTTTTCAAAATCAATATATAGGTTTGTTCGGGTTGCAACAATGGAAAATCATTAAATTGCATCCTGCTGTTGCCATCTTGCAAAATATGAATATTGCCTTTTAAATTCCCTTTAATAGATGTAATTACCTCGGCAGTGAGTAAGGTTTGCTCCATCGGTTCATTTATTTCTCTTAACAAACCCGTTATTTGTACCTCTGCCACTTGATCCGCTCTCTGTACTGCTTCGTCAAATGCAAATGTTTGGATCAAAGCATGTGCTTTTCCAGATTGTCCGCTAGATGTTGCAACAATTTTTTTTATATCCTGCTCAACCTTGTTGTGACTCCCTGTAAAAATGCTTCCCTTTAACATCCATACCATTGCCAACAATAAAAGAAGGACACTTGCTACAGAAATAACTATTCTTTTACGACAACTGTGCAAATGCATAAGTGAACCTCTCCCTTTTCATATAATTAGATTCAGGTATAATTGCACTTTCATACCATTTAACGGAAATAGACTAAGGAATGTTTCAAAAACTTTTAATTTTGAAAGAAAGAAGCATTTTATCACTGTTGCTAGGGAATTTTTTATTCATAAAAAAAAAGCAATATGAAGAGGCACTTCAGATCGCTTTGTCAACATATTATTTTGTTTTTTTCACAATCGCTATTGCCAGTCCATCGTAGCCGGGCAAAACTGTGCTTTCCAATCTTGGGTCATTGGCAATGCGCTGATTGAAATCCCGAACCGCCTGTACCGCCGGACCTTGCTTTTCCTCATTCAAAGTTCTGCCTCGCAAAAATATATTGTCTCCGATTATAATCGCCCCCGGATTGGCAAGCTTGATTGCGTAGTCCAAATAACTAGGGTAACCTTCCTTGTCAGCATCGATAAAGAAAAAATCAAACTTTCTTTCTTCCTTCTCCAATCGAGCAAAGCTTTCTTTGGCATCCCCAATCCGATACTCTACCTTCTCCCCGTAGCCGGCAAGCTCCATATGTTTTTTTGCAAGCTCAGCATATTGAGGCATTAATTCCAGAGATACAAGAGTACCCCCTTCTCGCAAACCTCTTGCAATGCATATACCGCTATATCCGCCAAGCGCTCCCACCTCCAGCGCATGCAAAGCTCCATTCATTTTTGCCAGCATCGTTAATAAGCGTCCATAACCATCTGCAACTGAAATAT
This sequence comes from Paenibacillus nanensis, assembly GCA_040396195.1. Lineage (GTDB taxonomy): Bacteria > Bacillota > Bacilli > Paenibacillales > Paenibacillaceae > Pristimantibacillus > Pristimantibacillus nanensis_A. The sequence goes on from JBEBPB010000002.1 coordinate 165,008, forward strand.
CCCGCATGCCTGCTGCAGCAATACCATCCTTAACCATTTTCAACTGCTCATCTATGGGGTATAACTTTTCAACATATTGCTCTTCCTGTAACATTTTATTCTCTCCGTCCGTTCTCTATTTGTACAATTCTCTTCTGTAATCTATACTTAATTGTATGTTTTTCAGGTTGATACAGCAAGCAGTACCTTGAACAGTCATTTCGCTGATTGCTTATCCCATAGATTTGAAAGTATTGCTTAAGAAATATTTAAGACTTACTATAAGAAATATTGACAAAGTCTGACTACAATTATTGGAAGAGAAAGAGTGTGCATCTATGAATAAATTAAATCTTATTGCAACAGTCCCTATGGGACTTGAGGCTGTCGTTTCCCGAGAGCTGAAGGAGCTGGGGTATAACGAATTGCGTACCGAAAATGGACGTGTTCATTTTAAGGGGGGGCTGCAAGATATTTGCCGGACGAATATGTGGCTGCGCAGCGCGGGACGTATTCTTATTAATATGGGCTGCTTCAAAGCTCGTACCTTTGAAGAGTTGTTTGAGCAGGTTAAAGCAATAGATTGGCATGATTGGATACCGGAAGACGGCGAGTTCCCGGTTAATGGACGTTCTCAAAAATCGCAGCTTTCCAGCGTGCCTGCATGTCAAAGCATTGTCAAAAAGGCTATTGTTGAAAAGTTGAAGCAGCATTATCATACCGAGTATTTTGACGAGAATGGTCCAAGATATGTCATTGAAGTTGCTCTTTTGAATGATGAGGCTCTAATTACGATCGACACTTCCGGCTATGGGCTTCACAAACGTGGATACCGCAAACAGGCAACGGAGGCACCGCTGCGCGAAACATTAGCAGCCTCGCTTGTCATGCTTAGCCGCTGGCAGCCGCAACGACCGTTGTATGATCCATTTTGCGGCTCTGGCACAATTCTAATTGAAGCAGCAATGATTGGCTGGAATATAGCGCCTGGTCTAAGACGCACCTTTGACTTTGAGCAGTGGCCTCAAATTACAGAGCAAATGGTGGACGATGTTCGCGATGAAGCATTTGATGCTGTGCAGGATCATATTCCTTTGCAAATTGCCGGTTCTGATATGGACCCGAATGCGATTGAAATTGCTGAAGCATGCGCACGCAAAGCTGGCTTTGGCAAAGAGATTAGTTTTAAGACACTGCCTGTATCGAAGATCAATCCTGTTGGTGATTACGGAGTTATGATTACCAATCCTCCTTATGGTGAACGACTTGGCGATGGACGAGATGCCGAGCTTGCTTTGCGGGATTTTGGAAAATCTGCTTTGTACTATCCAACCTGGTCTTATTTTGCCATTAGCCCGTCCCAATCAGTGGAAACCTATTTCGGCAAGCAGGCTGATAAAAAAAGAAAGCTGTATAACGGACGCATTCAATGCGATTACTATCAGTTTTTCGGACCGCTTCCTCCCCGGAAGCCAGTTACAAACTGAAAGGAGATGCTCTTTTGATTCAACGAGCAGCAAGCAGTATACGGAAGGCCGCAGATTTTATCCTCATTTGGCTTGATCGGCTAACCGTAATTGATTGGATATTATTTGTTCTTATTTTATATTGGAAACTTCACTATTTTAATAAATTATTATCAGTGCCTTATATGGAACTGACTCCAACAACAAAAACGATGGAATTTGGCGCACTTTTAATAATTAGTTTCTGGACATTGCTTTTACCTGCACGGGGGAGGATATTTGCACTTGTTACGATTAATTTCCTGCTTTCTCTATTAATGTTCTCTGATAGTGTCTATTATAGATACTTTCAAGACTTGATTACCGTGCCTGTTCTGATGCAAGTCGGACAAGTTGAATCGGTCGGCGGAAGCATTACTACACTTATCGCCAAAAAAGATTTTGTCCTCTTTGCTGATTTTATTTTTCTTCTCCCTTTTATGGTTTATTTGTTTTGGAAAGGCGGAAAAGCTCTTCGCCAAGCAAAAAAAGAGCGACAAAAGCGAAAAGCGAGCATCAAATGGGGCAAACCCGTACTTCGGCTAGTGTTGAGCGGATGCATCATTTTGCTCGGCTCACAATTGTTTCTAACTAACTTCAATGCTGTTCAAGCTAAAAGCAAAAGCTTGTTTGCCGGCAATTGGTGGAACTTGTCTTTATACAACGCAGTTGGCGGTCTGGGCTTTCATGGTTATGATCTTTCCCGTTATGCAAAGATGCATTGGTTCAAAGCTCAAACCGTAACTGCTGAGCAAATTACTGAAACTGAAGCATGGTTCAAGGAGCGGGGCCAAGAACGCAAAGAATTGGAGAAAGACCCATTATTCGGCGCCTACAAGGGAAAAAACGTACTGATGGTGCAGGTAGAGGCTTTACAGGACTTTATGTTTGACAAGTCGATTGGCGGCACCGAAATTACTCCAAATCTGAATAAGCTTGCTGAAGAAAGCGCCTATTTTACAAACTTTTATCACCAAACATCAAATGGGCGCACTTCGGATGCAGACTTTTCCGCTCACTGCTCAATGCAGCCGATTATGAATGGCTCCGTCTTTATTCAATACTCAGGAAACACTTTTGACTGCACGCCAGATATTTTGAAATCACATGGGTATTCAGCGAATGTCTTTCATGCTTATCAGGGCGGATTCTGGAATCGCAATGCGATGTATAAAAGTATGAATTATGATATGTTTTACAATTTGAAACATTATCAGCAGGATGAAGCAGTCGGCTGGTCGGTCGGGGACAAATCCTTCTTCCGTCAATCAATGGATGTCGTTGCAGAGCAAAAAGCTCCATTCTACGCCTTTATGATTACTTTAACGAGTCATCATCCTTATTCCATGCCTGAGGCACAAAAATTGCTTGATGTTGGAGAACTGAAAGATACTATTCTCGGCAACTACCTGCAATCTGTGCATTATGTCGATGCAGCCGTAGGCGAACTTATTGAGCGATTGAAGTCAGAAAACTTATGGGACAACACTATTCTGGTTCTGTACGGCGATCATGATAATTCGATCAAGGAATGGGATCAATATGAGCAGTTTCTTGGCAAGCCGTATACCGATTTTGAACAAAAGCGGTTCAATAAGCAAGTACCTTTGATGATCCACTTCCCGGATAGCGCTCATAGCGGTGAGTACAAAATGGCGGCAGGACAAACAGATTTGGCTCCTACAGTACTTCATTTGCTTGGCATTTCAACAGCCGACAGCTATATGGTTGGTATGCCGTTAATGTTGCAAAACCCGCTTTCTGACCATATTGTCGTACAGCGCTTTGGCGCTTGGTCCAACGAGGAAGTGTACTATATTCCAACAGGAAATGGAAAAGGCACCTGTTACTCGCTTGCAACAGGCGAGCCTGTTGAGGAGAGCAAATGTGCTGCTGGTACAGAATTAGCCAATAACGAGCTGATGATGTCTGATCAGATCGTTCATAACAACTTGATCAAAAAGTACCGGAAAAACAATGCACTTGAAGTTATGGGTGCCAACGAGTAAGTTCTGGTGATTAGAAACGGCATGCCCTGCAAAAGGACATGCCGTTTTTTATTCCAATTCTTTTATTTGCAATCTGCGCTGTTCTTCTTCCTTTACCCATTGCAATATGTCATCTATCGTCTGAACTGGTACAATATTTAGCGAAGGCGCAGCTTGTCTCGCTAATTCAGCTCCTGCTGCCGGAACAAAAAACACCTCCGCAGCAGTACGGCTTACCGCATAAGCTTTTTGCGGGATACCGCCGACCATTCCGACAGATCCATCCAATTCAATCGTTCCTGTCCCGGCGACACGAATATGATGAAGCACCCCTCCTGGCGTCAGCTGGTCAATAAATGCAAGCGTCAGCATCGCGCCATGCGAAGGTCCTCCAATATGGGCCAAATAATCGTTGTAATTAACATTGCGCCCAGCATCAAGCCATATATCTGTCTGTATGGCTACTCCCAGCACTGCCCGATGGACCTGGTCTAAAGCCGAGCCGGCAACCAGTGATAGATGAACAAGCTGCTCTGCCTCATAAAAACGCCGCACCTGAATATCTAGCAAGTTTCCCGGCTCTACATATTCCTCCATATAGGAGACCATCGATTCACTTGTAAGCAACTGTTGCCCATTAATAGCTTCGATGACATCACCGGCTTGCAGTTGCCCGTCTGCTGGTCCATCTTTCACCACAGCCATCACTCGAATGCCTCTTGGTGAAACACCGCTCCCCTGCCCGGTCTTTTGCAAAGCAATAGCTTCTGCCAATCGGTTAGCGTCTTGCTTCATGGCAATTACTTGTGCAAATTGTTCTTCAAGCGGCGGCTCTTGCCTAATTATTTTGCGCAGTTCATACTGTGGAAAAATTTGCGCATACAACCAATCAGCCATAACCGCCGGTCGTTCAAACACAAGCACGCCATTGATCATGCCCGTAGGCTGCCCATCTTCGATAGCAGCATAGCGATTCATATCAACTGTCATGCCAGGATAAGTCACTTCGTATCCGATCGGGAACAACACTAGACAAAAGGCTGCCGCAATGCCAATCATGCTAAACAAAAAGGTTTTCTTCTTTTTTTTCCTCTGCGCAAAGTATCCCGTTGCCAAGCCAATAAAAGCCAATACAGCGGATACTATTGTCAAACACAATAAAAGTTTATAATCTCGGCTCTCTATAAGGATCAAGATGCTTAAAGCAATGCCGAGTAATATATTAGCAACTGATAGAACCAAAATAATCCATTTGTTTATCTTATAGAGCAAGCACTTAAGTTTAGATTTTGGCAATCCGGGCAGCTGCTTCTGATCAAGACTTTTTATTCCCCCTGCTGCCCAGCAAAGCGGAATGGCAATCAAGCCGTAATAAAACCAATCGATTACTTCAACCCACTGTATACTGCCGCCAAGCAAAAGCGGTGCTGGTATCCATATCAATTCTGCAAAAATTATTGCCACAAGAGCAATCAAAAAACCTAGTAGATAAAATAGCAACACTTCTTAATCGATCTTCCCTTCCGCTACGCTATATTTATGCACAGGACAATGCAACAAGCAGCCCGGCAGATATAACCTGCTGCGGGGCTGCTTTATAGAGGAACCGCTATTATTTGACGTGAACAAGTGCCTTTTCGATCGCTTCATCTTCTGTCGCACCTTTAATATATCGTCCATTGACAAATACAAAGGCATATTTTTTGCATGGACCGCAATAGGATTTGCAGCCAATACGCACCTCAGTATCCGGCACCAATTTCTCAAGTTTGGAAATCGTGCTTTTCATCTTCATATGTTTGCATTTGTCACAAACCCTTATGTCGTTTTTGGACATTGTATCTCACCCTTACTCATTTACTCATTTGCTGCCTGACCTTACGTCAAGCATCTCCGTTGTCATAAGCAACTACGACCTGCTATTTCATTCGGTACCATTATACCGTAACCACTTCTAATTGTATATGACTATGTACCTGCTCCATCGATATTGTATTTCTTGCTCATTCTGCCAGCAAACCAGTGAGCAACAGCCATCGTGACGGCAATATCATCAATTGGAATAAATGGTAATATATCTGGAATGATCCAATATACAATAACAGGGATGAGGAATAGCAACTTGTCCCCAAAAGAAACTTCCTTACTTTTCAACAACCGAAAAATAAGGGAAAAGGTATGTTTCCAATATTGTAAGGACAACAGTTTCCGCATATGAGCCCCGCTTCTCTATCGATCATTATTTTTCAACTTGTCTTCTTTAACTTTAAATATAACATATATACTTCCATTATTGCCAATCGCCAATTGATGCTTTCAATTGTATTACAACTGAAGAAACTCGGTAAGCAGCGGCTGCATCTTGCTATAAATCTCTTCAAACTGTTCAAGCGGCAGCGGTGTTGTGCCAAGCCCTGCCTCTATAGTAAAGCCTGGTCTTCCGTATTGTTTAATAAACCAATCCTTATATCCGGCATCGCTTCCTTCAAGCTTAACCGCTTTATATCCACTTACCGACTCTAATCTCGCTGCCATAGCCTCTGCCTGAGGCGGCTCATATCCACGGTAGTTCCAGTATATCTCTTCCCCTTGCGTATGCAGCGCCGCAACTGCTAGAAATGGAATTCGCGCAGTCAGCATCGCTAGTGCAGCAGACTCTGGCTCACTAAGCGGATATGGTCCGCAATAATCGCTTGGCGCAGGTCCTTTAACAGCTCGGCGCTCCTTCTCTTCCTCCCAAAATGCAGGAAATTGATCGTTAAGATCAACACCGCGCACATTTGCCTTCCATCCGCGAAAATCAGCCTCACCATTATTCCAATCCAACAGCTCTCTATACAATGGATGTGACGGATGAACGCCGCATTGAGCCAGTTCTGCACCATCAGGATTGACCATAGGGACAGCCCATACCGTAACTTCCTGGCATAACTTAGCCAAGCTGCGTGCTTCTGGCATTGCATCAAACCCCGCATACGTCGCACATAGCTCATTCATAAAGCGCATAATAAGAGCTGATGTAATCCACTCATTGCCATGGAAAGCACCATTAATATGAATAAGTCGCGGACCATACCCGCATCTCAGTGCCATTATCGGTTGTCCCAACACACTGTTTCCAATAATATGAGCAGCAGTAAACGGATAAGTTCTCGCTAATTGACCGCACTGCACCGCCACATCCTCATTCAAATAAAAGCTTCTTCCCAAATGATTTTGCAACAACCTGATCGACTCCTCTCTCCCTACTGCTACCATCGTATGAAGAAGACAAGCCCATTTAGTATTGTTTTTTTAAAACGATCACATCTGTTTACTGTCAGCCTCCTCAGTGGTCGTTTTTCCTCCAGCCCTGAACATCCATATAACAAGCAACTGCAATATTGTCATCCAACCAATAAATAGAATAGCATCCTTCGTTATCGAGTCAGCGAATATTCGAATAATCTTTTGCGGATCTGTAAAAATATGAATCGAATGAAATCGAAGAAACCTTCCCATATATATACCGACACTTTCCAATAAAACGAATAGTAAAATTGCTGTGCAGTACAAACTTTGTTTAGTAAAAACAAGACGTAATTGGCGAATCATCAATATATAAAAATATAATGAAATAAAAACTCCAGCAGCTAGTAGCGTGAAATTCCACCACTCTTTTCGTGCGATGCCCTCCATAAAATGAAATTTAAATTGATTGAAATGAATCATATCCGTAACAATATAAAAAACATTGGGTGACATTAAGATAAACGCCGCATAAACAATAATTCCAACCGGAAGAGTCATTTTCTTCTTCGAACTGAAATAAGGTAACAAAAATGCCAATTCAAGCGCTATATACGCTAAAAATGAATTGAACATCATAAATGACAAACGATTGTCAAATGACCACAACACCAAAATATAACCCGAAAATAGAATCCTTGCTTTATTATGTTCGCTAATTTTTAACATCGCATCTGTTCCTTTTCTCTATTCATCGTAATCTACAGTTATTATACTTGAATAGAATTCATTCTTTAAGGGCAGCTATATATACATGTATTTTTTTTACATTTGTATTATTGTTTTAAGAATTTGTAAAACATTTTAGTAACGCTGAACAAAAAAAAAGACCGTAATTTTTCTTTTCGAAAAATTACGGTCTTTGAACTATCCTATTTATTGTATATGACTAATCAAATAAGTATAATTGCTTTAGCTAATATTAGGTACTTGCCACACAACTGGCGTTAACTCAATTTGTTGTCCTAACCATTGCTGTGTTATAAAACGGAACATTTGAGGATCTCCACTGCAGAAGAAGTGATGAACCGGGTTCTCGCTACTTCTCGCAAGCTTATGCTGATCTTGCAAAATGGTGCTCACTTCCCTTGCTGTTTCCTCCGCCGAGCTAATCAGTTTCACCCCACTGCCCATCACTTCAGAAATCGTTTCTGACAAAAATGGATAGTGTGTGCACCCTAAAATCAGGCAGTCGATCGGATAGCTGCGCATATGCTCAATTGAGCTGCGCACCACTTGATATGTTTCTGCTGAACGAAAGTTCCCTTTTTCTACGAGCGGCACAAACTTTGGACAGGCTTCGCTTACAACCTGTACATGCGGTGACAACTCTCGAAGGGCATCCTCATAAGCGCGGCTTTTAATCGTTCCTTCTGTTCCAATTACACCAACACAACCAGTCTTGGTACGTCCAATGGCAGCTCTTGCCCCCGGATTAATAACACCAACTACCGGGATATCGACTCTTGATCGAATATCCTGCAAAGATACAGCAGTCGCTGTATTGCATGCAATGACGATCATCTTGGGATCATATTGAGTTAAGTAATCCACTATCTCTCTTGTAAACTGTCTGACCTCTTCTGCTGTTCGAGGACCATACGGTGTTCTCGCCGTATCGCCAAAATAAATCACTTTCTCTCGCGGCAGCTGGCGTATAACTTCCCTAACTACTGTAAGACCGCCTACGCCAGAATCCAGTATTGCTATCGGCTGTTGCACAAGCACACCGCTTTCTTAAACGTAATAAATGCTGTTCATTATATTCCTGTTGCTGTTTCTATAGTATATGATCTTTATGAATAAAACGTAACTTCATCTTATCGCAATTTGTTTGGCTATTCAATAAAGCACATCATTCAATCTACAAAATTCGTCAATTTTTACGCATGCGCCTTAGCCTTAGCAGGGCGTTCCTCCTGCTCTTCCATTTGAGCTGCTCTTATTTTGCCGTTCTGCCATAATTGCCAAGCAATTACCGCGATCTCTGCCCATTGCAGCGCCTCATCGATCTGCTGTTTCTTTCTTCCTGTTGACAGTTCTACATATCGACCGGCAGTTTCACTCAACAACGATGTCAAATGCCCTGCCGCTTTGGCCACTTGATTAGTTACCTCACTCGCCTGTTCTGCGGCAAGCAAAAGCTTTCGACTGCTTTGCAATTGATCATTCACTGCTTGCACTGTATCTGCGGCCGGCTCCAGTATGCGAGCCAACTCGGCCTGCGCAGTTTGTACCTGCATCCCCATCCCTTCAACAGTTTGCCGTATAGCTCGCCAATCCTTAACCGCTTTGTACAGCAACAACAAAAAACCTAACGTCAGTATAACAAATGCTCCCGCTGCTGCAGCGATACTCCACTGTTCAATCAAACTTATCACTTCCTTCGCCGGCTTCATTAACAGGCATTATATAGACAAATGCCCATTACCTTCATACCAGTATAAGCAGAAGGAGTCTGTCTTGACACAGCTAACTGCTATTTGTAATAAGCTGATTTCAGAACTATATGGTTGATCGACTTAGTTCAACATGTGGATTTGGGAAAAAGCCGGATACGCAACGAATCATGCGCAAAACCGGCTTTCCTTCTCTTCTCCCTGTCCCAACTTCCCTGTACAACCCTATAATTTGCCTTATAGCATCGTTCACTACACTTTGTTTTATTGCAGAAACATATTAAATGAGCTCGCGCTCTAAATACTGCTCAACTGCCTCTTTGAATTGTCTCAATATTTGCGGCAGCTGAGCCGTTAATGGATGAAGTTCTGAGCGTTCCCATTCATAATATTGCTGTACTAATGGCTTACGCAACTTCACCAGATCCATCAGTATTGGCTGTATGGATGATGGAAATAAACCCTCTTCGCCAGTAATTTCTACAATATCTTCATAGCTGCTTGCGTCACGCATAATAAACCCGTCAATAATATAACTGCCTATATCCGTAACTGTCTCGATAGCCAAATGAATAGCTCTTTCTTGCGCCATACCTTGCAACAGACTGCCGTCCCAATGATCAGTCAACTGCTGCAATGCTTCAGCTACAGCAACAGTTGCTTGTAACCGGACAGATATTTGTTCTGTATTCACATAATACATGACTATTCTCCTTGCATCCGCTTCTTAATTGCTATTGCTGCTTGCGCTTGCCCTTGCGCTTTAACCAGGCAACCATAATAATGCTTCCAAATATAATGACTAATAAATAAGTCAACATTTCATAAACGTCTCGCATTTCAGACATAATCGTTACCCTTCCTCTCAGCTTTCAAAATCTACGCTGACCGATGCCTCACGAACCTGCTTCATATGTTCAATTACAATTTGATGAACAGGGTGAACTTGATAAGCATCCAAAGCTGCCATTGAATCAAATTTTGTTATAAGTGCAATATCGTATGATCTGTCAGAATGAAGCACATCGATTCCTACTTCAATATATTTTAACTCGTCAATTTTCCCTTCCATATTGCGCAACACTTGCGCAGTACGCTCCACGCTTTCCGAGCTATTATCCTTCAACTTAAAAAATACAATATGAGTAATCATCGCCATTCCTCCAATTGGACAAGCAGCAGCCATGTAGCAACCACTGCTTTGATTTCAATTTATTTTTAAATAAACTGCTAAATGAACTGCTTTTTCAAATGATTTGTTACGACATAAGTGCACTATCGCAACAATACGCTCCCTTGCACTGTCTTCGAGCATGAGTTTTGTCCTTTTGTCACATAATACCCTATACGACCGTACTGCGGCAAATTTTTTTGCAAAGGAGTATCCGAATATGCGCCTTACTGTAACGACAATTGCTGTACTTTTAAGTTTAGTGCTTTGCGCATTCAATTACACTGGCTATGATCCGCACAATATGTTCTTCTTTATGTTCAGCGTTCCAGCCTGGATTGTTCCGCTGTTCACAGATATTCATAATGTCAGCGTTCTGCTTATGTATGCTCTTACCATTATTACATGGGGATTGCTCGGATTTTTCGCTGATGCAATGATTGCCAAGCAAAGAAAAGAGCGTTCAACAGGCGATCATGCCAATTAACCAGTATAATCTCAGAAAAGGAGCCCTAATCGGCTCCTTTTCTCTAAAACAAAGCTGACACATCTATCGGTCAGCTTAATGTATGATTCAATCATATTCCTGTCAAAGCATAGTTGATTTAAAACATAATACTTATGTAAGCATTATAATCGTTTCAAACCGATTACTCTGCTGTAATAATAAGTTTGGACTTCATTGTTACGTGTCCCGCTCCACAAGGAATGTTGCAATAGATTTCGTATTCGCCTGGCTCAGTAAGCTCAACTTCCTGCTTGTTGTTGTCTTTGTTAAGATCAACACTCAACTCATCGATACCTACACCATGCACACGTACTTTGTCTTCAAGCTTAAAGATAATCTTCTCGCCAACTTTAGCTGTGTACTCAGCCTCGCCAAAGGTAAAGTCTGTTTTGGCAACAATCGACATGATTCTTGTGCCTTCTGGCAACGATTCTGATTCATCGATTGGCTTCTCAGGCATGCCAAATCCCAGCAAGTAAATCCCAAGCAGGGCTGCTGCAGTTACTAAAATAAACATAATCCACTTGTGCATTGCTTCGTTTCCCCTTTACGATCGTAATGTCTAACTCTAATAATACCTAACAATGACCAATTATCTCAACCTTAAACTTGCGAAAGCTAGAAAGTTTTTTCGCCTTTTTGACAAATCATTGAACATTTTGTTCTAATCTTGTCATAATACCGTCATAAATTGCTTCAGCAGCCGCTCCGCTTCCGCCTTTACAAAGCCCCAAAGCATAAAAAACTGATGGTGATAACCTCGACAAACATAACGAGCCCGCAATCCCTTCTCTTCCTTATTCTCTTCGTAAACTTTAATCCCTTGTTCACGAAACAAACGCTTGGTATGGGCCAAATCAAGTAATACTCTATCCTGAATGGAACGCAGCACGGATTCATACAACCGCGGAAACTTAATACCAGAGGAATCTATAATCCGAATATCATGATTCAATATTTGCATAACCATGCCAAGCAATATATAACGCTTAACCCATTCCAGCTCTTCTTCTGTTTGAATCGGCGGCTGCGGTTGTTGTTGCTGCGATTGCGATTGCAATTGCGACTTCTGCAGTGTCTGTTGCTGTTTCGTATCCGTCGTATCTGCCTTGCTTATGGTTGTCATCGTATTCCCTCCATGCCATTGATCCAACAAACAGGAACAAGTGTTCTGTTTTTTTATTTTAACACAATGTTCTTTGTTTTAAAAGAGGGAAAGATAACCGGAAGCCAGCCGCTGTTGTAAAGCTGTCGATGGACAGCAAGAGGCAGCGCAGTAAATCATTGTTCACAATACATAAGCATATAAAAATTGTTGTAAGCCGCACGAAGAATGGTAGGCGTTAGGTATAGTTAATCTGGCATAGCATAATTTTCATCATCAGCAATGCTCTGCACATCATCAGCATGAAGAAGTATTACTTTATAGCCCTCCTTCTCTTGCTTTTTCACCACTTTATCCTTCAAGTATTTTGGGCTGGCTTCCCCTAGCTCTTCATCGTAAAAAAGAATAATACCGTCTGTTTTTCGCAATAAGAGTTCGTCGCGGGCCGCAAATTGCCATGGTCCGTTGTAAGCTTCATGACTTACAGCCGCATAGTAATCTACGCTGCGCAGCAATTGTTCGGCATATTCCCGCTTCGCATCCTTCCATTCCTTCGTATAATCCTGATATGCAGCAATCACCGAAGTTCTTAACTGAGAATATTGCTCTTGCAGCTCTATAGCTGTCTCGATTGCCCACAAATCAGTACCATACTGTCCAGGTGTGATAACCCATTCCAGCCCTTCTTCTAAAAGAGGAATCAGCTTTTGGCGAATAGCCTGCTTAATATAAGCAATCCCTGCATGCTTTTGATCAAAAATATTCAATTCATGTGCCCGATAACCGGAAATTAATATATTTTTCAGCAATGAATAAACCCCTTATTCTGTCAATCATTTCCTTAACCACTGTAAATGTTGTACATTTATATTTTCACTGTTTGCCAATCATGAGTCAATAAGCAAGTCTACAAAATGAAAAAGCCAGACAGAAAACGTTGAGCTTTCTATCTGGCTTATATGTATGTGGTCAACCAATCACCGTTATGCAGTGAAGCATCGCACGCTGGGAAGCGTGCAATGCGAATATCTGCTTTTTACAAAGACTCTCCATTCAAATAGTTAAAGAACGGCACGTCCACCCAAAATTGATACGGAGTTACATCAACATCAGGATCAATCGCTTTGAAGCCTGCGACAACCTTTGCTGAGTTTTCATTCAAGGAAAAAGGATGTACTTCATACGGGCTGTCTTTTTCCGTAATCAAATTGTTTGTAATAATTTTATAGCCTTCTGTTTTGGTCGCTGAGAAATATAGCGGCTGCCACCAGGATGCATAAATAAGTCCTTGTTGATTCTGCTCATTTTTCTTAGCATACTTCAGTACAACATCTTGAAACTTAGCTTTATCAGCCGCTGTTGCAAATTCAAAGACTAGATCGTATTCTTTTGAAAATGCGATATAGTTTCCATTTTTTATTTGCACAACATTCGGACCTGGATCGCCCCAATCCGCCATATGGATAAATGCCGATGTTTTCGGCTCAAACTGAACCTTTGCATCAAGCCCCTCGCTGCGCAGCAAGCCTAACAATTGAATAGCATGTTTAAAGTCAGAATGACCGTAAGTCACAGACAACTCATCAATAAAGTTTGCACGGAAACGAGAATCTTTCAAATTGTAACCTGTAATCAGCTCTTGTTCCAATGCCTCATTAACCAATGCTTGAAGATTTGGTGCATTGATTATATCAGATGTATCATAAGCCGTATTTAGTTTAGCATAAATATCAGCATCGCTAAGCTTTCCAATATAATTTTTGTAATGCCCGTTTGTTTCAAGCACTCTGCCAAGCAAAACATTTGCCAAAGCTGTATCTATTGGAGCATTTGCTTTAAAACCAGCAAAATATTCGCTAGGCAAAAAGCCTGCATCAATAGCTACTGCCAATTCTTGCGCCATAGGTTTGCCAAGCCCAGCGCTGTTTGTTTTAAACACGCTCAAGGCTTGAGCAACCTTCGCATCAGAATATGTAACAGCTAATTCTTTCAGCCCGGCTGCACGAACTGCAATTGAAATAGCTACAGAATTAGTCAGCGTTCGTTCCGCCTGAATCGCAGGACCTTTCAAAATTCCTTGCTCATAGAGCACTGCTGCTGCGGAGAACAGTGCATCGCCAGATTTCAAATCTATGAAATCTGCAACATCCTTTGTTGCTTCCAGATCCAGTATAATTGCAGTTGCCTGAATAAAGTCTCCCTTGGATAATGTCTTTTTCAGTTCAACATCATACTTCGTTTGCAGAAATTGCTCATATTCCGCCGCGCTTGAAGCCTGAGCACCAGTTGATGCTGCCGCTGGCAATGCGGACAAGGCAAAAACAAGAGCAAATGCGGTAATAAATGCCGCCAGCCGCTTGCCTCCTCTTTGTAATGCCGTCATGTAATGACCTCCTCTAGTAAGTGTATTAATTCCTATTTTTCATATCGGAATTATATAATTTAGAATTATAGCAATAGCTTACTAGAGTTGTCAACTACAAGAAGCCGCAAGCATCTAACTATCGCCCAATATGACTTCCTTCATTTCGACTATAACAACCTAGCGATTATCTATTTTTTCAGGATACAGATCATGGTTCATAAGCCGGTATTCCGCCATCTGCTCGAATTTGGTGCCAGGTCGTCCCCAATTGCAATACGGATCAATCGATATTCCACCGCGCGGTGTGAACTTCCCCCACACTTCAATATATCGGGGATTCATCAGTTCTATCAAGTCATTCATAATAATATTCATACAATCCTCATGAAAATCGCCATGATTGCGAAAGCTGAACAAATATAGTTTCAAAGCCTTGCTTTCCACCATCAACTCATCCGGAATATATGAAATATATATGGCGGCAAAATCCGGCTGTCCAGTCATTGGACAGAGACTTGTAAATTCCGGGCAGTTAAATTTAACAAAATAATCTCGTCCAGGGTGTTTGTTTGGAAAAGCCTCTAAAATATCAGGTGAATATTTATACTCATAAGTCGTTCCTTGATTGCCCAATAATGAAATATTAACAAGTTCTTCTTTCGTTCTTCCCTGCATGTATATTCCTCTTTCTCTAATTATTAATAATGTTGCTGCTGTTCACTTCATTCCTTCAATTTATAGAGTTGTAACAGCCTAGACACCTTGCTTGTTCCCCCATAACCAAGTGTGCAGTTGCGGCAGTACATAGACCTGTTTTAAAGCGGTATCCCGCATGACCTGATCAACAAGCCACTCATAGCGTTCCAGCAAATAAGGCAGCAGCTTCGTTTGTTCCTGCTCCTCCAGTTGTCCGTTGCCCGTTTGCAAATAAAATGGAACTTCTCCATAGCGCAAGTGAACCTGCTTTGCAAAAGCAAAGTCCAATTCATCAAACACAACAACCTTTATACAAAATCGA
The DNA here is from genome assembly GCA_040396195.1 of Paenibacillus nanensis. GTDB lineage: Bacteria > Bacillota > Bacilli > Paenibacillales > Paenibacillaceae > Pristimantibacillus > Pristimantibacillus nanensis_A. Next base: position 180,334 of record JBEBPB010000002.1, read on the forward strand.
CGATTGTTTTTCAGCAACCGGGCAATGATAAGATCCAGATTCGACCATTCCGGTATCATCGTTGAGCTTGGCGGTTTGGGAGAGATTGTCAGCTCATCGATTTGCAAAAACCAATCCTGCCAGCGGCTGCCCTGCGTTTCGAGTGCAACAATAATACCCTGCTGCTGCAATAAGCTGATCAAATTCCCCAACTGGGGGAGCAGTGCCGGATTCCCGCCGGAGAGTGTTACATGCCCAACCTCCCCTTGCCCAAGCTTATACACCTCATCAAGTACAGCCTCCGCCTCCAATAGCCTGATTTGCTCTTTGGCGCTTCCATCCCATGTAAATGCAGAATCGCACCAAGCACAGCGATAATCACAGCCCGCGGTCCTTACAAACATCGTTTTGCGTCCGATGACCATCCCTTCGCCTTGCACAGTTGGACCAAAAATTTCCAAAACCGGGATGCGACGGCTTCCTTTCTTGTCATTGCTCTTCATCTTGTTCCCCCGCTTTCTTCGGGCGGAATATACAATAGCTTGTCGGGGTTTCTCTTAGAAACACCTGCACACACTGAGCCTGATTGGACCATTTATCCAAATAAGCTTGCACCAGCTCATAAATTGTTCGCGCGACAACCTCTGTTGTTGGAAACCAATTAGCATCGTCAGCACTGAACACCTGATTATCATCATTGAGCAATGTATGGTCAAAACGACCGTGGATCAATTGCTTAATATGTGAAAAATTAACTAGAAATCCTGTATCATCGAGATAATTTCCAGCTACCGTAATATTCGCATAATACGTATGACCATGAATCTTGCTGCAATTGCCCGCCCTATCAGAAGGAATATAATGGGCAGCTGCAAATTGAAGATCCTTATTAAGCTCATACTGGTAGTGATGGACAGCCTGCGGATACACTTGCTGCAGCATTAGCCTTGTTCTCCTTCCTTCACAGTCTGGGCTTGATATGCCAAATATCGTTCCAGACCGTTTTTTCGGAGCATACAAGCCGGGCAAGTGCCGCATCCGTCAGCTTTAATACCGTTATAGCAGGTCAATGTTTCATTCCTGACAAATTCAAAAGCGCCCAGTTCGTCTGCCAACTGCCATACCTGCGCCTTATCCAGCTCCATCAAAGGAGTATCCAGTACAAAAGGATAGTCCATCGCCAATTGAAGTGTTACATTGAGCGACTTCATAAAGACATCCCGGCAATCCGGATAACCGCTAAAATCCGCCTCACTTACACCAGTAACAATATGCTTGGCACCGATCTGCTTTGCCAACACAGCCGCGAATGAGAAAAACAACAGATTTCGCCCATCAACAAATGTGTTCGGCATGCCGTCCCCATTCTCCTCAATCGGAATTTCCACTCTCGTCAAGGCATTCGGGGCAAGTTGGCTTAACAGTGACATATCCAGTACATGCTGCTTTACACCCAGCTTCTCCGCAATAGCCGCTGCACAGACCAGCTCGCTATTATGACGCTGTCCATAGTTAAACGTGACTACCTCCACATCCGCAAACCTCTGTAACGCCCAGAACAAACATGTCGTACTATCCTGACCGCCGCTAAATACTACAACCGCCTTTTCTTTCTTGCTCATTTCCAATTTTCCAAACCTTCCTCTCTGCTCGAGAAGCGGAGGTATGCGCTTGCCTGCTAACAAGAAAAGACCCCAATGCTTCCAGACAAGCGCCAGCTTGACCTAGAGCAACGAAGCCTCCTCAACAAAAACAAGAAACGGCGCGGCAGCCTTCTGCAAGAGAAGGATCTGCGCACGCCGAACACAAAACGACGATGCCATTTGCGGCAATCGCTTGGTTTTAGTTTTTTATAGAGGGAGTTCGCGAACCTCTCCCGGCCATGCAGCTATTTGTGCAATAAGCTGTGAACCGGACTTCTTCTGTAATTGTTCAAACGTACTATAGCATATATGGCAACACTCGTCCACCTGCTGCTTTTTCGTCATTATTATGTCATTCTGATTAACTTAATTCCCCTAAAACGATCAGCTTTCGTTATTTAGCCGCTTACAATTTGCGTTACTTCCAAAATTACGTATACTAGTTAATAGAGAAACCAACTCATAATTGTAATTTTCATACTAATATCGGGGTGACATAGTGGACGAAATCAAAAAAAGCTACGAAATTTTAGGATTGCCTGCGCTCGCGGACAAGCAAGAAGTGGAAGATCGTTATTCCATGTTATTAAAACGCGAACGAGCGCGTATAAAGCAAAATCCCGGCACCAACACGCAGAAAGAAGCGGATTTCGAGCTGATTACAGCAGCCTACAAAAGAATACTCGCTTATGAAGATGAAAAATATAGAGAGGAATTCAATAAACAGGAGTATGGAAAATACCGCAAGTTATCCGGTCCAGCACAAAAGATCGATCATTTCTGGCGATATTATAAATTTCATACTTTAGGCTCCATTTTGCTTATCATTCTTATTATTTATGGCATATCCAGCTATCTCGATCAACAAGAGGAGAAAAGACGGATTGCAGCATTGCCGCCAGTAGATGTGAATCTTACGTTTTTAGGTACTTTCGCTTCCAAGGAAGATGATGACAAGAATGAAAAATTAAATGCCGCACTACTGGCTGACTTTCCTGGGTGGGGACGTTTTGATGGCAAGATTGTGTTTGTACCACAAGATGAAATGAATCAGCCTGCCTATTTGCAAAAAGCAACAGTCGTTGTAGCGACTGAATTCGATGATGTCTACGTAACAGATGAATTTATGTTGGGATGGATGGGTAAACAAGGAGCATTTCTCGATTTGGGAGCAGAACCCGAACTTGCCCCGCTATTAAATGAAAGCAATAGCATGAAATTTGCAACAGTGGATGATCCTGAAGAAAAAATATATGCGATTGATTTGTCGAAAACGTCATTTATCAAAACCATTCCGGTTATTGGCGGCAAGTTTTATGCTGGTATCCGCGTAAATGGTGAAAATCCGGAGAAATCCGTTCAGTTTTTAAAACACTATCTGGAAACCTCCAACTAGCCTCCCCCGGCACGAGTCAACAACGCAAACAGCTCAAGCTAATCTCAATATTAGCCTGAGCTGTTTTTCAACACAATAAATGCTGCAATAATTATTGCAATTTTAAACTGATGTTTTCGTTCAGACAATCTTGGAATCGCTCTCACCATAGCATTTGTCTGCGGCATGGATCGATCCCTGTACCGCATAAACAACCAGCTTTGTTCTAGTGTAATAGCAAAGCTCTACCTCCATGCCCGCTTGCAGCTTATAAGCATCTTCAAAAGAAATTCTAAACCTTCTTATTTGTTTCGTATTGCTTTCTACTGAAATCTTATTTCCAGAAACTTTTGTAATCCTGCCATTCAAAATAGACTTGCTATTTCTTATCAAATCAAAAATATGTAAACTTATAAGAAATAGGACAAGCAGTACACATGCAATCTGAAATATAAGATAAGGTATGTTAGACCAAGATGCACTTCTTGTCCAGAAATTGATAGATAGTGCAACTATCAGCAAAGTTTGGAGAATGATAAAACGAATCAGCCTTTTCCTTGCTTGTTCTTCTCTCACCACAGTCCCCTCTGTTTTCAATCCTTTTGATTGTTACGCTATTTTCCAAAAAACAAATCCAACATAGTGCTTGCACGACCGAAGCTTTTGCCAGATAGTGCGTTCGGGTCATATACCTCTGTAAAACCACAATCATCGCAAGAAATAAACATAAAATGGTTATACTGCAAATTTAAAATTTTACTCAAGCCTGTACCAGTCATTGCCAAATCCCTTATCTCTGCATTTCGCCCTTCACACTTGCCGCAAACAAACTTGGTAAGCAACAAGGCACGAACATCTTCCAGATTCAATGAGGAGGTTTCATCCAATTCTTCGCTAATCAATTCACTACTATCTAGGAAACGAACATTCCCAGAGGAATCCAGCAATACCTCATGCTTGCACATTGGGCAAATATCATTCACAATAATCACTTCAGAACCGCACCATGGACATTCAATTTGCTCCATATTTGATTCATCCTCCCCGTTTTATCTGCTGTTGCTATTCGTTCTGCTGAAAAAGCAATGCATTTATAATGGTAATTTCCCTTTGTTTTACCATTTTAGCATAGCCCTAACCTGGATAGAAGGATAATTTGTTCATTATTACAATAATGAAGTGTGATTGTCTTTTAATCTGGTAGCTTTGATCAACCCAGTGGCGATTCCCGGAATCCACCTCGCTGCCGGAAGCAGAATATCTGGCAAATAAGGCACAGTTATCGCTTTCTGCAGTAGTTTTCCCCATAGGCGGGGACTGGAAAACTGCTGCTTTGCAGCTTTTTCGTATTCACTTTGCCATTGCTTTGCAGAAATTTCTTTTTTCAGATAACGATGCGCCAAAGAAGAGCAAATAATAGCCGAACGCAGTGCAATCGACATACCGTCTCCGCATAAAGGCGGTATCATAACTGCCGCATCTCCAATTCGTGCAAAGCCGTCCCATAGAATTGGCTTTCTTCTCAAGTCTATAGGCGCCACAGCTGCCTCAGTACCCGAAATCGGGTCAGCATGAAGGAGACGGGCACCGAGCGCAGGATGCTTCGCGCACGCAGCCTCTATACTTCCTAGTACCGTTTTGGAATGCCGTTGAAAAAAATCCCGTTGAAATAAAGCCGCCACATTCACCTTGCCATTCTCTACAGATGAAACACCAGCATATCCCCCATCTACAAAGTACAGCTCTACAGCTGAATTGACTGCCGCACCGTTAAAATGAGCCTTAACTCCAACATAGGTTTGGGCAACCTCACTTCTTTTTGAACTGGATCTCATACTGTCTATCCCTTGTCGATTGCAATCATCCGAAGTCATTTCTGCAGTATTATTCCTATGAAAAGGTGGGCAATTCTGCGCTCCTGAAGCAGCTATTACTGTACGTGCTGCCAGCTCATATTTGTTTGCTCCGCATCTTGCCATAATTCTGTAGCCATTATCACAAGCAACAACAGCCGTTACTGACGTTTCTGATAATACATCTATTCCAGCCTGTCGCGCTGCCCGCAGCAAGGCTTGATCCATGCTAAAGCGGCTAACCCCAAGAGCCATGCTTGGCAGCGGCACATTGATTGTCCCGCCCCGTTGCAAATAGATTCCGGCATGATCAATATAGTTGGGATTAAGCTTGAGCACTGTATGATCTGCGCCGATCAATCGAAGCATGCTGAAGGATTCGGGGGAAAGAAATTCGCCACATACCTTATGTCGCGGAAAGCTTTTTCGCTCAATAAGAGCCGTTTTCCAGCCGCGATCTGCCAAAAATTTTGCCGCCGCATTGCCGGAAATACCGGCGCCTATAATGACAACATCGTACAACGCTTCCATATCGCTCCCCCATCATCCAATCAAACCAGCATCAGACTGCCGCTTAACGGAATCTCATTTTTTTACTACAGCCGAATAACGGAATAATGGTCTCCAGCTATACTTTAGCTCAGCTTGTCCAACTACTTTTTGCAGCCTGCTGCCCAGCATACGCCAATCTTGTGCACGAAAGCCTTTGGCTACAGACAACGGACCATCATGTAGTATATAACGATTTTTCGATATCATTCTTACACTTAACCACACTGCAAGCCAAGCTATAAAATGACGGTGAATATCAGCAAGCACTGCACCTTTACGTGATACTTTCAACATATGGGCAACAGCATTCGGCAGCTCTTCATCAGAGAAATGATGAGCAAATTGCGAGCCCGTTACAATATCAGCCGCTTCTGACGGCAAATCAAATAAGTTTGCTTGCATAATCGTCACTCTCGGCTCATTCGCAAACAGCCTGTTCGCTTCCAGACAGGCTTCCTCTGTCGCATCGACAAGTGTAATTGCAAGTTCAATCTGTTTCTTATCCGCCCAGCGCAGCAGACTGCGATTAATTTCACCTGAGCCAGCTCCAATATCAAGTATCGAAAGCGAAGCAGGCTTGCCCGATTGCTCCCATAGTCTATTTACGCCATACTCGACCGGCATTGCAGCGCCAAACATGCGATTCAGGCGGCGCAAATGCTTGAGCGCTTCTTCAAGCTCTGCACCGCCGACAGAAAAGTCATCCATTAGCTCTTCTCGTTTGGCGCGCCTTTCCAAAAACTTAAACATATGCTCCGTTCAACCGTCCTTTATCGGATTTTTCATGATGCTGCAATTTATGCTGCCCTTGTTCACAATAAGAGATTTGAATCATTTCACAAGTAAGCCCAGGTCCAAATGCAAGAGCAAGCCCATTAGCTTCTATCGTGTCATTTGCTGCAAGCTGTCTTCTCATTGCATCAAGCACAAACAAAATAGTTGCTGAGGACATATTGCCGTAATGGCGCAGCACAGATCGGCTCGCTTCCGTCTGCTCTTCTGTCAAATTAAATATTTGGGCGAGCGTATCTATAATTCCTTTACCGCCGGGGTGAATCGCCCACAAGCTATTCTCAGTATTTCCACCGATTACCTTTTTTACTTCTGCTGGAACAAATTTCCCTATCAATTTTGGTATATCTGTTGATAAAAATAGATCAAAACCGTAATCCTCCACTTCCCACACCATATGCTCGGCACAATCTGAAAATAAGACAGAACGAGCTTTGCCAAGCTCAAATATACCTCTTCTTGCATGAACACTGCTGTCTCCAACCACACATGCAGATGATCCATCTCCAAAAAAAGACGCTCCATACAAAGCTTCGCGGTCGCTTGAAGGTTGAATATGCAATGTGCATAGCTCTACACTGACAATAAGCACCGTGTTAGCTGAATGAGCAGCGGCTAGCTCCTTAGCCATGCAAATAGCTTTAAGCCCCGCTGCACAGCCCAAAAAGTTGAGTGGAATCCTATTCACTTCAGTATGAAGCCCTAATTCTTTTACAAGCACCGTGTCCAGTCCCGGAAGAAATTGCCCCGTGCAGCTCACTGTAATCAAGTGCGTTACTTCGTCTACAGCAACTTGTCCATCGTCAAGCGCCTTGCGGCAAGCTTCAATGACAAGCGGTACAGACTCGCGCTTATAGGTGCGCATTCTCTCCCCTGTAGATGGAACTGTATGGCTTGCAGCACTTGGAAAATAACGACTATGCTCCGCTTTTTCCAATAAATTCGGCTCACAAGTATAGCGAGACTGTACTCCGCACTGTCTGAACAATCTTTTTGCCCAGCGCGATGCATGATCATGCCCTCCGGCTTGCAATGCCTCTGATATCCTTTGCGCTGTATCTGCCTGATCCAACTGGAATTCAGGAACAGCAGTGCCTATTCCAAGAATGGCAATGTTAGCAGTTTTATTCATCGATTGATAACCTCCCAAGCTACCTATTAAATTTAGAATACAAGTTTCAAAATATACCATTTAGATATAAGCTTTAAATTACAGACTTTCAAATACAAGCTTATAGCTATAGTATTCTTTAATAGGTCAGGCTATGATGAGAAATTGAAAATATTTTACAATTTTACAAATAAAAAAATCCGGCCCTGAATATTCAGAAGTCGGATTTCAAGCTTTTTATACTAATTTTTGACCGCAGTTGGAACAGAAATTGGCTCCATCATTTTTTGCTCCACAATTGGGACAAAAATTCGGCTTGTTGCCTTTATTTTCACCGGAAGACGGTGTTTGAGCGCCGCCAGAGTTAGAATTTCCGCCTGATGCTTGCTTTTCACCAGTACCGTTATTCATATTTTTCATCATCTCATTGGCAATGTTCATGCCCATCATCATACCAGCCATATCAGCTGCCGCATTGCTGCCCTGCATATTGCCGCTCGCCATGCCGTCAGTCATAGCCACTTGCTGATATTTGGGCAAATTGCCAATCATTTCGTAAGAAGCTGTCTTTGTAATTTTATCCTGAATCTCTTGCGGATAGCTAAAGCTCATAACATTGAATCCCGTAATTGTCATCCCGTTGTCCATCATCTGCATATCAAGGTCCTCTTGTATGCCTCTAGCTATTTCAGCAGCATTAGCTTGCAGATTAAACATATCTTTTCCTTCGCGGCTAATCCACTTCATCAGCAATTGATCCAGCACCGATGTAATCCGGATCTTCACATCCTCCACCAAATAACTTTGCTTTACCCCAGCAATTTTATCAATAAGAGCAACATAGTCTTTCACTTTAAAATTAAATGTACCATTCGCACGGATGGGCAATCCGCCAGGCAGCTGCGGAGCAGGTATCAATACAGGGTTTTGCGTGCCCCAGCGTACTGTAAATTCTTTTGTATTAACAAATAGCACCTCAACACGCATGCCGCTATTAAAGCCAAATTTAAAACCCTTTAGCGTTGACAAAAACGGAATAATCTCTGATGCAATCTGGTACTCTCCCTCTTCTGTAAAAATCCCTTCCACTTTACCGTGATCAAAAAAAACAGCATCCTGTCCGGGACGAATAATCAGTTTGCTTCCTTTTTTAATCTCTTTGTTTGTCCATTTCCAAAAAATCATATCATCGCGGAATTCTTCCCATTCCACCACATTTGAAAATTGATTGCTGAAAAAACTCATTATCTATTCAACTCCTTGTATTAGAATGTATTTTAGAACGACTTCGAAAGTTTGACTAGAATGACCCGCGACTTCCACTGTGCGAATGGCCGCCGCGAGTCATCCCACCGCCTCCTCCACCGCCGAAGCCTCCGCCTCCACCGCCGCTGTTTCGCTCAATTTTCCGTTTGGTTACCGTTGTATGAAGAAATCGATCATACTTTTCTACTATTCCAGAGTGGCGGGCATCCTCATAGGTTCTGCGATTTACCCGATTGCGTCCGCCGTTGCGTATAGCCATAACGCTAACAGCTACAGCTCCAATAACCGCTGCTACTATAAGTTGGAATAATCGGTTAAATAAAATATTATCTGGATTCACATTTGGCTCGAAACCCATATAGCGGTATGCCGTTGAAATATAAGTTTCAAAAGCGCCTGCATAATCGCCTTCAGTCATATATGGCGTAATCTTGTTATTGATTCGGTCCAATCGATTATTATCCAAATATGTTTCAGCCTTATAAAAACCCGCAATATAAAATTGGCGATTTTTCATATCCATCAACAGCAACACGGCATTGCCATGCTTCTTGTTATAGCCGGGAGCTTGATCATCATAAAAATTCTGCGTCAGTTCTTTAACATCAATATTATGAGTATTGTTAGAGGTAATTACTATAATATCCGTTTCACGAAGAGCAGCATATCGATTAGCAAGCTCATTCAGCTCATTATACTGATCCTTGCTCAGTAAGCCCGCCTCATCATAAATCATTTGCTTATTTGGCGTCTGTTCAGTTGCCTCGACTAAAAGCTGATTGGGAGCAAAAAGCATACCGATCAAGAGCAGAAGCATAACGGTGCATAGTTTACGTTTATTCACCAGAACCCTCCTCCCATCGACCAGGAAATGCATTTCAGCGCCAAGAGAGAAACTCCAGAAATCCCCACAAACCATGCGGCAACCTTGCCCATGCTGATAGGCGGCTTGCCGGATATCGTTCCTGTTTGTCCGTTCATCGCGAAGGTATGCTCCAGCTTGTCATAATCATAATGCAGCACCCATACCGGCAACAGCGCGAACTCTGCAGCTTCCATTCTTGAATCTATTCGTTTATCCGTATAATTAACCGTCGTATATCCTGGCATTGTGCTTCGAATATAGTCCTCAATAAACGGTTCGACTTTCCGTTTGGCGCGAGGCAGCAGCTGGTCTTCATTCTCATTATACTTTTCAGCATAAAAGCCTGCCAAATAAGGTGAGCGGAAGTTTTTCAACCTTTCATAAGGAAATGGCTCAAGCATATCCATCAATTTATCATTCATCTTATTAGACGCATCGATAGGCACTCTATTGTAATTAATACGAAGATGGCGATAAACCTCAAAATGCGATGTTTCCGTATATTGATAATCCCCTTGTGTATAAATCCGAACTTTCGTTGCTCGTGCAGTGACATTCACTTTATTGTCCAGACCATATAGCCAAAATGGCACATACATGCCGGCAATGCTTTTAATGCGATCAGCTGCCATAAAGCCTTTTGGAGTAAGCAATCCGTTTCTGCACCATTTGCGGAAAGCTTTCGTTGCGGTATCCCTGTTTATCGAAAAAGGAAGGACTACAGTCGGCTGAAGCCTGCCCCATAACCGGTTGGCAAGCACAGCACTGGAGCCGCAAAAGCTGCAAACTGTCGCTGATGTTTCCTCATCCGCAACAATTGCCGCACCGCAACTATTACAGCTATATTGCGCTGCTTCATTCCTATTCGCATTTGTCGTTGTATTTGTTGTTGTATTTGTATTTGACTCTTGAAGCGGGTCAGGGATTTGTTCAATATTATCCGCCCTGCCGCAGCTGCCGCAAGACAACATCCCTGAAACACCGTTAAACGTCATGCTGCTGCCGCAGCTTTGGCATTTATAATCAATTACATGCATTCTCCCACCCCATTGCTCCAATCCTGCTTTTGCTTAAATCACCATGTCTATCTGTAATCAGTTATCCGTTCGACGAGACTGTTTCATTTGCTGCTCGAATCGCTCATCAAAAACATCATCCGACTGAAGTTCCTTCTTGGCTGCCGCCTTATCCTGAGCGTCATGAATAGCATCCTCCCAGGCAGCAAAAGCTCCTTGCGAGGAATTCGCCTCATTCATACCCTGTTGTATTTTCGTCTCCGCAGCCATTGATTTTAGACGAGTATGTCTTTCCTCCAACTGCTGCAAATCGGCAGAAACCTTACTTTGCATATTCAGCAACGATTCATTTTTGGAAACAATTTGATCGTAGGCTTCCTGCAACTTCTTTTCCTTCTCAGCAGCAACAGCCTTCATCTCCAGAAACTTTCTTGCCTGCGCGTCGTCCCCGGCTTCTAACGACTTCGCAGCATATTTATGGAGCTTCTCCACTTCTTCACGAGCTTCACCAAGCGCTCTTCCTGCCCGTTGCTCCTCTGCCTCTATCGCTAAACTTTCCGCCTTAATTTGTCCCAAATCCATATTCAGCTCAGTCATAAACTGCTTCAACTGCTTCTCTGGCTGCTCCTTCTTATCAGAGGCAGCATTCCTATTGCTTGCCATAATTTTTTTAAATCTGGATAAGATGCTCATAAGAACCTCCTTTAATCAATCCCAACATAGCTCATATAACATATTACTTTCAATAGCATAAAAAAGATTCATTTTTATTTTGAAACACTCTTTAGGAGCACTCTTTAATTATACAATAAACATGCTATGCAAAGATAAACTTCCGAAATATTGGATAGCAGCAACAAATGGATTCGCAGCCGCTGTTATATTCAAATTATTACTGAACTGACCTTTTAAAAGTGAAAATTTGCAACTAACCATACATTACCTACCAACCTAGCTACAATCCAGTTAAGAATGTGACCAGGATACTAATTGCCTTACCATAAAAAATAGACGAAGAACATATTGTTCCCCGTCCAGCTCTATCACCATATCCTCAACTGTAGCTAAATTTTTTTCTATAGCTTTATATACATCCATATCCATCTCTGTAAATCTGTATCTGAAGCTATATTTATAATACTATCTGTACCTATATCTCTATCCTTCCAGCTTAAAAGCAACCTTCAATTCATCTATCTTCTGCTCATCAATATGAACAATATCTCCGAGTGCGCGAGCCGCAAGGATCGACTTGGCACTGTATTCTGCAACCTCCAAACGATCGAACGCGTTCAACAAGCCTTGACCTGTAACGACCACACAATTATTTTCTGCAATAATAATAGGTGTGTCAGGGGTCAACATCGCGCTAGCTCGCTCCTGCTCTTTATAAATAGCTCCAAACGGCAGCTTAGGCGTACCACGCAGCAAAATATAGCTCTCTGGTATCGTTCTGGAGTCAAAAGCCAGCTCCGTAACAGCAAATGCCATAATATTTGGAGGGTGAGCGATAATAATAGAATCGATATGATTCTGCTTGTTATAAATCATTTGGTGCAACAGCACGGAACGGCTCGGCAGCTTGCCTTGTTCTGCTTTACCATTCGATATTTTGACAAGATCATCCGGCTCCAAATATTTGCGATCAGCACCATGCGGCGTAATAAGAAACTCATGGTCATTCAATCTTTGTGAAAATGTACCTTGCGTGCTTGTGAACAGCCCCTGTGCGTAGGAGCGCTCGATCAGCTTGCACATCTGCTCACGAGTTTCAAACTCCTGAGCAGCGGCAGCTGTTGGCTCAAATGCAGGCAATTGGACGTTATCCTCAATCGCACGCACCATTGCAAAGTCCTCATCTGACAATACGGCTGGTGATCCAATCCGTCTGGCTTCGATTTCCAATCTTGCACAAAAGTCCAATGTTTCAAATATGCAAAATGCATCGAACAAGCTGCCGCCGCCAGTAACTACCCCGTGATTTTCCAGCATTACCGTATTGACTCCCTCGGCAAATACTGCCGCAATATTCGCACCCAGCTTGCTGCTGCCCGGCAAAGCATAAGGAGCCATGCCAATCGGTCCACAAATCTTTCTTTCATTGGGCAGCATGCGCGTATCAGGTATACGGCGCACAATACTAAAAGCAACCAAAGCTGGAGGATGCGCATGAACGATCGCACCCAAATCTGATCTAGCCGCATAGATTTGCTTATGAAAAGGAAATTCGCTGGAAGGACGATGCTTGCCTTCAATCGTTCCGTCCGCTTTCACGCATACCATATCGGCAGCGGTTAACGCACCTTTATCCACACCTGCCGGAGTAATCCAAATATCGCCATTGCTGCAACGAATCGATAAGTTTCCGCCAGATGTTGTTGTCATGCCATATTTATATATTCTCTCCATACATGAAAGCAGCTGTTCAGCCGGGCTCTCGCCCCATTTATTTTGTCTGTTTGTCATAAGCTACTCTCTCCACTCCTGCTTATTTTAATTAACCAACAAGCAAAGCATATACTATACCTGGGCCATGAACGCCAATTGTGAGATCATTTTCAATATCAGAAGAGCGGCTAGGACCGCTTATAAAGTGAATCCCTGCCGGAAGCGCCTCACGCCCTGCCTGGTCAAATTTCCCTAGCACCTCACCGAGTCTTGTATAAAGCCTGTCAACAGGAACAATAAAAAACATAACCGTTGGCAAAAGACTGACTGAACGTCCCTTATGCTTGTCGGATAACACTGTAATCGAGCCTGTATAGGCTGTCGCATAATCCGCAGTTACAATCCCGATATCGGCTTGTGCAACTTCTGTCATCCAATGCTGATTCTGGTCCGTATTCCATGTTTTTACCTGTGCCGTTGGCAAGCTTGCCGCAAGAGTCTGCTCAAGCTCCATTGCTTCGAGCTCAGGCTCATCCTGACGTACGATATATTTTGCTCCCAGTTCGACAGCTTTGTCCGCAATAAATGTCTTCGCCTCTTCCATCGTTGCCAGCCTTGCCGTATGCCCGCCTACCGATTGAAAGTTATCTATAAACTGCGCCTCTTTCTCCTCTTGTGTCCAGTTGAAGGATTGCCAAAACTCTGGCGCGCCTCGGAACGGTTGCTCAGGTTTGTCTGTCAAGCGAGGATGGCGAAGCTTGCTAGCAATATCATTCATAAACTGCTCCTGACGCTCTCTCGATCGCTTTTCCAGTCTGTCGAGCCACTCCTTATGCGTTTCACTCATTCCGACCAGCCCCTTTCTCGCCGCCTTTTTGCAAGCGAGCTTGCACGATTTCCTCCATACGTGTCTTGGCACTGCTGTCAAGATTGCGCAGTTCTCCGCTTAACTCCTGCTCTAATGTTTTCCAGCGATCGCGGAAAGAATCCTTTGGCAAGCTTGGCGTTACCCGGTAACTGTTCCACCCTTTTAGCGGGCCCAGCTTAGTGCGAATAAAGCCGTCTCTTACCACCAGCTTTTGACCGAGCTTCGATAGCCGCACCAGTCCGCCAAACCTTCCCGATTTACCCATAACAGCAGAAAAGCCTTGCATGCCCAGCGATTCCAGCTTGTTTCCTGCTCCACCTTCAATTTTTCGGCGGCGTAAGTAGACAAGCATATCGTGCAGCGGAATTTTCACAGGACAAGCTTCATAGCACGCACCACATAAACTGGACGCATTGGCAATATCGTCCCATTCCGCTACATTGCTTTTGAGAGATGGGGTAAGCACCGCGCCGATAGGTCCGCTATAGGTACCGCCATAGGCATGACCGCCGATATGCCGATAAACGGGACAAGCATTGAGACAGGCGCCGCAGCGAATACAATTGAGCAATTCCTGAAATTCAGGGTCGCCAAGCTGCAGTGAGCGGCCGTTATCAACGATAATAATATGCATTTCCTCCGGACCATCGGCATCCTGCTCACGGCGCGGGCCTGTAATACCAGACATATACATCGTCAGCTTTTGACCAGTCGCCGATCGGGGCAATAATGTCGCCATTACTTCCAAATCGGTCCAGGAAGGAATAATTCGCTCCATTCCCATCAAGGTAATTTGAGTTTTGGGAACAGTGCTGACCATACGCGCATTGCCTTCATTTTCAAATAAAACCATCGAGCCTGTCTCGGCAATTGCAAAGTTGCAGCCTGTCATGCCAATATCAGCCTCTAGAAACTTTTCACGCAGCTTTTTGCGCACAAAGCCGGCAAGCGCAGTTGTGTCCGGCGGCAGCTCATACCCCGCCTCTTTGGACAATAACTCAGCGATTTGCACCCTATTTTTATGGATAGCAGGTATAACAATGTGGGATGGCATCTCGCCAGCCAATTGAATAATATATTCGCCCAGATCCGTTTCGATTGCTTCAACGCCAATTGAGTTCAGCGCCTGATTGAGATGCAATTCCTCTGTTACCATTGATTTGGACTTTACAACAGAGCGGGCACCCGCATGCTTGGCAATATCCAACGCAACTTCGACCGCTTCCTGCCCAGTCGATGCAAAATGGATATGGACGCCATTCGCACGCGCATTGTTCACAAACAGGTTCAAATAATAGTCAAGATGAGCAATAGTATGCAGTCTTATTTGTCGTCCCTGCTCACGCCACAACTCCCAATTCCCATGCTCCTCGGAAGCCTTCTTCTTCCCGTTGCGCAGTCGCTCAGTCGTAAACCGCACTGCTTTGCGCAAAAATTCATCATGCAGTGCCAACTCCGCCCGCTCTTTCACTGTCTTCTTTGCCGTTTGTTGTCCGCTCATTAATTTGTCACTCCTTCGTACAACAGCTCCGCCAAATGCATAACTCGAACTGGCTTGTTGCGATAATGCAAGTTCCCGGCAATATTCATCAAACATGCCATATCAAGACCGACGAGCACTTCCGCTTCACTTTCCAATACATGATCTGCCTTTTCAGTAACCATTGCCCCGGAAATATCCGCCATTTTAACAGCAAAAGTACCGCCGAATCCACAACAATCCTCCGCGTAAGGAAGCGGCACCAGCTCAAGCCCCTCCACATGACGCATTAATATTTGCGGCTCCTCTTTTATCCCAAGCAGACGGGTACCGTGACAAGATGGATGGTAAGTTACTTTATGCGGAAAACTTGCGCCCATATCGGACACACCAAGCACCTGCACCAAAAACTGTGTAAATTCGTATGACTTTTCTTGCAGCTTTTTCGACTTTTCCAATAGAACCGGATCATTCTCAAACAGCTTAGGATAATGATGAATCATGCCCGTGCAGGAGCCTGACGGAGCAATCACAAAATCACTGTCTTCAAAAGCTTCAATGATTGTTTTCGCCGTTTCACGTGCTTCCTTCCAATAGCCGCTATTGAAAGCAGGTTGACCGCAACAAGTTTGCACCTGTGGAAAGTGCAGCTCGATTCCCTGACGAGCGAGCAATCTTGCCATAGCCTCACCAACTTTCGGAAACATAGCATCGCTAATGCATGTAATAAATAAAGATACCTTCATCACTTTCACCCCTTGCTATATATGCGCCGGATCACTATGAATTACAGCAAGGCGCTGCGCTCCTTGATCGAAGCCAGCGCCTTGTCTGCACATTGTGTCAGGCAATTGTCACATCAATATTTTTCTCTTGCAAACTGCGCTGTATTTCATCAGACACTGCAGTATCTGTAATAATACGATGAATATCCGACAAATCCGCTACATGTGTAAAAGCTTGAATGCCAAATTTACTGGAGTCCGCAAGCAGTATCGCTTCATCCGCCATCTTGATCATTCGGTATTTAATCCGTGCCTGCCATTCATTGGATTCACTTGCACCACGCTCCAAATGTACGCCCTTGCACGAAAAAAACACCTTATCCACATGGTAAGCATCAAGCGATCTTTCAGCAAGCGGACCAACAAAGGATAGAGAACGCGCCGCCAAAATGCCGCCAGTAGAAATCACTTCTATTTTCTCTTTATTGCTAAGTTCTACTGCCGCTTTAATGGAATTGGTCAATACAGTCAACGGTATATCTGGCATAGATTGAGCCATATACCATGCCGTTGAGCTGGCATCAAGCAATATTCGGTCATTCGGCTGAATCAGCTTGACGGCTTCTTCCGCAATTTTACGCTTCTCATCCGCATTGGCAATTTCACGTTCTGAGTAAGGGGTTTCCGGCTGCTGGTCCTTCACGCTAACCGCACCGCCATGAGAACGGCGCAATTTCCCCGTTTGTTCTAATCTGTCGAGGTCGCGCCTGATGGTCTCCTCTGTTACCTGGCAAAGCTCGCTCAGTTCCGAAACCCGGATACTTCCCCGTTCATTCACCAGTTGTACGATATATTCATAACGCTCGGCAACCAACATACTTTATTCCCCTTTTCACACGGTCTTCGTTGTCTTTATTTTATACTGTTCATAAGCAGCCTGCCAGTCATTAAGTGCTTCAGATTCATATATATCGAGCGGGAAGGAATTTCGGATTACCGCGCGCGCCTCCCAAACATCCTTCAGCGCACCGCTGGCAATCCACTGCACCGCCATATTGCCGATTGCACTTCCTTCTACTGGACCTGCGAGCACACGCTTGCCGATTGCGTTTGCCGTCCACTGGCACAGCAGTGTATTTTGAATACCGCCGCCGACCATATGAAGCCCATCATAACTATCCCCTGTAAGCTGCTCGATTTGCTCTAGCGCCTCTTTGTATTTAAATGCCAAGCTTTCCAAAATAATTCGAACAATACCGCCAACCTCTTCAACAATCGGTTGATTTGTCCGTCTCATATATTCGCGAATTTGCGCAGGCATATCGCCT
Source organism: Paenibacillus nanensis (assembly GCA_040396195.1). GTDB lineage: Bacteria > Bacillota > Bacilli > Paenibacillales > Paenibacillaceae > Pristimantibacillus > Pristimantibacillus nanensis_A. Next base: position 197,575 of record JBEBPB010000002.1, read on the forward strand.
GGATGTAGAAACAGTTCATCATCCACATTGATAAAGCCCTGGAAGGGGGATGCCTGCTCAGCCAATTTGACCAATTCAGGGAAGCTGTAGGAAATACCTTCCTTCTTCCAAGCTCTTCTACTTTCTTGTAAAATCCACAAACCCATAATATTTTTGAGCAATCGGAAGGTGCCGTAAGCTCCTCCCTCATTGGTAAAATTAAGCTGCTGTGAAAGCTCATTAATGACCGGATTTTTCACTTCGGTTCCGATTAGCGACCATGTTCCACAACTCAGATAAGCGAATTTTTCTTGTTCAGCCGGCACGGCAACTACTGCTGATCCGGTATCATGCTCCGCTACGGCAATAACAGGAACAGACTCGATACCCAGTTCATCACAAACCGTCTCTCGCAGCTTGCCTGCTGAATCGCCCGGCTGCAATACTTCACCAAGCAGCTCCTTGTCAATTCCGATCGCTTGCAGCAGTTGATCATCCCAATCGCCTTGCAGCGGATTGTAGATTTGAGTAGTGGAAGCATTGGAGAACTCATTGTAAGTTTCCCCTGTCAAAAAGTATCTCAGTAAAGCGGGAATCATCAAAATATGTTTGCCGCCATGCAATTGGGAGGAATTTTTCTCTTTAAGTGATGCCAGCTGATAAAGCGTATTGATCGGCATAAACTGGATGCCTGTGCTCTCAAATATTTTCTCCTGCGAAAGCTTCTCGATCAACCTCTCCATCATACCCGCAGTATGCGTGTCCCGATAATGATAAGGATTGCCCAGCAGCTCTCCTTGCTCATTGATTACACCAAAATCTACTCCCCATGAATCAATCGCGATGCTGCTCAATTTAATTCCCCGATTTTTAGCGTTCAGCAGCCCTTGTTTAATCTCGTGCAAAAGACGCAAAATGTCCCAGTGCAGTCCGTTCCCGGTTTGAACAGGATCATTGGAGAAGCGATGAAGCTCCTCCATTTCGATCCGCCCGTCAACTAGACGTCCCAGCACCGCTCTGCCGCTGCTCGCTCCAAGATCGAATGCCAGAACATGATTCACCAGCTTGCACCACCTTTTCCTCTCGCTAAAATCGTTTTGCCATAGCTGCTCGACAAGTAAGCCTGCATTGGATCAACAGGCAATCCCTGCTCTTCACGGATCGCTTGCAACAGTGGTGCTACATCAAATTCAAATGCTCGACGCACAGCATTTTCCGCAGCAAGCACATCATTGCGTTCAGCTGCTTCCGCTACTTCCTTGTGGTCAATAAGCAGTGCCTTGGCGTATTGGGTCTGCACATTCAACACTGAGCGCAGCATAGCCGGAATCTTTTGCTCAATATTGTGAGACTGGTCAATCATATAAGTAATTTTTTCTGCTGTGTTGCGAATTTGTGCATTCGAATCATTAGCAGCATCAAGAATTTGATAGAAAATAAGGAATAGCTCATAAGGGTTGACAGAACCAACGATCAAATCGTCATCCGCATATTTGCGGCTATTGAAGTGGAAGCCGCCCAAACGCTTTTCATCCAGCAAATAAGCAACGATATGCTCAATATTTGCACCTTGCAGATGATGCCCTGTATCAACAAGCACTTCAGCTTGAGGTCCTAGTTTTTGCGCCAAATTATAGGCCATGCCCCAGTCAGCAATATCTGTGTGATAGAAGGCAGGCTCAAAGCATTTGTATTCAATCAGCATACGCATCTCTGGTGTCATCGCTTGATACATTTCAGTCAAAGCTTCCAGCATCCATGTTTTACGCTTGCGGATATGTCCTTGCCCCGGGTAGTTTGTACCGTCTGCAAACCACAGACTGAATTCATTGGAGCCTGTTTGCTTCGCAATGTCTACACATTCCAGCAAATGATCCGTCGCTTTGCGTCGTACAGCCGCATCTGCATTAGTTACAGAACCAAGCATATACTCTTCCTCTTGGAACAGGTTCGGGTTAATCGCTCCAATGGAAAGGCCTAAGTTTTCAGCATGGCTCTTCAGCTTGCCGTAATCTTCAACCTTATCCCAAGGAATATGAATAGCAACTGACGGAGCCAGCCCTGTCAAAGCATGCACTTGAGCTGCATCCTCGAATTTTTCAAACGGATCACGAGGCACGCCTTCCTTTTGGAATACTTTAAAACGTGTCCCGGAATCACCGTAACCCCACGATGGCGTTTCGATTTTTAACGCTTTCAATTGATTTTTCACTGCATTTAGATCAATCCCTCTTGCCTGTTGCTGTTCTTCAAATATTGCATAAGCGCGATCTGTCATGAAGAATGCCTCCCAATTATTTATTTTAGAAATATTTTTGTATAGCAAATTGTAACAAACGATTTCCTACGTCCTAATCTGCTCTATCTAAATTATTGTACTGGATATGCAATGGTAGACATTAAAGCATTAGCCTCTTGAGTTGCATCCAGACGACTGTACTGTACAATGATTGGGATACTGCTGAGCACCTCTATCGCATAGGGCACATCAACCGGAATATAAAGCCCATCCTTGTGCAAAGAACTGGTACGTATATGCTTCGTTCGTCTTGCTGGAACAATAGCGTTTATTTTTTCGATAGGGTCACGGTCTTCGAAAAAAATAGTAATTTCCAGCTCCGCATCTTCGGAGGAACGATTCAATACGCATATTGACTCATGACTTAACAGCTCACCACAACTTTTCGGCGGAATATAGCCGTCCGGTATATACCAAATTTTCTCGCCGTACGCTGGGTACATCAAGCATCCCCCCTCTAGCTTCTGCAGCAAAAGTATGGTGTAGCAGACACCACTGCCGTACTGCCGGACACCCAGCAGTTCAATGATAGTAGCGCCGCTACACAATGCTTTTATTTGGTGAAAACTATATCATTTATATAAGTTCACTATGAGTTTGAACTGCATAGCTTACGCGCTAATTAACGTGTAAATGCAGCTGGTACACCACCATCGATTGTCAACATGCAGCCAGTCGTTTTGGAAGAGCGGGATGATGCAAAGAATGCAATGCCTTCTGCAATATCACGTGGATAAATATTTACAAGCAACGTTGTGCGCTTGCGATAATACTCTTCCAGCTGATCCGGTTCAATGCCATATGCTGCAGCACGCTCATTGCGCCAGCTGCCGTTCCAGATCGCAGAGCCTTGCAGGATCGCATCTGGCAAAATCGTGTTGACGCGAATGCCGAATTCGCCGCCCTCTGCTGCGATACAACGAGCCAGGTGAGCCTCAAGTGCTTTAACCGAGCTGTATGCTGATGCATTTTTTCCTGCATAAACGGAGTTTTTCGAGCCGACAAAGACCATATTGCCGCCTACTCCTTGTGTTTTCATCATCTTGAACGCTTCACGAGCAACTAGGAAATAACCTGTACCGAGAACATTCATATTCAAATTCCATTCTTTAAGACTTGTTTCGTCAAACGGGCTTGATGTAGCAAGACCAGCATTATTAACAATAATATCAACACCGCCATACGCTAGCGCTGCTTCTGCATATGCTGCAGCTACCATCTCTTCACTAGTTACGTCAACCTTTACGCCGATTGCGCGATTTTGACCGTACTTCTCATTAATTTCGGCAGCGACACGCTCAGCACCTTCTATATTGAGATCAGCCAGAACAACATGTGCTCCTTCAGATACAAGGCGTCTTGCTGTTTCGCTTCCGATCCCGCCTGCTCCGCCTGTAATAAAGGCTACTTTGCGAGAAAATTCCGCTTCTGCCGGTGCAAGAGAAAGCTTGTAAAGCTCCAATGGCCAATACTCAACGTTAAAGGACTCATTTTCACTTAGTGATACGAATTCGCCCAGCGCCGTTGCACCGCGCATAACCGCAATTGCACGATGGAACAATGCGCCGCTCACTTGCGACATTACCCAGCTTTTTCCTGTATTCACCATACCTACACCAGGAATTAGAATAACACGCGGTGCCGCTTCAAACATTACATCGCCATCATTTTTATTGCGCTCAAAATATTGCTTGTACTGCTCTTTATACTGAGCTACACCTTCAACAAGCTTTTGCTTCAAGCCCTCAATATCCTCTGCATTTGGTGTCCAATCGATAAACAATGGAACTACTTTTGTATGAACCAAATGATCCGGACAAGCCGCTCCTACTTGAGACAATTTTGCAGAATCTTTGCCGCAAACAAAGGACAATACGTCCGCTTCATCATCGAAGGAAAGAATCATCAGCTTCTCATCACTTACAGCTCCGCGAATAACTGGCATTACTTCTGCTGCAATGCTGCGACGAACATCTGCTGCAAATGGCGCATACTGAGCTCCACCGTATACTTTATCTTCTTGAATTTTAGCTTCAATAAAAGCTTCCGCTTCATTAATGATTTTAATGGTTTGTGCATAACAAGCCTCGGAAGTATCCGCCCAAGTTACAAGTCCATGCTTTTCCATCAATACACATTCTGCATTCGGATTAGCAAGCACGCCTTCAGCGATCATTTTGGACAATGTAAAGCCCGGACGCACATATGGCACCCAAACAAAGCGATCGCCAAAAATTTCTTTGGCAAGCTCTTTACCGTTATCCGCACAACAAAGGCTAATAATCGCATCGGGATGAGTATGATCCACATGCTTAAACGGCAAAAATGCATGCAATAGCGTTTCAATAGAAGCACGCGGATGCTTCGCATCAATCATACAATTCGCCAAATATGCAACCATATCTTCATCGGACATTTCACTGCGCTCAAACAAAGGACGAATATCTTCCATACGCAATCCAGTAAAATTGCCAGCTTTCATCGTTGCCAAATCTGATCCGCTGCCTTTTACATACATCACTTCTACCTCACGGCCACGGAAATCCTTCTCCATTACTTTACTCGAAGTATTGCCGCCTCCAAAATTACAAACACGACGATCCTCACCAATAATGTTGGAGCGATAAACAAGCTCATCCAGCCCCTCTTGCAATTGCGCCGCCTTCTCGTTATTCCACAACGGTTGTACCATTTGTCATTCCTCCAATAATATGTTTTGCAATATGTTTGCTTTGATGATCCATTCCGACATTCAAAACAAACAAAAGAAACCAGGATCAAACATCAAACAATAAATAAATGAAACAAAGAATACCAACAAAAACAAATAAAATTAACTGTTTAATGTTTGTTTTATCTAAATTTACTTCAGTATATCATCTTTGTTTATTTTTGAATACATAAAAAAACAAAAGGATTCGGACAAAAAAGAATTTCCACAAAAAAAGTGTATCTATAGGCAGATAATGTTCTGTCTACAAATACACTCTTTTTAGATGCATTGTTCTAAAAGGATCACGAGAATGATCAGAATTAATCATATAGGAACTGGAGAAGTGATAACGTCTGCCTTTGTATGCAAATTTTCATCTGATAAAGAAACAAATCAAACTCACCGATTTCTAACTGTCACCCCAACTCCTGACCAGTCACAAAAATGTAGCCGATTAAAAAGAGATTCAGGGCAATAATTATTCCGGTACAAATCCAGGCGGTTACTTTTATCCATGTTCGGTTAGCAAATTCACCCATCTTGCGCTTGTCACTTGTAAACAATACTAAGGGAACTACAGCGAATGGCAGCTGCAAGCTCAATATAACCTGACTCCATAATAGTAACTCTCCCGTACCTTTCGAGCCGGAAATCCATGTAATTACAAATGCAGGGATAACAGCCAACAGTCTTGTTATCAGACGACGAAGCCACGGAGCAATCCTCATTCTTATAAATCCTTCCATTACTATTTGCCCAGTAATCGTTCCAGTAATGGTTGAATTTTGCCCAGATGCAAGCAGCGCAACAGCAAATAATGTTCCTGCTATACTGACACCAAGTGTTGGACTAAGCAATTCATAGGCAGCTTCAATTTCGGAGACATTGAGCCCTGTTCCATAAAAAGCGGCTGCACCCAAAATAAGTATGGCGGAATTAATAATAAATGCAAAAAATAAAGATACGTTGGAATCAAGAAACGAAAATTTCAACGCCTCTCTTTTCCCTTCAATTGTTCTTTTGTACTGCCGCGTTTGCACGATCGACGAATGCAAATACAAGTTATGCGGCATCACCGTAGCACCCAAAATACCAAGTGAGATAAACAACATCTCTGGATTCGTTACAATTTCATAACTAGGTACATATCCACCAAACAATGCAGCCAATTCCGGCTTGGATACAATAACTTCAAAAGCAAAAACAAAAAATATTGTGGCCATTAATACGATAACGATCGACTCGATCCACCTGAACCCCTTCCGTTGAAGCAGCAACAGCAACAAAACATCCAGCACTGTAATTGAAATTCCGAGCAGTAAAGGAATGCCAAACAATAAATTAAGGGCAATAGCAGAACCGATAACCTCAGCCAAATCTGTCGCAATAATAGCCAATTCGGTTAATATCCAAAGAAAAGCAGCTGTTTTTTTCCCAGTGGCATCTCTTGTCGCCTGAGCCAAATCTTTGCCAGTTACAATGCCGAGCTTTGCCGACAACGCTTGCAATAACATTGCAATCAAATTTGAAATCAAAATAACGGAAAGCAACGTATAACCAAATCTTGCGCCGCCAGCAATCGAGGTTGCCCAGTTCCCCGGATCAACATATCCTACCGCTACCAGCGATCCTGGCCCGGCAAACGCAAAAAACTTGCGCCAAAAACCAGCGTTTGCAGGTACTTTCACAGAATTATTAACTTCCTCTAAACTTATATGACTACTGCTGCGGAGCCATCCATGTTCATTATTTTTATCAGTGTCCATATCGATAGTGTTCACCTCTTCCAATTAACTTATTATGTGAAACAATTGCTAAAATGTGATGGAATGATCATATTTTGCTCTCGTCAAACTTTTTTGTCAATAACTAATTTTCATGGCTTCCCCCAATACTTATTCCGATCTTGAAATAGGGACGCTCAAATAAATTCCAAAAAAAGTTTGACCGTTGTACTTTTAAATAAATGAGCAAAATAATGAGACATGATATACTAATCATGTACCTGCAATACATACAACAAAAATCACTACTACTATTGAGGAGGATTTCAATGTCACAGCCATTAACAAACAGCACTACTTTGCATAACGGTGTAAGTATGCCATGGTTAGGACTTGGCGTATGGAAAGTTTCAGAGGAAGGTCAAGCTGAACAAGCGGTACTCCATGCTTTGGATGCAGGTTATCGCAGTATTGACACTGCAGCAATCTATCAGAATGAAGAAGGTGTAGGCGCAGCACTTGCTAAAACAAGCGTTCCTCGTGAAGATATATTCGTTACAACAAAAATTTGGAACTCCGAACAAGGTTACGATACAACACTGTCTGCGTTTGAAGAAAGCCGTCGCAAGCTGGGGCTTGACGTTATTGATCTTCTGCTTATTCATTGGCCAGTCAAGAGCAAATATAAGGATACGTGGAGAGCCATTGAAAAGTTGTACAAAGACGGGCATGTACGCGCGATCGGAGTAAGCAATTTCCAAATTCATCATCTGCAAGACTTAGTGGGAACTTGCGAGATTAAACCAATGATTAATCAAGTTGAATATCATCCGCTCTTGACACAAGAAAAGTTGCTGGCGTTCTGTAAGGAAAATCAAATTCAACTAACGGCATGGTCACCACTTATGCAAGGTAATCTGAATATTCCCGAACTGGCTGAAATCGGTGCTAAACATGGTAAAACTGCAGCACAGGTTATTCTTCGCTGGGATCTGCAAAATGGCGTTGTGACCATCCCCAAAACAGTAACCCCTGCCCGAATGCAAGAAAATGCTGCTATCTTCGACTTCACTTTATCCGATGAGGATATGCGAGCAATATCTGCCCTTAATCAAAACAAACGCTTTGGCGCAGACCCGGACAATTTTGATTTTTAAATATTTGCATGTGTTATTTGCATATGTAATATACTTTATAAAAAAGTGATAAATAAAACCATTGTGCAGCAGCCTGGCTGATCGTTGCGGTCAGTCACTGCCTCACAATGGTTTTTTAATTGTGCATCTTCAATTGCCCAAAGTGAAAAAAGGGTGTGGATTATACCTTTCTGTTCCAGAAACGGCGAGTAGCTAAGGCGTCAATAAACTGACTGGAGAAGTCTTCCTTAGCTAATGGCAAGATAACTCCTGGTTGCTCGGCAATTCCTAGTTGCTCAACGACTGCCTCTCCAGCATCAATAGCTCCAATTGGCTTATACAGATCAAAGGCATCCTTCACAATCATCATTGCCTTTTTATTAAATTCAGCGGATGCATTGGCTCCACCAGCAATCAGAATAGCGTCACAAAGCGCGGCGTGACTTGTAAAAAGCGTATCTTGAACAGCCAGATCTTTGCCTTTAGCACCAATTAACGGACCTAAAGTATCGCTGATCACTACTGCTTGCGCTCCTCTTTCAGTAATATTCTGTAAAAGAGGAAGTACCTGTTCATCCGAATATTCTGGCGCCAACACGACGCCTACTCTTAATGTTTCCACAGGCTTCTTTGTATGCTCCATGCTCAAGGCAGGAGATTTTTTTTGATAGTGCTTCTCTGGCGCTTCTGTGCTGCTCTCAGGCAGTTTCACAGCAATCCGAGCAGATACATATTCCACCAATTCTCTGCTTACATTGGCAAACATCGCAATAACCTGCTCCTTGACAGACATACTCTTCACTTTACTCAGTTCAAAAGTAAATGCATCCTTAATATGCTGCTTCTCAACTGGACTCATGCTATTCCAAAATAGAGTAGCCTGTGTAAAATGATCTGCAAAGCTGCTGCCGCGCGCTCTTATTTTGCGACCTTCTACCTTTTCCTGATAGTGAACGTAACCGCCCTGGGAATCAGTCACAGTAAAAGGAGCATTGTTAGCAAGCGAGTTGTTTTGGTAATTAGTCTGCCCAACATCAATTGTACGGCGCCCGTACCCATCCCGTTGATTATTGTGAAATGGACAAACAGGACGGTTAATCGGAATTTCATGAAAATTCGGACCACCTAAACGGATCAGCTGCGTATCTGTGTAGGAAAACAATCTTCCCTGTAAAAGCGGATCGTTCGTAAAATCGATGCCTGGCACCACATTTCCTACATGAAAAGCAACCTGTTCTGTTTCAGCAAATACATTATCGACATTGCGATTAAGTGTCATTTTCCCAATAATCTGTACAGGAACAACTTCTTCCGGCCAAATCTTGGATGGATCCAAAATATCGAAATCAAATTTGAACTCGTCCTTTTCCGGCAAGAGTTGCACACCGAGCTCAAACTGAGGAAACTTTCCGGCATTGATATTTTCCCATAAGTCGCGGCGATTAAAATCAGGATCAAGACCGGCGATTAGCTGCGCTTCCTTCCAAATTAATGAGTGAACGCCAAGCACCGGCTTCCAGTGAAATTTCACAAAATGCGCTTCACCCTGCTCATTCACAAAACGGAAGGTATGGACGCCAAAGCCCTCCATCATACGAAAGCTTCTTGGCAGAGCCCGATCAGACATAACCCACATTATCATATGCGCAGACTCTTGATTATTGGCTACATAATCCCAAAACGTATCATGTGCTGAGGAAGCTTGCGGCATTTCATTATGAGGTTCCGGCTTGACTGCATGAATAAAATCAGGAAATTTGATCGCATCCTGCATAAAAAACACCGGCATATTGTTGCCAACTAAATCATAATTTCCAGCTTCCGTATAAAATTTAGTTGCAAAACCTCTTACATCACGCACCGTCTCAGCAGAGCCTTTTGAACCTGCCACAGTGGAAAAGCGAACAAATACTGGTGTCTTTTGTCCAGGTTTTTGTAAAAACTCTGCCTTCGTATAAGGAGACATCGACTCGTACAACTCAAATTCACCGTGTGCCGCAAAACCACGTGCATGCACTACACGTTCCGGAATACGTTCATGGTCAAAATGAGTCATTTTTTCCCGAAAGTGAAAATCCTCCATCAACGTGGGTCCGCGTTCTCCAGCCTTTAAGGAAAACTCATCTTCAGAAATTTTCACACCCTGATTAGTTGTCATTGGCTGGTCTTGTCCGTGAGAGCGGTAATACTCCAGTTGCTCATCCTTGCTATTCTTCATGCTCATCCTCCACTTCCTGCTCTTTAATATACATTTCATACCTATTATGGTTTAAATATGAGCAGTTATACGTTCTTGAAACCAAAACAAAAAGAGCCCGAAGGCTCTATGCTCAAGATTAGATTGCTTTTCTTGTAAAATAAGTCCAACCCACTGTTGCAAACAACACAAAGCTTCCACCAATCGTGCCAAAAAGCGAGGCCATCGACAAATGAAACGCCCCAAATTCCATTGTGCCTGTAGGCAGCATCGCCAGAACAGGCTGCGCCCAAGGATACAGCGGCCCAAATTCAGCAGAGTTGACAATCAGCATATTAGGCAGTGTAAATATAACATTAATCGCCATCGGAGCTGCAAAGCTGGACCAAGCGGTTGATACAGCAAGCTGAAGCGCCGCCAACGGCAAGCAAGCGATAAAACCGCCGGCAATCGAGCCAAATATAATTTTCCATGGAATTGCACCTTCAAAACCAAGAGTCTTTCCAACCGCCAGCAATAGTATCAAAAATAACAGTTGAACAGTAGCTGTCAAAAGCATAACCATTATATATTTGGAAAAATAAACTTTAGTTCGTGTAACCGGCAACGACAGCAGCTGTTTCCAACCGCCTGATATATGCTCGTATCTGCATACAAGAGCAGAAAATACACCCGTAAGCAAGGGCAGGAACAGTATCGCATGCAGAACAGCCATTAAACCAAGCAATGCAATCCAAGCTTCCTCCTCCGCCAAGCCTTTGCGTTCGCCATTGCTAAGCAAGCCGGCAATAGCGGCGATGAAAGGACTTGTACCAAGCAAAATCCAAAGCACAGCCCCGCGAAGTTTCAACCATTCTGAACGAAGCAATCGAATCATGCTAACTCACATCCTTTCGAATAAAATGAAGTGAGCCAAGCAATACAACCACAAGCCCGAGAGCTACACCAGCAGCAACTGAATAGAGCGGTTCCCCAGCATTATTTTGCAGAGATGCCCATTTGTAGGGAGCCCAATCCGGAAATCTGCCAGCAAACATCGAAATAACCAGCCCAACAATGCCGACAGTAAGCGGAATTGCCTGATTTGCAATAACTACCGACAACCAAACCTGAAGCGCAACAAATGGCAGTACGGCTAAATAAGGATAGAACGACCATTTCAGAATTTCAGCTATGGGAGCATCAGTCAGTGGCATATTACAAGCCCAGCCAAGCAGCAGTGTCAGCAATACGAGCAGTGTTGTTGAACATAGCAACAACAAAGCGTTCAGCACAAACTTCCCTGCAAATACTTGAAATCTTGTCACGGGCAAAGCTAGCGTTTGTTTCCAAGCATTCGTTTGATGCTCAATCCCCGCTGTCATAGATGCCAAAATAGTCAAGCCAATAAATAACGTCGGAATAGTAAGCAATATAATATTGCCAATTAACCCGCCCCACAAATCATCTTTATATAGATTCATTAAATAGGAATAACGCAAAGAAAAGTTAAGCCCTTGCAAGCCTACAACACCAATCGGTCCTAGAAAGACAAGAAACCAAATCATTTTCCGGCTAATTTTAAGCCACTCGGAGGAGAGCACTCTTAACATCTTTACAAGCTCCCTTCCCCACCGGTTAATTGCAAAAATATACGTTCAAGAGATGCTTGTTCCGTCTCAACACGATATATCAAAAACTTTTCTCGAACCAGCACTGCAATTGCTGATGCTGCGATCGGATCCTCTACCATATCAAGGGAAAGTTGACTGCGATCCCAAGATGCAGCATATCCGTTGGCGAGCAATACTTTCCACGCTTCTTCCGGATCACTGACACGGAGCGTAATGCGGCTGGAGGCTTTTTGACGCAAGGTTTCGATTCGATCCTGAAAAATCATTCTGCCCTTTGTAATGATCCCGACATTGGTTGCCATCTGATCGATTTCTGACAGCAGATGGCTCGATACAAGTATGGTAACACCCTGTTTTTCCGGTAAGCTCTTTATCAGCTCACGAATTTCCAATATTCCAGCAGGATCAAGCCCGTTCGTCGGTTCATCCAAAATTAACAATTCCGGATTTGCAAGTAAAGCAGCAGCAATACCAAGCCTTTGTTTCATGCCAAGCGAATAGCCCTTAACTGCACGCTTTGCGTCACCTGTCAAGCGTACCATTGCCAATACTTCATCAATCCGATTTTTCGGTACATCAAGCAATCTGCGCATTGTCTCCAAATTTTCTATTGCGTTCAAATGCCCATAATAAGAAGGGTATTCTACCAATGATCCAATCTTTCGCAAAATGGACAAGCGTTCTTTTCGCAAATGGTCGCCAAACACATACACACTTCCTGCTGTAGGTCTGGCAAGCCCCAGTATCATGCGAATTGTAGTTGTTTTTCCAGCTCCGTTCGGTCCAAGAAAGCCATAGATTTCCCCTTTTTTAATTTTCAAATTAAGTTGATCAACGGCAAGCTTGCCGCCTAATTTCTTTGATAAATTTTCTGTTCTGAGTATCCATTCACTCACTTCAATCACCTCGCAATTAATCATACTCGGCGAAGTTTAAGCTGAAGCTCTGCTGCAGGTTAAAATCTGTTTAAATCTTGAAACCAGGCACTTGGCACTCTATTTTTTGGACAACCTAATTTGAGTCCCCTTTCCATCCGTATAAACATTGCTGACCATCCCCATCTCATTCAGCATCAATTGAATAATCGTCAGCCCCATGCCGGTTCCTTTTACTTCAGACGCTCCCATACCCGGACCTTTATCAGCAATTTCAATCATCCCGCCACGCAGTTCGGACACACGCACCGCGATGTACTTGCCTGAACGTGCATGCCTCAGCACATTTTGAAAATAATTGTCCAATACCCGCTCCAACCAGGCAGGATCAATGACCCAGTGGATCACCTCCGCTGTAAAATCCACCTCTATATGAAACTGTTCCTTCTCAAACAGCGGATACCAGCCGGCAAAAATCACTTTGCACATACGAGTAATCTCCACTTGCTTGGGACGATACGGATATTTGCCGGCAGATAGCAACGAATAGGAAAATAAGTTTTCTATAAGCTCACCCAAGAAAATCATTTTATTTTCAATTAATTCAACCGATTGTCTGCCCTTATCGCTCAGCGTTTCTTCCTGCAAGCTAAAGGCATGTGTTCGGATCGCCGTCAAGGGAGTACGCAAATCATGTGACAGCTTGGCAATCAACTCCTTACGCAACAACTCCTCCTGTTCCTCACGATGTTTTCCCTCCTCTAGTTTTCGAATCATTGCATTAAACGACTTCTCAAGCTGTCCAATTTCATCTGGTTTTAAAACAGCTACCTCAGTCGGTATGCCGTTTAACGCAGGACTTGTCATCGCAGTCTGCAAACGGACCAGCCTTTTGCGAATCCGATAGAAAAACATAAAGGAAACAAATAAAAACAAAGCTAGCATAATCAACAATGCACCAAAAAACACTCTGCTATATACCGCATTGTAAGGAGTAGATGTGACGCCAATATAAGTACGGGGCACTTCAAATACGATAAAACCACGCGGCTCATCCCCATCCAAAAAAGCAACCGAAGTAAACGGATCCCCTCCATATCTTTGTTTCATAAACGACACCGTGTAGGAGGCGCTCCACATATCGGGAATATGAACTGTCTCAGGCAACTTGAATTGTGTATTTCCCTGCTCATCCACCCAATAAACCGAAGATTTATTATAAAATTGTTTCAGCTCTTGAAGGCGAGAACGTATTTGCTCAACTGTGGCATTCTTCAAACTCCCTGCTTCCTTATGCCACATTGCCTCTAATTGTGTACCGCTCTCATATTTGTTCCATTCCTTCTTTTCAGTCCATACCGCTGGCAAAAAAACAACAACAGCTGCAAGCGGAAACAGAATTGGTATAATAATAAGTGCGCATAATACGATCAGCAAATAGCGATATAACAAAGAATGGCGCATGCGCGGCTTCATTGCTTCACCCGATAGCCAAGTCCGCGAATAGTTTCAATAATAGCAGGCTCACTCGGGTTCACTTCGATCTTCTCTCTTAAATAACGAATATGAACCATAACCGTTTTATCTCCTTCCAAATATGGCTCGCCCCAAACCGCCTCGTAAATTTGCTCTTTTGTTAAAATTTGATTCGGATGCTTCAAAAAATAAAACAATATTTGCATCTGTTTGGCAGTCAGTTGAATTTCATTGCCATCTCTACCATCCTCTATCAATTGATGCGCTGCATGTATGCGCAAATGTCCCAACTGTATCTCCTGATCCGAGGCTGCAACATTCCGACGCAACAGCACCTCCAGCCGGGCAGCAAGCTCATCCGGGTGAAATGGTTTGGTCAAATAGTCATCAGCAAAGTGCAACCCTTGTAATTTATCATCAACTGACGTTCGAGCAGACAGCATCAAAATGGGGATTTTCGGAAATTCTTTTTTTATACGCTGACCTATAGTAAAGCCGTCAAGTCCAGGCAACATAACATCAAGAATAACAATATCTACTTTTTCCGCATGAATGATCGCTTTATCACCGTTTGTCAGCCACTCTGTCTCATAACCGCGCCGCTCCAAATCATCTCTCGTCCATTGCCCAATTTCCAGATCATCTTCGATATAGAGTATTTTTGTCATCGTACTTCTCCTTAAATAGCATTCTTAATTAAATGACCTGCTGCTTTCCTGTAGTTTATCATGTCCAATTGCTAGGAAATTTGCTTTTTTCTATTCATCATAGCCTTTATTTCCTTCAACAGCGTTTAAATTTTGTTTAAAAACAAAAACATCCGTCCTCCCATATCGTAGCTGTTAATAACTACGGTATGGGAATGACAGACGTTTGTTTTTTATCTATCGGATATACTCCATAATCGAATGGTTTAAATTCTCTAATCTTATCCTTCTATCATATATTTCCTCGTTAAGACAATATGTGGGATTCTTGCTTCGATTCTTTCTTCACTTGCCACTGCTCCGCTCTTGTCCGCTCCTCCCAAAACTTCCGGTATAGTCCATCTACCTTCATCAATTCATCATGTGTACCTGTTTGCACAACACAGCCGTCTTCTACAACTGCTATTTTCGTTGCATTTTGTATCGTATGCAAGCGATGGGCTACCATAACAACTGTTTTGTTGGCGGCAAGAGCCTGCAGCGCCTCACTAATATATTGTTCGTTCTCTGGATCTACGCTTGCAGTTGCTTCATCCAACAGAACAATCGGCGCATCCTTGAGAATAGCTCGAGCGATACTGATTCTTTGCTTCTGCCCTCCTGACAATGTACTGCCGCCTTCACTGACCTCAGTATTGTAGCCATCAGGCAATTCCATAATAAATTCATGACAACGAGCTGCCTTGGCTGCCTCGATCACTTCATCAAATGTTGCATCTGGACGACCATACTTCAAATTATGCAATATTGTGCCGGGCAGTAAGTACACATCCTGGAATACAAAGCTGACTTGCCGCATTAAAGTATCATGCCGCATATCCTTCACACTTGCTTTGCCGATACTGATCTCGCCTTGCTCCGCATCCCAAAAACGGGCAATTAGATTAAGTGCAGTCGTCTTGCCGCCTCCAGAAGGTCCAACCAATGCCGTCATTCCTTTTGCCGGTATATGCAGATTAAAGTTTTTCAACACTGGCTGCTTTCCGTATCCAAACACTACATTTTCAAAAACAATGTCTTGCCCTTGCGGCAGTTTTTCATGACCAATCACAGGTTGCTGCAAATCATCCTCTTGAATGATTTCATCTAAATTAGATAATGTTGTATGCATCATCCGGCGCATAGCAATGTAATCCAAGATTGGGAGTGGTTCATATAAAGCAGCTGTCAGCATAATAAAGCAGAGAAATGAAATTCCATCAATTGATCCTTCCATCAACCGCCAGCCGCCAACGAGAAGAACCGCACTAAATCCTAATTCAAACATAATAGCATTCAAAGCTGTATATGGAGAATATTTATTATTGGTCGCTATACTGCTATCGCGATATTCTTCCATTGCATGTTTATAGCCAATTAGCGAGCTTCTTGCCAGCCCAAAAGCCCGTATCACAGCTATCCCGCGAATAAAATCAATAATTGTTCTGTTTGTCTCGCTGCGAGCTTTCTGCAATCTGTTCAGAACTCCCTTGAACTTGCGATCAGCTGCAAACGAAACAAGAAAACAAAGCGGTACACCAGCTGCCGCCACCAAAGCAAGTGGCCAATCAATCCACAATAGAGCAATTAACGTTATACAAGGAATAACACATCCTTTTATAACAGCCGCTGCGACATTGGGCAAAAGGCTGGTCATAAAAACATCTTGTTTAATTCTCATCTCTATTGAGGCTGCATCATACTTGGAGAAAAAACCAAACGGCAGGTCTTTTAGGCGACGTCCCAAATAAACCCTAATATTAGTCATCAATTTTGGATAGAAGGGGAACAATACCCGATTTGTTTGATAGTAAGCCAATTCCTGCAATAAGAATACAAACACCATCACCCCTGTCAATTGCCAAGCCATATTATAGTTTTCATTAAACAGTGTATAAATTATAGCCGCAATGACAATTGCCGGAATACTGATTACTACCCCTTCCAGCAAAGTAAGCCAATAAGACTTGATTAGCCGTTTTCTATCTTGCTCTGGCTCTGCCAGCACAAAGGTTTTACGCACTAAAGAAAGTTCGTTTAACTGGCGATACCTATCTGGCTGTTCATGCTCTGAATAAGCACCTGCAACCCCAGAATTTTCGGACACTATAACGGCTGGCTCGAAAACCTGTTGGCTGGATACCATTTTCTCATCGAAATCAATTTTTTGAGCTGCCAGCAACGCTTTATTCTCACTACTGTCACGATTATAAGCTTCCCACTGCTTACGATAGCCTTCATGAGTTGCCAGCAGTTCGCTATGCTTGCCGCAAGCAACAATCGTACCGTTATCGACAACTACAATCTGATCGGCATGAACGACTGTATGCAGGCGATGAGCAATCATTAAAATCGTTTTCGGTTTCCCATCCACAGGATTCATTAATTCATTGACAGCATCTTGTATACGCGCTTCATTCTCCGGATCAATTAAAGCCGTTGCTTCGTCGAGCACTACAATCGGCGCTTGCTTCAAAAAGGCGCGGACGATGCTGATTCTTTGCTTTTGTCCGCCGCTCAGCTTGCTGCCTCCCTCTCCTACAATCGTTTGATAACCGTCAGGCAAACTCACAATAAAATCATGACACCTTGCTTGACGCGCTGCTTCCATTACTTCCTCATCTGTTGCCGCAGAGCGTCCCATCCGAATATTATCCATAATGGTACCGTCAAATAAATAAACATCCTGGAACACATAGGATACGAGATTAAGCAGCCCTTCACTGCCAATTTCGCGCACATCGGCTCCGCCAATTTTGACTGAACCTTCCGTAACATCCCAAAAACGAGGCACCATGCGGGCAATTGTTGTTTTTCCAGCTCCAGAAGCTCCGACAAGTGCAGTCAATGTACCTTCTTGAACAGTAAAAGAAACATTCTGCAAGGCGTCCTTTTTGCCGCCGTAGGAAAACGATACCCGATCAAATTCGATATCCGCGCCAGTTGGTTTTATAGGTTGTTTAGGCTCTGCCAGTTCCTGCTGCTCGAGCAATGTTATTACTTTGCGTGCCGCTCCGGCAATGCGGAAGGAAATCTGTCCGCTGGAGCGGAATGCTTTCATCAATGTGTTTCCAACACCGACTGTCAGCATAATAAACAAAATAAACATTGGCAACTCTATGTTTCCCGTCACATAAAGCCATACTCCTACAGGGACAACAATTAAGAGTGACATCTGCGCAAGCCCTGCAGCCAAAGATTTGCCTAGAACACTTTTGCCTTCAACTTCCTCGCCAATCTCTCCTGCTTTTTGCATCAGCTCGCAATATTCAGCATAAGCCGAATCTGAACGTGAAAACGCCCGAATAACCTTCATGCCATGAACATAGCGCAACATAGCTGAACTGATCATACTATTGACTTCTACGAATCTCGGAGTAAGCGCTTTGATCTTGCTGTTCGCATAAGAAAATGCAGCGCTTAATATTGGCAAAATCGCAAAAGCTGCCAGCGCCAATCTCCAATCCATAGCCAGCATGGCGCCAAACGTCAGTAGTGGTATAGCTATGCCGCTCGTTACATCCGGGATCAAATGGGCAATGCCCTCCTCCAGATTTTCCACCTCTTCATTCATCGTATGTTTAAGGCTGCCAGCGTCATTACGATCAAAAAAACCGAGAGGCAGCTTCGTAAGCTTATCAGCCATCTCAATTCTAATTTCATAAATAATATCGTAGGCTGCTTTATGAGCCAAATTGGCTGATAGCATAAAGCAAAGCCCCTTTAACAAAACTGCAGCAAGAGCAATCAAAGCCAGTATAATAAAATCAGTATAGCCGCTGTTTTGTGCTGGTTGCAAAATACGAATACAAAGCATATATACAACCAAATAAGGCACTAATCCGAATGCCGAAGCCAATGCTGACATTGTAATTGAACCGATCAGAGGTGCTTTTTTTCGCGCCAAATACGGACGCATCTTCATGACTGGCGAAGGCTTTTTGGTTCCTTGCTTCTTTTTGAACATTAACAATTCCTCCTAAGTAACTTAGAATACTTTTCGTTCAGTCTCTTATTGATATTGATTATCATTATAGATTAGCTTATTTAAAGTTTCAATGTAAAATAAAAAAAGACTTCGACATGCATCAACCATAAGGCGATACTGCCAAAGTCCTTATTAATACTACGTTGGGTGCACATTGATAAATTGTTCCAAAACTACAATGCGCTCTTCTGACAAAGGGAGAGTATTATCAAAATACAACACGTTTTCATCCGGCAAATTCCATTCAATCTTTCCAGTCCGCAACCCTTTTCTAAATTCCTCCCAATGCTCAAGCTTCCAGTTATCAAGTACAGACTTGCGATCGAGAAAACGGTCTCGATATGCTTCCTCCGTAGCGAGCGAAACAGAAATTACTTTAACGCTGAACCCGCATGAGGCAGTTCCAAATCGACTAAGCTCTTCTTCCAGCCATAATGGATTAGTAATTTCTTTTGTAAAAGGACCAACAACAATTGTATTTATGCCAAGTTCCAGATTTTCCAGCGCCGCGTCCATCGTAATCCGATACCCAAGGTCTCTGCATAATTGTTTATATTCAGCGGAATCCCGATCATTCGGATCAAGCCCTTGCAAAGCCATAATTGATTCAGCAGCTGGACGCAGCAACGTATCCATATCAAAAAAAGCAAAGCGGTGTTTACTGGCAAGCTGCTTGGCAAGCGTCGACTTGCCAGCCCCCGCGCAACCAACTACAAAAATAAGTTCAGCCATTATTCTGTTCTCCTATTTGATCATGCTATTTATGTAAAATTATATTTGCCTTTGCTTAACTCTTCTCATCATCACTCTTGGATATCTCACCATCCGGAGCCGAGATGGGCTGATCCAATTCCTTTTCTATCTGTTCATTCATTTCGGACATAAACAATGTATCTCTCTGTGCATGTTCATATTCTTGCCTATATTTAATTTCCTTATCTGCCTGAAGCTCAGCCTCAGTCAGCAAACCAAGATGTTCGCGAATTTTCTTTACATCATCGAGTAATTGTTTGTTTTGTCGATAGATGATATAGATAAATGCAAAAGTAAAAATAAACATTGCAAGTAGCCCCGGAATTCCCAACCCCCATATTACCACTATCAAGATTAACAATGCTAGAAAAATCCCAACTACAAAATACATATGGCACCCCCTATAGTTTCCCCCATTCCAGTATATCCCATTAATCCCTGAAGGGCTCGGAAATATTTCGAATCAATCTTCGTTCGTATCTTCGATCATATTAAGGCAAACAAGGGCAGCTTGTGAGATGCGACATCTTACAAGCTGCCCTTATCCATCTACATTATCTTTCAAACGTTCTCTCTACAACACTACTTCTCTGCCCGTTTCTGCTGATTTATAAATTGCCGCCAAAATTCCAATCATATCTACACCTTGCTCTGGCGTATTGATTGGTACTGCACGCTGTTGCATCACATCAATGAAGTGCTTTAAATGTTCGCCATGTGGTGATATATTACCTGATTTAATGACTGGCGTCATATCTATTAATTGCCCTGCTGCTTCAGAAAATATTTCTAGCTTGTCATTTTTCAAGCTAAAGCCTGACTTGGTACCGCGCAATTCAATAAAATTCATATCCTCTTCGATATTCGACGCCCAACTGAATTCAATTTGCAATGTAGCTCCATTGTCAAATCGGATAAAACCAGTAGCTAGATCTTCTACATCAAAGGTTCCGTTTTCTTGCTTTTCACCAAAATTGCTGTGTACAGAATCAGATACCGCATTGTCCGCAAACTTGCAGTAAGTTGCTCCAGTAACTGCTACCGGTTTAGGATTGCCCATCAGCCACATGGTAAGATCAATAAAGTGTACACCCAAGTCAATAAGCGGTCCGCCGCCAGACAGCTCTTTCGTTGTAAACCAACCGCCTTTACCCGGAATGCCGCGACGACGAATCCAGCCGCAACGTCCCGTGTACAATTCTCCCATCTGTCCTTCGGCAATGAGTGCCTTCAAATATTGAGAAGTCGGATTGAATCGATTATTGCGCATCGTCATTAATACTTTACCGCTTGCCTGCGCCGCATTTGCCATCTTTTGAGCTTCTTCCGAGCTAACGGCATCCGGCTTCTCACAAAATACATGCACACCCGCTTCCAATGCTGCTATCGCTGCCTTAGAATGATAAAGATTTGGTGTGCAAATATCTACCGCATCCAGCTCCTCCTTTTGCAACATTTCATTGTAATCAGTATATACCTTTTCAATATCATGTTCATCGGCAAGCTGTTGCGCACGCTCTTGGTTAATATCACATAATGCCGCAATCTCTACTTCCGCATGCTCCAGCAACGGCTGCAAATGCACATACTTGAAAATATTCCCCGTGCCAATAATGCCAATCCTGATCTTCTTTTTCATTTCAATACCTCCGAATAGGGTGAAAGTTAAATAAGTTAAGTTACCTGTAGAATGTTACTTTTAGCAGTGCTAAAATGGAGCGAAAAACTAGCTGTCTATTCGATTAATCAACTCTGCCAAATTCGTATAACTAGTCTGAACGCATGCCAATGCGCTTCGTTTGCAAATATCTTGTTCGACCACGTACCATTCAATTCCATTTTTTGTACCCCAATTTAAAATGGGCATAAAATCAATAGTTCCGACACCAATTTCTGCAAAGGACTGCTCCTCATCATCAGCCATATCTTTCAAATGAATAATCGGCATTCTTTGAGTGTAAGGTTCTAGAAAAGACATAATGTTTTTTCCACCCTTTTTAACCCAATACACATCAATCTCTGCCAATACATGGTTGTCCTTTGTTGGATCCAGCATATATTCCAGCGCACTATAACCATCAATTATAGTCTCAAACTCAAATGCATGGTTATGATAGCTGACGCGCAGTCCTTGCTCCATGCCTTTCTTTGCCGCCTTATTCAATTGTTGCCTAATCTTGCGAAATCCTTCTTCATTTTGCAGTTCTGCCGGAATGCCCGGACAGACGATATCATACGTGCCAAACAGCTTTGCCTCCGCCGCCAAATTGTCCCAATCCTGAACAATTCGATCATAACTGACATGCATGCCGGCAACCTTGAGATCAAGCTCCTCCAACACTTTGGCAAGCGCTTTCGGATCTTGACCGTAATAACCTGCAAGCTGTACGCCTGCCCAGCCCATCTGTTTTAATGCTCGCATCGTTCCCGCAAAATCTTTTTCACATTCTCCACGCAGCGTATAGAGCTGCACAGCCAGTTTTTGATGCACCATGTTCATCCCCAATGCTATTTTTGATTCATTCTCTTTGGCTTTTAGTATAAAGAGTTCACGCTGGAATGTCGTTGATCTGTTTGACGAATTAGTTTACTTATCTTACGATATATTCAAAAGATCGGCTTTATTACAAGAAGTAAAGGAGATCCATCATGAATATTCTTTCGGCAGCGTTTATCAAGCATCATCGCCCCTTTCACTCCAAACGCAATAAATTTACTAATCATTATCTAATCAGATTGCAAGCTGAAGGAAGTTGCCGCGCCATTATTAATCAAGCTGAATTTCATCTTAGAGCTGGCGACCTGATTCTTGTCAAACCGAATGATTCGTATGAGCTAATTATTACTGTGGATGAGGAGAAACCTGTGCCAAGCGGAGATTATTATCTTTTTATTGACTATGAGGATGCAGAATGGTTGGAAGATTGGTGGCAGGGCTATATTGATACTCCATATCAGCATATTGGTCTGGACGAAATATGTTTATCATATTGGAAGCATCTCACTTATGAAAAGAAAAGAGTAAAGGACGCTGAGCCTTTACTGCTTGATTATTTGACACGCTGCTTGCTTCTGCATATAAAGCGAATATTGGAAAGCAAAGAATTTAACTTGACGTATCCAAGTGAAAGATCGGTTGCAAGCCAGATTAAGGTATTTATCGAGAATCATGCCACCAAGCCAATTACTTTGCAGGACGCAGCTGCTTCAGCAGGGCTTGGCATCTCACGCGCATCCCAATTGTTTCGCGAAACCTTCCAGCAGTCGATAATGGATTATGCCATTGAGGTGCGCTTATCTCGTGCACAGGAACGTATGCTATTCTCAGGCGAATCTTTGCAAGAAATCGCCGAGCTAAGCGGATTCGCGAACTACACACATTTCAGTCGGCTATTCCGTTCACGTTTTGGTATTTCACCCAATGAATATAAGAAAAGTTTTAGTTAGTTGACCTCCCCATTAGGAAAGCATGAAAAGGCCTCTGATTGAATAATCAGAAGCCTTATGATATAAATCGATTTGCAGCCTTATTGTCAGCTCACTACATAAACTGGTGAAATCCAAGCATACTGGTTGTTGCTTTGACGAATTTCCACATGATAAACGTCGCATGCTGCTTCTTGTTCTTCATCTGTCCATTCGCCCTCCAGCGTATATTCATAGGCCGGTACAGCCCGATGGATCAGAATCGCTTCAGAATTATGCGGTTTTAGATGCATACTGCGACTGCCTTGCAGCGACTCGCCAATTGTAATCTCCATTTTAGCGCCATTAAGCTCGACCTCAAGTACCGTATCAGCCTCACCATTAATTTCAAATATAAGCGCTGCAGTATGCGGATGAAGGGTTGTCGGGTTTTTAAAGGTAGTGCATGTCCATGCTGCATAAGTATCGTTTTGCTCGATCAGCTCATTATGCAGCTTATTAAGGTCAGGATTATCCCGCATCTCTGGCGTTGGAGCAAGTACGCTTCTGCCACGGAAACAAGTTTCTACTGACGCTATGCTTCCACCGCGAACAGCAGCTTTGCCTTCCCAGAAGTAACCGTCCTTGGCATCTCCCCATCCCATTTCTACTCGCACTTTGTATGTGCCAGCTTTTGCAGCGACTGACTCGTCCGCTCTTAAATCCTCCCCATTAATAACCTTCCACGGCTTCAGATTTTTATAAATAACAGTCTTATCCAAGCGATCGCATCCTTTTATTGACAGCTTTAAGTTACGATTTCCATAAGCAGTAATTTCACTACCCATTGCCGCACCATTCACTGAAAAATCGCACGCTATTTTATCTCCAGTAATCGCATACGTTCTGCGTGCCAAAATCGCTTCCCAAATTGCATCTCGCGTCTTTTCGGTAGCAAGAACCGCCATTCTTCCGTCACCATAAGAGCCTGGATATCCGGCATGATGGTCGGTTGAACCGACAAATCCGAAGCGGCGCCCCTTCTGAATCCCTGCAAAAACCATGCTCCGGGAATCTCTCGGTCCCATATCATGCAAATAAGGGTACAGACTTTCTTCTGACAAACCACAACCATGCTTGGAGTATACTTCAACGATTGGGCTTATTGAGGAATCAAAGCTCTCCCAGTTACCGCCTCGATATCCTGGAGTATAGCCAACATGGTGCGGAACAGCAATAACGTCCCTCGGCTGCAAGCCTGCCGCTACCTCATATGGAGATATTCCTTGAAGCAATGGCATATCGTCCTCCTTGCAAACAATATGATGATCGCCGTATTCACTGGAGTGCGCCTCATAGCCTTGGAAGGTAACAAATTCATGAGGTATATTGGCGTTCTTTACTGTTTCTCTAACTTGATCCCAATGGGAAGCCAGCTTGGCAAAGCCTTTCTCATGAAAATCGATCAAAAATTCAAGCTCAGAAGAACGTTCTGGCATATCATGCCATGAAGCATGCCCAATAATAGATACAAAATCAAGCTGACCTTTCGCCGCCTTCAAAGCATTTTCCAAGCTGCCAAACCCATAGCTAATACCGCAATGATTGTGTATATCTCCCCAATAAATATTCATAATGAAACTTCCTCCGTTTCTTAGCCCTTATATTTTCAAACATTCTTTTTAATATCATATTTTGTTGCCAAGCGATCAGCATGTTCATGCCAGCCTGCCCGCTCCAGTCTGTCAACCCACTGCTTAGGCTGCATATATCGGAATGGACCACCGCTATTGATAATATCTTGCATCGGGTCTATTTCCCGATTGTTTTTAGCCATATTGCCCTCTACCCATAAGTGCAATCGTTCCTTCATTAAAGCAACAATATCCGGATGCTGATCCGCCACATTTGTAGTCTGGTTCGGGTCGTTGCTCAGATCATAAAGCATGGTTTTCGGGAATTGATAGAAGCCTTCATGATAAGTATGAATAAAATACCATCTGTGATCACGAACAGCACGCTGACAGGCGTACAAACCGTGCTCCATAACAATATAATCTCTCCCATTCAGCTCTTCGCCGCTTAATGCTGGCAGAAATGATGTGCCATCCCAACCGGACGGTTTAGGCAATCCAAGCATATCGGCTACTGTTGCCATCACATCCACATTGTAGATAAGGTCATCGTTCACATGCCCTGCCTTCGTCAAGCCAGGAAACTTCATAATAAGCGGAATATGATGAACCGATTCAGTCGCCATGCCATGCTCCATATAGATGCCTTGCTCCCCAAATGATTCTGCATGATCAGCACTAATAATAAAACATATTTCATCCTCAATACCCATTTCTCGATAAGTGTCCAGTATTTCGCCAACAAATTTATCCATATAGGAAATGCCGCCGTCGTAACCATCGATTAATTTTTTGAAGTCTTGGCGATTCGCTATTTCCAATGGCATCGTGTCCTGTGGAATTTTGCTGTAATCATCTGACCAGTGCAAGAATGTTGCTGAACGAGGATGAGCGTCGCTGTGATGACGTGCAATTTCTGTCTCGTCCGGATATTCTGGAGCCGGTTCATTAGCAAACTGCTCAGCATACTGCTTCGGATACGTATATCTTGCATGCGGGTCCCAATACTGAATATGCAAAAAGTAATTATCTTCCTTGCCATGCTGCTTGATCCACGGAAGCACTGCGGCGTTCACTTCATGAGCATCTTCATTGCCGCCTTTAAGTGAATGAGTGTGCACTTCATTCCATCCGGCAAAGTACCACCAGGCATGATGTCGATCACCAAAAGAGGAGAATGAAATTGTTCGATAATCCGCCTGTCGCAAATAGCGGGTGAAGAAAGGCATTTCCTCGCTATGAAAGTCCCCTTCCGGATAATAAAACTGACCGCCACGGCCCCAGTGTGTCAAGGCGCCGTGATTAATGCCGAATCGTCCTGACATAAAACTTGCCCTTGACGGAACACAAGGCGATGCCGCCGTATACACATGATTGAAGCGCACTCCCTGCGCAGCAATTCGGTCAAGGTTCGGTGTTGTATTGCGGGAATAACCATAACATCCCATATGATCCGGTCTGATTGAATCAATATCCAAATAAATAATTCTCATATGTCTGCCCACTCTCCCATCAGATTATAGTTTTTTATTACTTTCATAATGAAATTAATTAAAAAGGAAGGAAGTTCCTTTTGCTTCCCATCAGCTAGCATTTTGTCTGCTCCAAGTCGTTCACAGATAATCGGCAGCTTTACCTTCCTCTTAAAGTTATGGCGATTCCGTCCACCTGAAAGAAATCATAACAATGAGTATAAAGAATATGCATCATCAATCACTTGGGCTGCCGCACCAAGCACAATCAGCTCTTCTAATTCAGATACAACTATTGCTGAAGCAGGTGCAAATAAACTGGAATCTCTGGCGAGTGCATAAGCTTTAATCTGATTCAGGATGACGGGCTCACAGGTTCCAAGCTCTCCACCAATGATTATTAATTCCGGAGCAAAATGTTGAGTTACATTCGCAACGCCAATCCCCAAGTATTTTCCGGTTTCTTCAAGCACTCGCCCGGCAACCTGCGATCCCTTTCTATAAGCGAGCAGCATTTGATCAAAGTCAATTGATTCAATATCATCACTTTGAAAATAACTACGCTCATTTTGTCCTTCGACTTTTAATACTTTTTTTAGCCGTTCCAGTATACGTGGAATCGAAACAAGCGTCTCTAAGCAGCCATAACTGCCGCAAGTACATTGATCGCCAAATAAATCAACGATGGTGTGTGCAATCTCTCCTGCTTTTCCACTTAATCCCCGGTACAGCGTATCATGAATAATTACGCCGCTGCCAATGCCGATTTCTGCATGAATATAAACGAGATTTTGCACGCCTCTCCCTTTGCCAAACCACTTCTCCGCCAATGCCGCAACATTCGCATTATTATCAATTATAATTGGGTACGGCAACGCCTCTTCCAGCAGTGCCCGCAACGGAATTTTCGTTTGACCATAAAAATTAGACGGAGAAATATAGCCTTCCTTCGTTTCATTAAGCCAACCGGGTATACCGATACCTACACCAAGTATAGCAGAGGAATCAACTTGCCCGGATTGCATTAGCTGCTCTACTCTGGACTTCAAATAGGCAATGATATGCTCAATACGATCAGATTTGCTAGACTTGCGAATTTCAAAATGCGTCAAATTCCCTTCCAAGTCAACCAGTGCAGATTTTACAGCGGTGCGCCCAATCTCTACTCCGATTGAAAAACAAGACTTGGCATTCAATGCCAGCAGCACTTGTCTTCTGCCGCGGCTCGATGGAACCGTTCCTACCTCTTTAATCATCTCCGCCTGTAAAAGCTGCTCAATAATCCGGGTAATTGTAGGCTGCGGAATATCCATAGCATCCGATATTTCCTTGCGGGATATCGGTCCCTTTTCCCTGATAAATTTAATAACCTTCTTTGTATTCAGTTCTCTGCCAACGTGGACAATACTCATATCCTCACCTATAACCGCGATTTTATCTAATCTTACTACACATTATCCACCAATGCATCTGTATCTTCCAGATTTTCCCTATGCTCAAGCTACTCGGCAGGGACAACAGCAAATTCTACTGCAAATTGCATTGCTTCACCTGGCTCAAGTTTGGGCAGCTTGTTTTGCTTGCGAGCTTCTGAACGAGGCTTCACTGCACAATTCGACGGTTCAATCGCCGTAACATACAATCCATCTGTAACATTATTCCACTGCCACAGATGAGGCAATGTCTCATGTTTATAACGAATAGCCAGCTTAAATCCTTCCCTTGCAGCAATTTCTTTATTATAAATCGTGGCCTGTCCCCATTCAGAAGTACTGTAATCGCATTCATGATAAAGCATTTCGGCACCATTATTCGTTTTATTACGAAAGCAATCCGCATCAGGAACGGTTAATTCCTGCCCGTCCTTGATTATACGTTTACGGTTTGCAACAATAAATTTCGTATCATCCTGCAAAATCGGGAATCCAAAATTCATATGATACTTCATCAAGCAAGGCATAGTCATTATGCCCAAATTAACCACCCTATCTGTTATTCGAATAACGGGCTCATCCATTTTGACAGTAATCTGACGCTGAAGCTGAAGATGATCCCCCAGCGAACTGCTGTCATCTACTTTTCCTTTGATGGAAATTGTAAAATCATTCTCTATCCAATCTCCTTCATATTGAACCTGAGAAGCAGGCAACCTGTTCATTCTCCCGTGCATCTCATGGGCACCGTCCTCATCTTCACATGCCCTGCCCACATTATTAAGTCCGCATGTTGCCAAAAGTCCGCCATGGAAACCGGCAATCCAGCCATTTGTTTGCAAAAAGGCCGGATGAACATACCCCGTCTTGCTAGTCCAGGTTAACGGAATTCCTTTGTAGAACACAGCTCCTATATCCATACAACGATCCTGCAGTACCCAAAACTGCAATCCGGCTGCATTCCATACATGCAATCCCTTTACGTCTTGCTCCAGGCCATCCGCAAACTTCATTGCCCTTACTCCGCATAATTGACGGATATCACCGATTTGGCTTTCCAATTGTTTACGTGTAAAGTTCCTTCCGAAAATATTCATCATGATTAGAATCTCCATTGCGTTATATGATCATATCGCATTTTAAAAATTGACGCCGCATTCCTCCTCCTATTTAAATTCACAATGAAATTAAATAATTCGAATTGCAACTTCTTTATTACAATGTATCACTTCTTTTATTTAATTTCAATATGAAAATAACTATTTTCCCATTCATCTTTTTAAAAATTTTCTCAAACAATAAACAAAACATCCTTTGCGCTGAACAGATTGGCAAGCTGATAAATGTATCAAACTTGTTATTTGCCCATACAAAGGATGCTTGCTAGTGCTTCACAATTAAAGCGGTCTATTTTCTTGTGACCTGTTTACCGGAGTTTAGTGTTTCACGCTCTTTATCCGTGTAATCAGCAATTTTGTTTTTTGCTTTTACTTTACTTACTTTAATTTTATATTCTTTTTTCAAGTATTCATGCATTTCTTTCATATCCTCTTCGTTCAGCTCAACTAGCTGCTTCTTGCCATCGATCTGCGCCAAAATAATACCGATTACTTCTCCCGCAAGGGAAGTATTTGCTTGAATACGAGCACTTCCGTACGCAGCAGCAGAAGCTCCTACATTCTTGCCCGCAACGATTACGTTAGCATGATCTTTTAGAATAAAAGAACGTAGCGGCATGCCGTATTTGTCTGGGTTGCCCAAGCCAATTCCCCAAGGGTGGCTTTTAATTCCTTGATTGTCTAGTGGATAACTCGCAATACTTACATTATCCCAGAACATTTCTCCGCCCATTATATCAGTTGCCTGCAAGACATAGTCTGTCTCATAGCGGTCAAAATCACGAATATACAAATATTCTGGATAACCATTAACCTCTACATTTTCCCAGCCAGGAAGCATGTCACGCAAATGATCTGCTACTAAATCTATTTCCTCACGGCCTTGCTCCACTACTTCTTTAATACGCTCGTCATCTGTCGGAACCACATCATAGATAAGCAATGCGTTAATAAGCACCTCGCCATTCAGCTGGTTCAAGATGTTCAACCCGCGTAGGAAGAAATCATCATTTATAGGATCATATTCCTTGCCTACATTGCCAAAGCCCCATACAAATGTGTCTGTTACAAAAGACTCGCCTCCATACTTCTCAAAACGTGCCTCTTTGTCCAGCTTCATCACTTCATCTTTAAACTTGCTCCAATCAACGCCTTTAAACTTCATCATAATAGATGCCGCCATATAATCTTTTTCTGGTGCATCAAAAATGGTTTCTACCCCCGCCAGACGCTTATCGCTAAGCAAATGAGTTAAAGCAGTAAAATCTGTATTTTCTACAAAATAATCGGCAGTAACCTTTTTCTCCTCGCCGCTTGCTGTTTTATAAGTAAGTGAAGTTATTTTAGTCTTTTTTGTTTGTTCATCTTCCTCTTTAACAACATCTACAATAGAGATGCCTGATTCAAGAGGAATATTCTTCATCACTTCATCATTGAAGTAGGTTGTAAACTGCTCAATTTTGCGAATCTCGCCTTTTTTAAAACGGTCAAACAAATTTTTCACACGACCCTGTGTAGTCGTTTTTTGCGCATCATCTGTTGGCTCGTCCAAATATAGCATTTCTCCCTGAATGACTTGACCACCTGCTTTTTCACGTGGATCAAGTACTAACACAGTTAAACCTTCGTCTTTGGCTGCGCGCGCCAAATACATGCCTTCAATCTCACTACCTATTACAACAACATGGGCATCCCTACCATCAGGCAACGGTTTTGCTTCTTTTTCTTTTACAACCGGAGCTTCGGACTCTTGGGGTGAATGGGATGGATCAGTTGTGCCGCCGCTGCCATTTCCACAACCCCAAACAAAAATCAATACAAGTAATAATGCTAGTTTCTTCACTTCCACACCTCACGAAAATTTAATCTTTGCACATACAATCGATTGCATGAGCTTTCACTTTCAAACACAATTGATTTGAAATGTTCAAGCCTTACTCATTATAAGACAACCTGCGCAATAACTCCATCCTGCCTTAAAATAACTTACAAATTAAGTAAAGTTATGAACAAATCGACCAATTTATTTGAAAACTCCCTTTAAAGCTCTCTCCTGTTACAACAATAAAATAAGTATCTTGACGAGATGCCGTAAAAGAATACCCCCCGCCATTTCCGCGACTATAGCCAGCTTCATGGGCTTCATGCTTTTCATGGCTTTCATGGCTCATCTGCTGATTTCTGCTATTCGTCAAATAATTTCCATATCCGCCTTCGAATTTGGGAGGTATTGCAATACTATAATGAAGCGTTTCTCCTTCTTTCAAATCAATCGCTATTTTATGTATGCCATGAAAATAAGAAAAGCTTACTTCATAGTGTTCCTCTCCGCGTTGCTCTTTCATTCCTTTTTTCACTGAAAAATCATGAGTAACTGCAAAGGAAACAAGCAGCAAGCTGCATATAGCCAACCAGATCGTGCGCCGCCGATAGCTTTTCAACCAGGAAACAATGCCCCAATAAAGAAATGAACAGATCATTCCAATCGTACCTGCAAAAAAAATAGTAATGATATAATAATAAAAATGTTGCCCAAATGCTATAAAAAACGGAATATATCCTCCTGCAATATAACAACACACCGCTAATAAAAAATGCTTTTCCCCTTTGCGAAAACATATAAAATCGGCAATAGCCGAGTATATTATAGCGTATGGAAAAAATAAGACAAGTAACCATTTGCTGCTCATCATAGTCGCTATATCGAATAAATTCCACCCGCTATAGCTCAAAACAACCAAAAATAACATCATACAAGAGGCAGCTAATCTGGCACTCCACTCAACAGCAATTTTCTCCAAACGATAACTATTATTCGCCAACCAACCGTTCATACCGTTCCTCCCGTATACGCAACATGACTTAACTTCATACCTTCATATTACGTCACAAAGGAACAATGAATCAGTCCTATCTTAGATAGTACCTTAATTAAAAGTACTGTAAAATCCAGATTCAGCAGTTCAATCTACTAAAATAAAACGAGGCTGCTAGAAGTCAGTTGTTCTGACTTGCTAATCAGCCCCGTCTATTCACATCAACGCTGTTGACTCAGCATTAACGTTTTAAAGATATTTTAAATAACTACACCCTTTTTCAGTATCAGGTTGGCATATAGAGCTTTCTCACCTGTTGCTACGATTGCATAAGCATTTTTTGCACGCTCATAAAATGCAAAACGCTCCTCTTGCTCAAACGCATCCTCTGAACCGCCATGCTTGACAACTAGCTGCTTATATTCGTCCCAGATGGGCGTCTGTACTGTATCCCCAGGTGTTACGGCCATCAAGGCAGCAGGATGTGCCACATATTGATCCAGCGGAAACAGCGGCAAAATAGCTTCCAGCAATTCTGGGATTGCATGTCCATCTGCTCGGATTAAACGGGCAGCATGGCTTGCAGCTGGAAAATTTCCATCTGCTAATACAATTTCGTCGCTATGCCCCATCTCCATCAATACTTTCAATAGCTCTGGTGAAATAATGGTTGATATTCCCTTCAACATAAGCTCCACTCCACCCTTGCTGTTCTTTATTTACTGCATTTTTTGCAATAGCTTCACGCGGTAAGCTTCGCTCTCCAATGAGGCAATTTCCTCATATTCTGAATCAGTCAACACTTTGGGTTCTTTGATAGCCTTCGCAATCAAAAATATTTTTGCGCTCTCCTCCACCACTTCAGTACGGTAATAAGCTTCACGCAGGTTGCGCCCCGTCGTTACCAGGCCGTGGTTGCCAAGCAGCACTGTGCTGGCTTTGTTTACAGTCGCCGCATATACATCTGCCAGCTTATCTGTAGTCGGAAGCACATAAGGCACGTATAATGTTTTACCAACCAGAGCAGCCTGGTCCGGGAACATAATCGGTAATTCCTCTTCCACCAATGTAAAAGCAATACAATACGGCGGGTGAGTATGCACAATCGCTTCTATATTTGCATTTTCACGGTAGGCATACAAATGCATCAGAACCTCGGAGGATGGACGCAGTCCATTATCGGTAATTTTGCCGCTTTCAATATGAACCTCAGACCATTGATCCGGTTCAATCTCATCCAGCGCAAAGCCGCTAGGCGACAAATACATATATTCTCCAAAACGAGCGCTTAAGTTACCGCCTGGACCAACAACTAGCTTGTTGGCAACTGTTTTTTTTGCATATTTGCTCAGCTCTTCACGAATAGCACGACTGTCTTTACTATTACTAAATTGACTCATATTTGCACCTTATTTCTATTTATATAATGGGCCGAAGTTCTCACATGCACGGTAGTCGGCTCCTTCAACATTAGAAGTTCCGAATAGTCCCCATGCGCGCGGACGGAATACTTTCTCCTTGGCAACGTTGTGCATATTAACTGGAATACGCAGCATTGAAGCCAATGTGATTAAATCTGCACCGATATGACCATAGCTGATTGAGCCATGGTTCGCTCCCCAGTTATCCATAACATCATAAACAGAAGTAAACGCGCCTTCTCCTGTAAGAGTCGGAGCAAACCAAGTTGTTGGCCAAGTTGGGTCAGTACGATTATCAAGCGCTGCATGCACCTCTTCCGGCAAATCAACAGAGTATCCTTCTGCAATTTGCAATACCGGACCGATTCCTTTTACCAAATTAATACGGCTCATCGTCATCGGCATTCCGCCTTTTGTCAAATAATCGGAAGAGAAGCCGCCGCCGCGGAAATACTCAACGTTTGCCGGTCTCCATGATACGGAATCGAGACATTTCTGCGCCTCATCCTCCGAAATATCCCAGAATGGCTTCATTGCCGGCTTGCCATCCTTCATTTGCTCGCCAGTGCCATCGAGTGTTGCTGATCCGGAGTTGATTAAATGCAAAATACCATCCTGAGCTTCGCCTGCCAGTTTATGTCCTGTCACACGTTCTACGGAATCTGGGCTCCAATATGTGCGGACATCCGCAAAAATTTGAGCTGTGTTCGTTAGCAAGTATCCAAACAACATAACCGCGCCGTTCAGGCTGTCATTTTCTGTTGCGACCATGTATGGCGCGCGAATTCCATTCCAATCGAAGGAGGAATTCATCATTGTTTCCATAAAGTCGCCATTCGGGAAGTGGTCCGTCCACTGACGCTGCCCTTGGAAACCGGACACAATTGCCTGATGGCCCATTGCTTCTTCACCATAGCCAAGCTCTGCAAGACGCGGATTGCCGATCATCAAATCACGAGCGATTTGAGTCATTTTAACGACTGTCTCCCAATCCTTATCCTTTTGCTCTCTTGACGTTTGAATTGCTGGAGCGTTATTGTCTGCTCCTTCCTTGCAGTTTTCCTTCACCCATGCCATTGCCTTTTCAAACTCGGCAGGATCATAGATGCCCTCATCCATGCGACGCACAAATTCTGACATATCGATATACTCGTTACGCATACCCAAATATTCCTGGAAGAAAGAGTCGTTTACGATCGAACCTGCAATCCCCATAGATACAGATCCCATCGATAGGTATGCCTTCCCTTTCATCATAGCTACAACTAACCCCGCACGGGCAAAACCAATCAATTTATCCTTCACATCATCCGGTACAGATGTATCGGATGCATCTTGTACTTGTTCGCCATAGATTCCGAATGCAGGCAAACCTTTTTGTGCATAGCCGGAAAGCACCGCGGCCAAATATACTGCACCTGGCCGTTCTGTTCCATTAAAGCCCCAAACCGCTTTAGGAATGGATGGGTCCATATCCATCGTCTCAGTACCATAACACCAGCAAGGCGTCACAGTAATCGATACGCCAACATTTTCTTTGGCAAATTTGCTTGCGCATGCTGCAGCTTCAGCTACACCGCCAATTGTTGTGTCAGCAATAATACATTCTACAGGCTCTCCATTGGGATAGCGCAAATGCTCTGACAGCAAAGCTGCTGTCGCTTTTGCCATATTCATTGTTTGTTCTTCCAAGGATTCACGAACGCCTCTGCGGCGACCATCAATTGTTGGTCTAATTCCTATTTTAGGAAACCCCTCTGCAAACCTGTGCTGTTCAATCGTCATAACTAGCCCTCCCGAATTATGAATGGATTGTCATTCAAAAAAGTAATTTAAAACTAATTTAACGCTAATTCAAAGCAATTAATGTTATCGATAACTTTAATCTAACAACTATTATGGTTGCTGTCAACGATAGATTTTATGTATGATAGATAAAGACGTTCATGTTAATAACTATATAGATAATGATTTAGATAGGGAGCTACACAGAATGGTTACGATTTATGATATTGCTGCAAAAGCGAATGTGTCTGCGATGACGGTATCCAGAGTTATCAATAACACCGGGAAAATAAGTGAAAAAACCCGTACGAAAGTGAAGCGGGTGATGGAAGAAATGAATTATGTGCCGAATCAAACCGCACGCAATTTGGTGCTGCAGCAAACCAAATTGCTATTTTTGCTCATTACTGATATTACAAATCCTTTTTATACAACTGTAGCAAGAGGAGCCGAGGATGCTGCCAAAAAAAATGGCTATCGTCTTTTATTCGGCAATAGTGATGAAAATTTGGAAAAGGAAGCCGATTATATTACGACAATACTGACCACCCGAGCAGACGGCGTATTGCTTGCTCCGACCGGTGATCCTTCCTTGCCCAATATTGATACTTTGCGCAAGCATGCTGTGCCATTTGTATTGCTTGATCGCGAGGTTCCCGGTGTCGAATGCGATATCGTGCTCGGTGACAGCAAGGATGGAGCCAGACAGCTTACCGAGCATCTAATTGCTAATGGGCATACGCGCATCGCGATGGTGAACGGTTCGTCATCGATTTCCAGCGCCAGACTGCGGCTGCAAGGCTGTATGGAGGCTATCAAGTTGAACGACATAGAGTTGGCGCCAAATTATATATTTGAAACAAGCTTCGGCGCACAGCATGATTTGTCCCAGCTTGCAGATTGGCTCAAGCAACTTAATCCAATGCCTACTGCAATAGTAGCGGGTAATAATATTCTAGCTGTGGAAATTCTGCGGTTGCTGCGACAAGAAAGTATCACTGTTCCTGAGCAGATATCGGTAGTATGTTTCGATGATCTGGGTCCCTACTCAGAAGCAGAGCCGTTCTTGACTGTTGCCATGCAGCAGGCTTACCAGTTCGGATATATGGGTATTCAAATGCTGGTTGATCGGATTGCAGAAGATGGAAAAAATTTGCCCTGGCGAAAAATCGTCCTGCCAGCAGAGCTGCAAATTAGAAAATCGGTGCGTCAGCTTTCATGATGCACCGATTGTTATTTTATAAAAATTTTTATAATAGGGTTCTGTTCTGCTCTTTATTGCGAAAGGCTGTTGGAGAGCGCCCGCTCCATTTGCGAAATTGCTTCGTAAAAAACAAAGCATCATTGTAGCCGACCGAGGCAGCCACTTGTGCGATCGTCAAATCAGTCTGCAGCAATTGCTCCGCTTTCTTCATTCGTATTCGAAACAAAAACTGTTGTGGTGAATAGCCGGTAACCTCCTTGAACAATTTGGTCAGATGCGCCCGATGATACCCGAGTGTACGCGCTATCGTTGCAATCGAGAGAGGTTGCGCATACTGCAGCGTGAATAGCCGAACTGCTTGATCCACTTGTCGATAAGCCTGTGATTTACTTTTGGAAAGCATGCTCGCCTGACTGTCCGCGCCTTCTATCTGCTCAATTTGCAGTGCCCGATTATGTGCAAGCTTTGCTCCAAGCTCGTGCGTAAGCAACAAAAGCAGTCCTGATGCCTTCAAATTGGCAACTGTCATATTTGCCTCTTCAGATTGACTGAGGCATTCTCTGATTTGAAGCATTAAACTTGTAAATTTTTCTATTGCGCAATCATGAATAACCGGCTCATTCGGAGATATGCCTACCGAGGCGAGCACTTCCTCAGACGTTTCACCATTGAATGCAACCCATGTATATGTCCATGGATCTGCTCGATCAGCTTCATACTTCATCAGAATATTCGGAAAGATAATAAACACATCACCCGCTTTACATTCCGTTCGCTTCCCCAGCGTTTCAAAGCTGCCCTTTCCTGAGCGTACAATATGCAATAAATAATAGTCATGAACAGCAGGACCGATAAAATGTCCGCCAACCGGGTCCCCTTCTCCGCTGAACAAAACTGATATTTCCCTTTTGAGCGGCGCCTCATTTACTCCAACAATAAAACGTTTATGATCAGGAAAGGTCATTGCAGCTCACTCTCTTTCTCAGTAATTGCTCGTGTATCCATGCAACATTACTCCATATAACTATGCCTTACTTCCATATTCAAAGCGCTTCCGCTGAACTATACTTAATGTGAACAAAGCGCGTAATTACAGCTTTTAAAATCAATCAAACAACTTCTAACCCCTATTTTAAAGGAGGATTATTACTTTGTCCAAAATTACATTTATCGGAGCTGGCAGTACAGTTTTTGCAAAAAACATCCTTGGCGACGTTATGCAAACTTCCGCTTTGCAAGACTTTGAACTAGCACTTTTCGATATCGATCATGAGCGTTTGAAAGATTCTGAGCAAATGTTATTGAATATCAAAAGCACAAGCAGCAGCAACTGTCAGGTTAAAGCTTACACGGATCGCAAGGAAGCCTTGCGCGGAGCAAAATACATTGTCAATGCCATTCAGGTTGGCGGCTATGATCCATGTACAATTACAGATTTTGAAATTCCTAAAAAGTATGGTCTTCGTCAAACAATTGCAGACACTATCGGTATCGGCGGTATCTTCCGTAATTTGCGTACAATCCCAGTTATGATGGATATTGCAAAAGATATTAATGAAGTTTGTCCAGATGCTCTATTCTTAAACTATACCAATCCGATGGCAGTATTAACTAATGCGATGAATACGTATGGCGGAGTCAAAACAGTCGGTCTTTGCCATAGTGTTCAAGTGTGTGTGCCAGAATTGTTCAAGCTGCTTGATATGGATACAGAAGGCGTGAAATGGAATATTGCCGGTATTAACCATATGGCATGGCTTCTTGAAGTAAGCAAGGACGGTGTTGATCTATATCCTGAAATCAAACGCCGTGCTGCTCTTAAGCAACAAGAGAAACATCATGATATGGTTCGTTTGGAAATGATGCTGAAATTCGGTTACTACATTACAGAGTCTTCCGAGCATAATGCAGAGTATCATCCGTACTTTATTAAAAAGAGCTATCCTGAACTTATCGAGCGCTTCAATATTCCATTGGATGAGTATCCGCGCCGTTGTATCAACCAAATTGACGGATGGAAAAAAATGCGTGATTCTCTTGTCAATGACAAGAGTTTGGAGCATTGCCGTTCGCACGAGTATGCGTCTTATATTTTGGAAGCAATTGAAACAAACAATCCATTCAAAATTAACGGTAACGTTATGAATACGAGTCTGATCACCAACCTGCCTAAAGAAGCTTGTGTTGAAGTACCTTGCCTGGTTGATCGCAACGGTGTCCAGCCTATCCATATCGGCGATTTGCCTCCACAGCTTGCAGCGCTTAACCGTACCAATATCAATACACAGCTATTGACGCTTGAAGCAGCATTTACTGGCAAGCGCGAGCATATCTACCATGCTGCTATGCTTGATCCGCATACTGCAGCTGAACTTTCTATGGATGATATTGTAGCGATGTGTGACGATTTAATTGAAGCTCATGGCGACTGGTTGCCAAACTTCAAATAAATCCTATATAGAATAAAA
The DNA here is from genome assembly GCA_040396195.1 of Paenibacillus nanensis. Classification (GTDB taxonomy): domain Bacteria; phylum Bacillota; class Bacilli; order Paenibacillales; family Paenibacillaceae; genus Pristimantibacillus; species Pristimantibacillus nanensis_A. The sequence continues at coordinate 235,770 of JBEBPB010000002.1, forward strand.
TAACAAAAATTATGCAAAAGAACCGCTCACAAGGCGGTTCTTTCTTATATCTCTGTTAGTATTGTTTTAAAAAAATCAGCCAATTTATAAAACTTGAAAAAATAAAAATAATATTATTATTTTTTGTCATTATGGACGAATAATCCAGCATGATGCGTCGCATACTAGTTTCATAAAGGAGGTTGATATCAATGGCTAACAAAACAAATCAGCTAGTAGTACCACAAGCACGTGCTGCTCTGGAACAAATGAAGTATGAAGTTGCGCAAGAGTTGGGGATTTCACTTCCTCAAGATGGTTACTATGGCAATATGACAACACGCGATATGGGTCATATTGGCGGTTCCATTACTCGCCGCCTAGTACAGATGGCGCAACAGCAACTTGCTGGACGCAGATAATAGCTTAAAGCTATACTGGATTTGCTTATTCAGGCAGCAGACGGTTACAATACCGGCTGCTGCTTTTCATTTTTGTATGACGCACACAGATTTAACTTCCATTTGTATATGAAAATCGTTAAAATGATAGATAGGTTAAAATACATACCTTTGATTTCATTGAAGAAAGGAATTTTATAATATGATCATTCAACCAAAATCCCGCGGATTTATTTGTACAACTGCACATCCAGAAGGTTGCGCAAAGCAAGTTCAACGGCAAATAGATTATGTAAAGGCCCAACCCAAACTTGAAGGACCGCGTAATGTGCTTGTAGTAGGTGCATCGACTGGTTACGGTCTTGCTTCCAGAATCGTCTCAGCTTTCGGAGCAGGAGCGAATACAGTAGGTATTTATTTTGACAAGCCAGCTGAAGGCTCTCGCACCGCAACAGCAGGCTGGTATAACTCCGCAGCTTTTGAGAAAGCAGCTGAGCAGGAAGGCTTGAAATCCTACAGCATCGTTGGTGACGCTTTTTCTGATGAAATTAAAGCAAAAGCAATTGATTTGATCAAAACTGAGCTTGGACAAATTGATTTACTCATATACAGTGTTGCATCACCACGACGCACACATCCAAAAACAGGCGAGACTTTTTCCTCTGTCATTAAGCCGCTGGGTGACGTATACAGCAACAAAACTGTAAACTTCCACAATGGTGAGGTAACAGAAGCGACGATTGAGCCAGCTTCTGAGGATGAGCTTCGTCAAACAATCGCTGTTATGGGCGGCGAGGACTGGCAAATGTGGGTTGATGAGCTGCAGCAAGCAGATCTACTAGCCAACAATGCTGTTACTGTTGCCTACTCCTATCTTGGCCCGGAAATTACACATGCCGTTTACCTGGATGGAACAATCGGTGCAGCAAAGAAAGACTTGGAGATTACTGCAAACAATTTGAACAAGCAATTGGCCGCAACAGGCGGAAGCGCATATGTTTCAGTTAACAAAGCGCTTGTGACGCAGTCCAGCTCAGCTATTCCGGTAGTACCGCTTTATATCTCAGCTCTGTACAAAGTAATGAAGGAGCAAAACCTTCATGAAGGATGCATCGAGCAAATGTATCGTCTATTCCATGATCGTTTATACAACGGAAATGACGTTCCTGTTGACAATAGCCGTCTGATCCGTATTGATGATTGGGAGATGAAGCAGCCAATTCAAGAGGAAGTTGCTCAAATCTGGAAAGAGCTTACAACGGATAATGTTTATGATAAGACTGATCTTGCAGGCTATCGCAAGGAGTTTTTCCAATTATTCGGTTTTGAAACAGAAGGAATTGATTACGAGGCAGATGTTGAACCTAATGTAGATATTCCAAATCTTCGCTAATTTCTTCACACGGCAGATGTACTGGAGTTTAACTCCGGTACATCTTTTTTATAGGCATATCCCTTATTTTTTTGTATTTATTAGAAAATCATCAACTTTCCCCCTTTATTCTGGACGTCTACACAATCGTTTTTCTAGAAAAAAAATACAATATTATGTTTCCTTGTTCTGTTAAACCATTTATAACTAAGGAGCTGACAACAATGAAGCATAAGTTTATTTTAAGTAAAATGAAAAAAAGTCTTCCTCTAATGAAAGATAAAGAACTTTCTAATCATATACCTGAGACAAGATGGTTCACAGACCACAACGTATTTCTCATGCTGAAGCATCATGATTCCCTGTATATTAAGCCTGACAAAGGTTTAATGGGACGCAATATTATAAAAATATCAAAAGCAGGCGATAATCATTATCTTGTTCACTATAAAAACCGAGCGAAATCATGTACCGATAAGCAGCTTATAGCTGAAATTCGAAAAAAGATAAAACCAGGTACGAAATATATCATTCAACAGGGGATTTCCTTGGCAACCTACAAAGGCAGGCCCTATGATTTGCGGATTGTTCTGCAAAAACCGGCTAATACATGGAAACTAACATGGATGAGTGCTAAAATCGCGCCTCGAAAAAATTCAATTGTAACAAATATTGCTCAGGGCGGAGAAAACATGAGAATATCCAAAATTTTAAAACGAATGGATCAAGAAATTGATCGAGCCGCTGTAGAAAATAAGTTAAAAACGGTTTCGTATAAAATCGCCAAAAAACTTGGTGCTCGTTTTCCTGTTCAAATTTTGGGATTGGATATTGCTATTGATACCAAAGGCAAGGTTTGGTTTATAGAAGCAAATACGAATCCTGGATTTTATGGCTTAAGGAAGGTCGATCCCAAATTATTCAATAAATATTTGCAAGCAAAAAAACAAATGGAGCGAAATAATAAATAAAATATAACTTTGTCCCTGCCCACTTACTAGCTTTACACAGACAGCTCTAGTATAATATAACAAAACTGTGTAAATAATTGTAAACCGTTGCGGGAGGGATTGCTATTGATTAAACTATTTTCGGGGTCCTCCAATCGTACGCTTGCCGAGAAGGTTTGTGAAGCACTGCAGTTGCCGCTTGGCGATGTACTGCTTGATCATACGAAAAGCGGCGAAATTTATGTATCCTATCAAGAGAGCGTGCGCGGTTGCGATATCTTTATTATGCAATCGTTGTCCTCACCTGTTAATGAACATTTGGTTGAATTGCTAATTATGATCGACGCCGCCAAACGCGCTTCCGCCAAGTCGATCAATGTGATCATGCCGTATTATGGCTATGCAAGACAAGAAAGAAAATCAGCGCCCCGCGAGCCTATCTCTGCGAAAATGGTTGCGGACATCGTGACAGCAGCAGGAGCTAACCGAATTATAACTTTGGATTTGCATGCTGATGCGATTCAGGGATTTTTCAAAATAACGGTTGATCATTTGACTGCGCTTGATCATATAATTGAATATTTGTTGCAAGCTGATATAGAAAATCCGATCGTCGTATCACCTGATGCCGGTCGTGCCGGCACCGCAGAGAAGCTTGCCGATCTGCTGAATTGGCCATTTGCCATTATGATTAAAAACAGACCAGCGCACAATCAAACCGAAATTACACATATCATTGGCGAAGTTGCTGACAAAACACCTGTAATTATAGAGGATTTGATTGATACGGGCGGCACGATAGTGAATGTTATCGAGGCTTTGAAAAAAGGCGGCGCACGCAATGCTTATATATGTGCTACACATGGTCTGTTCTCCGAATCTGCAGTAGCCAGATTGCAGCATCCGAATATAGAAAAGGTAGTAATTACTGATACGATTGCTCAAGCTGATAATTTACCTCAGAATTTTACCGTAATCAGTATTGCAGAGCTGCTAGCTACAGCCATCAATATTATTACCCGGGGCGGCTCTATTGCTACCTTGTTCAAAACTGAATAATAAGCACGGACATGATAACATCCCCTGTTTAATTAGAAAAGCTGTTTATGCATTTTGCGCATAAACAGCTTTTCGATTTGCAGCTGCCAATTAAACTGGCATCCGTTCACTGCGGTTAGTTAAATCAATCCAGTCCATCTCTTGCTTTGTCAACTTGATCGTTGATCCTTCATCACAAGACTTCAATTCCGCTTCAGACTGAGCACCGATCAACGCACAAGAAGGAAATGGCTGATTCAGCACATAAGCTAGAGCAATTTGAATGGCAGTTACTCCTTTTTGCTCAGCCAGTTTTGTAGCTCGTGCCAAGCGCTCCCAATTATCATCACTATAGAAAACTCGCACTAAGTCTGCATTGCTTTGATCCTCAGGGGTGAAGCGTCCAGTGAAAAATCCTCTAGCTTGCGATGACCAGGACAATAGCGGGAGCTGCTCCTGCTCATGCCATGCGCAAGTTTGCTCATCTGCTGAGACACAGCCTGGCCAAAACGGCTCATTCGCTTTTGCCAAGCTCAGATTCGGGCTGCTGAACGTAAATCCTGCAATTCCTTTGTTAGCAGCATAGTTATTTGCCTCTTGAATGCGCTGCCAGGTCCAGTTCGATACCCCGATGGCACCGACTATCCCGGCCTTTACATACTCATTCAATGCATCAATAATATGCGCTACAGGCGTATTCGGGTCATCACGATGCAGTCCATACAAATCAATATAGTCCGTTTGCAACCGCTGCAGGCTTGCAGTTATGTCCTGATGAATAGCATCGCGGTTAACTCGCGGCCCTGCAGCATCATGATGCGCTCCCTTCGTCAATATAACAATTTTATCACGATTGCCCCTGTCCTTCATATACCGTCCAATGACTTCCTCACTTTGTCCGCCGCAATAAATATGAGCGGTATCTAGTGAATTGCCGCCAATTTCCATAAAAGCATCAAAATTTGCCGCAGCCTTTTCATAACTGTCATTAAAAAAATAATCTGTTCCCTTCATTAGACGACTGACTGGCTTATTACAGCCTTTAATCGAAATATATTCCATTTATATGCTCCCTTCGACTACAATAAAATTGATCTGATGTATGGCTTAACTAACTGCTTATGACAACTCTTTCTCTTTCCTCAGATGAACGTAAACAAGCGTCAATTACCTTCATATTGTTTATTGTGTCATGAATATCGAAGGCAAGCTTGCTATTGCCATGGACAGCTTCTGCCAAATGATCCGCCTGCAGCGTATACGCATTGAAATGCTCTGTCTCGACCCGGCGTTCTTCTCCCTTTACTTTAACAAAGAAATCACCGCTGCCTGGTGTTGGAGTAACAAACGCGGATGGTACTTGAATTATGCCCTCTGTACCAACAATCTCCAGAGTATTCCGTCCTGCCGCCCACATACCGCAATCGAATGTTAAAGCGATATGTTCAGGAAATTCAAGCAAACCCGATGCCATCATATCGACATGATCATGGTCTGGAGATAAAAAGGCATGCACCGTAGCTGCCTCTGGCTCAGCATCGAGCAACATCCGTGCAGCACTGATTGGATAGCAGCCAACATCATAGATTGAACCGCCGCCCCATTCCTTCTTATAACGAACATTACTGCTATCAGCGGCATTATTAAACGTGAACACCCCGTGAATACCACGTACAATCCCAATTTCCCCAGATGCTATAATCTCTTTTATTTGCTGATAACGCGGATGATAACGATACATAAATGCTTCTACTACTAATTTTCCGGTCCTTTTACTTACTTCCGCCATCTCCATAGCTTCGTTAGCAGTTAGCGAGATCGGCTTTTCGCAAAGTACATGCTTGCCTGCCTCCATAGCGCGGATCGACCATTCCTTATGCAGATGATTAGGCAGAGGTATATAAATAATATCTAGTGACTTATCTTGTAGCAATTCCTCATAGCTTCCATAGGCTACCGGAATATTCAGCTCTGCAGCGGTTTGTTTCGCCCGCTCAATATTACGACTTGCAATGGCAGAAACTTCATTCCATTCAGATAATTGTACGCCTGGAATAACGGAATACTTCGCAATGCCTGCACATCCCATAACTCCCCATTTCAATTTTTTCATGCTCATTCAAAGATCACCTCTATCATTTTATTAATAATATATTGTTATTATAAGATGAGTTAATTAAAATGAATATAATATTATTTTGATAATGATTAACACAATATTGTCATAGGAGAATTTAATTATGAAAGTCGAAAGACAGAGTCATCTGCTTACATTGCTACAAAATCCATACTTTTGCATGACAGAATCCGTTGGGCACTATTACAACTATCCTGATCACAGCGTTTATCGAAAGAGTGGCGCTTTAAACAATTTTAATATCCATTTTGTTGTTTCTGGCAAAGGTTATATCGAGATTGATGATCAGATTTATCAGCTGGGAGCTGGCGATGCTGTTTTATACTTCCCCTTACAAAAGCAAAAATATTATAGCAGTGAGGATGATCCCTGGAATATTCGCTGGTTTCACTTTTACGGGAGCACTCTGCATGATTACTTTATTGCTTGCGAATTGCATTCCAGTCCGTTATGGTCGATCCGTCAGCCCGAACTTTGGATTGAAGCTCATGAGGAGCTGCTGGCGGAGGCAATTGAACAGCGCATGCTCCATCCGGGCAAGTTATCTACACTAACCTATGCACTTATTACTGCCTTTATCGAACATGCTGTACCGTTATCGGATCATCGTGCCAAAAATTCAGAACAGCGCATTTTTGAATTGCTCCCTCTCATGCAGCAGGAAGCGGCAGAACCCTTTACGCTGGAACGCTGGTCAGATGCCATCGGAGTGAGTCCGCATTACTTTTGCAAATTGTTCAAACACGTTATGGAAATGACCCCCATGGAATTTATTACTCGCTGCCGTCTGCAATTAGCAAAGCAATGGCTGCTGGATCGCAAACATGTCTCTATAGGAGTTATTGCGAATGATGCTGGTTATCCAAGTGTCAGCTACTTTAACAAGCGTTTTTTAGAGTATGAAGGGATGACTCCATCTGCTTATCGAAGCTTATTTGAGAGCTGATCCAAAATGATTTTGTACAAAGCTGATGAAAAATAGGCTGATGTGCATACTATGGAGCAGGTGTGGAACTTCCGTATTATTGGAAACATGACTATTCGGGCATTGACCTGCCCATTTCGTTATGCCTACAATGGAGAAACAGTTTTCAGTTGGCTTATACTAGGCAAATATGAATTCAATCTTTTGAAATGGCGGTGATCCTCCAAATGAAAACACCCAAATCACATGCAAATCCATACTCCTTTACAGCCCTTCTATTAATGATTTGTTTGCTTGCTCTTTCGGGCTGCAGCAGCTCATCTAAAAATGAAAATAGCACGGGCAGCTTAAATACGGACAACTCGACATATGCGACACCAGTTGCGACTGCCACTATCCAACCTTCGGCTTCGCCTTCGCCAATTTCCACCGAACAACCAGGCGAGCCCTCTGTACAGCCCATAAGAGAGCTTATTTCCAATATGACCGTGGAGCAAAAAGCAGGACAGCTTATGGTGGTTGGCTTTGATGGCACAACCATCAATAGCCATATCAAAAAGATGATTGTGAATCATCATGCAGGCGGCGTTATTTTGTACAAAAAAAATATTACTAGCGCAGAACAGGTTCATTCCTTACTTAATGAGTTGAAGGGCTTGACTGATAAAGATCGCCCCCCTATCTGGCTTAGTGTTGACCAGGAAGGCGGCTCTGTCAATCGAATGCCAAACGAGATCGAAAAAGTAGACGCTCCCGGCAATATCGGAAACAAGAACAATGCGGAGGCGGCTTATCGTTCTGGTCAGGCACTCGGCTTGCAACTGAAAACACTCGGCTTTAATTGGGACTTCGCTCCTGTACTCGACATAAACAGCAATCCGAAAAATCCGGTAATCGGCAATCGTTCTTACGGCACAACAGATAAGGATGCCGCTTTGTATGGCATTGAAGCAATGAAAGGAATCCAATCACAGCAAGTCGCTACTTCTATCAAGCACTTCCCGGGACATGGCGATACAAGTGTTGATTCACATCGTGATTTGCCCGTGATTACCAAGACAAAAAAAGAGTTGGAAAAATTCGAGTTAAAACCGTTTGCTGCAGCATTAAAGGAACAACCCGATTCTGTTATGATCGGTCATTTGTTAATACCTGATATCGACAAAGAACTGCCTGCCTCCCTATCTCAAGCTGTTATTACAGATTGGCTACGCAAAGAGCTGAAATATGACGGTGTTGTCATTACAGATGATTTGACAATGGGTGGCATAACAAAGCATCGAAGCATTAGTGATGCTGCACTGCAAGCTATTAAGGCAGGCGTCGATGTGCTATTGGTAGGTCATGACCCTAAAGCTCAGCAAGAGGTATGGAACCGAGTGGTTAGTGCCGTGCAAACGGGTGAAATCGAAGAACAAAGGCTGGATGAAAGTGTTGAACGAATACTGTTATTAAAGCAAAGATATCAGCTATCTAACGAGCTAACGGCCAAATTCGAGGTTGCTGAATTGAATAAAGAAATAAATAATCTAGTGAACCAGTAATTGAATCGATTTTGGTTAGTTAAATGTGTTTGGTCAATACAAAATCCCCCAAAGGCTATTTTTAGCTTTTGGGGGATTTGGCGTATACTACCTCTTCAGGTTGCCCGACTAAACCGATACTTCAAATTGACTATTATGCAGACTTGCATAGAAGCCGTGCTGTCTCATAAGCTCTTCATGATTTCCTTGCTCAATAATTTCACCATGATTCATAACAAGAATCAAATCAGCATCGCGAATGGTTGATAAGCGATGTGCGATAACAAAGCTTGTGCGGCCATGCATCAACTGGTTCATTGCTCTTTGGATATTCATCTCGGTTCTTGTATCCACGCTGCTCGTAGCCTCGTCCAAAATAAGCACTAAAGGATCTGCCAGCAAAGCCCGCGCTATTGTAATAAGCTGCCGTTGTCCTTGTGATATATTAGCAGCGTCCTCGCTCAGCTCTGTCTGATAGCCGTCCGGAAGGGTTCGAATAAAGTCATCGGCATAAGCGTTTCGTGCCGCTGCATAAATTTCCTCTGCCGTTGCTCCCTCTTTTCCATAACCAATATTCTCATAGATCGTGCCTTGGAATAACCAGGTATCCTGGATAACCATTCCAAATCTGCTGCGAATTTGTTCACGGCTAAATTGTTCAAATGGCACGCCATCAAGCAAAATTCGACCTGCATCCGGCTCATAGAAACGCATCAATAAGTTGATCATCGTTGTCTTTCCCGCTCCGGTAGGACCAACAATAGCAATCGTTTGCCCTTGTGCTACTTCAATATTCAAGTTGCGAATAACTTGCTTATCCTTCTCGTAGCCAAATCCGATCTGTTCAAAGGAAATTTGTCCGTTCAGCTTGTCAATTTGTTCATAATGCGGCTGTTGTTGCGGCTCCTCTTCCTCATCGAGCAGCTCAAATATTCTTTCGGCTGCAGCCAGTGCAGTTTGCAGCATGCTGGACAGTCCCGCCGCTTGCGCCATTGGTTGACTTAGCTGTTGTGTATATTGGATAAAAGCTTGCACATCCCCGATACGAATTTGTCCATTAATAACAAGCAGACCGCCTATCAAGCTGACCACTACATAGCTCAAGTTGCCAATAAACATCATCAGCGGCATCATAATACCTGACATAAATTGTGCTTTTCGTCCTGCCTCATAGAGCTTTTCATTCATCTCATTAAATGTGCTTGCTGCTTGCTTCTCATACCCGTAAGCAAGCACCGCTTGATGACCGCTATACATTTCCTCGATATGTCCGTTAACTTTACCTAGCTCTGCTTGCTGATTGACGAAAAACTTTTGCGATCGTTTGGCAATAACAGAAATGATAATCGCACTAAGCGGTAATGTCAGCAGCACCGTCAGCGCTAGCCAAGGACTAATATAGAACATCATGGCGACAATACCAACAATCGTAATAACAGATGACACCAGTTGAGTAATCGCCTGCTGGAGTGTCGAGTTAATGCTATCTACATCATTGACAGCACGGCTAAGCAAGTCTCCATGCGGGTGCTTGTCAAAATATTTGAGCGGCAATCTAGTCAGCTTTTCAAATACCTCTCTGCGAATTTTCGCCGCCGTTTTTTGAGAAATGGCAGCCATTAAATACTGTTGCAAAAAAGTGAACAATGCTGAAAATAAATATAGCGCTCCAAGTCCAAACAAAAGCTGGTTCAGAAAGTTAAAATCAACAGAAGTTCCGTTCTTGACACTCTCATATAAAGAGGAGGTAGCATCCCCTAACAACTTTGGACTTATGACACTAAAAATAGTCCCAAGTAGTGAAGCCAGAACAATAAAAGTGATGCTTATCCATTGCGGCTTTAAGTATCCGGCCAGCCGAATCAATGTTTTCTTGAATTGCTTGGGCTTTTCTGTCCGTCCAAAGCCGCCATGTCCGCCTCTTGGACCTGGTCCGCCACGCGGTCTGCCTGAGCCTGAGTTGGCTTTCATTTCGCGCTTTGTACTCATACGCTCTCCTCCTCCAGCTGCTGCGACTGCACTATTTCTTGATAAATTTCATTGTTGGCAAGCAGTTCCTGATGCGTCCCCACGCCAGCAATACTGCCTTCCTGAAGCACAATAATTTGATCGGCATTCATTACTGTGCTGACACGCTGCGCAACAATAACGACGGCTGCTTGTCCAGTAGCTTGTTTCAGCGCTTTGCGCAGCTTCGCATCGGTCTTGTAGTCCAGTGCAGAGAAGCTGTCATCAAACAAATATATCGCTGGTTTGCGAGCAATTGCTCGAGCTATAGATAGTCTTTGCTTTTGTCCGCCAGACAAATTTCCGCCACTTTGACTAACCTCATCCATTATGCCCTTTTCTTTCTCATTAACAAATTCAGCTGCTTGGGCTATGTCAAGCGCCTCTTGTTGCATTTGCTCTGATACATCATGATTGCCAAATAATATATTGTCCTGAATGGTGCCCCTAAACAATGATGCCTTTTGCGGCACATAACCGATGAGCTGCCGAAGCTGAGATATGTCCATACTTCTAATATCTGTTCCGTTTATTAAAATTTTCCCTTCCTCAACATCATAAAAACGAGGAATCATTTTAATTAAAGTTGTTTTTCCAGAACCAGTGCTCCCTATAATAGCTGTCATTTTCCCTGGATTCACTGTAAAGGACAGATTATCCAAAGCTTTCTTCTCAGCTCCCTGATAACGAAAGCTTACATTGTCAAAAACTATTTCAGCATGATCAGTATAAGACAATTTTTCCGGAGCAGATGGGGAATGAACAGCAGATTGAAGCGACAATACTTCATTAATCCGTTTAGCTGATGCTTGTGCTCTAGGTATTGCAACAAATGCCATAGAGAGCATGATTAGCGAAATAAGGATCATCATCGCATATTGCAAAAACGCCATTAAGTTACCAACCTGCATAGAACCCTGATCAATACGAATAGCTCCAAACCAAATAATCGCGATGCTTGTACCATTCATCATGAGCATCATAACAGGAAAAAGCAGCGCCAGTATGCGATTAACTTTAATTCCGGTATCCCGATAATCCTCATTGCCTTCATTAAACTTTTGTTTCTCGAATGGGACACGATTAAAGGCTCGTACTACACGAGTACCGATCAATGATTCTCGCAGCAACAGATTCAGCCTGTCTGTTTTCTTTTGAAGAGCACCGAATAACGGTATCGCTTTGCGTGAAATAATCAAAATTAGAATAGAGAGGATCGGCAATGCCGCCAGAAATATTAGAGACAGCTTGGCGTCTCTGGACACTGCCAATATAATTCCGCCGATAAGCATAATTGGCGCCCTGATCATCATACCGAGAATCATGGCTGTTACATCTTGAATCTGCTTAACATCATTAGTTGTTCTAGTGATTAGAGATGCTGTTCCAAAGCGGTCAAACTCTTGCAAGGACAAGCTTTCCACATGTGTAAATAGCACTTTTCGCAAATCTCTGCTAAAACCGAGTGTAATGCGTGAAGACAAATAGGTAACTGTTATCGTCAAAGCAACAGACAGCACGGAACAAAGCAGCATCAGCCCACCCGTTCTCCATACATAGCCTATATTATTAGCAGCTACTCCATTGTCAACCAAATCAGCCATCAGTGCGGGCAAATACAGCTCAAGCATAATACCAGAGAACATCAATATAAGCACTCCGGTAATTAAAACTCGATAGGGTTTTAAGTATTGGAACAACGAAATCAAATTCATCCCCCTCTTCTGTTGTCTGTAAGCGGCTATCGCCGTTTTTTCCTGGCATGCTTGCTGCAGAATAATTGGATTTAGTTTATGTAACTAGATGAGATATTATTGCATTTCTACAGCAAGTAAATTCGCCTCGTGTTCTTAATTATAAAGATTGTCCAAGACCATAGTCAAACTCATTGAATTACGGGATTTCAGTATGTAAATCCTAATTAACATTCCCTATCTGGACTGCTTGCAGCAAACAAAAGGCAACAGTGAATCTGTCCTCACTGTTGCCACTGATGTATCCAGTATATGGTGGTTTTCTATCGTTTGAAGCTGCTGCTTCCACTGCTGCGTGAGTCGCTGCTGCCAAATGAGCTGCTTCCGCTGCTGCGCGAGCTGCTGCTGCCGAATGAGCTGCTTCCGCTGCTGCGCGAGCTGTTGCTGCCGAATGAGCTGCTTCCGCTGCTGCGCGAACTACTGCTCGATGAGCTGCTGCTACTTGATGAGCTGCCCCAACCGCTGCCAGATGACCTGCTGCTGCTTGATGAACTGCTGCTGCTTGATGAACTGCCCCAACTCCCGCCAGATGAATTACTGCTGCTCGATGAGCTGCCCCAACCACCACCAGATGAATTGCTGCTGGACGAGCTGCTTGAGCTGCCATCGCTATATCTTGTGGAACTGCTGGAGTAAGTTGAAATATCTTGCAATCGCCTCAATCGATCCTGATGAATTAAGATTTGCTGATGCTCTTTTTTTATTTGAGCAAGCAAATTATTTCCTTCTGCCAAAATAGAAGCGATATGCTTATGATTGGCAGCTAACTTTTCCGCTTCAACCTTTTTGCTTAATATTTCAAAATTATTTGAGTAAAACTTAAGATTCGGTAGATCCTTATAACCGGACACAGCCTTTTTAATATATGACATTTGCTGATCAATCGCTTTTCTCTCTTCAAACAGCTGTGTTGAGAATTGAATAAATTGCTCTAGCATTTGCTCTACCGAACTTATCAATCTTGCGTTGTTATCGAGACTGGATGGTTTTTCAGCAAGCTTTCCATCAAGCTTGTCAATGGCCTGCCAGACCTGTTCCTGTCCTTCTGCTATTGGTATTACTTTGTTCATTCGATTGCTTTGAATAAACTTTCTTTGATTTTGATAGCGATACTTTAATGTTGTGATTCTATCCGCAAGCTCTTTGTATTGCTGATCCAACATTGACTTGCGTCCAGTCAAATCGTTTTCCATCGCTAGGTTTCTATCCATGATTTCTATAAGTGAGGCAATATGCTGACTGCCTTCCAAGTATCGCTGATTACCTATCTGCTGCAATTTCTTCGCTTCTTTTAATCCCTCATAAATTCGCTCCGCACTTTCCATAATAGCCGTTACCTTGTCCCGCATATCACTCCAATGCTGTTGATGGAAATCTGCAGCGACAAGTTCGATATGTTTTAACAATTGCTGTTCGTGAATAATATCGTAGCGGGTAAGATACTTATCAAGTAAATTAATTTTTTCTTCATTCCATTTTCGAGCTTCAATGGTATCCTGCATATATTGAAATACTTTCTGGATCGTAGCTTTGGCATCCGTAATTGTTTCCTGTATCAGTTTTACATTACCCGCACCGAGCTCAGAACGGTTCTTCTCCACTTTCTCACTTATTTCTGCAAGAAGCTTGTACGGCTCCATCTCTGCGAACAAAAGTTGCTCTCTTCCTGCTGTTTCGGTCACTTTAGCTTGTGCAGCCAATAGCTCAAGCGGAAGATTCTCAAACTCTTTAGCTAAAGGACCGATGAGCTTTACCGATTCATACCAGCTTTCAAGATCTACTTTAAGTTGTTCAATAGGAGCTAATACACGCAAAGAATCAAATGCAGCTTCCTTCTCAATTATGGCAATTCTCTCTTTAAGACTGCTGCCTTCAGCATACAACTTCTCCAAAGATAGAGCATGCTGACTGCGAATCGACTGCAAAAAGCTATTGCCTGTACCCCATAGCTGCTTTAATGAAGCGATCTCGTCTTGTAATCTCTTCTCCAATTGCTGATGCTCATCAAGCTGCTTGCTAATAAGCTCTGCCTTCTCCTTAAACTGATTCATGGTATCTTCCGCTTCTTTCACCCCTGCGTATTCCTCATCTGAAATCCAGTAGCCCACTGCTTTGGTACGTCTTAACTGCTCCGGATATTCTGCCACCACCTGCAATAAATTTTCATGAGCAATATGTAGTTGCTTGATCAATCGTTCAGACTGACCTTGCGACAGTTTGACCATTGGATCGATTCTAAGCTCATTTTTATTGATCAGCGCCAACGTTTTTTTATGCTTGTTTACAAGCAGCTTCATTCTTCCATGAAAATAAAATCTTCTGGACAATTGTCGTACGGGAAGTTTAAAAATAGAGTAAAGTACAATAACAGCTACTAAAGGCAATAAAATAAATCCTGCAAAAAAAGATAATACCCTAGAAAAAAATTCTGTTCCTGAAGTCTGCTCGCTTGCTTCCCCTTGCTCAGAAGAACCTTTGGGAACTGGTGTCATACTATCGGCTGGCGGCGTAGACTTACCTATACTTTTCCGGTTTTCGGCTTCCACCTTTGCTTTCCCGTTACTTTCACCAGCTTGCCCCTGGACCGCTGAGCTTGGATTATCTGGTTTGCTGAAGCTTAATGTTTCCAATTTTTCAAGCAGCGCAACTATGCCGCCACCCATATCGCCTTCCAAAGCTTTAACCAAAAATGTATCATCGATAAATTTCGTAATCTGATCCTTACTGCCATATTCTTTAACAGATAAAATACCTTTTTTCATGGCAGATGAATCACTTAATTCGAGCGTAATGACTCCTTCTTCGTCTGCAATAACAATTAGCGCATCTTTCAAACCAAGCTTCCACTTGGAAGATACGGAGGCTGCATAGTCGCTTATGTTCTGATTGCCTATGGAAGGAATGGTTAGGATATGCATATTAAAAGAAATCTTTTTAGTTGCAGCTTCAATTTTTTCCACCTCTGCAGATGTGAAAAAACCTGCGCTATCTGTCATCGTTCCTGTTTTTTTCGGTACCTCAAGCGCAAACGTTGTAAGTGGCAACGCCAAGCTTATAAAAAGAAAAAAAACAATCGAAAGGACAAGCCTTCTTCTCACTCTTGTCTGCCTCGTTTCTCAATAAAATGTGAAAAAAGCCCGGAATGAGTATTCCAAGCTTTTTTCATGCTGCCTCTGCTAGGTGTCTGCTTTATTTCCGTCCAGTTCTGCTTTCAAAGCGGCAAGTTCATTATCAACTTCCACATTTCTTGTCTGCTTAGTCATTTCCTCAATTTTATCGTCCAAATCCTTGCTTTCATTTGCCAAGGATTGAGCGGCTTCAGCCTCATCGCGCATCTTAAGAATTTTCTCTTCCATTTTTGCAAAGGTTGCGCCCAAATCTTCTGTACCGATTCCCGACATGGTTTTGTTGATTTTCTCCTGAGCTTTGGCAGCCTCAGCTTGTGCAATCAATGTGCCGCGCTGTGCCTTCATCTCAAGCACACGATCTTTCATATCCTGCAGCTGTTTGCGCAACTTATCGGAGTTCTGCTTGGCTCCATCGTAGCTGGCTTGCAATTTTACAACTTTCTCATCAATGCGCTTCTTGTCAGTCAACGCTTCGCGAGCAAGGTCTTCATTCCCTGCTGCCAATGCTTGCCGGGCCTGAGTATCGCGCTTGCTAACAATATCCTTCGCGTCGTTAAGCTCACGCTCGAAGCGCTTCTCCACCGCGATTTGTGTCGTTACGGCAGCTGTTACTGTTACAATATCCTCATCAAGCTCGCGCAAGATTTGATCAATCATTTTTACTGGATCTTCCAACTTGTCCAACGTTGAATTCACATTTGCCTTTCCAATTCTGAACAAACGATCAAAAATTCCCATTGTAATTCCTCCCCTTCGACATCCTGGAAATAAAATTTGTATAACTTACAGAAACCGCAATATATAATAATTTCCCCGTCATGATAATATTACGGTCTCATATTTCAAAAGTTTCATAGCTACTCAATAATTTTGAAAAAAATTTACGTAATACTATTTACAAGCTTTAACACGGTGTCACGCGTCAACTTATTGCCGCCCGTACTGATTAGTTTGACAGTCGCATGAGCCAGTGTCAACGGTATTTTGCAAAATGTGCGCGGCTGTCCTTCGCCAAGCTCCGTCACATATTCATCTGCCACACTTAGATTGCGGCGTGTGTAGGCAAACATTTCCTCCATTGTCCAGCCATCCGGGAAGAAATCAACACCACGTTCCATATCCTCCTTGCGGTTGCGCAGTATGTTAACCGCCTGCAGCCCGCGCCCGAAAGAAACCGCTTTTACCGGATCAGTTACTGTGCCATCATGCCACAACCATAAATCGGACAGCATTTCACCAACCATGCCTGCCACGCTATATGTATAATCATCCAAATCCTGTTCCGTTTTGATCGTCCAGCCCGATTTGACCCAATCTGCCATCTGATCAGACATCTTTGCTGTATGTCGGAATACAATGTCTCTGGCTGTTTCAGGGCATAGCTCTGCCCATTCATCCATGCGATAAGTAACTTCCGGAAGCCTAGTCTGCTCCGGCTCAAACAATTTCTTGAGCAACTGAAGCGGAGCACTGCCGCCCAGCGCGTCGCTCACCTTATGCAGCATCTCTACTTTGTATTCATCCGATACTTCCGTATGATCTTCTATTTCATCAATGGCACGCATGCACAAGTAAGCAGAAGCAACTGCATCACGCAATTCTCCTTTTAACTTATTGATTGGGATAAAAAATGTTCGGCTTGTCTTTTTAAGCATTTTCATTGCATCGTTCAAAGTAATAACTCCTTTTTGGCAAAATTTTCATTTGCTCGTCCGCTTCTCCTATATTCAAAAGAGAAGGTACGCTTAGGTCCCCTCTCTTTTTGCGTTGCTACTATTATTCTACACTTTCGGCGCGCTGCAAGCAATGATGCAGGAAACCAACAATATGTTCATCGATAGGGGGACCATTGAGCACTGAACACTTTTGATTAAATATTTGAATTAACAAGTATAACCAAAAAAGCGTCCCCGGTATTCTGCAATACCAAGGACGCTCTGTACATTATATTTATAAATTAAAAGTAATTAAACACCGTCAATTCGATCGTCATGATCCTCCCAACGCTTCGAATAAGCTTTGTTTGTAATCCAAAACGTCATCCAAGAGACAATTATGACTACAACAATTGTAATTACCCATGCACTTGCGGGTATACCCATCATAGTTAACAACCTCCTTACTCTAGCGTTCTTATGAGCATTATACTACCGAATAAGGTTTGTTACACTGCTTCTTTTACTTTGTCGCAGCATTGTCACAATTATGTTGTTACAATTGTCACAACTGTCCCTTTAACCGATTTTTCCAGCCCTCATACCACTGTCTTGCATCCTCGGAAACTTCCTCATCAAGCTCCTCAAGAAGCATCCGCTTCAACTGACGATAACAGGTTTCAATTCCATCAATTTCGCCAACTTCATCATAAAATTTCATCAACTGCAAATAATTCGCTTCATTCAATGGCTGAACATCAATCATTTTCTGATAAACAGCTATCGCTTCAGTGAGCAACGATTCGCCTGCATAATATTGTGCCGTCTGAACAGCATGGTTACGCCATAGCCAACTTAGTCTTTGTCGTTCATTCTCCGCCCATACGTAGTAATGTTCGCCAAAATAGTCGCCCATGTAGTAATCAAGCCATTTTTGATATTCTGCAATATTATCCTCATCAGGCGGCTGCAAATGAGATATCGCCTCTTCCCAAACATCAGCATCGACAAGATAGCCGTCAAGCTCAAGTGCATATCCGCTATGACCGCCCATATTCGATATCGTAATCGGAATACCCGCTTCGCTAAGTGTCTTTCTTATCAAGTAAATTGTTGTATACAAAGATGTCATTGCTTTTTTGGAATCTACATCCGGCCATAAAATATCACTTAACGTCTCTTTATTCACAAAACCCTTCCGATGGTGAAGCAAGTATGAAAACAGCTCCTCCGATTTGGTTGTACGCCATCTAAGAGAGTGTGGCTTTTCATTATTTTGCTCAAACTGCAATAGGTGCAGGCAATGAATATATTTTTCATCAGATTTGCTATCCTCGTGCTTCGCAGCTTGCAGCTTGATTTTCGTTAAGCGATCAACAGTTTTGGACAGGCGGTTTTTCTGTATGGGCTTTAGTATATAATCTATCGCGCTTATTTCGTATGCTTCGATAGCATATTGATTATATGCTGTGACGAATACAATTTCTACATCCGGCAGCTGTTCTTGAATGAGCACTGCCGCCTGCATGCCGTGCATGCCTGGCATATCTATATCTAAAAAAACTAAATCCGGCTTGATGTCGGATACGGATTCAACTGCTTCCGCCGGATCATGAAATGAAGCCGCTATCGAGATCGCATCAAAATCCTGCAGAAGTTGCTCCAAATAGATGAGAGCAAGCGGCTCATCGTCAACTAATATTGCTCGTATCACATTTTCTCACCATCCGAATCTTAATCTGCTAATAATCAATATGTAGAAAAAATAGATGTTTAGTATATCTTGTCTTTCATTGTATTACTGACAACTAACTGCCTCATATAATAGTTTACATGACGCTGTGCAGTATTCAAAGCTCTTTTTAACAAAAAAAACTAAAATTAATAGCGCATTCTATAACGTCCTTTACTGTCAATCCGCTGTTTTCACTTTTCGTTCAAGGTCTGTTCATCTATTGTTCATATTCATTCGATATGATGAGATCACTAAATTCCATGAGGTGAGTAACAATGAACACATATAGTAAATGGTTGATTCGGGTTTCTGCAATATATGCTCTGCTTGGTGCGCTGCTTGGCTCTGATATGGCAGGGCGCAAAGATTTATCTATGATTCCTGCCCACGCTCATATACTTGTAGTCGGTTGGCTAACCCTTTTTGCTTATGGTATTTTTTATCAGGTTTTTCATCAGAAAATCAGTAAGCTTAAAATTGCCAAATGGCAAACTTCGACAAGTCTTATCGGGGGAGGATTAATGCCGCTAGGCATGTTGCTTTACTACAAAGTGGACAATACTTTTACACTGATAGGCTTCATCGTACCGGCTTCTATTCTACTTATTGCTATGCTGCTGTTCGTTTACCTAGTATTTTTTGACAATAAACTTTTTTCCCGGGAATAACTTATTTTTGATGGAGAACGTTTAACCATAATCAGGTAAATCCTATAATAAGCACTTATAGCTTCTTGACAATAAAAATCATCGTATGGCATGATGATCCTTTAGTTATAGTCAGGCGGCAGGCGCTTTAAAACAATTCAGGAGGACTGTTTTATGGTTTTTGTATTCGATATAGATGGAACGATTTGTTTTAATGGCATTCATATTGAACAGCCAATTGTAGATGCAATCGAACAGCTGAAAAAAAATGGGCATCGCATCATATTTGCTTCAGCTCGTCCTTTGCGAGATATGCTTCCTGTACTGCCAGACAAATGGCATAACGGTGAATTAATAGGCGGTAATGGCTCACTTATTCAACATAGTAACGGAGAGATCAGTTGTACGAAGTTTGATTGGCAAACAAGGATGCATCTGGAGCAGCTCTTAACTAGATATAAAGCTGAATATTTGGCAGATAGCAAATGGAATTATTGTTTTTATGGCAAGGATCATCCTGTTTTAAAACAAGTCGATGCAGGCAAGCTGGCACAAGCCGTTCCTATTAATAGACTGGATGAACTAGTGAAGCTGTTAATATTGCATTCGGATGACTGGGCTGCACTTGAGCAAGAGTTGGAGCAGTTAGCTGTTGTAATTCATAAACATCGAAATGAACAGACTTTGGATATTAGTCCGCCAGGTGTTCATAAATGGGCTGCACTTCAAGCACTTGGCATTCAAGCTGGCAATTTTTATGCCTTTGGCAATGATGCCAATGATTTGACCATGTTCCAGCATGCTGAATATGCAGTTCAAATCGGCGATCACGATGGGCTCAGCCACCTCTGCTCGCACCAACTATTGCGAACTGACGATATAATCGAGTGTTTGCATCAGTATCTATTGAAGTTTGCTTAATGGTATATAAAAGGAGATGGAGATGACATTTCCATATCCCACATCTTTCATCGTTATTTTATTACTGGAAACCGTCTTGACTATAAAGTTGAGCACGGTTTTTTTATTTCTCTAATTTTTCTCGTATACAGTATGAAATTAAATGATAATAAGTTGACAATAGTGTGTACCACACAGTATGATTGCACTAGGAGCTGATAACTTGAAGAATAAGATGGATATCGACATAGATAACGTTAGCGAGATTATAAATGGACTTATGTTGGAGTTAAGACGAGGTACGGTCATTATAACTGTACTTAGTCAATTACATACACCTCAGTACGGTTATTCATTAGTAACATTGCTTGAAGAGAAAGGTATTGCGATTGATGCTGGAACATTGTATCCGCTATTGCGAAGATTGGAGAAACAAGGCTTGCTTAACAGTGAGTGGGATACTAGCGAGGCAAGACCGCGCAAATATTATTTGCTTAGCGAGCTTGGAGCGACTGTCTACGAACAGCTTTGCTTTGAGTGGAGAAAAATGATAGCAAGTGTAGATTTTATTATTTCGCCAAAAGGAGACTAGTCAATGAACTATAAAGCACGATATATCCAAGCAGTGATTGATTTTCTGCCCGCTCGCCAACGCGAGGAGGTGCGTAAGGAAGTAGACTTGCTTATTTGCGATTTAATGGATCAAAAACTGGACCAGGGATTGAGCACGGAGGATGCCATTGTTCAGACACTATCTGAGCTTGGCTCACCGGCTGCACTAGCTGAACGATATAAGGAAAAACAGAGCTTTCTAATAGGTCCTGCTCTGTTTGATTTATATAAGATCGTGTTGCAAATTGTTATGGTCTGTACACTGATCGGAGTGTCTATTGGCTTAGCTTTGAAATATATGTTGGACACAGATGCTATGCCAGCAGCTGTCGCAGGATATTTGGGTGCTATATTCTCCGCTATTATTCAATCCTTTGCTTGGGTAACCATTGTCTTTGCCATTATGGAGTACGCCAATATTGATACAAAGTCATGGCAATCCTCCAATAAAGAATGGACACCCGACAAGCTGCCGCCAGTTACGCACAAATCTTTAAAAATACACGCAGCCGGTCCGATTATCGCCATTATCTTCTTGGTACTATTCACAATTTTGGCTACATCATCCTATCAATATTTAGGCATTTTGGTTAAATCGGAAACTAATTGGTCCTGGCAGGCCGTTTCATTTTTCAATGAAGCTCAGTTCAAAAGCTATTTGCCAATGATATGGATCGTTTCGTTATTTGGTCTGCTCATTGAATGCATGAAATTGCTAACCAAAAAGTGGACGCCGCTAGTCATCATTTTACAGGGAGCATTAACAATTGCCGCATCAATTGCAGCCTGTGTTATCTTTTCGGATAGTCTGGTGTGGAATCAGCAATTCATTAGCGAATTGGCGAATGTTAAATTTATTTCAGAAGATTCTTCCTTAAAGGAGCAAGCAGCAAATATTTGGAGCAGTATCCAAAAGAAAATAATTCCTATCGTTCTCCTATTCGGGGCTATTGACTTCATATCGCTTGCCTTCAAATGGGTTAAATATACGAAACAAAGCAAGCAATAACCACAACGTTACTTTTTCATTTGCCGGTGTGTTTTCTGAATTAATACAATCTGTCCCGCATGCATCCCGATGTGGTACATTAAACGCCCTATCGCTTCTAAAGGAGTTAATGTACCCATTGGAGATTCTACTGGTCTTGTCCATGCTTCAACAGGCAATGCCTGAATAGCAGAAACGACGTTCTGGCTGCCGTTCTCCAGCAGCCCTGTCAATTTTTCTAAACTGGTACCCTCGTCTGAATCCGTTGCTGCTCGTTCATTCATCTCTTGTTTAATATGTTCAGGTATGCTGAAATTAAAAAACCATTCCATATAAATAAATCCAGCCTCAGATATTTGCCGCATTAACGATTCTATCGTTACTGAATCAAGTTGCAGCTTTAATTCATGCTCCTGAACACCACCCACCATTTTCAAAAATCTGCTTTGGATCGAATCCCAGATCGGCAGTATAGCCTCCTTGCTCACAATAATCTCTCCTCATTGCCGCTGCTACGACATCCATTTATTCATTTAATTTGATGGATGTATTATTTCCAATCAAAGCTTTCTTTATCTATGACAAGCTGCAAAAAATAAAAAAGGATTGTGTAAAGAATTAGTCGGAACTGATTTTTCACATAACCGTCCATTTTTCCTCATACTGTACTAATTCCTTTATGGCTTGCATTACAGCATCCTTTTTGGCAAGCTGCTCCAAATGATAAACCCCTTGCTTAGGCAGTCCCACTCCTTCAAGCAGCAAGCGAGCTGCATAAACAGCTACCATTGCAGTAACTTTAAACTCCTTATATCCAGTTACTACACCTTCATATTTGACCATCTGCTCCTTGCGTTTACCAATAACCTCAGCTTTTACAGCATAAATATCGGTACCAAATTTTAATTTATCAAACAACTGAACGGCTATATTCCGAACGGCAGGCAATTTAAGGACTGATAGCACATGAATACGTTGTAAAAATGCCAGGAGCGCGGTTGTTATTGCGGAATCAAAGGTTAGACGAGTTGCAGCCTGCTTGACATTAGCTGTTTTTTTCACAATATGCTGATCAGCAAAATCAAACCGATACCCCGTTTTCACTCCGATGTCTCCAAAGAAATTTGTCTTTCTTCCATCTGTAAAGCTTCGAACAACTTCAGCCTGCTCCCGCTTATCGATCGAAAAGGATTGCGACATTTGATCCACCGTCCATTCTATCGCTGCCTTCCCATGCTTTTCACCCAACCCAAGCATAACGGAAATCTGAGCCTCCTCTGCCGCTTCCATTTGCTCCGCTCCGTTTTTGACGAGTAAATTCGTTATTCCTGGTGCCAAGCCAACACTCATTAGCATCCGAGATCTTTCAGGGATTAATAGTTCCAGCTGCTGCATAATGGTATAATTAGCTGTAATATCTATATAATCTATCCCCCGCTTGGCACAAGCAGTCGCTACACGAAGCTCAGGATCATCCATGCACATAAGTATAAGTGCCGTATTTTCAAATAAAGCTTCCGGCAGTATTTTCGATATATCAGCCTCCATTGGAAACACCTTTCCGTCTGTCCAAACAGAAAACTGTTCAGCTTTTTGCATATTTCGACCTGCTGCATAGACTTGATAGGTTTCGTTTTGACTCAGCTCGCAACTGATAACTTTGCCCACTTGTCCATAGCCGCCCAGCACAACAATTTTTTTGGAAAAACCGCTTCCATCCTTCCCAATATTCATAGCCGTTTCCCTCCAACCTCCAAAAATAGTTTAGAATCTAAACTATATATCTAAAAAAATATTATAAAAAATTATTCAAATAATATGTTTCTTTACTCTTTCGATTTCTCACGCAAATACTGTGTCAGTTTAAATATGCAACTTTCAAATATAGCGATCTCCTGGTCATCGAGCTGTTCGCGCAGCTCCATATAGAATTGCTCATGCAGCCGTTTATGCGCAAAAAATGCGTCTCTGCCAACCGCAGTTAAAGTAACAAGCACACTTCTAGAGTCAGCCGGGCTGGTTTGTCTGACAATCAGCTGCTTCTGTTCTAGCCGCGCAGCCATTTGTGTCGCTGCCCCCTTTGTAACACCAAGTCGTTTGGCGAGCGCACTCATAAATAAACCGCCATCTGCTCCTATAGCATCAATCATATGAATCTCGCTAGGCGTCAGCTTGCCCGCATTGCCAAATACAAGCGGTTTCTTCTCCAATTGTTGCAATTGAAAAAGAAATTTCCCAAAATGCTCTATACTCGATTTGGATTTGTTCAATTGAACCCCACCTTATGACCATTATTACATACAAGGATAAACGGCTCCGCCATCCTATGGACAGACGCGTTTACCGATGAAATATAGAAACAGGATAAGTTAAAAACTTATAATTTCTAATATTTTTTAAAATATGTTTTTAGTTTATATACTAAACTTGTTTTTGTCAACTTGCTCTTTTTGATAGGCTGTTTTCGTAAAGTTTGTTGTTTTTCGAATAGATATTGAAACATTATAAGGGATTAAATCGTCTGTATTGAATAATAGAAATAATATGATTTTGGAGGTTATTGTTAATGAGAAAAGTATTATTAATTGTTTTATCGTTAACACTAACGTTAATCGCTCTCTTTGGTTGTAGTTCTCAAAAAGATGGAGAAATAACAAAAGTTAGCGTGTCTAAATCAAGTGGATTCGGTGCAGTAAACCAAGATTTTTTCGCAGTATTTGAAGAAAAACCAACCATTAGCATATTTGAAAGTTTAATCACGAATGCTGTTAAAAGAGAAGGTAAAGTAGATATAGCTTTGTCAGAATTTGATTTCGAAGTGGTCTATTCAAGCGGGAAGAAACAAGGGTTTCATTTGTGGCTAGGTAAAAAAGGACAGAAAAGCACTTTAATGCATGTGGTTGATACAAGCACAATCTATACCATTTCAGAAGACATGACGGATACGTTAATAGACTTGCTTCCAGCCCCGTAAAAGTTTTTTTATTATGAACACCTAAGCATCCCGACTGTTGAATCGTTTGATTTTTGACATGCTGAAATGAGCATTTTCTCTACTTGAAGACAAGTCAATCCCCTGTTAAATCGACTTTCACGTATTTCTGTCAGTAATTTCGCAATCTTGTCGGGTTCATCTGAAGACAAATCGTTCTTCAAGGCATCTCCAACCACATAAAATACGCCTCCGTGCCCCCGATTATAGCAACCTATTATAAGTATGGTCACTAAAACAACAATTTATATGAAAATAGCTTTTCGATAAGATACATTTATCTTGTACATTTTCGACCGAGAGATAGTAAATAACAAAAACTGCCGGAGCCAGTTTTCATCAGGCTGCCGGCAATTTACGCATAACTGTTCATTTTGACTTTGTTCAAAAATTAAACTCTTTTTTTGATCTCCTCGTTGATATACTGTCTGAATGAAAGCAGCTCATCCGCACCACGCGGATAGGTTGTAAAGGTGACCTCTTCGCTAAGCTGCTCCTGCATCAGTTGCAGCACATAGTCTCTTCCAGCAAGCTGCTCCAGCAAACGAAGTGCCCGCAAATCCTGCAATGCTTCATAGAAAACCTTCAAACGAATGGATTCAATTGGTCCCTCTTTGCCTGGATAAACCAAATAAGCATCTCCTGATGCAAAACCAAGACCAGCATCCGTCACCTCGAATGGATCGATTACTGCTTTGGAAAATTGTGAAAACCAGAAGTTAAAGCCCCAATGAAGGAAGCCGGTTGCATTATATCGGTATAGCTGTAAGCCAAGAATACGATTGCGAGCGGATGGCATATTGAAAAAACGATTAGATACTTCCTTGTATTGCACGCAGCAATAATACGTCCATAATGGCTCAACCTTATGTTCAAGAAACAAATCCATATGATCGTTGCTCGGTATCGGAGTTTCTACGAGACCACGCTCATAAAAGGAGTAGTCCGATAGCGCATCAATGATCGGGAAGCCCTGTACATGTTTTTTAATAATGGCACTAGCCTTTTCATAGGATTCCAAGTGCTCCAAATGCGGCTCATCAGAAACATGGAAGAAGCAATTGTTTTCCATACTGTTCCTGTTAACCCATGCAATGAGCTTGGGCAAAAACTGATCTAGAAATGACGTATATGCTTCACCTGAAGCATCGGTTTCCCAACCAAATATTTTGACTAGCTGTCCTTCCTGTTGAGTCGCCATAATTTTCGGGGCATGTTTTGCTCCCCATTGGGTAAACAAGTGCGAAAACTCCAAATGAGTAATCCCATTCTTCCGACAAATACTTAACCATTTGTCCAGCTTGTCAAAATTAAAATCATATTGACCATCGCCTGTTAATACTACGTCAACTAATTGAACGGTAGGACGTTCTCCACCTACTTCTGTATCAAGCGGTGGAGTAAATATGGGAGTAAGCAACAAATTGATCCCATGCTTGGCTGCTGTGCCAATGTATTTGTCCATCAGCTCCCAGTGCTTATCGCTGAACACTTCTGTATTATGCAGCACTGCCACACAGTCTGTATGCATCCACTCGGTATGCAGCAGCGTCTGATCAGGCAACAGTGCATCAATAATTTCCAGTTCCAATGAAGCGGTTGTTATCTCTGCTCCCTCTTCCGAAACAAGCGCGATTTCAATCATGTACAAGCCTGGCTTTGCCAGTCCTTGCGGTTCCACCGTTACCCATAAGGAGCGCCATTGGTTATATAATGTTGCAACGCCAGTCAGTCCCTCTGTCGAGTAAAGCGGGTCTGGAAACAGCCCCGGCGTTGTTCGTAGCACAAATTCATCATGATCCTCGTAACAAGGCATTTCGGAAGGGACTAACCCGACAATACGCACATCAATGTAAGGAGCTAATTCAGACTTTACAACCGCTTTCATATTTCTCGCTCGCAGATTGCCTTTATAGGCGATCTGATAGGAATACAGCTCGTTGCCAAGCATAGAACCGCTCGTTATTGCTTTCGCTTTTAACGGTTCATCAGCAAAAACCTTTTCCAATGAACTAATCACCCTTGTTTCAATTTGTATATTCGTCACTGCTCCATCCCCTATTCACGAAAATGAAATGCTTATACCCCATTAATCTTCGACCTTTTTTTACAAATTCCTGTCAGCCTGTTTATTTCTTTTTATAAAAAAGATTGACACATTAACTGTACTACTTGCATAATACAGTTAATAAAGCATTTCTTTTTTTATCCATACTGTACTAATCGAGTAATACAGTAAGCATCCTGATTAGCGCACTGATTACTTTATCATTGCAAGGAGGATTGTTATGAAGCATCTCTTGAAACTATATAAATTAGTCAATTATGAGTTTGGAGTAATCATCGGCAGATTGTTGCTTATTTGCTCAGCTATGATACTTGTAACGATATTTATGCTTAATAGCGCGATTTCCAAATTGTCGCCACATGCTCCAATTCGTCCATATGAGAAATTGTATTTGCAAACGGGAGGACATTTTTTGTTTTTAAGCGCATTCGTGCTGCTGCTCATATTATTTGCTCATTCTATCCGTTCAGCATACAACGGCGGCAGTAAGAGCATCTATACCTTTCTCACACTGCCTCTCCCAAGACAATGGCACTACTGGAGCAAGCTGAGCGCTTTTTTTATTGGTGTATTGCTGCTATATGCAGCACAGCTTCTAACCTACTCACTCGGTTACAGTATGTATGAAAACCACGTTAGCCAGTACAGCAACATAGGGCTGCTCGTACATAACGGATATTTTCTTTCGTTTATTCGCTCTGATTTTATTCGCTTTCTTGTACCGCTCAGCATTCCACGCCTACTGTCCTGGTTAAGTTTGATCATTACGCCATTATGCGGGCTTTACTATTTTCAACTTGCTGTTCAAAGCAAGATCAAGCCTGGCTTGATTGTTTTACCGTTTGTCCCCTATTTTTATATCAATATGATGGCTGTTCAGCTTTTCATGCCGAACGGCTTTGAAGTAAAGCATCTTATTCAACCAAGCTTGATTTTACTTGCCATTAATCTCTTTTTTATTTTTCATAGCAGTTGGATCATTAAGAAAGGGGCTGCTGCTGCATGAAATCGAATGACGTTCAGATATGGAGAACCTTCATCTTTTATATAAAAAAACATCTATTCATTCCTGTGTTGCTGCTAGCTGTTTATACAATATGGTTCATTTGCTCCAATGTTTTTGCACAAGCGGAAAATTCCGAGTTGTCTATTCAGCATAGACGGGGTGACGCAGCAGAATTAAAGCCTATTACAGTTACTGGCAAGTTGGTTGACGGCTATCATAGCGCTGGGTTCATCTGGCATGAGAATAATTTAGTGCAGGAAACAGTTATCTTCAAGGAGGCTGCCCCAAATAGGTTTACACGCAGCACAACACGTAATACTCAATACCGTTTTGAAGGGCAGGAATTCAGCATTCATGCAAATCAATATTTTGCTGAATATACCATCATTAAGCAACGTTTGCATGGTCAGGGCTACTATTCTGGTTCTACTGAGAATGCGACAATAACTTTGCCTATCCAAGCAGCTACGGATTACGCCAACTATTTCAATCAAATCAGCTATGGCTTGACGGCGATCAACGATGATGTCTATTTTACTGTACCCGTATCAACCACACATGAAGGTATAAACGGCATTTACAAGGTCAGTTTTGCAGCAACCGATAGAATATCTGAGCAGCAAAGCGTTTCCTTTCCAATTACAAGCTTTACATTGCCAGGCAAAGACGCGCCGCAAGAAGAGCAATTGGCGATAGCAGGATTGGATGCAACAGGCGATAAGCTGCTGCTGCTTGTTACCCAAAATAATCAGTTGATTATTAACAGCTTTGCTGCCAACGGCTCTTTTCTAGGTAAGTCAGTTGTGCCAAATATACAACTAATCAGTACAAGTGAGCAGCTTGCAGAAGCTATTGCTTCAAATGCAAAAGCCTACTACGCCAATTACAGCACATACCGTAACAATGAACAAATCTCATTTGTCTTTTCCAGCATAGAGAACTTTGGCGACAAGTTAATTGTTACGATAGACAATAATCAACCAGATAATCTCGCAAGTGTAATGAGAATTCATCCTGAAAGCGAACAGCTCGCCTATTCGGAAAACGATTCAGCAACTTTGCAGGATATACGCTTTGTGGACGGCAAGCTTTATGTACTATCCACTTTTTTGGATAATGGACCTGACTATGTCTATTTGACTGACCCATTAAAATCCATTCGCTTGGTGCTGCAAGCATATAGTAATCATTCAAAAATATACGAGGGTGAACTAATAACCAATATGAATGACGATAAAATTCAGTTGATTCAGGAAGATGCAGCTAGGGTAGAATTTCACGAGCGCCGTCATCGTCGGTTTGAGGAACTGGCAATACAGCCGGCAGCACTTGCTCAGCAAAACAAATCCAGCTATTCCTCGTCCGGTATAAAGGATGCAGCTCGCCTGCAAGGAAGGTGACAATCGTGGTTCATTTCCATAATCTTCAATTCAACAACAAAGATCCTGTCTATATTCAAATCGCCTATTTCGTCAAACGACAAATTCATTTAGGTTTTGCCGAAAACGGAGATAAATTACCCTCCAGACGTGAAATGGCTGCATTGCTTAATGTAAATCCGAATACAGTGCAAAAAGCATTCAAGCTTATGGAGGAGGAGGGTTATGTGCATACGACCAGCACACAAGGCAGTACAGTATATACGAATGAGGCCATTATGAAAAGTATTGAAGAAGAATTAACAAAACAGTTGGTCGATGATTTCATTAAATCGGCTAAAGAGGTTTCTTTGTCAATTGATCGCGTTACAGAATTGCTTCGTGAGCAGTGGAATGAGCGGGAATAACGCAGGTCTTGGGACTAGTCATAATGAATAGAGGTGCAACGATATGAAAACATTCTATAGATTGCTTCGCTATGAATACGGGCAGTTATTTCCTGGTCTGTTGCTTATTGTAGCAGCGATGGCTGCCTTCACTTTGGGAGCCTTATATTTTCGTCTCAACAATCTTTACAGCAGCAGCGTACATCCGCGCTATGAGGATTTGTATGTGCAAATTAACGGACCTTTCTTTTTTCTGGCTACCTATATTTTTCTATTGCTCTTATTCGCACACACAATACGTCAAATGAAGCAGAATGGTAAAAGCCTATACACCTTTCTAACTTTGCCAGTCAATAGAGTTGCAATTTATTGGAGCAAATATTGCGCTTTTGCCATTAGTATGCTCGTGCTGCTCGTTGCGCAGTTCGCAATCTATGCGGTAGGATACAGCATCATGCTTGGCAAAATAAGCAACCATAGCGGAGGTCGCTATATAATGGATAACGGCTTCTTTCTATCATTAATCCGTTCTGATTTTATTCGCCTGCTGTTTCCTTTCGGTTGGCTGCAATTACTGAACTTTATTAGTATGTTTCTATTTTCCATTACGGTTATCTATTATATTATGCTTATGCTGCAAAGCACGAAACGATGGTCGCTGCTGCTCGCCGTTGTAGCTGGACTGCTTATGTATCGAATAGTCAATCACATTGCCGATTCCAATACTTTTTATTATGATCAAAAGTCAGTAATAAATGACAGCTTCTACCTGCTGCTTCTGACTGTCCTGCTCGTTATAATAAGCCTTCGAATTGTAAAGAAAGGAGCTCATAGCTAATGTTGCAAAAAATAAAAACAAATGCACTTGTTCCTTCTCTGCTTATTTCAATTCTGCTTGTTGGTGGAATATGGGGCTTCGCTTCGTACAAAGGCGTACAAACGAATATGGAACTGATCACCTTGCAAGGCAGTAGTGATGTACTCGATGCCATTCAATTAAACGGGCAAATTTATGATGGGTATCATCAAAAAAACTTTAGCTTGATTAATAACAAAATTTATTCTTCCACTAAAGTTCGCACATCGTTTCAGCCCATTTCCCCAAGTCGCACAGGAATCCTTTTTCCATTTAAAGAGGTTGGTGAATATGCCGTGACAGTAGAGAAGCATAACGCATCGTTTAATCATTATGTTGTATTCCACCAACTGAAAAAAGATTACTATCGACCAGTTGTTACGGTTCCTGTTTATATCCCGGCGAGATCGTCACCCCATTCACCAAGTAATCTTTCATTCACTTTATCCGAGCAGAACGGCGCAACCAATATAGGAGACAATTATTATTTCACGTTGCCTCTCACATCAGATTTCTCTGGGGAAAACGGCATTTATAAATTAAATGTTGCAAGACAAGCGGAGGAGGAATTTCTTGGATTGGACAGCCAGACAGAAGCAGCAAAATCACCACCTATCGTCACTTTTACAATGAACACTGAATCGACAGAGGCTGACACTGGCATCAATGTACTTGGACTTGAAGCTATCGATAATAAACTGATGCTGATCCTTATGAAAGATGATACGTTATTTTTCCGGTTCTACACAGAAGATGGAGCATTTGCTGGCGAGCAGCAGCTTGATTATATTGAATCACGCATGAAAAGTTCTCTAGAGGATGAGCATAATTATTACTACAATAATCGCCGTTTTCCTGATTATACCGCGTTTCGCGATGATCAATTACAGCAGCTTACACTAAGCTTT
This sequence comes from Paenibacillus nanensis, assembly GCA_040396195.1. Classification (GTDB taxonomy): domain Bacteria; phylum Bacillota; class Bacilli; order Paenibacillales; family Paenibacillaceae; genus Pristimantibacillus; species Pristimantibacillus nanensis_A. Next base: position 267,116 of record JBEBPB010000002.1, read on the forward strand.
CAGCTAGGAAGCAAGTTTTTATTTGTTACCCTCAATGCTTCTGAGCAGCCGGATATCATTGATATTACTGAAACTGATTTATTGAAAAAAGGAGAACGGCTTGACGGATTTACCAATCATAGCATCTACAATGCCCGTTATTTGGACAGAAAGCTCTATATTCTGGCTTCCATAAGGGAGCTGACAACTGAAGACTATTCGACACAATATATTGAACTCAGACAAAATAATAAGCTACGTTTGACCGTGTATGATAACGGCGACTTAACTTACGAGGGTGAATTAAAATCAGATATCAATGATGATCGCATTCACTGGAACAACTTCACAGAATCAGGCTATTCGCTTCATGAAGCCAAGCATCGCAGATTCGCGCAATTGTCTATACAGCCTTTGCAGAAAGGAGCTAGCAAGCATGATTGAACTCAAGTTTGTGGAAAAGAGGCATCCCGGTTCAAGAATCACTCTGGCAATTAAGGAACTATCAATTGCTGAAGGAGAAATTACCGCCATTGTCGGCGCCAACGGCAGCGGTAAAACAACCCTGCTCAAAACGATTATGGGGCTTGGCAACCCCAGATCCCCCTATGGTTATATTCATATTGACGAAAAGCCAGTAACCGAACAGTACGACAAGCTAGCTTTTATTACTGAGGAAGGCAGTTATCTGCCCCATTTGACACCCAAGCAGTATGCTTCCTTTCTGCGCGATTTTTTTCCACGTTTTGATTTGGACTATTTCAACAAGCTGCTGGAATACTTCAAGCTGGATGAGGATCAAAAAATGAAAACAATGTCCACCGGACAAAAATCAAAGCTAGAAATATGCGCCGGCTTTGCCAAGCGAGCCAAATATACGATTATGGATGAACCGTTTAATGGAAAAGATATGTTTACCAGACGCGATTTTCTCAAGCTGATGGTCTCCTCAATGAAAGAGGACGAAGCAATCATTATGACCACTCATATTGTCGATGAAATAGAAAATGTAGTGGATCGCGCTATCGTACTGCATGAGGGAAGCATTAAAGCCGATGTACTGATCGACGAGCTTCGCGAGGAGGGCAAAACACTACCCCAGCTAATGGCTGAAGTGAGCGGATATAAACCATCACAGATTCAAACTTTTTTGGAATAGGCACCGATCAGCTTATTTGTAACAATAGACGCCTTCTAATTCTGATGTCGACTAACTGTGGATAAGCAAAGAGCTGCAAAATTCAATCGTCACTACAAACAAAAATGGACTTCCGACCGCTGTTGTATGCAAATTTTTATTGACTTTCTCCTTATAAGGGTGAAAATTTGCATACAAAGACGGACGCTAACGCTTCTACAGTTCCATTTTTGCTTTCTGTGAACTAGCATTTTGTTTACTCCAAGTTGCCCACAGTTAATCGACAGCCTCGCCGCAGTTGCTAAAGCGACTTAAAAACAACTTTTTGCAGGCTAACGGTTGTACCAGCTGCTGCATATGAGATATGTGCTACGGCTATGACACTTGCGATATAGCTGGAATAGGTGTTCATATTCTGATAGTAACTGGAAAAGATCGTAAGCTTGTTTTCATACTAGCCTCTCACCTCTAATTCATCAATAAAGGTCCAGGCACTGCTTGCCGGCATAACTTCCACCTTCACATATCTGCCGCTAAGTCCGCTCAGATCAGTGAGACGATAACGCTTTTGCTGATCACTGCTGCTTACCGCCGGCTTGCCTATTGTCCCGATCTCAGTAAAGCTCACATTATCGTCAGACAAGTAAAACTTGACTTGTTTCGGCAGCAATATATAAACTGACTTCACTTGCAAGAAATTAGCATTCACTTCCTTAATGGAGCGGATCGAGCCTAAGTCGACTATAAAATGATAGGGCTGATCGGTATTGCGCCCTTGCCATGCAGCATCATTATATGAGAGTGAGCCGTAACTCCCGTTTGTCAATTCATTTCCGGAGCTATCCGGGTACATCGTATCCGCTGCCATCGAAGCAGTATAGCTCTTTCCAGCTGACCATAAACTGGTATAATTGTTGCCGCTTGCTGTTGTTACTGCCGCGATTGCAGACAAATCAGATAAATTGCCTGCAGCATCAAATGCTTTAATCGCATATTGATAAGTTGTCGATGGATTTAACTGTTTATCCGAAAAGCTTGTTACTCCGGTATAGTCCGCATGCACCAGCTCATTATTACGGTAAATTTGGTAGCCTACAACCCCAGTATCATCGGTTGCATGTTGCCAGCTAAGCGCAACCTCCATACTGCCTAAAGCAGTGGCGGTTAAATTTCCCGGAACCGATGGCTTCTGACTATCCATCAGACCATTTTCCGTATAGTTTTTATAAGTTGTATAGTATAGCGGATTAACCGTTTGCGGACTCAAATAATGATTAAAACTGAAGCTTGTATATGCGCTGACGTAGTCCTTTACAGCAAGCATATTATCCAGCATAATTTGCAAGTCCATCGGATTGAAGTCCAGTGTAAATGTTTCGGTATCCGACCATAGTTCTGTACTTGCTGCTGCAGCGGTTATCGCTTGCTTCGTTGCCGAAAACCATGCGGCAAGCTGATTGGTTGCTGCATGACCAGCTCCATATCCGTCCTGCAATGCCAATATATCTATATCTGTGCGACTTAATATATATGTCCACATCGATTGCCAGCCCGTAGCGTCAAGTCCTCCTGACACATTGTAAAACGGAGAAATCATAATCGGCATATTTGGAGTCACCGTTTTGATCGTGCCAGTAATTTCATTATAGAAGTCTGCCATCCGCTGCCATGATACAGAGTTGGGCAAATTCCAATTATCAACCTCAAAGCTCAAGTACCATCCTTTGAACGAACTGTATGAACTATATTTTTGCCACAGATCCTCTACCAGCAACGAAGCCGTATTTGCCTCATCCATTAACCATGTATAATCATTCGTGTAATTGACAAACCATTCATGATTGAGCTGTAAGCCGATATAAATATCCATGTCATACTGCTCGCCCATTTCCAGCGCTTTCTTTACAATATCCTGGCTAGTATGCTGCACAAGCCCTGGTACTCCGCTGGGATAAACGGCTGTGTCATACTGTGTATTAGCTGACCATTGCAAAATAAGATGATCCATCCCAATGTCCTGCATATAGGTAAATTCATTCTCCCACTGACTGCTGCTCCATGTCTCACCAAGCTCAGGCTGCAGGAAGGTCCCGTTCAGTATGATCTCCGCCGGATTTGATTGTCCCGGCTCTCCCTCTCCTGGTCCCTCTCCATCATCCGCAGCTATACCAAACGCTTCCCATTCATCAATAAGCGACCATGTATTCGGAGCACTTTCAATCGTCAGTTTAATATAGCGAGCTGTAATTGCTGAAGCCAGCGAACAGCTATACTCAACTCTCGATGTATCCGTACCACTGCCCTGCTGGGATAAGGTGCAGGCATCCGTATAGTGGACGCCATCTGTTGAATAGCTGTATGTCACTGCTTGCGGCGTGATCACGGCAGCTCCTGAATATTTGTAAAACCCGCTAGAAAAACGATCGATCGAAAAGCTGCTGCCCAAATCTGCGGTAAAGGCGTATTCAGAAACATGAAATCTGCCTTGCCAGGCCGGATCGGCAAGCAGTGATCCGCCTTTGTTGCCATCGGTCAGCTTTGTCGCTCCTGTGTCAGGATAGGAAGCATTTGCCGGAATCGTAGCAGTATAAGCTTTCCCTGCCAATACGTTTGCGCCTGATAACGCATAGGCAATAGTCGCTTGCGGTACAGCAAACGGCAGCACAAGCAGTGCTGCCACTAGCCAGTAAAACACTTTAAAACCTCTTTTGCCATGTCGTTTGCTTGCTAAAGTGTTGTTCATACAGATCGCTCCTTTTTTTCATAAAGTATGGATCTTGATCAAACTTTAACTATAGAAGAGGACTAGCCCTTGATGCCTGTTAGTGAAATACCTTCAATAAACTGCTTCTGCGCCATAAAAAACATAATAATAAGAGGCAGTGTAAACAATGCCGAGGCAGCCATCAGCAGCCCCCATTCTGTATAGTGCTCCGCCAAAAAAGCCTGCAACCCGAGCGTTAGTGTATACTTATCTGCCTTGCTCAAATATAAAAGTGGTCCCATAAAATCAGACCATGTATACAGAAACGTAAAAATAGCTACAGCAGCCAGGGCAGGTCGGCAAAGCGGCAGTATCATCGTGACATAAATTCGCCCTTCGGAAGCTCCATCAATACGCGCTGCTTGAATAATTGCATCTGGAATAGACATAAAGAATTGGCGAAGCAAAAAGATATAAAGCGGCGCTCCTGTAAAAGTAGGAATAATGAGCGGCCAATATGTGCCGGTCAAGCCTAGATCTTTGAAAATCAAATAGATAGGGATCATGGTTACTTGAAATGGAAGCAGCATCGTAGCAATCACGATAGGAAATATCCACACCCTTCCACTCCATTCAATTTTGGTGATGGAATAAGCGACTAGCGGAGCCGCAACCAATTGCCCGATCACACTAGCAACAGTAACAAGCAATGTATTTATAAAATAGCGCGCAAACGGAATAATCTCAAAAACATCTTTGTAATTGCCCCATTTAAAAACTTCCGGCCATATGGTAATCGGAAACTTGGAAATCTCCTCCAATGATTTGACTGAGGTCAACAGCATCCAGGCAAAGGGAGCCAAAAAGGCAATCCCGAAAACAACAAGAATCAAATGAATCGGAAGCTTGTTTTTTATAAGTTTAAAACTCATGCTACTCCCCTCCGTAAGTAACCCATTTTTTTGATGAACGGAAGATGAGCCATGTCATTACGGCCGCAATAATAAACAACATCCATGCCATCGCCGAGGCTTTCCCCATTTTCAAATAGATAAAGGCATTATGATACAAATACATTGCATACATCAGCAAGGAATTTTCAGGTCCGCCACTGCCGGGTGTATTCAAAGCGCTGCTGGAAACAACGAAATAAGCCTGGGTGAAATATTGCAAATTATTAATAACCTGCATAATCAATTGGAACAAAATAATCGGTGAAATTGTCGGAACTGTAATACTCCAAAATTGTCTCCATTTGTTTGCACCATCAATTGCTGCAGATTCATAAAGCGATTGCGGCACCTCTTGCAAGGAGGCAAGAAATATAATCATCACGTTGCCTGATGCCCACAGTCCCATGAAAATAAGTGAAACCTTGCTAAGTCCTGGGTCTGCCAGCCAGTTTGGTCCAGGCAAGCCGAGAATGCCAAGCAAATCATTAAGCAATCCATACTGCGGATTTAATATCCACATCCAAAGCAGAGAGGTTGCCGCTAACGGGACAATGGTTGGAATGTAATATACGGTACGGTATATGGACAAACCTCGTATTTTATTATTTAGCAGCAGCGCTAGTAACAAAGAAAAAAATAAGTTGATCGGCGTGCTGATTACAGTCAAATATAAAGTATTCTGAACACTTTTCCAGAACAAATCTTCTTTCAGCAGCTCTTTAAAATTATCCATACCGACAAATTCCGGAGCCTGAAATATATTGAAGCTGGTAAAGCTGTAATAGAACGAAGCCAAAAGCGGGTATAACGTAAAAATAAGAAAGCCTAACAACCATGGACTGGCAAATGCTAGTCCTATCCAAGTCTTCTTCCTCATTGTCCTTCCCCCTGAATTCCCTTCTTCTTTCACTTCATCTATCCTTCATGACAAGCGTGCCGCTTTATAGTGATTTTATAAAACGGCACGAAGCATTTTTATGCTATTTCAGCAATCCTGCTGATTTCTCCTTCAACGTCTTCAAAGCCTCATCTGCTGTCTTTTTCCCGTTAACCGCCAATTCAAATTCATCAGTAATTAACTTTCCGTAAGTCCCCTGCTCGCCAAATGACGGGAAGGATTTCAAGTTCGGGCTCTTTGCTGCTTCTGCAAATGATTGGAAATCAGGAATATCTTGCAGCTCTGGAGCATCGTAAGCGGATGTTCTTGCAGGCAGGTTTGCAAACTTATCGTTAAATTTAATCATATTTTCTTTTGACATCAGCCAGCTCATGAATGCCCACGCGCCATCTTTGTTTTTGGCGTTGCTAGGAATAAAGAACGTTGAAGCACTCACCTCACCGCCGCCAGCCAGTCCCGGCTGACCTTCAGGCGCAGGGTAAGGAGCAACGCCATAATCAATATCCTTCTTCAAAACATTTTTGATCGTATGTCCAAACCAGGGACCATCGAAGCGTATCGCTTGATTCCCTTGAATAAACGGATCAGTTGCATCCAAATATTTGGCAGATGCATTGAATTTAATAACTGCGTCTATTCCAAATTGATTGCGATACTGCTGCATAAGCTCAATTGCATTTTTCAATCCAACATTATCAGGTGTCAGCTCCGTTCCATCTGCGGAAATAAAGTTTCCGCCAAGAGCGTAAGCCATACTGTTCGTATAGTAGACGTTTGGAAAGTCAGGGAAGCCTTGTACCTTCATCGTTCCGTCACTGTTCATCTCGGTAAGCTTTCCTGCATACTCCAACAATTCTTTCTCTGTTTTAGGCGGCTCGCTGTAGCCAGCCTTGCTCAAAAGCTCCTTGTTGTAGAACATCATATTAAAGTTTACATTGATTGGCAGTGCATATAATTTATCTTTGTATTTTCCGCCATCCAAAGCAGCAGGAACAAAATCAGAAATATCATAATTGTCGCGAGCAATATAATCATCTAGCGCCAGCAACATCCCCTTCTCTACATAAGAGGCGGTGTTATTACTGAAGTTGTCTGTAATATCAGGACCTTCACCACTTGAAATCGCAACAATAATTTTCTGCATATCTGGAACAGATAGTCCCTTAACCTCGAACTCGTCTTGCCCTGCGTTAAACTCAGCAATAAGCTCTTCTACATACTCCCCTTCAACTCCGCCCCATAAGTACCAAAAGTCTACCACCGACCTATCCTTTGGCTTTTCAGACGGCTGATCCGGCGATTCGCTTGCCTCTTCCCCTTGCTCTTGAGGTTTGGTTGAGCTATTTGGTTTATTGCCACCACTGCAAGCGCTTACCGAAAACGTTAACAAAATAGCTAGTAAAAAAGACAACATTAAGTTCTTTTTCATCTTCATTACTCCCCTTTAAAAATTTATTGTTTCTGGAATGATTATACATCTATTAAGAAATATTGTAAATAATAATTCCTTTAATTTAAATTATTTTGGAGAATTATTCCCAAATAGATGACTTTGTCTCCAGCCTATGATTCCTTCGTTTATCTTGTTGATCTCAGTTGCAATTGAAAGCCGATTTCAAACATTCTTCTCCACGGCAACGACAAATGACTAACTGTAAGCTCCGCCTGTTTTGGCATATACTCTTCAATAAATTGTCTCAGCTTCTCTTCAATTCGTTTCTCCACTTTATCTTGAACATGCGCCAACTCAAAATAAGAAGCTTCCCAAGCAGGCAGGTCCTGATCTGTTATCTCTTGTCTTACCAACGCTTGATATCCCCAATCTTCGATTAACCGATAATATAAAAAAGCTTTACTCAGCATACTCAGTTCATCTTGTGGTGTATAGTGCCGCTTTAAGTATGAACATATGACTGCATGCGCAATAACTGTTCCTAACGAATTGCCTGATGTATTCCATGCCGCATAGCAATCAAGCGACTCCAGCCGACCTGTCTGCGCTAGCAGTTGCATAAGCACATGATCGCCGCCGTTGCAATAAGCAACATCACCTAGCGCTACTGTTCTCCCCTGGGCAGCAAATCGCTCAATTGCTCCAGCAAACTCATGTATATTTACTTCAGAGTAATAGGTATGATGCTTATCATCAGAGTCATCCATCGTCTCTCCCATCAAATAACCGCCTACTGCAGGCGAGTGAACCATCAAGCAAATATCCGGCTCTTCAAAATCAGAAGAGAGATAAGCCCCTGCTGCTGTAATATGGTATTTGATACTTTCATTTAAAGTACGATCCTCATATTTCGGTATAATCGATCGCCCAGCTGATGAAGAGTATCTGGTATGAACAAGCGGATGATAATGATTTACTTCACAAAAGAGCTTGCTAAACATCGTACAGCCTATTTCGTCTGCTCCCGGATAAATGATTACTTTATTTAACAAACGACGCTCTTGTATTTGTTTTACAAGCTGCTTCTGCTCCATCGCCGTATAACCATACTGAGCATTATCATCCAAAGGAATGACCAAATAGTCAATAATCCCCTCTTCAACAAGCTTCAAAGAGTACTGATTCATAGTTTGATTTATTTTTCTGCGGTTGTAAAAATCCGCAAATACGGATTGCGGAATAGTATTCTGTAAATTAACAAACTTCTCTTCTTCCTCGTTTGTCAACACTCCTCTTGCCTGTTTATCCAAAAAAACACCGTATTGATTTAGTTCCACTCCATAATCTGCATAATAATCCGGCTCCTCTTCACTACTGGAATATGCCGGAGCTCTTGTAATAAGATGAAATGAATATAGCAACAATTCGGGGTTATCTCTCTTTAATTGAATAAGTATATTTATTCTTTTTTCCAATTCTTCTATTGTAAGCGAATGCAATCTTGATGGCACGATTCCTCCGTATAGAAGCATATCTATACTAATCAACGCATGACTGCAACCCGTCACCTCAGTTTTCAACCATTCCATAACATATTGAGCATTGGCTGCCGTTTTCTTGTCCCCCAAATAGCTGCGTGGCGGCAGCTTTAACCATATATTCGTCATTCTTGCCAGTTGCTTAGGAAAATCATAATTGCATGGCCGCTCATCCAGCGGCAAATAAATGGCCTGTACCATTGACTATCCCTCCTGTTTATTTAGGTAGTGTCTATTCCCCCACTTAAGGGCATCTTTTCATTTCATCTGGATATTTATTTCATATCATTATTATATATTGGATAATTACTCCTTTCAATCCCATAAAAGAAATATCTTCATTATTTTGAAGATATTTCACAAGGTTATTGGGAATTTCCAAAACAATTCAGCCACCTCAGACTATCAATCTTCAAGTAAACTACTGAGCTAAGATCAATTAAATCCATCTATAATAAAAATAACGAGCAACATTGCATATGCTGCTGCCAACACAGCAGCCTTCCCAAGCATTGAACTTGTATTCAAGCGGTGCATATTATCTACTCCTTTGCAACAACATTATTTAATCCCATTCTAGTTGTCGTATGTTATCAAAGGGTTAACGGATGCACGGTAGTTTGTAAAAACTGTGATTGGAAGGCTGCGAGAGCCTAATTATTAGTTACTCCGCCTTTAATGTATGCTCAATTTCAGATTATCTAACGTATACTCTCATGCAGCGCCTCAACATAAGCATCAGCAAGCCGTGACAATGCTACGTTTTTATGGGCGATCCAGCCTACATCGATTTTGTCCTCAATTTCCAGTGGTACCGGAATAATATCATTCCCATTCAAATCCTTACTCAATACACCAGTTGAAATGGTATACCCATTCAAGCCAATCAATAAATTAAACAGCGTTGCACGGTCAGTTACCCGAATACTCTTTGGTCTAGTGACTGTACTCAATATTTCCTCGGAGAAATAAAATGAATTAAACTCTCCTTGTTCAAAAGAAAGATACGGGTATTGTTCCAATTGTTCAATTGTGACGCTTTTTTGCTTGGCCAGCGGATTTTGAGCGCTTATAAAAATATGCGGCTCTGCTACAAACAGACTTGTAAATATTAGATTCGCTTCTTTCAGAAGCTTTGTAATTACTTTTCTATTAAAGTCATTCAAGAAGAGTATGCCAATTTCACTGCGCATCGTTTTGACATCTTCAATAATTTCATATGTTTTGGTTTCTCTCAAAGCCAGCTCATACTCTTGTTGTCCATGCTCACGTATCAGCTTAACGAAGGCATTGACAGCAAACGCATAATGTTGAGTAGATACGGAGAAATGCTGCTTGGACGGAACAGCGTTGAAGTATCTGTTCTCCAATAATTCCGCCTGCTCAACAACCTGTCGCGCATAGCTGAGAAATTCCACCCCTTCCTTCGTTAGCGTAATTCCTTTATTCGTTCTTTCAAAAATCGTAAGACCAAGTTCAATTTCAAGCTCTTTCACCGCATTGGACAAGCTTGGTTGTGAAATAAACAGCCGCTTGGCTGCTTCATTCATTGAGCCGCGCTTGGTTATTTCAAGAACATACTTTAACTGCTGCAGTGTCAATCCAACTTGCTCCCTTCTTTATCATGCTTATATAGCAAAGCTAAATCAATTTATGCTTATACCATTTGTCCCCTTTAAATCGCCACAGGAAGAAAATCCCCCTTACTGCCCATTCCAGCACCATCGCTACCCAAATGCCCATTAGCCCAAATCCCCACACTATACCAAGCAAGTATCCAAGCAATATGCGGAACAGCCACATGGATAATAAAGATACGATAGAAGTATATTTGGAATCGCCGGCAGATCGCAGAGCAGACGGCAAAATAAAGCTGATCGTCCATAAGATTGGCTGCGCAACAGTAATCAGTAAAACAAGTTTGAATACTTCCGGCACTAATTGCTCTGGCAACGAGTAAAACTTGATGAGTATCGGATACAGCGGCAAAATAATCGCGGTGGCAATAATAAAGACGATAACAGCCAGCCACATAAAGGATTTGATAAACTTTCTCGCATCATCAACATGTTTATTGCCGATGCTCTGTCCGACCACTGTTACAATTCCGATACTAAGTGCCATCCCGCCTATCTGATAAAGCATTGCAAACGAATTGCCAATCGCATTCGCTGTTAAAGCCAGCGTTCCAAGATGTACGATAAAGGTTTGCGTGAGCAATTTTCCACCATTAAAAAATAACTGCTCCGCCGCAAACGGAATACCGATATATAATATTTTGCGCAAAAGCTCCCAATTTGCCTTCATTGCATGCTTAAATTTAAAGCGAAGCGTCTGATTAAATTTAAGCAAATAAATAAAGGAAACTGCAAGACCAATTACTCTTGCAGCCACCATAGAAATTGCAAGCCCCAACACACCAAGCCCACATCCGATAATAAATATAAAATTGAATATAACCGCCGTCAAGTTCATCACGACAGACAGCATTAAGCTGGCTCTCGTTTCGGCTACCCCGCGCAACGCACCGACAATTGCCTGATATACAGCAAAAAACGGGTATGATATACAAATTCCGACCAAGTAAATTTTGGCGTTGGCAAATACCTCCGCCTCCGCCTTGCCGAACAACATTTGCAAAGTAAAATTATGAAATATAATAACTACTGCACTAATTATAATAGAAATGACCGCTACAAACGATATAGATTGAGCCGCTGCCTTGGATACCATCTCGGCATTGCCGCTTCCCTTGTACTGAGCTACAATTACAGTTCCTCCAGTTGCTGCAGCAACAAACAAACCAATAATAAACATATTGACTGAATCAACCATGCTTACTGCGCTAATTGCAGCTACCCCTGAGGAGCTGACCATCACTGTATTCAACAGTGCCATTATAACAATAAAGGCCTGATCCACAAAAACAGGAATGAGAATGGCAAAAACCTGCTTATAGTCCATTGTATGACCAGTCAAATGCTTATTCAAAAACCTTTCCTTTTTGCTCTGGAGCGCCACATCTGATCCCGACATGTTGCAATCACTTCTTTACATGTTAGTTTAATTCTATTTTTCTCGTTACCCTTCATTATACCATTGTCAGCACATAAAGAACGAAGTTATTGCAAAAAAAGCCTTTGGCGCTATACCAAAGACTTTTTTTATAGACTTTTTGCAAACAAGAGCACTTATTCTGTATCTTTTCGATCCAGAATCAATTCTACATTTTTAACCTCAAACGTCTCCAGTGTAAGCTGCAATGCCTCTCTCATTAATTCAAGCTGCTGGATACCAATATCGCGGGCATTGGGCAAATCAAGTTCAACCTGAGCGGTCTGATCCAAAAATGACAGCTTTACAAGCTGCGAATGCTTTGGAAACACATTTGCAGTCCGTTCCTGATCAGATCCTTCAGCTGTTAACAAAGCAAGTATGGCATGAATTCTTGGAGCTTTTATCGAGGTGTAATTGGCATATACTTGTTTGACAGCCACCCATTTCTCATTTTGACGCAAGTAGATCGTATATTCTTCTTCAGATGCTTCATTCTCAGCAAGTCTTTCTGCTGTCATAAGCATCCCTTCATTTAATTGCTCAATATAGGTTTCAATAACTTCTGTCTCCGCAAATCCTTCTACGCGGTAAAGCTCTTCCTGATGCTCATTCAGAAATAGCGTTGTTGGATTGGATTTAATTCTATATTTGTTTGCTTCCTCTGGTTGCAGTTCCACATATACAATTTCAATATGAATACGTTCGTAACGCACCTGAATTTCATTCATTACCATTCCCATCGATCTGCCCATCGGACATGCGCTTAGAGTGAACAGCATGATTGATGCTACTGTTTTGGTCATGCTTTGCAGCTCCTTTTTTGTAGACTGAATTAAATATCAAACAATGAGTATTGCGCTAGCCAAGCACTAATCTTCTGCAGCTGACCAGAGAATACGAGTAGTCCCATTCCAACTAAAATCCAGCCATTGATTTTGGATAATAGCGGAAGAAAGCGATTAATTTTTCTTAGTATAGACAAAGAATAGGTCAACGCTACCGAAATAATTAAAAATGGTATTCCTAATCCTACCGAATAAACAAACAATAACCACATTCCACTGTATAACGTTTCTGCAGAGCCGGCAAGCAATAAAATTGAGGACAATGCCAAACCGACACATGGCGTCCAGCCTGATCCGAATGCCAATCCCAAAATAAACGAGCTGATATTGCCTGCCTTCTTGTTCTCTGTCTGGATAAATTTTTTATCAAACATAAGAAACTTGAGTGAGAGAAGACCTGCCATCTGCAATCCAAATATAATAATCAGAAGTCCGCTGATTTTCTCTATCCACTCTCTGTTTCCTACAAAAAACTGACCGATAAAGCTTGCCGATGCCCCCATTGCTGTAAAAATCAGACCAAAGCCGGCAATAAAAAACAACGAACGTACAATGAGCAGCTTTTTTTCTGCCGCAATTTTATTATCCGCTACAATCGTTCCGGTCAAATGTGAAACATACGCAGGTAAAAGCGGAAATACGCACGGTGACAAAAATGATAGTATACCGGCAAATAAAGCGACAATTACTGTTGCATTCTCCATCGTAATCTCCTTGCTTTTTTTATTTACATCTTTATTTTGTCAGCGGAAGCTTGAACCAGAATGTGTATAGCTTTTCGCTCGCTAGCACCTCTAACCCACAGTCTCCATCATGTGCCCTTACAATTTCTTTCAAAATGGAAAGACCAAGCCCTGCCCCTCCCGCTTCTCTTTGGCGGGCCTCATCACTGCGAACCATCCGATCAAATATATATGGGATCTTGCTGTCTGGAATATGCTGCCCTTCGTTTGCTGCCTCAACCAAATAATACGGCTGCTTCCCTGCATTATCGGACATGGTCTCCCAAACAATTCCCCCCCTTATTTGAATCCAATCACTAGTGTTGTAGCGAACCGCATTTTGAATTAAATTGTTCAGTGCTTGCTTAATACCTGTAGCATCTATTTCCACCAAGCAACTTGCAGCATCAATGCAGCACTCCAGCCCTTTTTGCTTCATCTCCAGCTCGAAACCTTTGCAGCAAGCGTCGATTAATTCAGCCATATCTGTCTTTCCCATTGGCTTATACTGCTTTTGCTGTTTTTGTTCCCAGCGAGACAACTGCTCCATCTGCTCAACCAGCCTGGTCAGATGCTTGGATTCTTCATGCAATGATTGATATAGTTCAGGACTTCCTTGCAACACGCCATTGCTTAATGCTTCCAAATATCCGTTTAGATTGCTCAATGGTGTACGTATTTCATGAGACAAATCCGCAAGCAATTGTTTGCGGCTCTGCTCTGAGCGCTTCAGCGAATCTGTCAGTTGATTAAAATGTACACTAAGTTGCCCAGCCTCATCCAGCACAGAAGCTGGCAGCGGCTCTGGATATTCCCCGATCGCCAACTGTTTGGCAGATTTCGTTAACTGGTGAATTGGACGCAACACTCTTTTCATCAACAAATAATAGATTAAAAACGCCACACCAACCGCAATAATACTAGCTCTTATCAAATAATATTGCATAGTGTTATTAAAAATACTTTGTTTCTCCGCACCGATATAGTCATACTGTCCAACCAGTAAACAAGCAAAGTCCTTGACCGAAACGCCGACCAGCCAAATCACAATTGCGATAACTATTAAATTAATTAGCAGCAGCTTATTCACAATGCTGCCTAGAATAAATGAAACAGAACTTTTCCAGTTCCAGCCCCTTTTGCTAGAATGCTGCAAACCGATACCCCATTCCTCTTACTGTTTCGATTAATTCCGGCGTTCCATCCAGCATTTTAATTTTTTCCCGAAGCTTGCTTACATGCACATCCACTGTTCGCTCAATAACGACCTTCTCATCATTTGGATACAGCTCCTCCAAAATTTGCTCTCTTGTTACAATTTGATTAGGATGCTGCATCAAATAGTAAAGCAGCCGGAACTCATGCAACGTAAGCGGAAGCAAGCTGCCATTAAACTTGGCTTCTCCTCTTAACGGCTTAACAGTTATACCGCGATAGCTTATTTTACTGCATCTGTGCGCTGTCCGCCGGAGGACAGTTTCCACTCGCACCACCAACTCCTGCGGACTGAACGGCTTCGTTATATAATCATCAGCACCTATGCGAAGCCCATAAATCCGTTCATCCTCAGCAGCCTTGGCGGTCAGCATAATAACTGGCACATCGCTGCGCATCTCCTGCCTGATCCAGTTGCAAAGCTCCTCGCCGCTTAACCCGGGAAGCATCAGATCCAATATAACAAAGCATGGGTCAAGCTCCTCAAAAACACGCTGCGCCTCAAGACCATCTCCCGTATCCCATACTTCAAACCCCGCTTGCTCCAAATAAATTTTGACAAGCTGTCTTATTTTGATTTCATCCTCAACAATCAGTATCGTTTTTCCCCTGAACGGCATATGCTGTACTCCGTTTCCTTAAGTTCATCCTTACGCTCTGTAATTAATTAATTTCTAGCATGCGCTCCATCATTTCAAAATTCATCGGCCCTATAAAGCGAATATCGACTTCGCCATTCTCATTCAAAATAAATGTAGACGGTATGCTTGAAACCTGATATCGATAAGCTACCTCTTCCTCATCATCCAGCAATATTGGAAACGTAATATTATACTCCTCGGCAAAGTTTTGCACATCCTCCAACTTCTTCTCCGAAGCGGTCAAATTTACAGCCAAAATTTCAAAATCGCTGTCTTTGCCGCCATATTCCTCATAAAAGCGTTGCATATCCGGCATTTCCGCTTTGCAAGGCGGACACCACGATGCCCATATATTGAGTATAATTTTCTTCCCTTTATGATCAGATAGAGTTGTTTCCTCACCATCCAGTGTCATTAGAGTAAAATCAGGCGCCAAATCTCCCTGATTCAAACCAACTGACGGCATAATAAATTCAACCTCTTCATCCCCATCCGACAATTCACGCTCTGCCGCCGTTCCCTCGCCGTCAGAAAGCCCAGCCTTTTTCTTCTCTTCCCTTTCTTTCTCTAACTGCTTTCTTGCAGCTTCCTTTTCCTCATTAAACTGTCTTTGTTTCTCAAGCTGTTCCTGAACAAGCCGCTGTTCTTTTTTCTTTTTGCCTTGAATATCATACACTCCCCATACAACCAGCGCTGCCAAAACAGCCAAAACAATTCCTGTACGCCAACCCTTCAATGCTCTGAAACCTCCTTAAAATACTTGCACATCCACCCTTGATGCTTGTAGTATATCAACCGAATGTTAAGATTCGTTAAAGTTCATTATTTCCATTTTTAAGCTCATATTTCATCACAGCTATGAATACCTTACCAAAAACAATAGCCGCCCGCAAAAAAAAGCGGGCGGCTATCTATTATTATTTCTTCTGCTGGCGATACAAATCAATCGATTTATAGCCTGCAGCTATTATTGATTTACATTTTCTGCCCTGTTTATTTTGACAAATAAAGAAATAACAAAAGAGATTAACAATAAACCAAGCGGTACGATGCTAATTAAGTAACGGAACGTAGATTCCGGATCGGGGCCAGGATTATCCCCATTCTCATAACCAAATATCATGCCGACTATAAAAAACGCAACTGCAGCAATCAGCCCGCTTGACCGGGTAATAAATCCTGCAACTGCTGTATAAATTCCTTCTCTGCGACTGCCCATCTGCAAGTAATCTTCATCAATAATAATACCAGTAACGACAGGCGGCGTAACAAGAAATCCCGCCAAACCGAAACCTGCGAATATGCCTGCGATAATTCCTGATAACAAGTTGCTGCCAAACCAGAGAGGAATGACTGACAAGGCATAAGCAAGCAATGACAGTCTCCAGCCTTTCACGGGGTCCATCTTGCGAATAAGCCAATACCATACAAACACAAGCGGAATAACCGACACAAACACCGATGCCATCAAAATCGTCACCTGCGCATCGGGTACGCGGAGCACATATTTGGCATAAAACGGAATGGTCGAGCTTAAAAGTCCGTTTACCGTCTGGGCAAACGAATTGGCAACATTAAAAATCCAAAACATTTTATTTTGCAAAGTAGCGCGAAATGCTTCCTTAAAGCCGAGCTGCGGAAGCTTCGCCGCTTCTTTATCCTCTTCAATATTACGCAGGAATACAAGCATCAATATGGCAAAAATGACCGAGTACACAATCGCCATCCAACCAAAGCCCCAAGCATCATATATAAAAGGCGATACAGCTGTTCCAATCAAAATTGCTACAATTTGATAGCCTTGCTGTACAGCGGAAGCTTTTGTCCGTGCCGCATCTCCTTTATACAGCTCAGGAAGCAACGCTCCATAATTGACCCAAATGATTGTAGCTACCGCTTCATATAGAATAAGTGCTACTAAAAACCAAGTAAATAAACCATATTCTGTCATCCCTTGCGGCGGCGAGAAAACCATAATATAGGTGAGCATAAAAAGTGGAATTGCAACATACAGCCACGGCTTTCTGCGTCCATACTTCGTATTCGTGCGATCTGAATAATAACCAAAGAGCGGCTGATTAACCGCATCCCATATCAAATATACCGTCCGTGCAATTGTGACGAGTGCGAATGACATACCAAGTTTATCCGAATAATAGAAAATATAGAATGAGCTGAATGCCTGACTAGGAATCATCATTGCCAGCATGCCGAATGCATACATCATTGGCGAGTTTATATATTTGCTGCGCATTTCATCCTCCCCTTTCTAATATGAAAGACATTCGAATTTATTCGCCATAGCCCCTTTATGCTCCTGCTTTATTTTATAGAGAGGTATGCGTTTTCAGCACAAAAAAAGTATAAAGAAGCACACTGTATTTTCCAACGACATGCACTCCCTTATACTTTTTTTCATTTCGATAAGACTATGCCCGTTCATTAAGCAGCATTGGATCATTCATCACTTTTCCAAATACAAGAGCAACAGCACCCATCAGCTCCTGCAAATGCCCAAATGTAGCTGCTTCAATAAAGACTCTGTCCTGCACAAAATCATAGACTCGTGAGCGAATATTAGCTGCCGCTTGCTCCATATAAGGAGCAAAATACGGGTACAGCTTGCCGCCAAGCACAATTACTTCCGGATCATACATATTAAACATCGTAATAATGGCTGCCTCCAGCATGCGAACCGTCTCTTGCATCACACTTGCTGCATACGGCTCCTGTCGATTAACCTCAGCGATGAAGTCCTCAAAGCTGCCCTGTTTGCCCCAGCGCATCAAAATCCCTTTGAAGGAGGACAGGTCCTCCCAGCACCCATAATTCGGCGACCCGATTCCCTGCCTGTTTTTCTCACAAACAGCGCTATCCGTTCCAGCATCCCTATTGTTGTCAGCAAGTCGCATACTCATCTGGCCTACTTGTCCCAATAAACCGTTTGTTCCACGCAACACCTTGCCATTTTGAATAATTCCACTGCCGATTCCGCTGCCTAGCGTTACATACACCAAATCACGCCCGGTTCGCCCAATACCATACCAGCGCTCCGCTAATGCCGATGTGCGCGCATCATCCTCCATATAAACACGAATTCCAAACTTCCCCTCTAATACAGATTGAATCGGAAATCCCTGCCATCCCGGGAAATTAGGAGGATTCAACAGCTTTCCTTTTGTGATATCCATCGGTCCAGGTATACTAAGCCCAATACCAACGACTGTTCTTTTTTGTTCGCTGGCAAGCAGAAGCATATTCTGTACAAATGGCTCAATTCGCTCAATAATTTGCTCTGGGTTGCTCATTCCCGCTATATCATGCTCCACCTGGGCAAGCGGCTGCCCCATCCAATCACACATGATGGCACTAAGCACATCACGTGCAATGAAAATACCTATAATCGCATAGTGGCTGCCGTCAAAACGCAAATTCACTCTTTTACGTCCAACCGAATCAGAAACTGCCTCCGACTCTTTTATTATCCGCATTCCTATCAATGACTGTGTCAAATTAGTAATCGTACCTGAAGTAAGCCCTGTCCTCTCCACAAGCTCAATGCGAGAAACGGCTTCAAGCTCCCATATATGATGCAAAATATGCGAAGCATTTTCATTTTTCACCTTCTGCAAATAAACCGTCCTTGCTTCTCTCATCTCATCCTTCTTCTCCCTTACACAGCAGCATCCCTCAACTATTTCGTTTCTATGTCTTCCATATTAAACTCATGTTCGCTCAATAACAAGCGATCAGCACCATAACAAACCACCAGTACATTCACAAGCCTTAGTACATTAACAAGCAACTAGTATATTCCGCAAATATCTCCTTTTACATTGGCAAAACTGTCGATTAACTGTGAATAAACAGTTTAACTGCTGCAAAATTAAATCGCCACTACAAACAATAATGGACTTCCGACCGCTGTTGTATTCATACCTTTTATTGAATTTCTCTTCTCCTTCCAAACCAATAACAAATAGGCTGAACAGAAAACATCATGTTTTCCGTTCAGCCTTTCTTCGAGACTAGGCTATTCTGCCTCTGCTCCATCGTTGCAGAAGTTAAACTAATCGCATTTTCGCAGTGTTATATAAATAAACCCAACTGTTGATACCGTCAGCACCAAAATGAACAGCAAATGTCCATATACCACAAAATCACTAGACGCATAACTTTCTATTATCCCCCAACCAGATTTCATCCAACTCTGGGATAACAACCCTCCAGTTAATGCGATACCTGCTCCTTCTGCCAAAAAACAAAAAAATTGCAAAAATCCCATTCCAGCCCCTGCTTCCGACTCCCGTAATACAGCTGCTGCTCTCACAGAAACGGATGTTTTCACAAAAGACAGACCTGCAAACATCAGAATAACAAAAACTGTTATCCCCCATACACTACCCTCAGCTCCAATTGCTGTCGCTAAAAAGGAAAGTATAAGCAATAGACAACCGATACTCGCTGTAAACTTACTGCCTTTACGGTCAGCAACAAATCCGCTTATGGCTCCAAATAAAATTACACTTAGCGCCCCAGGAAACAATACTGCACTACCAATAGCTACTGTGCTTAATTGATGCACAGCCCTCATCATATAGGGGATTAAAGACAAGTATGCAGCTGCACTGCCAAGCAATATGCCACCTGCCACCGTTACTTTTGCAAAATCGAGGTTACGAAACAAATGAAGCGGTAAAAAAGCATTCTCCTTCTTATGCAAAGCAAATGCAACATAGAGCAAAACAAACAAAAGTCCTCCAACTGCAAAGCCGACCTGAAATGTCATCATAAATAAAATAATGAGTAAGGTTCCTAAAAACAAAATAAGCATTCCAGTGTAGTCCATCCTGCCGTCCTGCTTATTTTCATCAGGCAACATCCTTAACAAGAAGGGCAATGCTGCAAGTGTGCATAGCGGAAATAAAAACAGGTAGCTCCAGTGTACAAACTGTGTAGTTACACCGCCGATAGCCGGTCCGATTCCTTCTCCAAGCGCTACAACTGATCCAACAATGCCAAAGGCTTGTCCCTTGCGATCTGCTGCAACATACTTTGTTACCATAACCATGATTAAAGCAGGTACAGCTGACGCCCCTATTCCTTGCACAAATCTAGCTGTAACAACCCATGCGAAGGAAGAATGGAAAAAAAATCCTGTCAACGACCCTGCACTATATAGTGTTAAACCGGCAACAAGCAGCTTCATAGTTGCAACTCTATCCGCAAGCAAGCTAAACATCAATGCACAAAACGAAAAACTCAACATAAAACTGGAGTTTACAGCGTTGACAGTACTTGGGCTATACTCGAAATAAGCTGCAATATCTGGCAACGATACGTTAAACACCATCTCATTTAACACACTAAAGAAAGCAAGTACACTCAGCGAAACAATGCTCGCTATTATATTACTATTATTCATTCCGCTTTTTTCCTGTACCATGAATCCCCCTGATCATCTTAAGGGAACTCGCATGTCACGGGGTTAGCTATACGATTGTTCCCTCAAAATAAACCCCACTCATCATTAAGCACTTCATATTTATGCCCTCCTGTATCAATATTTTTACATTATAATACGTGCCGATATAAAAAACGAGAGCTTTGAATTATTTTTCAAAGCTCTCTGAGTTCATGACACCTTTATAAGGTGCAATTTTCATTGCACAAGGTAATTACGGTGATCCAATCTGATTTCAATCCACGCACCTGTGTAAGGTGCAACACTGGAGAGGTTTGGACAAATACTTACCCTGACGGATTTCAATCCACGCACCTGTGTAAGGTTGTTGTATGTCGTTATCACTTGTGAGTAGTCGCCTAATCCCGTTGGTACAGTGCGGTTTTTCTTTTTTACCTCTTAGCAGTTACGAGTAGTTGTTAGTGGTTAATAGTAACGTTCGCCCCCATTTTGTCCCCAAAATAAAAGAGCCGCAGGGATGCTTTCCCATACGGTATTATATACATCTATTTCCAGTCAATACCTGTCCCGCCTAAAAACAAAAATAGCCCCTCCCAATGCGGGATAACGGATTCCGTTCTGAGGTGAAAAAATGTTAAAAGACAGTGCAATTGACGTAGGAACTGACAATCGAACCATATAGAATGGATAAGAAATGAGCGCTGACAATAAGTCGGCGCTTTTTATGGTTTTGGTGGACATAATATATTGCAGCACTAAGCATAATTATGACACCTAAGATGGGTGTTGTAGCCATAAGAAGGTAAGAAGAAATACGATCGTAACATTTTAACTCCTCAAATTAGCAAGATATTCATGGTGTTAATTTTTCCTTATTCCTAAAGGGTTATCTTGTTATTTCATTTTTAACAGTTTATAAATAAGTCCGGCAATCACAGGAAAGAAAAAAACCGCTACTATAAATAATCCACTATATAATGAAATTAGTAACACCATCGAACCTATAATTAAAAAATATATATATTTTCTTTTCATCTAAGCTATGCCTCCAAAAAAAGTTGTTGTTAATAGTTTACAAAAAATTACCAATAAAGCAAAATGTAATAGTTGTATAAATTTTTACTTTGGAGGATAATTATATGAAAAAAGTAATTTTGTTATGTCTTATTCTTTGCATGTCTTTTGTATCAAGTTCATTTGCACAAGAAGGAAACCAAGCTAACGGACAAGTGAGCGTAAAAAGTGAACAAGGTGAAGTCAACAATGATTTGTTTTCTGTATTTTTAGAAAACCCTGAAACAAAGCAAGCAGCCGATACCTGCTCCAACTGCAAAGGTAATAAACAGAAGAAAGTAGATACTGATCCTAAAAAAGTCAATCTTCAAGTTAAGGAAATGCAAAAATTTCGTGATGACTATAATTAGGCTTTTTTAAATCCGATTGAGAAGTCGGAGATAACAAGTTTAGATGAACAATATTACATATTACTAGAGAGTAAAGATAAGAAATATATTAAATTAGATAAGAGTAAATATGTAAAGCTTACTGATATTGTAGGTAATGAGATTGTTGTACCTAAGGAGTATGAAAATTTAATCGATCTCAATAATGACATTAATGAAAACATTGCATCATCACAATTGAATTTAAATGAATTAGAGAGTAAAGCCACAAGAATCTTAGATGAAAACAATACGGAAGAAGCTAATAGAAACTTGGAATTGTCTGATAGTTTAAAAGAACAGGAAATTACAAACAACGGGACAGATGTGGGTATTAAAGCTGGTTGTTATAATGGAACTGGACCTGTAGGGGACTGTACCATCATAAATTCACAAAAACAAAGATATGTTGAGAAAAAAGAGTATTTGCGTACAGAGTGAGGAGTTGGGCTATACTGTGTTGTAGATTTTTGCATTCCCATTCCAAAGGAAATAGACATTTGTCGTATAGTTTATCAACAGCATGAAAGATATCAATACGACTGTTGGTTTCAGGGATGTAATACTATGAGGTATTGGGGAGATTGGACGTATATTACAAATTATATGAGTACTGATCTAGATTGTGATCAATTTCCAGATGTTGGGCAGTGGTTCTAGAATAGAACGCTGGATTGTTTTTTGGTATTATATCTTGCCCTATTAATTAACTCTACATCATGTGTATGATGTCTTTAACAATATCAAATATATTTTAATTAAGATATAGATAAAACTGACACTGGAATTGGAATTCATATTGACAGTAATCGTCTATATGCCAATAATGATTAATTTCTTATGAAATATAACTGAAACCCAGTAAATACAACAAAAAATGGAATGCAAACTGTTGCCACTTTGCACTCCATTTTTAATGCCAATTCAAATTTTGCACCTCAAAACGGAACCCGTTACAATGCGGGATAAGGGGCTATTTTTTATGCTTCTTCTTTTATGTGTTTCATGATATCACTTCGTTTTTTTTCAAATCGGTTACAAATCCTATCGATTGGGAAATTACGATCCATGAAACAACCGACGAGTCTGAAGCATGCGACTGGGATAAGCCGATTGCTGTAGTAGCTATATAATAAATGATCATATAAACACAAAAAGCCCACCAACCATCATAGGTCAGTGGGCATTATTTTGTTTAAAATGGATTTCCGCCATTTATAATAATCGTAGCAGTTTGATACATTTCTGAATTTTGTTTAGATGTACCATTAGTATTCGTAATCCTTTTTATCCCTTGCATTTCACCGCTACCCATAATTAGTCCAGCGTTAGTATGTACAATAATTTTCCCATAAGATGGTCTCTCGCTACAATTGTCTTTGTCCTGATCAAACTGCATCCAATATTGTATTGTAGAATGTGGATTAATACTTGTCGCTGTACCTGGGATAAAATCTGATGCTAAGCCTGTGCCGCTAAGTCCAGGAGTAGTATAAGGAGTTCCGTCTTTTTTAAATAATTCCACTGTCAACTGATTTTCGTAATCACTAAGATTATTAATAGTTAAATAAAGATCTGAGAAATATACATGGTCACCAGTTACCGCACAAGCAGTATTACTTTGTATAGAAAAATATACAACTCTACTCACTTCAGAGCTCGTTCCCGTTGCTGATACTGAAGAGGTTAAAATCAAAGTAGCAGCTAGCAAAATAAGTAATCCCAATTTCGTAATTTTTTCTCATTCATTTCCACCATCCCCCAATTAGTTTTGTTTAAGCTTATCCTAATATATGGATTAAAAATAGACTGATAATAAGAGTATTTTTCCATTATGTTTGAGAGTTAAACTAAATAAAACCTGCTAACCAGTTACGGTCGGCAGGCTTTGTCTTATTTAATATCTACACTCTTATAACGTCCGCTTTCAAAACCTTAAGCGCGTAGAGCAATAGCTGTGATTCTCCAGCCCTCTTTTGTCATGGTTGGATCTAAAATCAAGCCGCCTAAATCTTTACTGCCAAACTCTTTTACAAACCAGTCTGGCGCCTCTATTCCACGCACCTGTGTAAGGTGCGACTTTTGAAAACAATAGATTATAAACCGTTGTTCGGATTTCAATCCACGCACCTGTGTAAGGTGCGACATAGGATATCACGCCTTTCGTCTTCTCAATAAACTATTTCAATCCACGCACCTGTGTAAGGTGCGACAACGGATTTGACCGAACTAGCGTCGAGCGGCTTCGATTTCAATCCACGCACCTGTGTAAGGTGCGACGATTTTAAAAATATCCCCAAAATATAAAGCGCCGATTTCAATCCACGCACCTGTGTAAGGTGCGACGCCATTCGCATATTTTTCAGAAAGTGCCTTCGAGAAATTTCAATCCACGCACCTGTGTAAGGTGCGACTAATCAACCAGATATTGAGATTAAAAAATACGCCTTAATTTCAATCCACGCACCTGTGTAAGGTGCGACCGGTCAATCGATAGAACGTTACAACCAAAGGAAAATTTCAATCCACGCACCTGTGTAAGGTGCGACTACGGTAACAATGTGTGATCTGTTTATTCGTATCACATTTCAATCCACGCACCTGTGTAAGGTGCGACTGCGAAAAACAACCATTTCATATAATAAGAGTACCATATTTGTAAGTATTTGAGGAGCGTTTGCAATTTCTCACAACTTTTTCATCTGATTAGAAAGTAATCCGTCTAATTTAATAACATAAATATCCAATTCATGGTGCGAATCTCCCAGGGATTTTATGTTCGCTTCACATTCGCACCATGATTGATTATATTTTCTGGCTTTTGAGATATGGTCCATTTAGTTTTGAGGTGATTTTTTTACTTTGAATAATCTACTTTTCATGATTTACCTATTTTGCTGGATGCCCCTCATTGTTTCTCCACGAACTGGATACTCGTCATTTGCCCATTGAATTTGAAGTGATTGTGATGTATTCAGATCTTTACCATTGGCTACGTGAAAATGCAAGTGCGGCTCACTGGAGTTGCCTGAATTACCAAGCTTACCTACTACAGCTCCTTGTTTAACTTGCTCCCCCTCTTTTACCACAACTGATTTTTTTTGTAAATGTGCCAAATAACTAAACTCCCCGTTGCCATGATCAATAACGACGACATTCCCTGCCGGCTCTTTTTCGTTCATGACGCCTACTGGGCTATTATCCGCAATATGATCTACTGCCAGTACAACTGTTCCATCAGCAGGAGCTAGTATAGGCTGTCCAAATGCATAATAACTTTCATTGACAACAGAGTCTCCATCGAATGACATCTCGCTTTTCACTTGTATGAAGTCGTAGGCATACTTTTGATTGCTATACGCATAATGATAATTCAAATATTCATGGTTTCCGCCCCAGAAGACGAATTGATCTTCTTCAAAAGGAGAATGAAATACCGTTTTAGTCAATTTCTTATCCTCTTTAGAGGAAGGTTCAAAGTATTGTACAGTCATTCCGGAAAAAATATTTTTTTGCACAGAAGATGCTTGTAGAGCCTTTGTTCCATCCTGATTCAGCCAAATCCCTAATTCCATACCATTGAGCTTCATATGGGAAGCTAGTTCAAATTTATCTATACTGGATCTAAACTGTTCGGATAGATTAATAAAATCTTGTTCTGATACTTGATTTTTAAACTCAGGAGAAAACTGTAGATATATTTCTTTAAATTGTTTTTTAGAAAAGGAACTGCCCAAATCCTTAAATGCTATCTTCGAAAGCCCCGAGTTCGTTTGATTCGTTTCCTCGTTCATATTGCCGCTCCCCCTTTGCTTAAAATTAGTATCTGTATTCTCTTTTCCTCCACAAGCTGCTAAAACACTAGCAATAAACAACAGAGTAACCGCACTTATTTTTGTTTTTCTCCACTTTTTATTCATTCTTTCTCTCCTCCATAACTATACCTTTTTGATCATCAACTATCCGTGTTTCTATCAGTCGTATACCTGTAGTATATCTCTTGATTTTTATCTGACTGTTACTGGAGTCTGAACACTATCTTAACTTTTAAATTGACTTGCAAAATTAAGCTTCCGTTAAGCCAGCGAGTGAGCTTGCTGAAGAAAGAACATGATAAACTAGAACTAAATGAATTATTTTGAGAGAAGGAGTGGCAATATGCTCACACAGAATGCATCCATCTTAATCGTTGACGATGAGCAAACTATTGTCGATTTATTAAAGGTGGTCTTGTTAAAAGAGGGTTTTACAGATGTGGAAGGTGTCCCTTCTTCTGAGGATGCTTTGATGCGATGCAAAATAAAAACCTATCATTTGCTTATTTTGGATGTCATGCTTCCTGGCCAAAGCGGTATTGATGCTGCTCCTTTTATTCGACAGTTGACTAATGCACCGATTTTGTTCCTTTCTGCTAGAACATCCGACTTTGATAAATTGACCGGATTCGCAGTTGGCGGTGATGATTATATTACAAAGCCATTCAACCCATTGGAGGTTGTAGCTCGTGTTCGTTCACAAATAAAGCGTTATTTTGCTGCTGAAGCGCTGCAAGGCAGAAATATAAATACTGTGCTGGATTTTGGACGCTTTCAAGTTAATAAAGACGCCGGCGAGCTAATCGTAGAAGGACAATCTATTCCTTGTCCCGCACTTGTTTTTCAGTTGCTTCTATTTTTATGTGAACGGCCAAACCGTATTTTCAGCAAAAATGAGCTATACGAGCAGGTTTGGGGAGTGGATGCACTTAACGATGACAACACGGTTATGGTTCATATTCACCGGATAAGAGAAAGGATCGAAAAAGATCCCTCCAATCCTGAATTCTTGATCAACATGAGGGGGCTTGGATATAAGCTTGTGCCCGCAAATGATAAGGAGCGCGGTTGAAATGAACATGAAACGCAGACTAGCCGTTCGCTTCTCCCTCCAGCTTGCAGCAGCCGGTCTGGCTGCTCTCGTTGTATTTTTACTATGTTTGAATTGGATGATCGGCAAATTTAATGATTTAAGTGTGTCGTCTGATTTCGCCACTGCTGGTCTTGAGAAACTGTTGGAGCGCTCTACTTTTGAGCAAGGAAGCATCCACTTTTCTACTGAGCTTTTGGAGCAGGTTAAAGCGAATGATGGCTGGCTGCAAACTTTGGCTGCTGATGGATCGGTGGAGCAATCCTATAATACACCTAGAGATGTGCCTGTCAGTTATGCGCCTGGTGAGCTTGTTGATTATTGGAATAAACGAAAACCCTTTGCCTATGATATCTTGCTTTGGATTCGGGAGATCAATGGAACAAAACATACCATTATATATGGTTATCCTAATAAGATGGAGCTTGCGCTGGCAGATGCTATGCAAAACGGAGCATGGACTGAACAGCACGAATTAATGATTCCGCCCTCTGTTCAGTCCTAT
The DNA here is from genome assembly GCA_040396195.1 of Paenibacillus nanensis. Taxonomy (GTDB): domain Bacteria; phylum Bacillota; class Bacilli; order Paenibacillales; family Paenibacillaceae; genus Pristimantibacillus; species Pristimantibacillus nanensis_A. Next base: position 294,476 of record JBEBPB010000002.1, read on the forward strand.
CTTTTTTCTTCAAAGAGCTTTATTCAATTGCTGGACAGTAACGGGAATGAAGTGGCGGCACTAAATAAACCTGAGCAAGTCCCCAGTCACTATTCCTTTCAGGAGCTAGCCTTGCGCAGTCGTTACAACGAGCGTTACGGCTACCTCTATTCGTCCAGTTATGACCCAGCTACCTCCTATACATGGATTATTGCTATGCCGAATTATTCGGGAGGAACCAACGGTACTCCAGCCTTGCTGCCAGGTGAGATACAGGTTTTGCTCAAGGGCGGATTAATGATGATAGGAGCCTTAATAATTATATTCCTAATTATGTCCCTACACAGCACTCGTCGCTTCGGGATGCCGATGATTCATTTGCTCGCCTGGCTCAATCGACTAAGCTTTGGACAATATGGAGAACCGACAGACCGCTTAGACCAGGCAAAAAGTAAAAAAAAGAATGGTGTTTGGAGGACGCGGTACAAAGTTTTTTCTGATGTATTTCTATCTGTTCAACAGTTGGAGGATACATTGAAGCGGGACCAAAATATGCGCAAGCAAAACAATCGCTTGCGAGAGGAATGGATTGCCGGCATTACACATGATTTGAAAACACCATTATCTTCCATTAAAGGGTATGCACATATGCTTGTGGAGGACAAATATTGCTGGAGCAAGGAGGAAGTAAAACAATTCTCTTCCATTATTTTGGATAAATCTGCACATATCCATTTACTATTGAATGATCTTGAGCTCATTTATCGAAATAAAGCGAATATTACTCAACCTGACGGAGAGGTCTTTTATTTGCATACTCATATTGAAGCATTATTAAGGCAAATAGCAATACAATTCCCTAGCCGACATATCGAACTGAAAGCAGCATTATCCCCGATTGCTGTCAAGCTGTATAAGCCTTGGCTTGATCGCATCATTAACAATATCGCTACCAATGCTCTGCTGCACAATCCCTCTGGCACCAAGCTAACGGTTGAAATAAACGATGACAGCAAGACAAAATCGCTACAGCTTACTTTTGCTGATAACGGTACTGGAATGAATGAAGAAACGGCGAATCGATTATTTGAGCGCTACTACAGAGGTACCAGCACATCTGAGCGCATTGAAGGCAGCGGTCTGGGCATGGCAATAGCAAAAGAGCTTACGGAGGCTCTCGGTGGATCAATTTCTGTTCAAACCTCTATAGCCAGTGGAACTGTTATTACGATTGGTTTGTCAGATAAAGTAATTGTAAGTAATTATTCAGAAGAAACAACATAATAAATGAAGCGATGCTTGAAGCAGATTTAAAAGAATAGCTGTTTCAAGCATATCAATTGTTTTCAGCAAAAAACGAGCTTTCCGCTATTACGAGAAACCCGCTGCCTTTATGGATCACTTTGAACACTCTACTGTTTAAACTACCAAATCGGCTGATTTTACTCATATCTGAATATTGATAAAAATACTATCCTTCTTTTCCTTCTCAGGATGCATCATTTCGCTTGGTGAAGGCGGAAGCTGGTCTGTGCCTCCGGCAGCTGTAGACTTCCCCCGTTTTTCCATCTCTATCTTCTTCTGGATAAGCTGTTGAATTTGCAAGTCAATCATATTAATCTCAATTTTAATAATCTTGATCTTTTCTTCCTTATCTTTCACTCCATCTTCACCGTTAAGAACATCGTTCATCTTTTGAAATAAAGCAGCTTTTCGTTTATTAAGCATTTCGATTTGCTTATCTATACTTCCAGAGTTTGCACTTGTAAAACTCCCACTTAGTGAACCCGCAGCTGAAATGTTCATGTAAAAACCTCCTTGTTTAAACACTTTTAGCTTTCTTGTTATATATATCGGTAAAGACATGCGTACAATGAACAGTTTCCAATCCGGCTTCAGCTTAAACTCTAACCTAATCAACTAAAAATTGACTGTTGTTTAAAATATCATAAACCACTTGATTTATATCATCTGTGCTTTGCTGACTTGTATTCAACATGTTATGAGTTTGTATACCAGACTCTTGAAATTCCTTCATCAAAACAAGACATCTTTCCTTCATCTGATGCTCTGGCAGTCTTAATTTGTCTCTTGATAGCAAGGTCTGTTCATCTGTCCAAAGAACTACATATTTCACGGAAGGTGTAAGTTCTTGCAACTGCTTCTTTAACCATACTGCTTCATGTGGGAATGCGACATAATCAATAACTACATCAATCCCGCTCCGCAAAAAATTTTCAGTAAGACCTAAAATATTATTCCAGATCAGCTCTATCTCCATCTTGCTCTCCCACGGTTTTTGACGGCCATTTATATGCATATGACTAATGGCATCCCCAGAAATATATGCACTATTGCTTAACGAACGAACTAGAGATTTCGATGTGGTTGACTTCCCCACACCTGCTGGACCTGAAATAAGGTATACACTCGCCATCATCATACTCCTTCCGTTCTCCAATCCATTTCGTCCATTATTAGGGTATAAGCTTATAAGTTGAACAAGTGTTTCATACAAATTGCCACAAGCGAAGGATGACTCTCTGACCGCTGTTGTTCCCTAATTTCTTAATTTGGTGATAGAAATTCAGGGAACTAAGACAAATATCATCGCTTCTTCAGATTCATCTCTCACTTTGCTGCTTCTTATTGTTTTTTCGTTTAACTACTAAATGGTGAGGTGAGAGCGAGCCAAGATACAAACGAGTTCTCGATTGACAACGTTTCAATCCACTCACCTACATGAGGTGCGACTTGAACCTTGCCCGTGAAGTTCGCAAAGGGATATTTTAATCCACGCACCTACATGAGGTGCGACTCATCGCGGTCACTCGCAAGGCTACTGGGCGAGTCATTTCAATCCACGCACCTACATGAGGTGCGACACACTCCCAATCATGCCAAACCAATTTAAAGGAATTTCAATCCACGCACCTACATGAGGTGCGACAAAGTCACGCGAAACACACTCAAAAAACGCAAAAAATTTCAATCCACGCACCTACATGAGGTGCGACGTGGAAATAATAGCACGACCTCGTAAACCTCCAATTTCAATCCACGCACCTACATGAGGTGCGACTATGCTTTAGTAGTGCTAGTTGGTGCTAGATTTATTTCAATCCACGCACCTACATGAGGTGCGACGTGGAAATAATAGCACGACCTCGTAAACCTCCAATTTCAATCCACGCACCTACATGAGGTGCGACTATGCTTTAGTAGTGCTAGTTGGTGCTAGATTTATTTCAATCCACGCACCTACATGAGGTGCGACTAGGATAATCAAAAAAATGCCACGATTTAAAGGGATTTCAATCCACGCACCTACATGAGGTGCGACTACCAGCACCAGTAATGGCGCAGGTGCAACTATGGATTTCAATCCACGCACCTACATGAGGTGCGACTGCGAAAAATAGCCATTTCATATAATAACAATAGCATACTTTCCTTAATTTAGGTTGTTTTTCAGTTTGTCTTAGTCTTTCACTTCTTAATTTCCAAAAAAAGGGTTTTTAGCTAAAAATATTGGTGCGAATCCCCCAGGGATTTTATGTTTGCTTCACATTCGCACCTGAAAACTTGTACAAACTGGCTTTTGATATTTTAGTCACTGTTAAAACAATTCCAGTTGCTCCGGGGCGAATGGCGGCACCTCCTGCCCAAGCAGTTCTTGGAGTTGCTTGGCATTGCCTGCAGCATCTCCGCCGGAGTTATTGTTGAACAGGACATAGATTTGCTCACTTTTTCCCTCCAACATAGTAAGATGCTTTGCCCACTCCTCCAATTCTTTCATGCTATATCGATATAAGTAGCGAACTTCGCGCCAGTTGACGCCTTCTTTATTAATCCATCCTGTGATGTTGCGTCCATGCATTCGAACAACGGTCACTTGAGGATGGGTAACTTCCAACACCGTTGGTATACAAAACGGTTCAGCCTGCGGTTCATCACATATACTATGTATCCATTTCTCACTCTGCATAAATTGCAACGTACGCGGTGCATACTCCTCTGAAAACCAACTATTGTGGCGAAATTCCAATGCGGCAGGAATGTTCCCCACCAGACGTTTGGTCATTCTTAGTTCGTTGACATGCTCTCTTGTACAATCAAACCAGGGTGGATATTGAAACAAAACAGCAAGTAGCTTGCCACTTTGCACAATCGGCTCGATTGACTCCAAAAAACTTGCCATTCTCTGTTCAAAATGTTGGCTTTCTCCTTCTGTCGCGGGCTGTCCCTGCCTTTGTTCATGACCAGTCAAACCTTTATAAGCTTTGACCACAAAACGGAAGTTGCCCGGAGTAGCCTCTGCCCATTTGCGGCACACTTCTTGGGACTGAATCGCATAAAAGGTGGAATCTATTTCAACAACATTGAAATGTTTGGCATAAAACGCAAGCTTGTCTCCAGCTCGTACCCGCTCCCCATAAAGTAAATCATGATCCCCCCACCCTGTTAGTCCAATTTCAATCACAATGCAAAACCTCCTTGAAGCTGTTTTTCGCAATAATGATTATTGCTGATTCTACACCGTAATTTTAATCGCTTCCTTCACAGCGTCCTTGTCTATTGCAACTTCTCATTCGTACACAAGGACATATTGGTATGAAAAACAGCCTACGCGGCTGTTCCAGGAAGGTTCGGACTAGCAGACAAGCGGGCTGTATTTATCAAAGTAGAATTTGGTTGGCAGATTGCGCAACTCATCCGAATATGCGTTTATGATTGCACTGTTTGCGCCATTAAGAACGTTGTTTTTCTACTACCTCTTCCTTATCTTTAAAGCTGCGAGCGATATAAATAATCGGTGTAGATGCTGCAGATATAACAAATTTGATCAGAAATGTTGTAATAAATATTTGCCACCATATTTCAAATGGGTATTCTGTACTGAAAGCAATTAGACAAAAAACTAATGAATCAAGCAACTGGCTTACCATTGTACTCCCGTTATTACGTATCCATAACTGTCCAGGTTTGGGAAACATTTTCTTGAGCATGGAAAATAAACGCACATCAAGAAATTGACTTGTAAAATATGCCGCCAAGCTTGCTACAGCAAGTTGGGGAAGCAAACCGAATATAGCTTGCAAATGCTCCTGCGCCACGTCCCCTGGCTGCTCTTGAAAAACCAGCGCCATCTGCATAATAATAGTTGAAGTAATCAATGTGAAAAAACCAAACCAAACAGCTTTTTTAGCTGCTTTCTCCCCGTATTTCTCGTTCAATAAATCGGTTGCCAAATAGATGGTTCCATACATTGTATTACCAAGGGTCATCACCATGCTGAACATCTCAATCGTTTTGGTAACCTGAATATTAGCGATCACCGTTGCTATTCCAATCCAGGCATACATTCCCTGTCGACCAAACATCTTACAGCAAATAAGAAACAAACCAAAGTTGACGAGAACGAAAAATACGCCCCATCCTAAATTAAACATTCAGATTCCTCCTAGTTTTGGTTACGCGGGAGTTTTCGAACCGCGCTTGGATCAACCAAGATTTCGCTATTATTTAAGAAGGTATCCTAAATGAGCAGCATTATACCGGAATAACAGTTGACCTATAAGGAAAAAACAACTCAGTCCTATTGTGAGGGACTAATTGTTCTGTGTGCACAAAAGTGAAAGCACCTGCAGCGTCAACAGATCAGCAGCAATTGGAAGCTGCTGCCGACCTATGGCAAACCTCGGCACTTTCACCCTCTATTCCTGTTATTCACTTCATACAGCTATTCTCATTCTGCCGATTCCAGATTTCCATCCCTATCCGTTTCACCCGGCATATTTCGCCAGCTTGTCCAGATCAACCTCGCAACCAATACCCTTCCCATGCGGCAACAGTGCTGTACCTTCCTTGATTAGGGGCTGATTGGCAATAGGATCATCTGCCAGGAAGAAAGGTCCGTTCAAATCTACAGGCAATTCAATACCTAGATAATAGAATAACTGTGAACTAGCTGAAAAAGCAAGGCTAGATTCTGTTAATCCGCCGCCAAGCAGTCCCACACCTGCTGATCTGGCAATTTCACCGCAAAGCTTCGCTCCTCGAAGGCCTCCCATTTTGGTTACTTTAATGACCGCATAATCGCATGCTTCCAAGCGAATGGCCTGCAACAGCCCCCCGGAAGTCCATATGCTCTCATCAAGTGCAATAGGCACACTTGTCTTTCTTCTCAATTCAGCATGAGCGGATAGGTTTTCAGCAGAAAGCGGCTGTTCAAATACATCAGCTTCAATTTTCTCCAGCACTTTGGCAACACGAAGCGCTTCTGGCATGGTATAAGCCTGATTAGCATCCGCCCGAAAAAACAAGCCGGGCGCGCCTTGTCTGGCAGCAACTAAAATTTCCTCATCCAGTAACTTATTCAGCCCTGTTTTAACATCAATGCCCTTATATCCTGCTGCTTTTGCATCTTTGGCTTTTTCGTATGCCTCAGCGGGATCAGAGGTACTGATCAAATAGGTAAGGTCTACCTTCTCTGCAGCACTGCCTTGCCATAGTTGAGTCAACGATAGTCCAGCAGAACGTGCCGACAGATCGTGCAGCGCCATATCAATTGCAGCTTTTGCTATAGGCTGACCTGTAATATACCCGCGAGCAATTTCCTGATTCATTATTTTTTCAGCAGAAACAATATCTGTTGCCAACTTGCCCAATAGCCTGGGCTTCAAATAGTTTTGAATAACTGAAACAACACTTTCCAATGTTTCATAGCTCCAGCGGTGACTCGGGCGCGCCTCCCCCCATCCTGCAACACCGCAATCAGAAACGATCTTTACATAGATATGAGGCGCTCCCTCTGCCAACGATCCGACAGTCCCTCCCGATATACTCATACTTGCCTTCATCGGAAGATTAAGCGGATATACCTCTATCTCCTTGATGATCAACGTTCTTCTCTCCTCTCCGTTTCCGCTACAACAGCTTTATGCCAGGCCAGCAAGCTGCTCTTTTCTCACTTCCCCATGAAGCTTTTCATTAGCAACAAACCGATTCATTTCCTTAACTGAATATGCACCAATTCGATACAATCCGTTATTAACTGCACCAGCAATATGCGAGGTTAAAATAACATTGGACAACGATCTGAATGGATGATCGACTGCTGGCGGCTCGGGATTTGTTACGTCCAAACAAGCAAAGAATCTGCCTTTTGCCAATTCCTCTGCAAATTCGGCTTCATTAATAACTCCGCCACGCGAAGTATTAACGATAATGCAATCATCCTTCATTAGATCAAATGCACGCTTATTGAACATATTATCCGTCTCAGGTATGGCCGGGGCATGGATCGATATTAAATCCGATGCCTGTAGCAATTCATCAAGCTCTACCTTTCTTGCTCCCATTGCTGCAATATCCACAGCCGATTTCATTGGGTCATATACTAGCACCTCTACATCAAAATGCTGCAAATGCTCAATATAGTATGAACCTGCGCGACCTGCGCCGATTACGCCAATCTTAATTTCATATAATTCCTTTACACGACCGAGATTTCCCCATCCACCTTGTCTGGACTGTTCCACCAGTCTCCACATATCTTTCAAAGAACTGATCGTAAGCCCTAGTGCTGTCTCTGCTACTCCCTTCGCTAACGGATCATTACAGGACACAACGCGAATGCCACGCTCAAACAAGGCGTCAGATACGATCGGTTTCACACTGCCAGCTGCATGCAGCACCAGCTTCAATTCAGGAGCATGCTGCAAAATATCCTCTGTAAGCTGAGGAACTGACCATGAAGTGACAGCTATATCCGCATCCTTGATCAGACTGACTACTTTGTCTACAGTAACCTCCTCATCTGAATCATTAATTATCACTTCTCCCCACTGCTCAATTTGCTTTAAATCTTTCTCCATGAACATTCTTGCTAATAAGTTTTTCTTCTGTAAAAAAACCACTTTCAATTTTTTCATGTTGTACCTCCATATAAATATATAATTTATAAATAAATTTCCATAAAAACTGGGTCACTTAGGTTCATTATATTCACGTTTAAGCATTGTTGTCAACCGGTTCATATGACAAATTCGATCCAAAGAGTTATAATAACTATATGTGGCTAGACATTTTTTACTAACTGTATTATCAGGAGAAGGATATATGAAGAAGAAATTAGATATAGCACCAACGATACGTTCCTCTGCGAGACTGCGGACTGAGCAAATGCTTGCAGATATTCGCAACGATATCATTACTGGCGATCGTCCGATAGGCAGCTTCCTGCCCTCTTTGCTGGATCTGTGCAGCAGCTACCAATTAAGCAAAAATACGGTTCGCAAAGGGCTTGAGCAACTAGTGGAGGAGGGCATTATAGAAAACATTCCACGTATCGGAGCTAAGGTTATATCGCAGGTGAGTGCCGAAACTGTAACGATTCGCTTTGGCTATTATGCAACACTCATTAAAGAAGTTAAAATTTTGCAGCTGATTGAGAAGTTTGAGCAGAAATATCCGCATATTCACGTCGTCCCGGTTCGGCTTCCCGACAAATCAAAGGATGGTGGAATCATCATTAATGATTTGCTTCCGACGCTTGATGTGCTGACAATTAATTTGCTTGATTATGGCGGGTTGTCTGAGCCTGAGAAATTGTTTGAAACGAATGCTGTGCGTGAGGACACTTACTCCTTTTTACAGCCCCCTTTTATGTCTGACAAGGAGCTTTTTGTCCAGCCCTTTATATTTAGCCCCATTATATTGTGTTATAACAAAGAGCACTTCAAGCAGAGCAAAGTGCCTGAGCCAAACAGCAGCTGGACATGGAAGGATTTGCAAAGAAACGGACGCGCCTTGTTTGAACCGTTGAATCGCTATGGATTATTTTTTCATGCGCCATCTGAGAATCGCTGGCCAATCTTTCTGATTCAAAATGGATTCTCATTCCAAAACAACAAAACTGATATGAACTTAAGTGATCCAAAATTCAAACAAGGAATTGAATTATATTCGCAGTTAATTCAGGACGAGCAGCTGTTTCCGCCTTACTTTTCAGAAAATGATGACGATGTAGAAGCTTTGTTCCTCAATCAAAAAGTATCGATGATTGTCGTCAGCTATATGCGGCTGAATGCTTTTCAAAACGCGGATTTTGACTATGATATTTCGCCTGTCCCTTATTTCAAAGACCCGAAAACACTGGTAGTAATTATAGGTTTGGCACTAGTCAAACAATCACACAATAAAAATGCGGCTAAAACACTTATAGATTTTCTTCTATCGGATGAAATTCAATTATTAATCCGCAAGGAAACATTAAGTATTCCCGCAAATGCGACAGCAGCTGAATGGAATGGCAAGGAAGTCATCCGTAACAGACCTTCCCGCTTCTCTATGTATAGAGAGATTATTCCGACCTTCCACACTTATCAGGCGTTACAGGCTTCTCCTGATACTTTATTTGCAATAAGCGACGAACTCAAGGCATACTGGTCTAAAATGGATGCCTTCAACACTGTATTGGCGCGAATAGAGCACAAATTAAGCAAGAAAATGTGAGAAGCGATAAACCACTGTTAAACTGGTTATGAAAAGAACGGTTGTCCATAGGAACAACCGTTTCTTTGCATATAAATAAGGTACTGCTCTATCCTTTTTGAAAGCTCGCTATTTTCCAAGCTCCATCTATAAACCGCAAGATAATCGTTACTTCGTCTTCCCCTACAACTTCTCCGCCTGCTACTCCAATAATTTTCCCCTTTACCTCACTATTTGTCGAGCTTGTCAACTTTACCTGGTCCACTTCTATACGATCATCCCATGGACTTGACAACACTCTTGCCGGCAATAAATCAAAGTTGTCTTTCCACTCAGCAAGCAGTTGCCCCTCCACAAGCGGCTTGTAATACTGATCAATCAGTTCAATTGTTCTTTCCTTCGGAACTGTATCTTTCCTTACCTGCTTCAATCGATCGCCAAACCCTTCAACAACTGTAATAATTTGCTCTCTAGCAGCTATATATCCAGCTTCTTCATAATACTTCTGAAAGTCCTCTGCCGATTTTGTAGTTGCAAACAAGTTTCCGTTAAATTTTGTTTGTGCCCAATCTCTTGTATAGAACAAACTGTCTTCGCCAGCATCGGCGTTCATCTGAAACACAATCTCTCCGGCATTTTCAATTAACCCGAAAAGCAAGAAGGCATTATGGTCAAATGTCGATTTTGCATGACGAAGCAGCTCACTTAAATCCAGTCCTTCTGCTTGATCAAACTCCTCATCTATCTTCATATACACTGTTAGGCCATACGGTTCTTTTCCTGTTTGAAGCTCAATATGGTCGTACTGGAAGGGCACTGGATATTCCAAGCTGCTGCTTAGCATGCTTATTTTGCTGTTATTGCCAATATACTCTGTTCGATGACTCCAAAGCCAATTCTGTTTATCTGCAGTTTCTTGTGCCTGCAACGGGTTAGACAGTAATCCTGTAGCCAATATACCGATAATAATGAGCGTCATAAAACTTATCCAAAAAACCGGTCTCTTATAGTTCATCGTATTTTTCACTCTTGTTAACACATCGCTTTCTCCAAAAGATAAGGGACCTGGAAAGCCATTGCTTCTAGTCGCCAGAGACAATAATGTATTGGAATAGGAAGCTCGGCTGTCGCCTTGCGAATGCTTCAGCACACTTTCATCGCATGCCATCTCCATATCTCGCATCATCCATTTGTATGACAGCCAGACGAGCGGATTAAACCAGTGTATAGCTGCAATCAAATAGATGAGCGGTTTCACTAAATAATCAAGCTTTCGAATATGTGCTTGTTCATGCTTTACAATATAATCAAAGTGTTCGTTTGCTAGTCCAAGCGGCATGTAAATTCGCGGTCTTATAATCCCCATTACGAACGGTGACGTTATTCGATCCGTCTCGTAAATATTCTCCTTCACTTTAGTTGCCGTTTGTAAATTCCGGGCCAAACGCCAATGGGAGTACAAAGCGTGGCTAACCAGTAAAACCACTCCTCCAAGCCATACATAACTTAGCCAAACCAGTATATTATCTTGCCAGCCGAAGTTCTCTGCTCCAGTATAGATCACTTCCTGTATAACAGGCGGTGTTCCGACACTTCCTCCCCCTCCCGTATTCCAGACATTAGCTGAGCTGCCCATTATATTTCTACTGGAATCCATTACTTGATAGGTAATAATCTCCGGCTTAAAAAATATAAAACTAAGCTTGCTCTCTATAGCAAATGGCACAATCAAGCGTATAAACACAATAGCCCAAATCAAATATGACAAAATAGAGGGCAATTTGGCGAGCTTGAATATACTGCGCAGCAGAATAATGATTATGGCTGTGTAGCTTGCTGTAATGCTCATATTTAAAAGGGCAATAAGCAAGCTGCTCATTTCGTCGCACCTTCGATCATTTTCTTGATTTCCTCTGCCTCTTGGCGAGACAGCTTTTTGTTTTTCAAAAAAGCCGCAACAAAGGAGGGCAAGGAATTGTCAAATGCTTTTTCCATCAACGATTCACTCTCGTACTGCTGTATCTGCTCACGCTTTATCAGGGTTGTAACTGTTGCTTGCTCGTTTTTTAGAATGCCGCGTTCAGCCAGCTTACGAATCATATTATATGTTGTAGACTTTTTCCAGCCCAGCTCTATTTCACTTATTTTAGACAACTCCGTCGAATTTAAAGGCTCATGCTTCCAAATCAATTGAATAAATTTAAATTCCGCATCAAATAATTTAAACTTTTCCACAAGACTTCCCACCATTTCTTATCCAAAATAAAAACAGAAAAGGTTTATTCAAACAAACCTCTTGGCAGAAGTTTATCCGAACAAACCTTTTTAGTCAAGCTTGTTTTGTAAAATATTTATTCCATAATTTCCTTTTTTTATATAAAGAACCCAATCTTCGTATATCTTTGATGAATATAGTACAACATGATAGATTTCTATCGAAGTTAAAATAGAAAGGATGACAAATATGTCGCAACCAAATATTCCGAATATTACACCCAATATTACCTTATCAAGAGATGATGCTATTAATCTTCTTCTTTCCTCAATAGCTATGGAGGAACTTGGTATTAGTCATATTCTTAATGCAGAAGGAGAAAAAATTCAATATGTACTAGGCACACTACCTGGTTTAACTGGTCCGCCAGCGACAATCGCGGATTTATTGCGAGTGAATGAAAGTGTGCAAAATGTTATAAATGGCAGTGTTAAAAATCAGTTGTTTATGGAAGCTAAAATGTCTCATGCCATCAAAATCCCATCCATGATTGGACCAACCGGAGCGACTGGCCCCACAGGACCTAATGGCGGTCCTCCCGGCGCAACTGGAGCAACTGGACCGACTGGAGCAGCAGGGGCAGGGCTTAACGGTATTGTCACTTTCAATCCTGCAACAGCTCCTACCTATCCCTTATATCAAACAGTGTTTTACAACGGCAGCACTTATCTGGTTTCAAACGCTCCTCCATCGGGCACGCCCGGCAGCTCGCCAGATTATACATTAATTGCTGCTGCAGGGGCTGCTGGACCGACTGGACCGACTGGAACAGCAGGGGCAGCAGGAGCCTTCGGACCAACTGGTCCTACTGGAGCGACTGGAGCAACTGGAGCAGGGCTTACTGGTATCGTTACTTACAATGCCGCCGCAGCATCCGGCTATCCGGTTGGACAGGTCGTCTTGTATAATGGCAGCACTTTTATTGTCAATAATGCGCCGCCTTCCGGGCTGCCGGGAGTATCACCAGACTACACTTTAATCGCGGCACGCGGCAGCGCAGGTCCACAAGGAGCTATTGGACCAACCGGAGCGACTGGTTCGCAAGGAGCAACTGGAGCGACAGGAGTTGCTGGAGGCGTTGGATCAATTGGACCAACCGGGCCAACTGGGACAAATACAACGGCGGATTTTGCCTTTGCTCAGAATACATCCGGCACTATTGCTATTGTAGCTGGCAGCGGTTTAATTAATTATCCTGATAACCACAACATAGCAAGTCCGAATATTACTATTAATGGCACTAATGATACATTTACCATTCAAAATTCAGGAAACTATTATATTAGCTATCAAGTTAATTTAACACTTTCTGTCGTTGCATCTACACTTGTATTGTTGAATGGAAATCCTGTTCCGTCGACCGCTACATCGTCTGTTGCTACTACCAACCTTCATGCTGAAGCCATTGTACCAGTTACGAGCGGGCAAACAATTTCTGTACAAATTACAACAGCAGCAAGCGTAGGGTTGCAGGCACCAGGAGCAACTGTGACTATATTCCGTTTAAGTTGATTGATTCGAGTTGCAGCTCTCTTTATATTCCTTAACTTTTTCCAAATCAGAATCACGATAAATATGAAAAGCAGGATGAGTTGTTTCCACAAACAATTCAAATCCAATGGCTTGTGCGCGAATACAAAAATGCCGATCTTCTCCCCAAATGGTCAAACTATCAATTTCCGAAAAATTGACCCCTTTTCGCAGAGCTCTTCGGCTAATTAAAGTACATGCGCCCAAGCCTCCTACCTTATAAATGCCAGGCACCCGCAGTTGATTTATAAACTGCAACGTATAATTGTATCTTTCTTCCTCTGTCGCTGTAGGATAACGTTTTTGATCGTATAGTGTGTAGGCATCCATCAACCAAACCTGCGGCATCTCCATTGTACCAGGCTGCCATCTCGTCCAGAATACATTGCTAATAATCTCTTTCTTTGCACTAGTCAACTGGTTTAAAGTTTGTGGATGGAGCACCAAATCAGAATCAACGAAAAACAAATAATCAATATGCTTCTTAAGCGCATACCGAATGATATTGTTTTTCATATCCGCTACTCTCCAAATATTGCTGTTTTGCCAATAATGTGTCTTGTCATCTTTTATATAATGGTGCAATCGTTCCTCGTTTGAAACAACAATTTTCACACGCAAGTTTTCCTTTTGGAACTTTTGCAACATTTGACTCGATACAGCATCCGAATTATCATCGTAAAAAAAATAGCTGATAGAAAACGCTGAGCTGTCAAGTTTCTGCAGCGACTCTAAAAAGTGAGCTAAAATTTCCGGATTTTGATGAATCGGACTTCCTATTAAAATACGCTTGCCATTCATTGCTTCTCCTCCTTGCTTCACCCTGTATATCTATACATATTAGGAATGACTGCAGCATAGAAGCATGAAACAAGCCCTTTTCGCATATTTCCTGTTTGTTGACAATAAAAATGTCCCAACGATCAACAACTGCTGATCATTGGGACATTTTTTGTATATTAATAAGAATCACCGGATGCTTTCAGGCGATATTCAGATGGAGTTTTTCCCGTATACTTCTGAAAAACCTTAGTAAAGTAACGCCGTTCATGATAACCTACTTGCATACCGATTTGTGTTACAGATTTGTCACTTGTAGCAAGTAATGTCTTCGCCTCCTCCATTCTTTTCCGAGTTACATGTTCTACAAAGGTTTCACCAAAATGATTTTTGAACAGCAAGCAGAAATAACTGCAACTGATCCCTAAGTATTGAGATATATCATCAATTCCAAAGTCTTTATCCAACTGCTGCTGAATATAACTTTCGGCGGCATGCATCAGCAACTCAGAATTCTTTTTCGTTGATAAGGAACTTTTAGCCTGCTCCAGCAACGCAATCACTAGTGACTTCAACTCCTTTAAATGAATATCCTCCTGCAGTTGGAGCCAAACCTGCTCCTCTTGTTCTCGGGCTAGCATATTTTGTTCACGCATTTCTCTTAAAAGAAGAATTAGCACATAATGAAGCAGCTTCTCCGTTTGACTAATACTGTCTTGACTAAGCAGCGGCAAGCTTTTCTTCATATCTTCAATTACCTGACCAAGCAATTCACCATTGGCATTACGCAATCCCTTGCCTACATCCTCAATCCACTCCCAATTCGAGGATACATCAGACACCTCTTTTTTAGCTGTCTCACTGGCATCAAACTTTAATTCAATGACATTATCCTCGGATTGCGTATACATTAACTGCAACTGCAATTGCTTATACTGAGAGGCAAGTTCGCTTACTTTACAAGGATTTCCGCCATACGTTGCTCTGAATTTTATTTTGCTGTCCTTCGCAAATTCAATTTGCAAAATAGCTAGAATATCCGACACCAGATTAGCAGTGATCCTATCTGCCTCATTTGCAGATGTCAGCAGACACCATTCTCCTTCACGAATTTGCAAGATTGCTTGTTCAGGAGCAAGTAATCCAAAGGCTTGCTTCATCTTGCGTCTCACCCGCATATTCCATTCCTTGCGCTCCGCTTCTGTCCAATTCATCGAGACGTACGTATAGTCTCCAGCGTCAATGACATGAAGCGTATAAGTAGCTTCCTTCTCGCCATCCTCACCATCTACCCAAAGAGGGTGGCTATCCTCGCTGCTTTGCCCAAGTAAACCATTGAGCAAATAATTTTCAGTTGCCAAATATACAATTCGGTCATACTGCTGTTCCTTTGACTGAGCCTTCTTTTTTGCCCGAATGGCTTGAGCAACCTCTCTAACCGTATCTTCCAGCTCAAAATAATTAATCGGCTTGCAAATATACTCCTGCACTCCATAACGAATAGCTGTCTGAGCATATTCAAATTGCTGATAGCCCGTCAGAAGCAATATTTCGCTCTCGAGACTAAACTTTCTTATTTCTTTCAATAATGCCATTCCATCCATTACCGGCATTCTAATATCAGTCAAAATCAAATCAGGTTTATGGCGTTTAATAGCTACCAACGCTTCAACACCGTTACGAGCCAGGCTAATAACATCAATTCCGATTTCGTCCCATGGAATGACCTTAGCCAGATTGTTCAGGATATGAACTTCATCATCTACTAATATTGCCTTGATTCTCATGTACGCTCACTCCTCATCATTCGGTATGACACACTGAACAATTGTTCTGCAGCCAGGCTCCGAACAAATAAACAGTCCCGCCTTGCTTCCATACTGAAACCTCAATCGGTCTACGACACTTCGCAGTCCAAGCCCGCGACGCTCCTCATGTGTATCCTGATCCATAAATTCAAATGTATACTCCGGGGACGCATTGCTGACTCTGCGTGAAACTTTTGTCAGCTGTTCTTCCGTCAGACCGATTCCATTGTCTTCAACCCACAATATCATCGACTCATCCGTCAATTCCCCTCTAACAGAAATTTTGCCTATATAATCAATTCCTTCAAAGCCATGCTGAATACTGTTTTCCACTAACGGCTGTAAAGTTAATTTAAGCAACAACTTATCCATCATTTCTTCTGGAATATCAATCTCATACTCAAATAAATCTTCAAATCTAAACTTCTGAATCTCCAGGTAGCTTTGCAAATGTTCGATTTCCAGCCGCAGCCTTATTTCTTCATTTCCTTGTATGCTGATACGTAATATACGAGCAAGCAGCAGTACCATATGGCTTACTTTGCGTCCTTCGTTTTGTACGGCAAGCACATTGATAGACTCCAGCGTATTAAACAAAAAGTGGGGCTTGATTTGAGCCTGCAGCACTCTAAGCTCCGCATGCGTTTTGTTGCGTTGCTCCTGCTTTACTTCCTCGAACAATTCGTTAATCTTATTCATTTGATTATTAAACCCATGCTGAAGCAGCATAAGCTCATCATCGCCCTTTTCCTCCACACGAACCGAGAAATCGCCGTCCTCAGCCTTTCTCATAAAGCGTACAATTTTTCCAATTGTACCGGTAATTCGTTTAATGAATATAAGATTGTATAGCATTGCTGTTACAAAACAAATCACTAATACAATCACAAACCACTTGGCAAATGTTACTATCTCTTTGGACAAATAACTCCAGGACGTAACTGATACAAGATTCCATTCCAGCCCTTGCAGCTTATATACAGTAATAATACTTTCTTCCCCATGAAACTTCTCTTTAAAGCTTTCCGACTTTAACATGTCTGTAATTTCTGTATTCATATAGTCTTGAATCGCTTTTCCATCCAGCTCTTTTTGATAATCGTAAAGAATAAGACCAGAGTCATTGACAAGCATATAGCGAGTATCTCGATTACTATGTCCTAGTTCCAAGTTATGGAATATGCTGTCAAACTCCCAATCCTTTATTTGAACCAGCAACACACCAACCTTGCGAAGCTTTGACAGCTCCTTTACGATGCGAATTTGTGTAAAAACACGGTTAGCACCCGTTAATTCAGGATATTCATAGGGAGCAATCCAGAGTGGTCTGCCATTTTCCCTCATAACGGTGGAATACAGTTCATGCTCACGAAATCTTTCGTAAGGCATTGTGCGAAAATCCTCTTTGTTAAAAATGTAGATCGTTCTATTTTGTGCCCCACCGTTCAAATTGTATAAAAACGCATAATCAATAGCTGGATGGTTAAACAGCAATGAACGAAAATGCTTCTGATTCGCATTTAATTCTAGCTGCGTGGATGCCGATAGGTTTTGCGAATCCGGATCCTTCGCTTTCAAAGCCTCTTGAAAAACTCCTGTAGCGATACCATTATCCGTAACATTATCAATTTCTTTAAACACATTTTTAATACTGTAGCCAATTGCCTTCAACGAGTACAATGCTTCTTGACTATGCTTCTGTTCAATGGAATTAAAGGTGACAGAAAAAGTTATTATTCCCAGCACTAGTAGTGGTATGATAACAAGTGCAACAAATGCCAAAAACAGCTTATTACGTAAATTCATCTGTGCGCCGCTCCCAACATTGTTTTTCTTTTCTAATAGATTACTCTGTCACCATTATAGACCATAATACCTAACCTTTGACACTACCTGCAGTAACTCCTTCAATAATTTTTTCCTGCAGAATAGCATAAATGATCATAACTGGCACAACGCTGAAGATAATACCTGCTGACATTTGAGCATAGTTGGTATTATAAGCATCGCGGAAACCTACCATTCCAACGGGTAATGTTTTCAATTCTGGATTTGATACAAAATAATTGGCTAGCAAGAACTCGTTCCAATTGCCCAGGAAATTAATAATAAAGACTGTCACAATAGCTGGAACTGTGAGCGGAATAATAATTCGGAAAAATAAACCGGAAACTCCCAAACCATCCATAACCGCGGCTTCCTCAATCTCACTTGGCAAAGAACGCATAAATGCTGCCAGTATAATAACCGAGAACGGAATAGCATTAGCGATATACGGAAGCAGCAATGCCATATGTGTATTCAGAATGCCTAGCTGTTTCATAAATGAGTAGATTGGAAGCAACAAGGAATTGTTCGGAATAAGCATTCCTACTAAAATCAATTGAAAAACAATCAGACTCAATTTATTGAATCTCATCCGCGTTACTGCAAATGCCAGCATAGCTGCAAATAAGATGGACATACAAGCTGCAAGTATACCGATATACAAACTATTGAAAAAGTACGTGCTAATCTCAGCATTCACCCAAGCATTCACATAGTTCTCAAAAGCAAATGTGTTTGGCAAACCAAACGGGTTTTTCGCAATTGCTTGGTTATCTGTTTTTACAGATGAAAATAGTACGAACAAGAAAGGATAAAGAATGATAATCAAATATCCCATAAGAAAAGTATGAGGGATAAACCTCTTGATTTGCTTCATTAGTATTCAATCCTTTCTGTCCGCCTTGCAATCACCAACTGGTAAACTAGCGTAATAATCATTGTAAACACAAAGATAAGAACAGCGATTGTATTGCCGAAGCCATGCTTAAAGCTGGTAATTGCGTAGCGAATCATGTACGTTGCCATTACATCTGTCGAACCTGCCGGTCCGCCTTTTGTCATAACCAATACAATATCTGCTGCTTTCATCGCACCTGCAATCGATAGCATAATAACGACAGATACGATTGGCATAATAAGCGGCAAAGTAATTTTGAAAGCGCGTTGAATGCCGGTCGCTCCGTCAATTGCTGCTGCTTCATCCAATTCCTTCGGAATGGAAAGTATAGCTGCTAGCACCATAATGATGTAGAAGCCAGTCCATTGCCATGCGTTTGTAATCAAAATTGAAATCATAGCATATTTCTTTTCGGACAGCCAATAAATTGGCTCAACACCGAACAAGTTCAATACTTGATTTAAAAGCCCGATATCCGGGTTATAAATGAATCCCCACAAAATCCCAATTACTGCTGTTGACATAATCGATGGCATAAATACTGCCGTTTTATACAGTCCCTTTAACCGTTTTACGTTAGCAATTAACAGTGAGAAGAAAACGATTAACGGAACTTGAATCAAGCATGAAAATAAAATAAAGTAAACGTTGTTCATTGCTGCTTTACCAAATGCCGGATCTTTCAAGGCAGTCCCGTAGTTATCAAGCCCGATAAAATTCATATCCTTCGATATACCGTTCCAATCGGTAAAACTGTTGTAAAATGCAGTTCCAATCGGATAGATAAAAAATGCAAGAAACAGAATAAACGCCGGTAAAATAAATAATGTATAAATCAGCGGTTTTCTTAGCGCTTTGTTCATAGCAACCTCCACCTTATGCTGTATGTCTATCTGCATAATGATTTGAATTTAAAGAGAAAGGGTGCTCTCCAGCTCAGCCGGATGAGAGACACCCTTTCTTGTATCACATCTTACTCGGAGCCTTTAGCATCTGCAGCGTTAGCTGCATCTTGCGCCGCTTGAACCGTTTCCAGCATTTTTGCAGGGTCAAGATTTTCGCCGATTACTTGCTGAATACCAATGCTCAGTGCAGTATTAACGTCAGCTTGAACCAATGCATCAAACGCTGGGAAAGAAGTACCGATTTCACTTACAGCACGGAAAATATCTTGCATCAACGGATCATCAGAAGTTTGTTGCATTTGTGCTAGCTCCATCTTCATAGCTGGCAAAATACCATCTTCCTTCAGACCGCGAAGCTGCATTTCTTCTGTCCACATGTTTCTGATAAACTCTTTTACTGCTGCAAGCTTGCGCTCATCCTTCGCTACTGCGCTGGAGAAGCCATAGCCGTTGTTAGCATCCTGCATTACATAGACAGGGTCGCCTGCTTTAACTGGAGGCATATTGAAGTAACCGATTTTACCAACCATGTCGCCTGCTTGCTCAGGATCTCTGAACACGGAGTTCGCCCATGATCCGTCCATCATCATAATCGCTTCGCCAGAAATAATCTGGTTTCTCATATCTGCATATTCAAAACCAAGCTCGCCTTTTTTGAAGAAGCCTTTTTGTACCCACTCTTGGTGCTTCGCAATACCTTCTACAACTTTAGGATCTGTCCAGGAAGACGTTCCATTTTTGAAGCCGTAAGTGATATCAACACCAGCAAAATAAGACCATAGATTATTCGTTGTCATCAAAGGAATCCACGCATCTTTGGAAGACTGTGCGAAAGGTACTTTTCCTTTAGCCTTAACCGCTTCAGCAATTTGCTCAAGCTCATCCAGAGTAGTAGGGATTTTCAGATCATTTTGTTCAAAAAACTCTTTGTTATAAAAATAACCTTCGATCGAACCGCCAATAGGCAATCCGTATACTTTTCCATCATGGGTAAATGGAGCAAGTGTTGTAAATTTGTCAGCAATGCCAAGTTCAGCAATGATATCTGTCAAATCTAGCATTAGACCTTCTTTAGCATAAATAGCAGCATCCGGGCTTCCAAATACGTCAAATACTTCAGGAGGATTGCCCGAAGCCATCTCGCCTCTTAGCTTCTCTTTACGGTTTACTTCTGAATCAACCGGATCAAGCTTAATTGTAAGACCAGGAACAGCATTTTCTGTCTTCTCAACAACTTCTTGCAATAGTGCCAAACGGAATTTCTTTGACTCGCCGAGCTGAGTATGACGGATTGTAATCTCAAACGGATCGTCATTCGTCTTGTTTTCAACTTCAGAAGTATTGCTTGGCTTGGTTGGGCTAGGATCATTTCCCTTTGTCCCTTCATTGCCATCTGTCTTTCCGCATGCTGCAAGAAACAGAGACGCTACCATCATTGTTGATAGGAATAAAGTAATACTTTTTCTCATAACTGCTTTCCCCTCCAAATTGAATTTCTGTTGCTTAATGTATAACCTTTACAATTCTATTATAAAAGCGCATTCATTGGATTACAGGTGGACATTTTTCTATAATGGGGATAATATTCTCTGCATCTGTTTTTGCAGATTGTTCCAGTATAATGGAAAAACATAGATAATATCGCCTGTTTTCTAGCGTTTCCTGCCTTTTACTAGCTTTGACATTAGTAGGTATAAAGTTGTGTACAAAAAGTTCCTTAATGAGAAAAAAACTCCCCATACAGCAGAAGGCTCGCACTTCACCCTGTCTGCCACATAGAGAGCATATCACAATCTGTAAGACTGGAACCCTTCTGTTTTCGAATTCACATTTGCTAGAATAGAACTATCGACAAATCTACCAGACTTCTATTCCGCTTCGCTGCTTCTGACACATAACAGGGATTGTCCGAAAATTCGACAAAAGCCAAATTTTGGACAATCCCTGTTATCCTCTATCTTATTTCCTCTTCATTGCTCGTATCATTTGCCTGGTTTGCTGATCGACTTGTTGTGACTCAACGATTTTTTGCAACGCTTTATTGAACGTAAAATCATCTAGTCTGTTTTGCTGTAGGTAAGGATATGTTGCATTAGGAAGCTTAATATAACAAATAGAAATTGCCCAGGCAACTGCCATTTTGACATAATAGTGTTCATGTTGAATTTGGTCCAGATGGCGCAGCACCCGCTCCGCATATTCTTCATCCAAATAATAGTTTAATAGCATAACCACAGCAAACCTGATCGCATACGGCTCGTCGGCAGCCAAATAGGGTTGCAAAAACTGCCAAACTCTCTCTTTATGCTGCTTTGTTATTTTAAGTCCAGCGCAGAAGCTGTCGCATATCGACCAATTATTAATTTTGGGAATGAATAACGCGACCTGTGCCAATACAACCTCAATATCCTCTTTCAGCAGTCCGATAACCATGCCTTGCAGCATCGTCTCTTCAAAATATTCATCATCCGCTGCCGCGACATATGCCCGCCAGTCATCCTTTGCCAGCCCCCCAGCAAGCCTTCGCAGTGTCGGCAAACGGACTCCAAGCAAATTAGGTATGCCCGGTATTAAGGACGAAGCAAATTTTTGATATTCCGGTTCAGCAAGATCTTTAAGTTGGGATTTTATATTTAAAGTAAAATTAGTCATTATACAGCCTTCTCACCTAGTTCTGCTCCTCGCTCTTTCCTTCTTGTCTGCCGGCATAGTAGGGCTCGCCCGGGTCCAAATCAAGTACGATTCGTCTTGGCTCCGCCAAAGAATATTGATGCTCGCATTTCCAACGCATATCCTCAGTGAAACCGACTGTTTCGCCATCTTCAATAATATCGCCTTTGTCAAATAAATAATAAGCAATATTTCCTGCTGTTTGCGCAACCTCCGAAACGTCCAGATCGTAAAAGTGACACTGAACATCCGGAATGCCAAGCGCAGCCAGTCCAACTGTATCCACAAGCCCCTCCTGTCGCTCGCTGCCTGTTCCCTCTACATTATAAAAACGAACATTAACAGCACCATGAAGCAAGTCTCCTTGTGCTACAGCATCCAAAAACTGGGACGGCTCAACAAGCTTGTCGCTCTCTTTAAAATAAATAGCTTGGCATGGAGCAGTTTCAATTAGTGCGCGCAACATATTCGTATGTAGTTCATTACGTTTTTTTGGCTCTAATCCCGCTGCCATCAAATCTGTAAGCAACAACGTATAGTGGCATGTGGCAAGCCGTTCCTCTGCCTCCTGCCAGTGCCAGCTTTGCTGTACAGCCGTTTCATACTGAGCCAATTCCTTATTCGGAAAAGACATTATACTGGTTTGTGCCGGCATTGCGCCATCTGAATAGTCCACCATATAGTTCAAATGAAAAAAATGAAGCAAGTCTGTATCTGATTGTTCATTGGGCTCCCACACTGCAAGTTTACCCGCTTGCTCATCAGCCTGTGGCTGATCTATTTTTCCAGTATACTCCTCTACCTTTTTGTACAATAGCTCCCGATCGATTGCAGGCTTCTCACTGTACAACAGTTCAATTGCGTACACACGCGCAAATCCAAACTCATTCTCCTCATTCAACTGCTCATCCATCAAGTTCAACTCCGCTTCTTTTCAATAGATATGATGAAATAAAGGATGCCTTTCAAAACGAAAGGCATCCTTATCATAAAAGCATGTTAATCGTTTGACAGTAATTATTTCGTCGTCACGGCTACAATAAATTTTTCAAGTGCCTCAGTATCTGTAATGTTGCCATTGCAGGCTTTGCTATCTGCGCACATATAGTTGCCGTAGGCTTTATAGTAATCCGGTGATGCATGAGCGGGACGAAACTTCGCCTTTGCCGAAAACAACACCGTCTCCTCGTGACGTTTGCACACAAAGCACACGCCTTTTTTTACGGGTGTGTACTTCCCTTCAATTCCTATCAACTGCCCGTCAAGCTCATAGATGATATACATTTTGTTTTGCGAAAGGTCGCTCCAACCCAAATACGTTTTGCCAAGCCACTCTGCATCAGTAAGCTCTGGTTGTTTGAGCTTCTTCACTTTTGGAAACAGCTTAGTAATTTGTTTGGCTCCAATTTCCGGAAATGGCAGTCTCAACGTCTGCAACTCCTGCAAAAATTGCTCCAGCTGCTCCGGTTTATCGTATTCTGAAACTTTCTCAAGCAGCTTGCTATGCTCTAGTTCAACAGCAGCGAAAGCTTCAATTATTTTGTTCTTGGCGCTATACTTCACCGCTTCTATTGTTTTGGGATCAGCAACTGTTTTCAGCGTATGCTGAATATGCTTCACTTGCTTGCTAATTAAATTATATTGATGGTTTCTAATAAATGGCACGTTCATATTGTTTCTCTCCTTATTTGTTAAACTAAGCTAAATAAGGTGTAAAACCTATTATTAGAAACGCATTCTACCTTTCGGGCGATCTATACTATTCATGCAACAATCTTATAAGCGATAGCCCATGCAAAGGAATCGCCCTAATAATAGGCTTTACATGAGCGAAGCCGAGCTGAGGCAAACTGCTTTGCCATCATTACCAACCTCCATTCTCCTCTATTATAAAGGAAAATAAGAGATCCTGTCTATTTTCACCTTTAACATAAAAATAAAAACCGTATTCTACGTTCGACGCATGTAAGCCCTAACCGTAAGTGGAGCAAACACAGCCACAATAACAGCTGCTCCGATTAGAGAAATAATCAAATCTTCGCCTGCCGTTCCATGATTGGCAAGTTCTCTCACTGCTGACACAAGATGCGAGATCGGATTGATATTAACAAACCATTGCAGCCAGTTCGGCATTGTGTCGGTTGGTACAAAGGCATTGGATACAAAGGTAAGCGGAAATAATATAATCATGGAAATTCCCTGAACACTGGATGCCGTCCTAGCTATAACACCAAAGAAAGCAAATATCCAGCTAACTGCCCAGGAGCATATAATAACAAGAAAACCTGCCAGTACAATAAAACCAAAACCCGCCTCTGGTCGATAGCCCATCAAATAACCCATTGTTAATGTCAGCGCTGTTGCTATCGTATAACGCACCGTATCAGCGAGCAGCGCCCCTGCCAGTGGTGCAATACGGGCGATCGGCAATGATTTGAATCTGTCGAAGACTCCCTTATCCATATCCTCTCGCAATTGTACACCCGTTACAATGGATGTAGTAATAACAGTCTGTACGAGAATGCCGGGAATAATAATCGGCAAATACGCCCCAACATTACCTGAAATGGCTCCGCCAAAAATATAGGTAAACATTAGTGTAAACAAAATTGGCTGGAATGTAACATCAAACAGCTGCTCCGGTGTACGTTTTATTTTCAATAACCCGCGATAAGCCATAGTCAATGACTGCTGAAATGATCTGCCGAAGCTGGTGCGGCGTTTCACAACCGGCAAAGATACTGTTTTAACAGCAGATCTGCTCATGCCCGCACCTCCTTGCGTGAAGCTTGCACACTTGCTTCATTTTGTATGGTATTCTCATCGCTCTTCTCAGAAGGTGTTCCCGCAGCATCCCCTGTAATCGTTAGAAATACTTCATCCAGGCTAGGCTTTTGCACACTGATTTCAGCAAGCTCTATTCCCTTGTTTCGCAACTCTACAAGCAAGTCTGTGACAACCCCTGCTTCTGACATAGGCGCTGTAATAATCCCAGCTTCAGAAGATACATTAGAACGGACGCCGAGCATACTTTCAATCGTCTCTTTTGCCAAATGAATCTTATCTGCTTGTGCTGTACGAAGATGCAGCGAAGAAGTACCCACTGACGCCTTCAACTCATCCACTGTTCCTTCTGCAACTACCTTGCCTCTATCGATAACTGCAATTCGGTCTGCCAATTGATCAGCTTCATCCAAATATTGAGTTGTCAGCAATACAGTCGAGCCTGTGTTAACTAAACGACGAATTGTTTCCCACATTTGCGCTCTCGTTCTTGGATCGAGTCCGGTAGTCGGCTCATCAAGAAAAATAAGCGGCGGCTGCGATATGAGACTTGCTGCCAGATCCAGTCTGCGTCTCATACCGCCAGAAAAGTTTTTGAGCGGGCGCTTCGCCGCCTCGCTAAGTCCGAATTCCTCTAGCAATTCAGTCGCCTTGCGCTTCGCATCGGAACGACTCAAACCAAGCAATCTTGAAAAAATCATTAAATTTTCCGTAGCGCTTAATGATTCATCAACAGATGCATATTGACCAGTAACACCGATTAATTGCCGAACAATTTGCGATTCCTTCACTGTATCATACCCAAAAATTTTAGCCTGACCGCTATCTGGCCGCAATAAAGTGGCAAGCATACTGACTGTTGTTGTTTTCCCTGCTCCATTAGGTCCAAGAACACCGTAAATAGAACCGCGACGAACCTTCAAATCAACACCGTTGACTGCATAATTATCTCCGAACCGTTTTACAAGACCAGTCGCTTCTATTGCCCATTCCAGCCCCGGCTTAAAAGTTTCGTATCCGTTATCCATTTTTTCCTCCCTGCCGCATCTGTCAGACCAGCGGTCTGCAATGCCTCTAACACTATTCTATAAAAGAATTCTAATATGCCTGGAGGAAACTGTTAACCAGCTACAGAATGGAACTACTTTCAGCCTTGAGACTGAGATTGTCTACTTGCTACCAGCGAAGCGGCTGTTCTTCTTTCCAAATCAGCCATCTGGCTGTCTCCTTTATTGCTGCTGTTCCGATAGCATATTGATCCATTTCTCCGCTTTGCAAATCAATAAAATGAAGCATGCCGCCATATGTTCCAGCTACAAGCAATTGCTCATCCTCAGAAACAGCCAGTCCCGAAATAGTGCTGCCAATGTGAAAACGCCACAGTTCTTCTCCGCTATGATCAATATAGCGCAAGTAGCCGTAGGCATCTCCCAATATTTGACCTGCGGTTGTGACTGCTGCTGCGTAAACACGCATCCCCTCATCCATTAACGGCCATTCCTCGTCTTGTCGTTTGCCGCTGACAACCTCTTCCAAAGTCACTTTAATCGTATCTCCATTATAAAAATGACAGGAATTAAACCATACAGCTTTGCCATCAACTGAAAAACTGCAGTAGTGCGGATAGCTTGATACAGGATAAGTTTCATACACTTGCATCGATTTCAGATTCAGCATCATATGATCGCTGCATTGGCTGCCGAAAGCAACCCATTGCTCATCCGGTGAAATAGCAGCATGTCCCATCGCATCTCCCAGGAAGATCCCTTCCTCCTCATCCTCGTCCTCTTCATATTGAGCCGGATCAGGAAGCAGCCAAATTAATTCACTTTCGGTACTGGCAATAAAACTGCCGGCATGCGAAACGACAAGCACACGAGTTCCCTGTGCAAACGGTATAATTTTGATAAGGCTGGTTGATGGATTCTCCTCATCAGCAACCGTCTGTACATTAGGCATTAGTTTATGGATATTTGTTTTTATCGCTCCCCATGAAAAGGTTGCGGTCTGAGTACCCTCGAGCAATCGGTTGGCATCTTCGATAATGCGAATACCATACTGGTCAGCCACTGCTACATATCGGCGATCCTGCGAAAGACCAGCAGCATACAGCCCGGGAATACATTCCAAGCTATCAGCAGTAACTGTATATATTTCCGGATTATTTTTGTTTGTTTTTTGTACAATCGCAATCTGGTTTTGCAAGACGCCAATCGGCTCAATCCCTTGCATAGCTTCTTGAAAGGCTTCATTAAAAGGCCAGGTGGCCGGAGGGAACAGTTCCCGCAAATCATCAAACTGTCCATTCTCATTAGCTGCTTTTATTTCCTTCAATACTTTACCGGCAAGCTTGGAGCGGTTATCATCGGCAGGCTCCTTTATTTCCTCCTCCCAATTACATGCCATCCCTTGTCGAACATACTCATTTATTTGCGAGGCATAACGTTTTCCTTCTTTGCGCCATTGGCTGGACAATTCTTCAACTGTGATCGACATAAAATCCTCCCAATACTTTCATAGTTTTATGTGAACTACTCCTATATGATCATCTTAATTTCAAACAAACCTTTTAATTTTTATGTTTTATATGTTACTCTACTTTTAGAAGGTTACTCTACTTTTAGAAGTTGAAACAAGGAGGCTCATCATGCAATTAATTGATGCTGCAATAGTACAACAACGGATTGACCAGTTAAAAGGTCAACCGCTATATATTCATCTGGAAATGACAACTGGCGCCTATGCCGCTCATTTTGACAGCAGCAAGCATCCGGCTGCCACATTTATTACAAATGCTTCCATACAATACTCACATGGAACCATCACGCCGCAAGCCCCCCATCGAGTAGGCTTGAAAATGGAGCAGGGCTGGATTTATTCTGAAGGTCTTACCCATTTTGACGAAACTGAGGAGGAACGAATCATACTCGCAGGTCATGACAGCGAGGGTAAGCTTGTTGTCGCACTGCAATTAAGCAAGGAACCATTTTAATTAGATAGAGAGGAGCCGATTCCATTGAAACAAAATATATTAGTCATACTGCCCCATCCTGATGACGAAGCTTTCGGCATTTCCGGCACACTTGCCTCATATGCCTATGACGGTGCAAATATAACGTATGCTTGTCTCACATTAGGCGAAATGGGTCGCAATATGGGAGTTCCTCCTTTTGCAACCCGTGTCACCTTGCCACAAATTCGCCAAAAAGAACTTGAGGCATCCTGTGCTGCAATCGGTATTGCAGATTTGCGCATGATGGGATACCATGACAAAACCATTGAATTTGAGGATCAGAACAAGCTTGATAGTGATATTAAAAGTTTAATTGAGGATATAGAACCAACACTTGTTATTACGTTCTATCCCGGTTATGCAGTGCATCCAGATCATGATGCCACGGGGGCAAGCGTAATACGAACTATTCAAAAAATGCCTGCAACTGAACGACCAGTCGTCCATTGCATTGCTTTTTCAAAAAATCATGAACAAGAAATTGGCAAACCAGACATTATCAACCATATTTCAGATTTTCTGAAAAATAAAATTGAAGCAATCAGCGCACATCGTTCGCAATTTCAAATTGCAAAACAATTAGGACAAGTCGATTATACCGATCAGGAATTAAAGAGCAAGTTTGGCGTTGAACGCTTCTGGACATATAAATTTGAATAGCAATACAACTAATAAAAAACGGTTTTCTGCACCGCAGAAAACCGTTTTTTACTAGTAAATAGCTTATTGGATAGCTTGTGCATCCAAAGCTTCTTGTGGAATTTTAATTTCTGCAACTTCATTGAATTTGCTTTGCTTAGTTGTCATTTTCATTTCAAATGCCATAGAAGTGCCTTCCATTTCAGTAGCTGCTTCCATAGTCATTCCGCTCTCTACTGTAAAGAATGTTTCTTTATTGATTAGGCTTTTTACAGTAAGTGATTTAATATTCATCGTTTCAAGCATAGCAGCCGCTTCTGCACCAGCACCTTGAGAAAGAAGCTTGCTTGCCATTTCCTTTACATTATCACCAGATAGCTCTACAGCAAGCACATAGTTGTCACCTTCAACAGTAACCTTTGCTTGGTCAGCAATTGTTTTAAAGTTTTCAAGCTGTTTTTCCGGTTTCATAGAATCTTCCAGAGAAGCAAGCAGTTGATTTAGTACATCGCCATCTTGTTTAATCCAGTTGCCTTCCACTTGTGTAAATACGCCTTCAGTGGAAACATATTGAATCATTTTTTGTTCGCCTTGACCAGGTACCTCAATAAGTATATCTTGGTACATTACCATTGGCTCTTTTTGAAAATCTGTTTTAATAACACTTTTTGTTTTTTGCTCTTGTTTTTGTTCGCCATTCCCTACCACAATATCTTGCTCCATAGTCATATCAGCAGAATAGCTTTTCAAATCTGCACTTGCAGTAGCAGACTTCTCAATCAATTCCTCAACAGAAAGCGCACTTTCATTATCCTTGCTTCCTTTATTATTGTTTTCAGGTGATGATGACTGCTCTGTATTAGGCTTGTTGCTCGCGCCTGCATTTGAACCGCCGTTTTCCTTCTGACCACATGCAGCCATACTCATTACTAGTAGAGCCGATGCTAAAAATACCGCTAATTTTTTCATTTGTATAATCCCCCTATGAAGTTGTTCTCTAAAAGAATACAGGAGGAGACAATGGACAAAGAAGTGATTATTGAACTATTTAATACGAACTATAGAACTGTTTATACTGCTGTTTAACAAGGAGTATGTACCCAGTTTCAACCGTATGCGCTTCCATTATGACAAAATTATGAATAAAAAACACCTTTGTTTTCCAGACAAAAAAGAACAAGCTCATTCATCGGCAAGCTTGTCCTGTGCATTTGTATTAGATTAATGGCTGCATTCCAAACGAAATCCACTCTTCTCTAGTTGGGCCATATAAGCCTGGAATATTAAGACCAGCCTGACGCATTAATACTGTCATTTGACCACGATGGTGGATTTCATGCTTCAAAAAAATATTAAGTGTGAAGCCGTTTTCCCACTCTTCGCCATACATATCGCTTTTTTGTTGCAAACTTTCATCCGTCCACTGCTCCTCAATCGCTTCAAGCATTGCTTCACTTGTTCGACTATAGGCCTCCAAAATGATAGCTGCCTCTTTCGGAGCCTCTTCGCCTCCTTCTGGAGCGGCAAATGTCAACCCCGTATGCGATAGCATCTCATGAATCGTTACAGCCAAATGCCATCCGAGCTGACCAAGCGTACGATATTCTTCTCCAATTGCTTGATCAAGTGATTCATCTGTCAGTGCAGCCAGCACCTTCTTAGTTGCTTCCGATTCAATTTTCCACTCTGCAATAAAAGCCTGTATAGATGTAAACATCAACATTCCTCCCTGGATTCGCATTTACTTGAACAGTATAACCGTTTATTCTGCACATATAAAATGTTAACTATCAGATAGAAAAAGCAGCTCAGCAAGCTGAACTTCAACTTGCCGAACTGCTTCTATATTATTGCTTAGCTATTTCCATTACTGCAAAATAATTATTCTCATCATCCGCAAAATTAAACACCTTGCCATGCGGCAATATCGCTATTTCACCCGTTGTTATATTTTTAGCTTTAAACTCACTATATAACTGCTCCAAATTATCTGTGTATAGCATAATAGACGGGGTACCCAAATGCAGCTCCGGTTGCATAGCAGCGATCAGTTCCTTATTGTGAATAACGAAGCTCGTCTCTGATTGCGGTGATGGTGCAACTTCTATCCAGCGCATACCTTGACCAGTATCAGTCTCAGATATAATGGAAAATCCGGCCTTCTCTGTCCAAAACTTAACCGCATTATCCTGATCCTGTACATAGAGCATAACTTGACCAATTTGACTGAACATTATTGTTCACTCCCACATTAGAATGTGTAATCTTGTTTGCAATCAAATTGTACCATGTCGCCAGATACAAATTCAAACAACACCCAATAGTTACTTTTTTACTCCGTTACTTCAAAATAAGTACGTAGCGTTGGTATTGCTGTCCCAGGATGATCTTCAATATAAGTAAGCTGTGGTCTTAAATAAAGATTAGGCTGAATTTCCTCACCCTTATATATACCCGGATAAATATCGATCAGCTTATAACCTGGATCTCCTGTAGCTACAAGAGGTAATGTAATCGTTCCTTGGCTATTGAAACCACAAATATATCCGATATTAGAATTGTTGTAAACTACATTATAAGTGTTATCGTATTCTGTCCAACCAGAACCTTTAATCACAATACTAAACGTTGTTCCTGGGGGTCCGGATTGTGGCGATACTTCAACAATAGATGGAAGTATTTTCAAATATGCCTCGCCATATGTTTCCCCTTTGACCTTAACCTCAATTAAATGCGGCAATCCACCCAAATCATCAGGAACATCAAACGGCAAACGGAATTCTCCCTTATCGTCCGTCATGATTTCTTCTGAGGCGAGCGGTACTGTATTTTCCCCATATCCTGCTGCAGTTACTCGGTTGCCAACCATCGTATGCCATGCGATCTCAAGCTTTTCATTACGAGGCAAGCCCGAACCAGTCATTACAATCGGCTCGCCAACGATGCCCTCTTCTTTATCAAGAGTGATGGCAACACCTTTCTTGTTGTTTGGCGGCGGCATAATGATTCCTCCATTAGCAGCATGTTTGGGGGGATCAGTATAAACGAGCGCTTCAGCACCTCCGACCGGTTCTTCATCGGTTATTGTAAATGTAAAGTATTGCGTATGAATATAATTAATAGCTGATTGTGCCCGATTTAAGTATGGGAAGCCGGATGATCCGCCTTCTATAGTAATGAAATGATCGCCTGCTTTGCCAGTAGCCCGCATTTTCCCAATCGCTCTGCCATTAGTGGATACACCAGTTATCATGCCGGTATAAGCATTATCATAATTCAAATGCCAAAGACTTCCGTACATTTTAGAACTGAGACCTTCTCCTTCAATAGTAATTTCAGTGCCAACAGGCCCTGAAAGTGGAGAAATTTTGAAAAAGGTTTCAACAAAATAATTGGCTTGAGCAACCTTCTTGCCGTCCTGCTTAATCACCACATCATGATCATCGCCAAAACCGTCAGGAACATCAAATTCTCCGTTCCATCTGCCCTCAGCATCCGCTTTTGCCGATAGAATTGTTTTTTCGGCAGGTGTATATTTCGTACCAATATAGCTATAATTATTCTCTTCAATTTCATAGGAGCCAATATCATCATGCCAAATTAATTCAAACGGTTCATTAGCAACAAGCCCATCAGCCGTAGCCTTAACCTTGCTCCCAATTCTCCCGCTGGCAGGTTCAAGCTTCATTGTGCCTTGTTGTACAGCCGTCCCCTGTTGCTCACTGCTTCCTGTATTCCCGGCTGTATCCGCATTTTCTTGTGGACTTGCCTCTGAACATGCGGATAAAAGAAGCATTAGAGCAAGCACAATAAGTAACGACACTTTTAGCGGCTGCAGCATTCTTTTAATCAAAATATTCATATCAAACGCTTATTCCCCCTCCCCGATCAGCTTTTTGATGCTTGTTCTTCCAATGCCTTTTTAGCCTCTTCGCCGCCAACAGGAGTTCCCGGCTCTACAATTGTCACTTTTGAAAGTGATACATTATATGGAACATATTCCGCTTTCTTTTTGCCGTGTTCAGCCACTACTTTATATTCTAGCGTTCCAGTTGGCGCACTCTCAGGTACATCATATCCAACAGACCAAAGTTCTGTATTTTCTTGTCCATGCATACCCAGCACCATTTCCATTTCCTCGCCATTTTCAAATACAAGCTTAACTTTGGCATCCTCAACTAGCGAACCGTCCTTGCTGTCCGTTACAAGCGCCCGGAAAATAATGCGGTCCCCCGGGTAATATCGGCTTTGGGCAACACAAACATGGCTTAGCAACGTATCCCCGCTTACAACCAGATCTCCTTTGGGACCGCCATCTGAACTACATCCCGCTAAAGCACCTGCAAGCATTACTCCCGCTGCTAAACCTGTCAACTTCTTCTTCCACATTTCAAATTCCCCCCATATTCAATTTAAAGTAATTGCCCTGCTTTGAGACAGTAGACTAAACAATCACATCCCCTTAAAGCAGGCAATTATAATACATAACTATCTATTAAGTATACTGCTCCATCCATTTTTATTCAATATTTTGTTTAATTTGTTATATTCCTTCGCTATAATTAAAAAAATCAGAAACTCAGTGATACCGAGCATCTGATCAATTCCTTCCTGCTTGCTTCAAAACATATCATTCCCAATATTTTCATACCTTGCCTAACTGATTGCTAGCTTGTTTTTATACGAAATGAAATGAGAAAGCTTAAAATGCCAATTAACAATTGCAAACCAAGAGCCAACATTAGTCCTGTATACATGCCCCAATCCATTATAACGGCAGTCGCAACAAGCGCCCCTCCCAATCCGATACTCAGCCCTGGACATAATGCATCCATAAATTGCAACAAGCCTGAAACCTCTCCTTCTTCCCCAGGACCTGCATGCGAAAGAGCAAGCGCACCAGCAGTTGGATTAGCAAGCCCAATCCCAAAGCCAATAAATATTTGCGAGATGATAGAAAATGCAATTCCTGCCTCAGTCATGCCAATAGCAGTTACTGCAAACATGATCCCTAGAGTCATAATACCAAGCCCGGCTGTCACACGTTGTTCCCTTTGTTGTCCATCAGCACGCTCATCGAGCTTGGACTGCACCCAAGCCGCAAACGACCAGCTTACTCCTCCAGCAGCAACTATAAGCCCGGCTTTATCCGCTGATAGCCCCTTCACTTCAGTTAATGCCAGTACAATATAACTCTCGGTTGCAATATATGCGGCAAGATAAAACCCGCGTGATACGACAATTGCTGGCAAACCGCGTTTTAACTTCATTGTTCCTGAAGGCAACAAATTCTTTAAAGGCCATGCCATAACAAGAATACCAACTGCGGCAAGAATAACCCCTTTCCACTCCGTAATACTATTAAGGCCGAAAAGCAGCAAGCCTGTACCTAGCGCAACAACCAGCACTAGTCCCTCCTTGCGGAAATTAGATGGAGCCCCCTGCCTGTCTTCTTTGATTTTCTTAAAAGAGGGAGTTGTAAGAGCCATAACAATCGCTATCAACGGAAGGACAAACCAAAACACTGATCTCCAGGAATAATGCTCCGCAGCAAGCCCTGCCGCATAGGGACCAATTAACGCAGGCAGGACATAAGCTCCTGAGAAAACTGCCAATATTTTTGTCCGCAGATGATTAGGGTAATTCTTACTAATACTGTAATAAACACATGTTATAATTGCACCCGCTCCAAACCCCTGAAAGGCTCTGCCGATAGCAAGCAGCACCATTGAATGCGAAAGAGCCGCAATAACAATTCCCGTAGTAAATATCAAATTAGAAATAATAAAGGACTTTAACATCCCAAATTTCCCAATCTGCTGCCCCGTAATAATTGTTCCGATCAATTGAACAAGTAAAAACGAACTAAATATCCAGCTATACAAATGTATGCCATTTAAATCCCTTGCTATTTCCGGGGCAATCGTTGTAATTGCTAATCCTTCAAAAGCAACTGTCGATACAGCCAGCATAATACCAAATGTCAGCGAACGATATTTTGAGCTGAAAATCCCTTCTTTTGCAATAACTTGTTGCATAACTCCACATCCTGTCTTTCCACTGCAGCCGAGCCAACATCAGATTGCCGTATTCTGTTCAAACTGGTTGTTTTTGCAGCAACTGCGCGGCATATAATAATTGATATGACGATAATTGCTATGACCATTATATTTGAAACTGCTAACTTGTCAATTTATCTATTTTAAAGGCAGTCCAATTTAATTGTCAGAAAATTAAATTAGTTTTGTTGACTTTTTTAAATTCACTGCCGAAGAACAGGGAGTATCGAATTTATTCCAGAGGACAAGCTGATCAGTTACTTTATCTCCAAAAACAATTAAAATAAGCCAGCCTGCTGCTGACAAGCAGTAGGCTGGCTCTTCTAATCCTTTTCGAAAATATAATCCTGATTTCTTTTAAGCAGTGCAAATACAAATCTAGAAATACCTCCCGGGTTTGGACTTAAAACAAGCTGCTTCCATAGCCGGAACTTTATCATCTACTTTTCAAGCAGCATCACCTGTTCCAAAGTTGGCATTCCATCTTGCGCTCCAAAGGTTTGCACAGATAGTGAGGCACATTTTATTGCAAATTCCAGACTTTTTGGCAAATCGTTGTTCAAACCGTTCGTCATTAACCCATAGGCTAGAGCTGCATTAAAACAATCTCCAGCGCCAGTGGTATCTTTCACTTCAACCTTTGGGGCAGGGACATGCTTTAATTGTCCCTCTTCCAAATAAGCGCATCCCTTTTCACCTCTAGTAATAATAACCTTGCTATTATAGCGCTGCTCCCAATCGAGCATTGTACGTTGTAATTCTTCATCAGAATCACCTTTCGCGCCACTTATTATTTCCCATTCGGTTTCATTAGGTGTAACATAATCAGCAAACCGCTTCATATCCTCGGTAAGTGACTGCGCCGGTGCAGGATTCAATACTGCCGGAATACCCGCCTCATTCGCTTTTCTCAATACCGCTTCTACGGTTTCTATTGGAATTTCCAATTGAACGACTACCAAATCAGCAGATCGAATAACTTGATCATAACGCTCTAATGTATCCATAGTAACACAATCGTTTGCTCCGCCTGCAATGATTATACTATTATCCTCTGGAGTGTGAGATATAATCGCTGTTCCACTTGCAACATCTTCCAGCATTTCAATACAACTGTCATCCACTCCGCGTTTTTTTATATTACTTTTTAATTCTTTTCCAAAAATATCTGATCCAACACATCCAACCATAACAGTATTCATACCAAGTGCTGCCAAACCGACAGCTTGATTGGCTCCTTTTCCACCAGGAATTGTATGCAGTGAATTTCCTCGGATTGTTTCTCCTTTGCGCGGCATTCGATCCAAACTGACAACTAAATCCATATTTAAGCTTCCAACGACTACAACCTTTTTTTTCATTCTAATTCGCTCCCATCTAATGTTGTTTGCTTGATTCTTTAACTTTTAGTACTGTATCAAACTCATAAATCGCTGCTTCAACTGGCTCTCCTTGGATCATTTTGTACAAATGCTGCATAGCCGATTTGCCAATCTCATAGATCGGCTGCGCCACAGTAGAAATCGGCGGAACCGTCATATCCATTGCAATACCATCGAAGCCAATTAGCTTAATTTGACCAGGCACATATAATTTCCTTTCATATAATGCCTTTAAAGCTCCCGCTGCGATCAAATCATTCCCCGCAAATACTCCATCCAAATCGGGATGACGATCCAAAAGCTGCATCATTGCCTGGTAGCCTCCTTGTACATTGAACTCACTTTGCACGATAAGACTTGGAAGAAACCAGGGCTGATTAGCGCATACCTCTTCAAATCCAAGTGCACGATCACGACTCGCCTGTAATTGATACGGTCCGCTAATGTGCGCAATTTTTTTACAGCCTTGCTCCAACAAATGCTTGGATGCCAATATGCCGCCATCTTTATTTTTAGAAACAAAAACCGGTACTCCCGAAGTTATCATTTGATTATCGATCATAACGACAGGAATTCCTTTAGACCTTACTCGATTCAAATGCTCATTTGTTAATTGATAAGATGCAATAATCATTCCATCAATTTTTTTATTAATCAATACATCAAAATAGTTAAGCTCTTTCTCCAAACTATTATCTGTATTACATAAAATAACGGTATACCCCAGCTCCTGTGCAGCATCCTCTACTGCTCTCGCCGCCTCAGGAAAAAAAGGATTTAATATATCCGGTATCATTAACGCTATAGTGGAACTGTTTTTACCAGCCAAGCTGCGCGCAGTCATATTCGGCTTGAACTGAACTTCTTCCATAGCTTTTATTATCCGCTGCTCTGTTTCCTTACCTACATATCCACTTTTATTAATTACTCGCGACACGGTTGCTACAGAGTATCCAGACAACTTCGCGACATCCCGAATCGTTGCCATATTATCCTCCTGTCATTATGATTTAAACTAAATCATAGTCAATTTAACTAATAAATAATATGTGGTACCGGTTACACATCAATATCATAGCAATCACACTTTCACTTGTCAATTTTAAAATCCAGTAATTAGTTATAGAATACATATGGATATTATCACTTGGCATAGCTTTTTTGACTATGTTAATTATCCATTGATTTTAGGGAATCGGTTACATATTATTCGTAATGATTTATTTGCTGGAAATGTGAGATAAAAAAGAAAAATCGGTTAGAAAACATTAACATAATGTTTTCTAACCGACTTGATTCAAAAGATGTCATTCTATTTCTATATTCCTTCGCTTGTATAAAATACGAATGCTCCATTCGTATTAACTGTATGATGTTGGTGGAGCTACGCGGAATCGAACCGCGGACTGATCGCTGCCAGCGACCTGTTTTCCCCCTAAACTATAGCCCCATACTGATGATTGCCGACAATTATGATCATACCATATGGAAAATCATGGTGTCAATGTAAGGATTAATGCAGACTTGAAGCAGCAGCGACTAACCTTTTCCGTGGATCATTTTTACCATAGTTTTACCATATATTCGCAATAGCTTATCCATAGTATCACCAAAGCTGTACCTGAATTTGATCCACTGCTCCACTATTCCAGTATTCTGCTTTTTTCTTCCATCTCTTCATTTTCACGAATCATTTCTTCAGCATTTCTCCAACTAGCTATACAGTAGTTCTACTTTTCATGACTTTTTATCTGATTGCCAGACAATAAATTATTCAGTTCCTTCATAAACATATCGATATCTTTAAACTGCCGGTAGACAGAAGCGAATCGTACATAAGCAACCTCATCAATCGGATAAAGCTGGCTCATAACAATCGCACCTATATTGCTGCTTTCAACTTCGGCATGAGCAGTATTTCGAATTTCCTTCTCTACCTCGGACACTATAACTTCCAATTGTTCAGCAGTCACCGGTCGCTTCTCGCAAGCTCGAATAAGCCCGCGCGATATTTTGTCGCGGCTAAATTCTTCCCGGCTGCCATCCTTCTTAATAACGATAAGTGGTGTTTCTTCGATCATCTCGAATGTTGTAAACCGTCTGGAGCATTGCTCGCATTCACGGCGGCGACGGATTGATTTGTTTTCATTTGCAGGCCTAGAGTCTAAAACCTTCGTTCCCGAATAATCGCAATATGGACATTTCATCCTAGACGACTTCCTCCATTACATGTTTTGTAGATATTGATCATAACAAACATTGCATTGATATACTATAACATTTTCAAAAAAACAAAATTTCCAGTCATTACCTGAATGAACTTTGAAAAAACGCACATAATAGATTTACCAACCGCGAGGAGGTGAAACAAATGAGCAACTCACGCAGCAGCAACCAATTGGTTGTACCTCAAGCTACAGCAGCTTTGGATCAAATGAAATACGAAGTAGCACAAGAGCTTGGTATTGCCATCCCTCAAGATGGTTACTACGGTAACATGTCCACTAAAGACGCTGGTTCTATCGGTGGTTCAATTACTCGCCGTCTTGTTCAAATCGGACAACAATCTCTTGCAGGCCGTAAATAATCTCTGATTCATATGAAGTACCGACAGAAGTCTTGAAGTGCTTGTCCTGAAGCGGCAGCACTTCAAGGCTTCTTCTATTTATAAGCTTTATAAATTTGGATAAAGCTTCTTATATTTATTGTAATAATAATTTACTTTTTGCACATAACGTCTTGTTTCTCCAAAAGGAATTTTTTTTACATTCTCCAATGTTCCATCCCAGGTACCTGCTTTCAGCCATTTGTTTACGTTGCCCGGTCCGGCATTGTAAGCGGCGATAGCAGCTATCGGATTATGTTCAAATTGATTCATTAATGTATTTAAGTACCAGCTGCCTAGCTCAATACTAACATCGGCACGATCACGCAATGCATCTGTAGTAATCGGTTCAAAACCAGCCTTTTCCACCACCCAATTGGCAGTGTCCGGCATTAACTGCATAAGTCCAAGCGCACCTTTGCGTGATTCACGACCTGTTTTAAAATTAGATTCAGCACGTATGACAGCCGCCACAAGCTGCGGCTCCAATTTATAATTAGCTGCGCTGGTGCGAATATCATCCTTATAATGAATAGGATATAATATCGGAGCCAATAAATCTGATCGTACAAACAGTACAGCACATAAGACGAGAAGCAAAATGAGATAAAATCTTTTTTTCACTTTTATTCTCATAGGAAACCCTTGTTTTCAAAAAATAGTTCAACCTGCTTTTCAGTTTCTTCCAATGTTCCGCTATTGTCTATTACCCAGTCGGCAAGCTGTTTTTTTTGCTCAATATCCATTTGTAGAGCTACTCTTTTTTCAGCTTCCGAGTGACTCATATTGTTTCTAGCCATCAATCGTTCAATTTGCAAGCTTGCCGGAACATACACAACCATTATCCCATCATAGGCCTGTTCTTGTTTTGTTTCATATAATAAAGGAATATCTGCAACGATTAGACCATCTGGATCTTTCTTTTGAAAAGCTTCAATTTTTGCATTCATTCTTTCTCGAATAGCAGGATGTGTAATTGATTCCAAAGCTTTCAGCTTATCCTTGTCACGGAATACTATTTCGCCTAGCGCTTGACGGTTTAATGACTTGTCCGAGTTCAAGATAGCTTGTCCAAACAAGGAGGCCGCTGCCTCCAATGCCGGTTCACCGGGCTCAACTATCTCTCTTGCTGTTTGATCCGCATCCGCTATATAAGCCCCCCGACGTGCGAGCATCAAGGCAACTGTACTTTTGCCGCTTGCAATACCGCCTGTAAGACCGATGATCATATCTGTCACCTCCATTAAATCAATCTAATAAAACCGATCGCAATAAGCAATATGCCCGGCAGCAGAGCTATCACTTTTACTTGTCTGAATTGCGAAAATCTGAAGCCCAACTTGAGACCGATCAGCAAAAACGCTGCACTGGACAGCGCAATAGCCACTGAT
Organism: Paenibacillus nanensis; assembly: GCA_040396195.1. Taxonomy (GTDB): domain Bacteria; phylum Bacillota; class Bacilli; order Paenibacillales; family Paenibacillaceae; genus Pristimantibacillus; species Pristimantibacillus nanensis_A. Next base: position 334,519 of record JBEBPB010000002.1, read on the forward strand.
GTAATCAACGCAGGAAATCCAAGCATCGCTGCTCCAAGCCCTGCACCAAAAGCATCCAATGAAAGAGCAGTACCAAGCATAAGCGCCTCTGTTGATGAGATGTTCCCAGATCGGTCGATATCTGCTTTATGAGGTGAACGCAAAATTTGAATGACTAAACCTAACGTTTTTAACTCAAGCATAATCACCGGACTGGCAGATGCTTGGTTTATATGGGTGTCTTTCACTTTTCCGCTTGACGCACCTACTTGTTCATCTTGCAGTTGTTCCTTTTCCTGCTCTCCATCCCAATCGTGCAACTTTATTTCGCCATTACGTTTGTGCAGCTCAGCACGAACATATTGAACAATCGACCAGCTGCCTATCACAATTAATATAATCGCCCCAATAAAAGAAGTGACATACTCAGACAAATATTGGCTGAGCCACCGTCCTGCTTGCATTGAAAGCCATATAATAAAGCCTGAACAGCAAGCAATTATGAAAACCGACAATACGGGTATGCGAATTCGGCGCAAACCGTAAGCGATCCCTACTCCAAAACCGTCAAGGCTGACTGCAATTGCAAGCACCGCCAACGCAAGGAATGATTCGATCACGACAACTCCTCCCCGACTAACAGCTGTTTTGCCTGTTCCAGGCTGATCTTTGTAATCACGATATTCATTGCTTTATCGTTCATACACCAGCCGGAAATCAGACTAACTGACTGACTTTAACCTATCATATGCGGGGAGCCTAAGTTCGTGCCTATTCCAATTCAGATGTGTGGGGAGGCTTCTGACAGCGGGGACAAATATGAGTTCCCCTACCTGCCACTTTGGTTTTTATAATTGTTTTGGAGCAAATGGGACATTGCTCATCATTTTTTCCATACACAAGCAACTGCTGTTGAAACATCCCCATCTCGCCTTGTCCATTCACATAAGACTTGATCGAGGAGCCGCCAGCTTCTACCGCATCAGAAAGAGTCGTTACGATTGCATTATGGAGCCTTTTCCATTCAGCTGCCGACAATGTGCCTGGTGTACGCTCAGGATGTATTCGCGCTTGAAACAATGCTTCATCTGCATAAATATTGCCGATTCCGACAACATGCTCCTGATTGAGCAGCAAGGCTTTGATCTTGGAAGAACGACCGCTTAGTCTACTGCTAAGCGCTTTTACGGTAAATGCTTCCTCAAGCGGCTCCATGCCCAGCTTATTAAGCGGTGGCATCAATAAATCATCGCCAGTTGCAAAAATATGCATCGTTCCAAACTGTCTTACATCTTTATATCTTAGCTCTGTACCATCTGTAAAATGAAAAATAACGTGCGTATGCGGCTCGACTGGATCATTAACGCTGTAAACACCATAGCGCCCTTCCATTCTAAGATGTGAGACAAGCACAAGCCCATCCAGCACGATCCGCAGAAACTTCCCTCTTCTTTCAACTGACTCAATGGTATGACCTACAAGTGCATCGGCAAATTGCTCCGGCTCTGCAGGACGTCTTATTATGCGCGGCAAACTAACAGTGACGGACTGAATTTTTTTGCCTGTTGTCAGCTCAGCTAAAGTTCTTTTGACAGTTTCAACCTCAGGCAACTCTGGCATTACTTTGCACTCCTTCTTTCAATCCCGATCATTCAGGCTTATTATCTACTTGGCTTCATACCAGCTTGAACCAAAACTGACATCAGCACGCAACGGCACGTCCAGCTTCACTGCACTGGACATAACTTCCGGCACTAGTTCTTTCATTAATTCCAATTCGTCCTCAGGTACTTCAAACACCAATTCATCATGTACTTGCAGCAGCATTCGGCTTTGCAGACCGCGTTCTTTCAATGTTTCATCCATGCGCACCATAGCCAGCTTTATAATATCTGCTGCCGTTCCTTGGATCGGCGTATTCATAGCAGTACGCTCAGCGAACGACCGCAAATTAAAATTAGAGGAATGGATTTCCGGCAAATAACGTCTTCGTTCAAGCAACGTTGTAACAAAGCCATCCTGCTTTGCTTTGGCGACGATATCGTCCATATACTTTCGCACACCTTTGAAAACGCTGAAATATTGCTCAATAAAACGACCTGCCTCAGCTGGAGAAATATCCAGATTTTGCGATAAACCAAATGAGCTGATTCCATAAACAATTCCAAAGTTAACCGCTTTGGCCGAACGTCTCATATTTGCATCAACTTCATCAGCTGTTACTCCAAACACATCCATCGCTGTCTTTGTATGAATATCCATATCCTTTAAAAAAGCTTCTTTCAGATTCTCGTCACCAGAAATATGAGCAAGCACACGCAGCTCAATTTGAGAATAATCTGCCGCAAGAATGGTCCAGCCGGCAGTGGACGGTACAAATGCCTTGCGTATCTTTCGTCCCTCTTCCAAGCGAATAGGTATGTTCTGCAAATTAGGAAATTGACTGCTCAGTCTTCCCGTCGCTGCAATAGTCTGACGGTAATAGGTATGAATTTTCCCTGTTTCTTTCCGAACTTCCTTAAGTAGCCCCTCCACATACGTGGATTGCAGCTTAGTCAATTGACGGTAATTCAATATATGCGGAACAATCGGATGATAGGGTGCCAATTCCTCTAGGACACTAGCATCTGTAGAGTATCCTGTCTTCGTTTTTTTCTTAGCTGGCAATTGCAGGTTTTCAAATAATACCTCACCCAATTGCTTCGGGGAACTAATATTGAATTTTGTACCTGCAAGCTCGTATATATCATCCATAATAGCTGTAATTCTTTCATCCAGTTGGACGCCCAATACTTCAAGCTCCTCCGCATTTACAGCTATTCCTTGATGCTCCATCTCCGCCAATACACGCGACAAAGGTTGCTCCAATTGCTCATACAGCTTGGTCATATTGGTTTTTTCCAGCTCTTGCTGCATGACAGCAACTAGCTTTCGCACACCATCAGCCTTTACCGCCAAATGACGGCTAAGCACTTCCAGCTCCGGCAATTTGAATTTAGCACCCTTCCCGTAAACCGATTCGTCAGAGGCGATACCCGCAATTCCCATTTTGGAGCTGATTCCGCTTAACTCCTGATTGCCGTCAGTCGGGTCAAGTAGATAGGCAGCAAGAAGCACGTCAAAACCACTGCCATCATAAGCCACTTCATTCCATTGAAACACCAGCTCTGCTTTATGCAGATCATAGCCATACTTTGGCTTTTGTCCATCCGCAAGCCAGACGCGAAGTGGCTCGGCAAGAGGACTTGTGATTCCTTTCTCTGGCAGCACGAATGCCTCTTGTTCAAAAGCAAAAGCAACACCTGCCAAAACAGCATGATGAGGGTTTTCACCAATCGATTCGATAAACATACCATGCTGCTTTTCCTCATTTAGTGCAGCAACAAGGCGATTTATATTTTCCTCAAACGCTTCATCTGAGATTACTGTTATTGTCAGTTCTTTTGCAGCAGCTGCTGCTTCTGCTTCGGAAGCCCCGGCACTTGCAGCAAGCTCAAGTCTTTCGAGAACGGATTTAAACTCCAATTTGCGAAGCATTTCTGCCAACTGCTCTTGCTCATAACCGTTATAGCTAATATCATCGACTGATTTCTCTAACGGCACCGTGCGGAAAATTGTTGCTAGCTTTTTGCTAAGCAATGCATCATCACTATGATTTGTCAGATTTTCCTTTAACTTACCTTTCATCTGTTCCAGACTGGCAAGTACGTTTTCAACCGTTTCATATTGATGGAGCAACTTGAGCGCGGTCTTCTCTCCAACTCCTGGAACGCCGGGAATATTGTCAGAAGTATCCCCCATCAAGCCTTTAAGATCTATAATTTGCAACGGTTCAAGCCCATACTTCTCCTTGATAGCAGCAGGTGTATACAGTTCGATTTCGCTAACACCCTTGCGAGTTATGCCTACTGTAATCTGGTCGGAAGCAAGCTGAAGCATATCCTTATCGCCAGTTACAACAATAGTTTTCACTTGCCGCTCGTCTGCCTGCTGTGTCAATGTTCCAATAATATCATCTGCCTCATATTCGGAAATTTCGTATCTTGCAATTCCGAATGCATCGATAAGATCCTTCAACAACGGAAACTGCTCAGATAACTCTGGCGGTGTTTTTTGGCGTCCGCCTTTATATTCACTGTAGTCAGAATGCCGAAACGTCACTTTGCCAGCATCAAAGGCTACCAGCATATGCGTTGGCTGATGTTCTTCAATCAGCTTTAGTAACATTGTAGTAAAACCATATACGGCGTTTGTATGTTGTCCAGCAGAATTGGTAAGCGGAGGCATTGCAAAAAATGCCCGGTAAGCTATACTGTTCCCGTCTATTAACATCCATTTTTCCATATTTCCTCAACACCTCGCCTAATTAATGCCTGCCTTACTATCATAACACAAAAGGGCCTTCCTCAAGCATGCCTGCCTGATGAAAACCCAACTTAAACAAATTCTAATATTCATAATTCGCTTACCTTCACTAAGCATTAAGATCGGTTCTTTTTCCCGTAACCAAATAAATAACACTTTCACCAATATTGGTAGCATGATCGCCAAAACGCTCCAAATGTCTGCCTGTTATATGAAGCAAGGATGCCTGTGCAATATTACGTGGGTTTTCCATCATAAGCATATTCAACTCACGCATAATTTGACCGAACAAGGCATCTACCTTATCATCATCCTTCGCCATTTTGTAGGCAAGATCAACATTTTCCTGAATGAATGACTCAATTGCCTCATTCAGCATTACAGCTACAAGCTCTGCCATTCGCGGCAAATCAATCAAAGGTTTAATCATCGGTTGACCATCCATACGCAAAACAACTTTAGCTATATTAACGGATAGATCACCCATTCTTTCCAAATCGCTGGAAATTTTGAAAGCTGACAGGATTCTTCGCAAATCTTTCGCAACCGGCTGTTGCGTCACAATCAATCTGGAGCCCAAATCCATAATAATTTCTTCAAGCTGATTCAGTTTGGCATCCTCATGAATAATTTGATTAGCTTGCTCCTTATTCTGATCCTTTAATGCAGCCATCGCTTTTTCTAATGATTTCTCGACAAATCCGCCCATCTCCACAATGCGGTTATGGAGCTCAATCAGCCCGTTGTCAAATTCTTTTCGTACCGTCATCATCCGTCAATCCCTCCTTAATTCTAACTGATTATCCAAAGCGCCCGCTAATATAATCTTCTGTGCGCTGATCAGTTGGATTAGAAAACAGCTTCTCTGTTTCTGAATACTCTACTATTTCTCCGTTGAGGAAAAATACCGTTTGATTCGATACACGAGCTGCCTGGTGCATATTATGCGTGACCATAATAATCGTATATTTCTCCTTCAACTCCTGAGTCAGCTCTTCTATCTTCAATGTTGATATAGGGTCAAGCGCTGAAGTGGCTTCATCCATAAGCAATATATCGGGGTTGACAGCAAGCGCACGAGCAATACATAGCCGTTGTTGTTGTCCACCGGATAATCCAAACGCGGATCGCTTCAAGTGATCCTTTACTTCATTCCATAAAACCGCTTGCTTCAGGCTGGTCTCCACAATTTCATCCAGTTTGGCTTTATTATGAATCCCATGGAGCCTAGGTCCATACGCGATATTGTCATAAATTGATTTTGGGAAAGGGTTCGGTTGCTGAAATACCATCCCCACTTTTTTACGTAATGTCTCTACATCAACCTCTTTTGAATAAATATCTGTTCCGGCAATTTTCAATTCTCCCTCAATCCTGGTTCCCGGTATCATATCATTCATTCGGTTAAAGGTGCGCAGTAATGTAGATTTCCCGCAGCCGGATGGTCCGATAAAAGCAGTGATTGCTTTTTCTGGAATAGTTAAATCGACACTTTTAAGCGCATGGAAGTCTGTATAGTACAAATTTAGTTTATTTATTTGAATGAGTTCCATCTTTCGCCCTCCAAATATTTAGGCAATGCCTATAGTGGGGTTATCTGTTCTTTTGATACTTATTGCGGAGCAATATCGCAGAAAAGTTCATAATAAGCAGAAGAACAAGCAAAACTATAATACCGCTGGCAGCCAGCTCCTTGAAATCAGCTTGCGGTTTGGACAGCCAGTTATATACCTGAATCGGTATAACAGTGAAAGAATCCATAATGCTGTTCGGCAAAAACGCAACATAAGTTAAAGCACCTATCATAACTAGAGGTGCAGTCTCGCCGATAGCCCGTGACATTGCCAGAATGACACCTGTCAGTATTCCAGGCATTGCTGAAGGTAAAACTGCTTTAGAGACGGTTTGCCATTGTGTTGCACCAAGCGCAAACGATGCATCCCTTCTCGAGCGCGGGACAGCCCTAATCGCTTCTTGGGCAGCAACAATAATAATCGGCAATACAAGCAATGTCATCGTAAGCGCCCCTGCGAGCAAGCTTCTCTCCAATGCTAAAAGACGTACAAAAATAGCAAGACCCAAAATGCCATACACAATAGAAGGAACCCCTGCTAAAGTACTTATATTCAGTTGAATCCATTTTTTAAAGCGTCCTTTTTTGCCGTATTCCTCCAAGTATATCGCTGCTCCGACACCAAAAATAAAGGATAATGGAGCCATAATTAACAGCATATAAACGGTTCCGACAACTGCCGATTTCATTCCTGAAGCATTCGCTTTACGAGACGGAAACTCTGTAAACAATTGTGGCGTAAGCCTTGCCAATCCATCCATTATAATATCAATCAGCAGTGCACACAGCGCGATCACGCCTACCGATGCAGCCAGCACGAACAGGAGATGCAGGACAAAATCCATTTTGCGCCGGCGCATAATCTGCTTATGGTTCGCATCATGAAACATGTTCATTTTAGTACTCCTCCCGGAATCGTTTCGCTACATATTGGGCAACAATATTAAGCAAGAATGTAATAATAAACAGGGTTAGTCCTACCGCAAATATTGAACCGTACTCTACCGATCCATGCGGCGTATCCCCCAAGCTTACTTGAACGATATAGGCTGTCATTGTTTGTATGCTCTCGAGCGGATTAAGTGTCATATTCGGTGTTGATCCCGCAGCAAGTGTAACGATCATCGTCTCTCCGATTGCCCTTGAAAATGCCAGCACTGCCGATGCGACAATACCAGAAAGTGCAGCGGGTACAACAATTTTGAGCGCCACTTCAAACCGGGTTGCACCAAGAGCATACGCTCCATCGCGAAGCGATTTTGGCACTGCGCTCATCGCATCCTCGCTTAAGGAGCTGACCATCGGAATAATCATAATACCAACTACGATACCGGCACTTAAAGCGTTGAATATACCAGCAGAGCTAAATACACTTTGAATTGCCGGAGTAACTACGCTAAGTGCAAAATATCCATATACAATCGTCGGAATCCCAGCGAGCACTTCCAATACAGGCTTGACAATTTTACGCACTTTTTTGGGCGCATATTCAGACAGGTAGATGGCACTTGCCAAACCAATCGGCACAGCAACAAGACATGCGATAAAAGTAATCAGAAAAGTACCTGAAAGAAGCGGCCAAATTCCGAAACTTTTCGGGGGAATAAGCGGCGACCATTTCGTGCCGGTTAAAAAATCAAATATCGGGATTTTCTGAAAAAATTGATATGTTTCTGAAATTAGAGTTACAACGATACCGATAGTTGTAAGAACAGAAACACTGGCGCAAATAAACAACAGTACTGGCATAATTTTATTCATTATGCTCGTCTTTTCATTTTTGAATGGCCCAATCTGATGCCTGATCGGCATGCCGGGGTTGCCAGACGGCTTTGATTGTTGCATCGTGATACAGCCTCCCGCCTTTTTACAATTCGTTAACAACTATGGCGTGAAAAATGTGATGCCTTCCCAGACATCACATTTGTTCACTTGTTATGCCACAATTTATTTTAGTTTTGCTGCTTGTACTGCATACTTGTCATCTGGTAATGCAACATAACCTACCTCGGCAGCCAGACCGCCAACTTCATCGATATAATATTTTGCAAATGTGCTCACTTCCGGACGCGCCAGTTCCTTATTATTCAAGTACACATAAAGCGGACGGGATAGCGGGGAGTAAGAACTATCTTTGATCGTTTCAAAAGTAGGCTCGATAGCCCCTTTTCCACCATCAATCGGAACAATCTTCAATTTGTCCTGGTTTTCTTCAAAGTAAGCAAATCCGAAATACCCGATACCAAATTTACTGCCGCTCACACCTTGAACCAACGAGTTAGGGTCTGCGCTGAATACAATTGGCTTATCATTGCGAATACCTTTTTTCTCTAATACTTCTTCATTGAAATAGTCATGTGTACCGGAATCTGCTCCTGGTGAAAACATTAGTATTTCTTCAGCAGGCCAAGTATCGCGTACATCTTTCCATGTCTTCACTGCAGACTCGGTTACGAAAATTTTATTCAGTTCTTCAACAGTCAAGTTGTCGATAAAATCATTGTCTTTATTAACTACTACTGCAATTCCGTCGTAAGCAACTTCCAGTTCAGTAAATTCAATGCCTTTATCTGCACATGCTGCAGCTTCTTCATCTTTAATGGGACGAGATGCATTGGATATTGCAGTTTCACCTGCGCAGAAACGTTTGAAGCCGCCGCCAGTACCGGATACGCCAACTGGTACGCGCACACCTGGATGTATTTTACCGAATTCCTCAGAAACCGCCTCTGTCAAAGGAAATACGGTGCTTGATCCATCAATTTGAATTTCTCCTTGCAGCTTCACATCTTCAGTTTTTGGAGCTTCTGATTGCACTGGTGTATTTGATGGAGCAGCCCCCTGCCCTTTGTTATCTGATTCCTTATTGCCGCAAGCTGCTGTAACTAGCAACAAAGCCGCCGCTGATGCAAGTAAAATCCCTCTAGCCTTTTTACCTTTAACCAATTCAACCACTCCTCATGAATTTGTATGTGTTATGTTTATCTCTTACAGTTCTTATACTAATCCTTGATTGTTAATGAAGTTTGCATGTTTTGTAAAACTAGTGTTAAAAATCTAGCGATACAGGTTTCTATTTTCATAGGATTGCGACAATTTTTTCATCTCCAGCTCTGCTGCAACAGTTTGCTCAAGCGAGCGAGTCGTCAATTGGCTTACAGTTTGCGAACTCTCAGCATTTAATTGAGCATGCTCATAAAGCTTGTCTAGCGCCTTCTCAACTAGCAATACTTTTTGTGAACTTGCTTTAGTTTCCTGACGGTTCAACAAAGAAATATGAGCAGCTTGTTCAGCCGCCTGTTTCATTTTATTAGCTGTATCAGCTATTTCAATAGCTGCTCTTTTCGTTTCTGACGCCATTTTCTTCACTTGCTCTGCTACAACCGCAAAGCCCCTGCCATGCTCACCTGCGCGAGCTGCTTCAATAGAAGCATTTACACTTAACAAATTGCTTTGTTCTGCTAATTCTTTTATAAGCGTCACTACTTTATGAATGCTTCCAGCTTCCCCTTCAAGCTTGCTCATCTGATCCTCTTGCTCCCTGGTGCGATTCGTTAATGCCTGCAGCTCTTTTGCCGCCTCTTGCGCCGTTTCCTTTCCTTCCCTTGTTAATACAGCCATATTCACCAGCATCGCAGCTTCCTCCGCTACAGATCGTTGTACTTGCTCGAAACGGTTTTTTATTTGTACAATTCCCTCTAGTGCAGAGGATAAAACGGATTGCTGTCCTATTGTTGCATTTCGTTGCAGCAGGCTGGATAAGGAAAGTAAATCAGATACAGTCAGCACTCCAGCAAAACGGCTGTTTTGCACAACTAATACACAGTCATAGAAACGAATTTCTTCTCGCAACAATGCCTGTGAAATCACAAACTCCGGTGCATGCTCCTCATTCACTATTAATGGATTGCGATCCATAAGCATAGTAACCGGTCTTTCATAATAGAGATCAGCACTGTAGCGTTGTCCTAACTTAAGAAAAAATCTATGCCTCATTAATAGCCCCACTGGTTCGCTTTTATTTTCACATATAACGATACATTCACAATCGGTCTGTTCTTTAAACAATGTCAATGCCTCTTTGCAAGTAAAACCAAGCGGAACTGCCGGAGCACTGCGTATATAATCCTGCAACCTGTGCTCGCCATATGTAATGGTGTTCGTTTCTTTCTTTTTAAGTAAAATGCTCATGACCTTACCACCCTTTCTCCAATGCATAACTAGTCATTTATACCCCTTACTATAGAACTGCTCCATTAAGGGAATACTCATATCATGTTTGCGGATTGTAAAATAAGATTGGAAAAGAGTGTGCTATAATGATGGGAGCAGCTATCTTTTAATTATGGATACATATGGAAGGAAGGGACTACAATAGATGTGTAACAAACAAACTGTTTTAGACGCAGTAGATGCTGTCAAAGAACAATTCATGCAAATTTCCCTTTCAATCGGCAACAAGCCTGAGCTAGGGCATGAAGAGTTTTTTGCCTCTCAATTGCTTAGCGATACTTTGCAAGCCCATCAATTTCATATCGAGCGCAATGTTCTGAATATTTCTACGGCATTCATTGCTGTATATAATTCCAATAAACCGGGACCAACGATTGCATTATTATGCGAATATGATGCACTTCCAGAAATAGGGCATGCTTGCGGACACCATTTGATCTGTTCCATGAGTGCAGCAGCAGCTGTTGCTCTGAAAGCAGCTGTCGACGAGTTCGGAGGCATTATTAAGGTGTTTGGCACTCCAGCCGAGGAAACAATGGGCGCCAAAGTCCCTATGGCTGAGGTCGGCTTATTCGATGATTGCGATATAGCCCTAATGGCACATCCTTATTATCAATTTGAAAAATCAGGATCATCCCTTGCTTTAGATGCTGTTCAGTTCGAATTTTTCGGCAAAGCCTCGCATGCGGCAGCAAATCCGGAAGAAGGCATCAATGCACTGGATGGCGTATTACAGTTGTTCAACAGCATCAATGCCTTGCGTCAACAAACCAAAAGCAGCACACGTATTCATGGGATTATCGATCATGGGGGCAGTGCTCCAAACATCATTCCTGATTATGCATCTGCCAAATTTTATATTCGCTCCGAAACAAGAAGCTATACGAATGAGCTGACAGAAAAAGTGAAGCGATGCGCAGAAGGAGCAGCTATGCAATGCGGCTGCAAGCTCAGCATGAACCATTATGAGCTTTCCTATGATGAGCTTGTCACAAATGAGCCGCTTTCAGAGCAATTTATAAAAAATATGATTGAGCTTGGAGTAGAGCCTGAGGAGATTGGGGAAGGACAGGATCATGGATCGCTTGATTTGGGTAATGTTTCAGCCAAATGTCCTGCTATTCATCCCTATGTAAAAATTGTCGAGGAGCGATTTCTGTTGCACACAACAGAATTTCGCGATGCGGCAATGACACCAAAAGCATTGGAGCGAATGATTTTTGGCGCTAAGCTTCTTGCAGCTACAGCTTATGATGTTATCGCAAGTCCAGAGCTCTTGCATCATATTAAGACGCAATTTAACAAACGGGGGTAGTTTCGATGGATTCCGCCGGTCAACAAGCCGCTTTGCAGCATGATTCCCAATATATTAGCCGACTCTGCCTTCTAGCCGGAAAAATTATTATGCAATGCGGCGGAGAAACACAGCGAGTTGAAGATACGATGATACGTATCGCTGCTGCTTATGGGCATGATAATTCTCATAGTTTTGTAACGCCTACGGGTATACTGTTTGCCATAGATGGCTCCTCTCATGCAACACGGCTGGTTAGAATTAACGATCGCTCGAATAATTTAACGAAAGTGGCATTAGTTAATGATATATCACGCAAAATTGCTTCTGGTCAGCTTGAAGCAGACAAGGCATATCGCAAACTGAAAAAAATAGAAAAAACCAATTTGGATTATTCCAATTGGATAATTGCACTTGCCGCATCCATCGCCAGTGTTTGCTTTATGCTTTTGGCTGGGGGCACCTGGACCGATATTTTACCTGTTTTTTTTATTGGGGGTATCGGACTGCTTAGCTGCACTTATTTGCATGACTACATAAAGATTAAATTTTTTGCAGAGTTTGTAGCTGCTTTGCTGATTGGAACATTAGCTGTGCTAACCGTTCAATATAATCTAGCCACCCATTTGGATACTATTATTATCGGATCGATCATTCCGCTTGTGCCAGGGCTTAACATAACTAATGCGGTTCGTGATCTTATGGCAGGTCATCTTGTGTCCGGTCTATCCAAAGGTGCTGAAGCATTTCTGACTGCTTCAGCGATCGGCGCAGGTATCGCAGCTGTACTATCTGTTTATTCTTAAGGAGGGTGCCGAACCATTGAGCATCTGGCTGCAACTGATTTTAAGTTTTATTGCTACCTCAGCTTTCGGTTTTATTTTCAACGTACCGCTTAAGCTTATCCCATTTGGCGGTTTTGTCGGCATGATCGGATGGTTTGTCCATACGATTGCCAAGGACTGGATGGATCTTAACAATATCATCGCTGTAATGAGCGCAGCCTTCGTCGTTACCGCTATTAGTCAGATTTTTGCACGCTCCTTAAAAAAACCGATTTTGCTATTCAATGTAGCAGGTATTATACCGCTTGTTCCGGGCAGAATTGCCTACAATGCAATGCGGCACGCTGTCTCTGATGAATATGACGCAGCAGCACAGCTTGGCACAGAAGCTTTATTAATTTCAGGCGCAATCGCCATTGGACTTGTATTGTCGGAAGTCATTTATCAAATGATACGAAAAATTACCGGATAAGGAGGGCAGCCAGCCACTATGAAACTCGACGCATTTAATGAAATGGTCCCGTATGAAAACCCGCTTTTATCGGTGCGAATCTTTCGTTCCTATAGAACAGAAGGCGGATATATAAATTGGCATTATCACAAGCAGCTTGAGCTGCTCTTTGTTATTGATGGTCAATTAGAAGTATCCCTTGAGGATGAAACTTACGACTTGAACAAGGGGGATGTGCTGCTTATAGGGGCATCAGAGCTGCACAGAGACCGGACTCCGCAATCCTCAGACTATATCGTGCTGCAATTTGAATTAGATCGTTTCTTTGATCAAACTTCTATACCTTATTTAAAATATTTTTCCGAGACACATCTGCCGCTGAGCAAAGCTAACTATATTTTCCGCCAGTTTCCAGAGGTGCAGCAGAATGCCTCTGATCTAATTCAACGCATACTGCAAGAATCGCAACAGAAAAATTCAGGTTATGAGCTTGCGGTCAGTATTCATATTAAACAGCTGCTATTATTGCTTCTGCGTAATGATAATCGCAAAGTATTGCTTGAGCAAGACAACTTTGACAAGGTGCGTCTAAAGCCAGTGCTCGACTATATAGATGCACATTTGGATGAGAGAATTGCGGTAGAGGAAGTTTGTAAAATTGCAAATATGAGTTACTATTACTTCGTAAAATACTTTAAAAAAACACTTGGCATGTCATTCACAGAATACGTAAATTATCGCAAGGTGAAAGCAGCTGAAAAGCTTTTATTGACTCAGGATTTAAGTATTGCTGAAATAAGCGATCGAGTTGGAATGCCGAATATGGCTCATTTCTACAAAATGTTCAAAAAATACAATGACTGTTCACCTAAGCAATTTCAGAATAATATGCTGCAATGGCAAAACAAGTAGCTCTCGTCTAATTTTCAACTATAAAAAGCTCGAAACCGCGTCAACTGGTCTCGAGCTTTTTTTTCATTACCAATTTGTAGCCTACCCCACGAATCGAATCAATCGCAACGGATTGCTGACCAAGCTCCAATTTCTTGCGAAGTGAGCTAACATGCACATCCACCGTTCTTTGACCGCCAAAATAATCAAAGCCCCATACTACATTCATCAAGTCATCTCGCGTAATAACAACGCCTGGTCGCTGTACCAAATAGAGCAAAACCTCAAACTCCTTAGGCCGAAGCGGAATCGGCTCGCCATGCAGCGTAACTTCATACTTTTCAGGGTAGATTAACAATTCACCTGCACGGATAACCTTTTCATTAGTATTAGCCGCAGGAGCATCCTCAACCTGTGTACGGCGCAATACAGCAGACACTCGGGCAAGCAATTCTGCTACGCCAAACGGCTTCGTAATATAATCATCCGCACCGTGCTTCAGCCCTTGAACCACTTCCTCTTCTGCATTTCGTGCCGTCAAAATAATAACAGGCGTCCTATTGCCTCCCTGGCGCAGTCGATTCAGCACTTCAAAGCCATTAAGTCCTGGAAGCATAATATCCAGAATAATCAAATCAAAACTGCCCTGCAAAGCCGTATGCAGACCTTCACCGCCATGGTCGACAACCGTTGTCTCATAACCTTCCTGAGAGAGATTATAGGACAATAACCTCGCCAATGTTGGCTCATCTTCAATAACAAGTACCTTATATGACATAATGACCTCCACGCAGACCACTGTACTTAAGCTGCCGGATTGACAAAGCAGCCAAGCCTGTAGCTTATCCCGGCAGCGCAGTTTCTCATATTATCTCTGCGCGGGGCATCAGCATCGGGCTCCGCTTTTCGGAACTGAAGTACTGTTTCTGCTTAAAATCTATAATCATACAACAATTATAGTGTACCACGCTTGTTCAACATTTAGGCAATTTTTTTTATTGCAGAACTGGAAGCGTGATAGTGAAGGTCGTTCCAACACCGGTAGTGCTTGTAACAGTAATCGTTCCTTTATGCAATTCTACAAGATGCTTGACGATCGACAGTCCCAGCCCTGTACCGCCTGAGCTGCGCGAGCGCGCCTTATCCACACGATAAAAACGTTCAAAAATACGAGGCAAATCCTTCTTTGGAATACCGATCCCTGTATCGCTGATCTGAATCGTAATATAGTCATCACTTATAGCCTGAATGGATAAGGTAACCTTGCCGCCATCGGGAGTATAGTTAATACCATTGGAAAGCAGATTCATCACAATTTGACGTAATCTGTCCTCATCCGCCTCAACAAATAGACCATTCTCGATTTTGCTGCATAGCTCAATTCCTCTAATAGCTGCTTCTGATTCGAGCAAGGTAAAGGTTTTCCCAACAAAGCTATCCAGCTCTACTGGTGAAAACATAAGCGGTACGCGACGAGATTCTATTTTGGACAATTCCAATATATCCCCAATAAGACGATTCAATCGATCGCTCTCATCAAATATAATTTGCAAAAACGATCTGGCTGTTTCCTCGTCCTTCACTGCACCGCCCAGTAATGTCTCTGCAAAACCTTTTACAGCAGCAATCGGTGTTTTCAACTCATGAGATACGTTCGCCACAAACTCGCTTCGCATCCGCTCCAATCGACGAATCGCAGATACATCCTGCAGTACAAGCAGTACACCGCCATGCTCATGCTCACCATCCGAAATCGGAACCAGTGTCAATTCAACAAGCCTTTCCTCCGGATAATAGAATGTTACCTCTTCTCTTATTGGCTCTTTTGATTTTAAGCTCTCCTGAATCATTTGTGACAGCTCATACTGTTGCTTGGCTTCCGTATAATGTCTGCCAACAAGGTCACTAGCAGGCAGCCCAAGTACTTCCTCCGCTCTTCGGTTCATGAGAACGACCTTGCCCTTGTCTCCAATCATCACAATTCCGTTCAGCATATGGGCAAGCACTGTCTGCAACTGGCTCTCGTTATGCTTAATTCTTTCCATCTGTACCTGCAAGCTGTCTGCCATCGTATTAATAGCTTGAGCTAGCTCGCCGATCTCATCCTTCTTCACTACATCCACTCTAGCTTGATAATCCATATTTGTAATTTGTTTAGCGACCTTTGTAATCTGCTCAAGCGGTCTAGTTAGTCCAAGCGCAATCCTGTAGCTGATGGCTACAGATATAATAAACAACACCACTAAGCCGCCAACGAGAACATACATAATTTGCTGAATGCTTTTATCAGCCTCTTCAAGAGTCATCGCCATGCGGATAATATACTCTTCACCCCCCTGGTCAACCACCGGAATGGCCACATAAATCATATTCATCCGCATCGTATCACTTGGTCTGACTGAACGACCTATCCCGCTT
Source organism: Paenibacillus nanensis (assembly GCA_040396195.1). GTDB lineage: Bacteria > Bacillota > Bacilli > Paenibacillales > Paenibacillaceae > Pristimantibacillus > Pristimantibacillus nanensis_A. Next base: position 350,508 of record JBEBPB010000002.1, read on the forward strand.
TGAACAGCCTCGCTAATTTCTTCCCTTTCAGCATGGTTGTTCATTTGCTCAGCAGCATAATCGGAATCGCCCAGCACCTTGCCATCCTTGCGAATAAAAGTAATGCGTGATTCCGTATATTCTTTTAATTCTTTCGCTTGCTCGGTATAAAAAGCCGTTAATTCTGCTTGCTCTCCGCCAGCCTTCCATTCCATACGGGAAGCGATTAATTTCATTTCTCGCACCATGCTGTCTTCCAGAGCATCAATATATATATCCTTAAAGGTTTTCATCATCAAAATACCCGCTGCACTTACAGCAATAGCAATAATAGATATAATAATGATTGTTAGTTTAGTACGGAAACTGTTCACAAGTTTCACTCCTTGGGCAAATACTTCTTACTTCTTTATCCTACATGGACAATGGGCAGCTATCCAGCTTATTATTGTTAATCTTTTGTAAATCCAAACAATTCGCTACAAACACTAGCTGTTTTATAATAGCATAAATCAGTTCATTAGATAATCAAACATAAACAGGGTGTCCGAAAGATCAACTTATCAAGCGAATCTTTCAAACACCCTATTATGATCCCATTACATTTTTTTCTGTTGCATTTGAGTTTGCTCGAGCCAGTTTTCCAGCCATTCGCTATTCCCGCAGCTTCTCCACTGCTTGACGAATTTCCTTATAAAAATCTTTCCATTCGTTGGTCATTTCTTCTTGCAATGACAGCAAATCTCCTTCGCCATGTTCGGAAGCACCAGGCATTTTCGTTTCTTCTATTTTGTCTGACATCAAACAGCACCACCGATCCTATAACTATTAGCCGTTAATCCACGTTTTGCGCAGGGCGAACAGCTCATGCAATTCTTCATTGGAAAGCTCGGTAATCCATTGTTCAGATTGTCCTACAACCTGATCATTCAATGACTGCTTGCTATCTATCATCGCATCAATTTTTTCTTCCAATGTGCCTAGTGTAATCATTTTATGCACCTGTACATCCTTTTGCTGCCCAATGCGGAACGCTCTGTCTGTCGCCTGATTTTCTACAGCCGGGTTCCACCAGCGATCAAAATGAAACACATGATTAGCCGCAGTCAAGTTTAATCCGGTACCTCCTGCTTTCAACGAAAGAACAAATGCAAAGCTGCTGCTCCCGGACCCCTGAAACTGTTCAATCATTTCATCACGTTTTACCTTCGAAACACCGCCATGCAAAAAAGGAACTGAATAATTAAACTGCTCCTCCAATATTTTCTTGATCTGTCTTCCCATATCTACATACTGAGTAAAAATCAAGCATTTTTCACCTTCAGCAGCAATTTCTTCTATTAATTCCAGCATACGAACCAGTTTATTGGAACGCTCCGCTTTCCAGGCATATACTTTATTCTCTTTCAAATAAAGAGCTGGATGACCGCATAGCTGTTTGAGCTTTGTTAGCGCAGCAAGCACCATTCCTCGCCGCTGCATCGGATCAAGAGTATGCAGCTTCTCCATCATATCCGTAACAATATGTTCATATAGCGCCCCTTGTTCTGGCGTTAATGCTACAAACGCCTTCGTCTCGATTTTATCAGGAAGCGCCAGTTGAATAGCGGGGTCCTTCTTCAATCTGCGCAGCATAAAAGGCTGTACCCAGCGTTTTAATCCTTCAATCAGTTTTTCATCCCTAGTACGTTCTATCGGTGAAACGACTGTTTTCTGAAACTCGCTTAAACTTCCCAGATAGCCTGGATTGATAAAATCATATATCGACCATAGCTCTGTCAACCGGTTTTCCATCGGTGTGCCAGTTAGGGCAATTCGATGCTTGGCAGGAATCTGCCTGATAGCGCTTGAGCTTTTTGTATAGGAGTTCTTAATATTTTGCGCCTCATCCAAACATAAAGCATTCCAGGTTATCGCCATCATATCTTCCTGATCAAGCAATGCCGTCGTATATGATGTAATAACAAGATCAGCTTGAGTTATCTCGTCCTCAAACTCCTCTGCCTTCAATCGCTTGCCTCCATAATGAAGCATTATATTCAATTCTGGCGCAAATCGTTGCAATTCCTTCTCCCAGTTGCCTATAACCGATGTCGGACAAATAAGCAGCGATGGAGCGCAAGCAGCACCGTCTTGCTTTAGATGTGCCAAATAAGCGATAAACTGAATTGTTTTCCCAAGGCCCATATCATCAGCCAAAATACCTCCAAAACCAAATCTACGTAAAAACAAAAGCCAGGACACACCTTGATTTTGATATTCACGCAGTTCTCCTTGCAACAGAGCTGGCTTGGCTACAGCTGGAATAGCTGACACATGCTGCAGTTGGGCGATCCACTGCTGCAATTGCTCATTCATTTCAATTTCAGCACGCTCCGCCACTTCATCCTGTTCAGATAAAAATCCAGCTTCTCCGCGAAAATGAAGCTCTAGCACATCACGGAATGTAAGCCCACTGCCTTGCTTGATTTTTTTTAACCATGCTTTCATTTGGGCAGCATTTTCCGGATCAAGATATATCCAGTTGCCGCCTGCCTGTACAAAACGACGCTTCTCCTCAGCTAATTGCATAAACTCCTGTTCACTTAGCTGTAACTCGCCAATAGCCAGTCTCCAATCAAACTGAATAATTTGTGACAATCCAAAAACGGGTTCCGCCGCGGAGCCAAAAGAGCCTTTCATTTTCGCCTTCACACGAAACCGGCGTTTTCGCGCCTCTTCCCACCAGGCAGGAAGCAAGATCGAACAACCGGCTTGCAGCAGTTCTGCCCCGCCTTCCTGCAAAAAGTAAGCAGCTTCCTCCTCAGTCAGCTTCCATTCATCCTGCGACGAATAGAAACGCTCCTGCCATTGCGGTAAGCATGCAGCCCAACGATCTATTTCTTTGGAAATTTTGTCAGTCAGCAGCAGCTGCCATTCATTTGGCAATTCGTGAGCTGCATCAAAGAGCAAACGCCAACGGTTTGCAGATTCTTCACCAACCCGTGTCTCGTAATAAATGGATTGCCAAGCCCCGCCTGCTTGATCCATTACAGCAGGTACCAAGCTCCACTCCTTACCGCCTCCAGTTGGCTCCAGCAATTGCAATGCCAGTCTAAACGGTGTTTTGTCCCGGCTTATTCCGATAGCTGCAAGCCATTCCGACTCATCCGGCATTGTATATCCCAATCTGCTGGCTCCCATAGTTTGCTCAATGCGATTCCACGCCGTTTCGACTGCACTGTCCCTTGTGATAAGTTGTTCAACAGCATCGCTTATCCAGCCTCCGACACTATGATCGCCAAAGCTGCGCGCTTCTTCCAGCAGCTGCTCATAGTACGCGCGCTTCTCCAATTCCTGTTCAGGAAACACTGCACGCCAACTGCGCTTTTCTGCTCCCCAGTTTCGCCAATCAGGCAGAAACCAGCCGCCCAATAATATTTCACGACAGATTACAGCCAGCTTCATCAGCACTTGCAGCTGCTCACTCCAGTTAATTGTAATTAGTGCAATTGGTTTGGGAGCGGACAAATAATCAATCGCAAGCAAAGCAGGCAGTTTAATCAGTTGCCTCTCTTTTAGCTGAATTTGTTCCAGCTCCGTTCCGTACCAAGAGGCTGGATGCCATGCAAACAACAGATTGCTCAATCTATTTGTCGGCAATTTATCATTCGTATAGATCATAATGCAACTCTCCCCAATTTCCTTGGAGAAAAAACCAGCTACATTCAACTGTTCGAAACTTTGTCCTGTACTTAATGTACTATGTTTTCTTTCCACAATTCCTCCTGAAATGCTCGCAGACGCTGATATTTTTCAGTCAATTGCTTCACATATACCGGCCACCGCGCAGCCTGTCTGGATGCTGCATACAATTGTCCAAGCTTTTTCAGCTGCTTTACGGCAACTCGATACCCTTGTCTGTTCCTGCTTAAAATAGAAGCTTCAATCGATTGGTGATACATGGGAAACAACAGTTCAGGGGCATTCTTCTCCATTTTCTTCAATTCACTAGGAACGACTGTTTCAGGCTTTGCTCCCATCAATAACTGTAGATTAGACCACTGCTCATATTTCTTCTGAGTGATCCAATGCTCCGATAATTGCGGATAGGATTGCGGCAATAAACCTGCCATATAAGCAGACCACTGCATGTTTGCAGGATAAGCCTCTCCACAAGCAAGACAAAGCTTTATAAACGGTCCTACAGCTCGTCTGCCACGTGATTGCTTAATTCGTTCATATATATAGCTCATAAATTCTTTCAGGGCAGTATGCTGTTGTTTTGCAAGCAACTCCTCAGTTAGTCGATAAATGAGTTTCTGTGCCCTGTCAAAATCAGCTTGACTAAGTAATTCTAATGAATCGTTGTATTTCTCTGCAGTAAATGTAAAGCTTGCAAGTGACATATGCAAAAAGGCTGCATTGATCGCTTCGCCTGCTTCCCCATCCAGAAGATCCTGCAAGGCTTGTTTTTCCTTCGCCTGTATCTCAGGTACATTCGCATACATACTAACCGCTTCCAAATATATATAGTCCCATTCAAGCAATTGCTTTTGTGGAAGAAGCGCGCGACGTTTTATCGTATTCGTAATCATCAGCGCCCACTCCAGCTCCAGCGGCGTAAACCTTTGCGGATCAAGCTCGGTGAGCAGCTCATGAAATTGCTCCAGCCAAGGCTCTGCCATTCGAGAAAAGGACATCTCATAATAATAGCGATTAAAAGAATCAGAAAGCGACAACGCACGCTCAGCCTGCTCTAATGTAAAAAGAATCGAATAGCTCCAAAACAAACGTTGATGTGCAAATGACCATTGTCTGGCTATTGCTTTCAACGAGGTAAGCAAGGATTGCAGCGGATGCAAGGAATGACGACACAGACGCCATATCTCACCATGCTTGAGATCCATCCACTTCCGCCACTCCTGCAATGGGCTATCCATGCTCAGTTTGCTCTCATGAATGGCAGCCACTGGAGCGGAGGAAACACCAGAAGACGTGGAATCTGTCCCAACGATCGAACTTGCCTTCGCCAGACCCAACAAACGAAAATAAGCCTGTTCCGCTACTTTATGACCGCCGCCTTGTTCAGCTAAAGCTTGAAAAAAAACAGCGACAATATGCTTGCACAAAGACTGATCCGGACAAGAGCAGCTGCTATAATGATTGTCTTGCAAATCAATTACAACCGCATAAATATCGGTTCCACTGACATATGCTGTAACCGTTTCGTGGACAGTCAGCTCCAATTGTTTGATATGCTGTCCTGAATAATACGCCCAGCCGCGTTTAATAATTACCGCTGACGTCGTGCTCTTCACATAGTGCTCTAAACTATTTTTTTGCTCTTCAGCGAGAAATAACAACTTGCTTCACCTGCCTGTCTGTCCTCAACACACCTTACCCATTTTCAATATTTATATGGAATGTGTTCAAATCCTTCAATCGTATACTCAAAATTATATTCAACTAGGGAGTGTCTGAAAACTCCAAAGGGAGCAGATTTTCCCAAATTTTCATTACCAGCAAGGTACTTTTTCTCTGGCGTACGGGGTACGTCAAAAGATAGTAACGCAGCTGGGGACGAAAAGGCGGTGAAAGATGCCCTAATCGGGTTTTCAGACACTCCTAGTATAGTTTAACAAAAAAACATCAATCCGCGAAATTTATTTACTGCGGATGATGCTTTCTTGTCTCTTGATATGAAATTAACTAATTATACCGTGATGCTTAAGTTGGAATTTTGACAATAAAGGTTATGCAATACTCTGGTTCAGCTATGTATTTCACTTCTCCGCGATATTTCTCTGCAATTTCCTTTACGATCGACAAGCCAAGTCCTTGATGCTGTTGCTTCTTCGTCGAGTGACCTGCTTTGAACAAAGGCAAATTTAATAATTGCTCCGCATGCTCGCAACGATTAGACACCTTAATCATAAGTCCTGATTCATCCTCGCTGCACATCAACTCGACGATTCGCTCATCTTCCTCGTATTTCATTACTTCATCAAAAGCGTTATCAATCAAATTACCTAAAATTCGGTTCATGTCTAATGTTTTTGCGCCCATTTCTGCCATTTTCACATTTTGGAAGGTGCTTGTAAATTGAATTGCATTCATCTCCGCTTGTGAGATCTTGGATCGTATCAAGGCCGCAATTGCAGGGTTTCCAATATTAATAATATCATTCATAATCCGAATATCATTTGTCAATTCTTTTGTATACTCGACTAGCTCCTTATGCTTTGCCAATGCAGCTAATGAATGAATCGTCTGCACATGATTGATAAAATCATGCCTTTGAGCCCGTATCGACAAAAACAGACTATTTATTTCCTCTACATAGGTTTCTTGTGCTACGCTAATTGCCTTATTCTGCGATTGCTTGAAATACCGCATAATCGTTATAGCGATAAACAAACTGATAGCTGTTGCCAAAATAATAATTAGCCCCAAATCAAGAAACTGTTTGTTCAGTTTTGAAGTGATCAAATTATAATCAGAAACTATTGAAAGTACATAAGAATCCATTGGATTGCCCGCTTCGTCGGTAATGGCTATTCCTTTGTTCTTAACCGATACTGGAATAAACATTTTGTAAACATGATTGCCATCGACCCAGCGATCCATTGTAACGATATCATTCGTTTTGTACGCTTCTTGAACCGCTTGCACATCCTCATGCAGCTGGACGTTATATTCCCCGAATAAAACAGCTCTTTGTACAACATGATCCTTTACTTCTCCGCCGCCGCTGTCACTTTTTCTGCCATTGGGGAAGGTTTCTGGATTGACTCCCATAATCTCGATAATCGATTCTTGACCGTCCGCCAAATCCTTCAGCAATCTGTCGACGCCAGTCAATTCATTAAATTCTTTGAGCTTCTCAAAATGAACATACGGATCTATAATGTAGTTGGTTGTTCCATCATGGTAGTAGCCCCATTTATAGACATTATAAACATCTGTAGAAGAAGCTTCGAATGGTCCACTCCAAAAGTTGGGCAATGTTTGACCCAGCCATTCCCCCTCGACGTTCTTTCTCTCAAACAGTTGCTCAAAATATTTGTACCAAGGTACCCAATCCTTTGTGCTTTTTCCTATTTGCGACTTGTCAGTGGAGCGGTATAAGATAATATCATTTTCGATCTTTTTCAGCAAGCTCAAGTGGCGAATATCCAGCTTATCCCGCAACTCATCCAATTGTTCATTCGTAACATTCTCAATATCAGGATCAAGCGCATACTGAGCTGCAATTGCAGCAGCACGAAGCTCTCTGCCAATCTGTTCTTCAAATCTGTCAGAACCGATTCGAGTTTGCTCTACAGACAATTCAATTTGCTTGCCAAGAGAAAGCAGTTCATGACGAAGTGCTTCCTCTAATGAATTTTTTGTCATAAAATAGTATATGGTATTGTTGATCAGTATAAGGAGGATCACAACACCAATTGCCATTAACCATATTTTGCGCTGCATACTGCTCCTCTTGCCTCTCACTCTTATATTCAACTTTTTATTCTTCTGTAATATCATAGCATATTAGTCAAATATAGTCTTACAGTAATTTTGAAATAATTATTAATTGAATTCAATAAGCGCAAATAGATACTGTTTTTTGAGCAAACCTTGCTTCATTTAAGGCAACACAGCTTTGGCTGCTATTTTTCTTTTTCGTGCTGGTATGACGATTTGTACGGTAGTACCTATCCCAAGCCTGCTATAAATTGTTACCCCATAAGCATCTCCATATTGCAGTTTAATGCGCTGATCTATATTACGTATCCCATGCCCTGTCTCGGACTCATTGCTCCAATCCACAATTTCCGCAATCCGTGATTGCGTCATGCCGATGCCGTCATCAATAATGCTATATTGAATACACTCGTCAATCAGTTTTGCTGATATTCGCAAATGTATCCGATCTCCACACCAGGCGTGCTTCAAAACATTCTCAATAAAAGGCTGTAAAATCAGTTTTATTGTCTCATATGGCCATATAGCTACATCGATATCATAGGTAACCTCCATTCTTTCTCCATATTTGACTTTCTGAATATCCAAATAAGCATTCGATTGCTCCACTTCACTGGATACAGGTATTAGTGTTCTTCCCGAATTCAATGTCAATCTATAAAACTTGGCAAGCTGCACAACCATCTTTTGCAATTTGTCATTCTCCCCAAATTTGGCAAGCTGATTAATGGAAGAAAGAGTGTTGTACAGAAAATGCGGATTGATTTGCAGCTGAAGCATCTCAAGCTCAGCCTCTTTTTTCTCTAATTGCGTAATGTATACCTTTTGGATAAGTGCTTCTACATCTTCTCCCATCCCGTTTAACGCTGTTGCAATTTGAGAAAATTCATCCTTGCCGCGGTACATAATTCGCTTATGCAAATCTCCATTTCGGAATGCATTCAATACAGAAACAAACTTTGTAATTCTTTTGGCAAAATAACGAGAAATAAAAACTCCTGCAAACATAAATAAAATAAAGCATAGAACACAAACACCAATAATAAAGGATTTAACCTTCTGCGCCTCTTTGTGCAGTAAGGTAAGGGGAACGTTTGCCTTTATCGTCCAGTTTGGCCCTGACAACTGTTCCTCGATTGTTAAATATCTTGCATTTTCCGCCTCTTTATCTTTGCTCTCCAATCCTTCGGCTGCTTCCAAGGAATTAGAAACAAACAATGGCTTGCCCAAACGGTCATATACCTTAATGCTGCTTCCTTCACCCAATATAGAGTAATCAACGCTTTCAAACAGATCGTCCAAGCGAACACTAAAACGCATAACGCCGATTTCTTTTAACTGTACGGGGTTGCTTGTGTCGATTATTCTACGAATAAGCGAGATTCTCCCTTGCTCCGCGTCCTCCTCAATTTGTCTCCAGACTACGGTTTCACCATAAACCTCCTCTGGCAGTTCCTTGTACCACAGCTTTTCCTTAATCCTTTTCAAATGGTAGATATCATAGGTTTGGTCATCGGGATCAGTGACTATATCCGGTCTAAATTGATAGATTTCCAATATCGACTCATTCAGAAAGTAAATCGACATGCGCTGGCTGAACCCAATAGCTTTAACTGCACTTTCCAGCTTGGGCACGACTGTCTGTTCCATGCGTAAAAGCTTGTCCCCGGTTGTCAGCTTCTCCTGTTTAATACTGGAAATAAAATAGTAATCATTGTAGAGCAAGGATGATATTCGCAACAGATCGCTTGTTTTGTAGTTAACATTATCGCGAACCTGTTGTAAAGTACCTTGAATATTCATCTTTGTTTGTTTGCGCATGGAAGAATCATAGATAAGATGAGAAACGTACCCGTTTATAGAAACAAGTACGATAATAAAAATCATATAGGATAGCATTAGTTTATAGGCGATTGGAATATAAGGTATTCTGCCTGTCTTTTTTTCTCTAGCTGTCATTTGCGGCATAGTCACCCCGCTCCCTTGCACTATGTCATCTTTTTGCGATATTCAAGTGGCGTTACACCGAATTTCTCCTTAAACTGCCTACTAAAATAAGGCAAATAGCGATAACCAACCTGATCGGCTATTTCATATATTTTCAGCCCCGGTTCCTTTAAAAGCTCACAAGCCTTTTCCATACGCATATTAACCAGCAGCTCATTAAATGTGCAACCGGATTTTTCTTTAATGAGGAAGCCCAAATAGCTTGGAGAAAATGAAAAGACTTGCGCAATATCTTTTAATGTAATGTTCTCATGCATTTTTTGCTTGATTACAAGACGCACATTACGTATAAACTTGCTATTTTGATTATTGTTTTTCGCATTCAACTGCTCGGAAATCTCATATATACGATGCATTAGCCAAATTCGAATTTCTTGTACAGTTTCAAACCTTTGCAAAATATCCATTTGTTTAAAATCCATGTTGATAAGTTCAAATAAATCCTCACCCAAAGAACTCAAATGCTGTTCAAGCTTCCAAATCAAATGATTAGTCAAATGATGCACTGTAAATCTTGAGCGCAAATTGCTAATTAGTGCGAACAGCTTCTCAAGTTCATCGTAGATTTCCACCAATCTGTACTCTGTCATTGCCGCAAGCAGTGCCGCAATACCAGTCTCCATCATTCTTGCATCTAGCATTTCCGGCTCGCTGCTCACTTCTTCAAATTTGATTACAGCGCCTCTGCCCAGAAACATTTTGCTCTCGATTGATTGAGCCGCCTGTTGATAAGACTTAGGTAGCATCTCCAGCTGCATAACTGGTTCTCCCAGCCCAATTGTTACAGAAGTGCTGACTGGCTCTTGAATTTTCTCATACAGCTGTTTTACAGATTGATCCATGCTTTCATCTTCCAGCAGCACGGCTACTCTTTGACCATTAATACGACAATAGAAAGTGTGTCCGCATTGCTTTAAAGCCTCATAGGCCTGTTGCAAAAATACTCTGCGCATTTCTTGATAGGAAAATGGCTTCTCACTTTCCCTATTTCCCTTTCTGGTCCATGCCAAACTATCCATATCAAGCACTGCAACCCTTAACGGCCAGTTTAGCTTTTGTAGGCTGCTATTGTCTGCAAATTGCGACAGCGCCTCATAATCTCCGTTCATATCTCCTTCGAGCAATCGAATCAGCATTTCATTTTTGGCTATCGGAATCAGGCTTTGATAAGCTTCCTCCACTTCTTTCTGCTTGCTCTCTTCATCCAGGTCTTGTTTTATTTTTAGTAATGATGTTATTAATTCATTATCATCCATAGGCTTTAATACATAACTATAAGCTTTCAAAGAAAGCGCTTGCTGCACATAACTAAATTCTTGGTAACCGCTAACAAATATAATTCTAATATTTGGAGATCGTTCCTGAGCAATTTTTGCGAGTTCAAGACCTGACATATACGGCATATTAATATCGCTGACCAGTATATCAATGGACTCGCTATTAATAATATCGCAGGCAGATAAAGCATTATTAACCGTTGCCTTAACCTCCATGCCAAGATCAGACCACGGAATAAATTGATGCATGCCTTTCAAATCCAATTCCTCATCATCTACCAACAATACGTTGTACATATAAAGTCCTCCCTTCATCAAGGCCCTCGACACTATTGCCCTGCACTCAGTAATGTAACGTTTTCATGCCATCGTTCCGTAATATAGTCCAAATACAACTGAAAGCCTGTATCTATTGAATCTCTATGCGCCTTATCCAATATTCCCAATACCTCTTGATCCGTCGCTCCAAACAACGCCTGCGATCTCGCTTTTAACCATATATCCTTAACTCTGCGATAAATTTCACCAACCTCTGTATCCGGTGTTGGATGTAGGTTAATGAATGGTGTTGCATCCCCCTGAGATTTCCAAGTTACATTCCTTTGCCAGTAAGTTGCGAAGTTTTGCTTCTCTTCAGGCAAAGTCGCCTCATATTCACTCTTTGTCTTATCTAAAAAATATGTATTGCCTACCCAAATCAAATCGCCTGATACCGACTGTATTTGAGCCAGACCTTCGGGATCATTGCTGTATTTCTCAGTAAAAATTGGTGTTTTCCCATCTCCCTTAAATCCATTCCAATAACCGTCTTCTCCAGGCGGTCCCCACATTTGAATACTGGACCCTTCGGGACCAGTCATCCAATCCAGCATAGCAAAGATAGCTTCCGGATTTTCTGCATGCACAGTTATAGCCGCTACATTCCAGCCAAGCAAATTATACGTGCCAGGGTATATTTTCTCTTTGTCTAACCCTTCCTTATAAATTGGCGGAATAAAGAAATAACCATCGTCCGGATGTTTTGCAGTCAGTTCTGCATGTGCAGGCATAACAAACTTCATCGGATCTGCACTTGCGTAGACCGCTACGCTGCCTTTCATCAGCTTCTCATTCAACTGATCCTCGGTTTGTGTCATTGCATCCTGGGTCATTAGTCCCTCTCTCATAAGCTTTGCTGCAAAAATAGCCGACTCTCGGAATCCCTCATCCTTATAAATCGACACCATTCTATCATCCTTTGTAACAGCAAAATTACGAGTAAAGCTGAAATTATTTTCTTTGAACGAAGAAAATAATTGATCAATTCCATTCCCTTCCTTTGTTAAACCGGTTTCAAAAGGAACGATATCTTTATATTTGCTCTTTACCATTTTTAAATATCGATACAAATCATCCGTGGTTTCAAGTTTGGGCTCGCCCAACTCGCGGTATATTTTTTTGTTTACAACGAAGCCTGCATTGCCATATGGCTGACGAGTATAGTAGTTGGGGAAATAATAAATATGTCCGTCAGACGATCGAAGCAAATTTAATATTTTTTCACCTGCCCACTCCTTTAAGTTCGGGTATTTCTCTATGTATGAATCTAGCGGAACAAGCAAATCTGCTTCCCGCAATCTTTCCAAGTCCGCACCTCTGTCTCCCCAAATAATATCAGGAAGCTTCTTGCCCGCAATCATCTTCTGAAGCTTCATCACACCGTTGCCTTCGGAACTAACCGCTTTGACATGAATGTTCATATTGTCTCTTATCCAGCGCGAGGATGGGTCCCCTCCCCACTTTGGCATACTGTAATAGCCATAATGTGCATAAAACGACACATGCAAAGGCTCTTTGCCGAATTTATGCAGTTCATTATTCGGCGCTGCTTGCGTCTGCTCGTCGCTACCATTCCCAGTCACTTGCCCATGAGTAGCTGTAACTTCGTTACTCTCCACTTTGTTTCCGCCTGTTTCACCTGATGGCATCAAATTCGGAAGTCCCGTTGCCGAACAACTGGCGAGCATAGCTCCAATACATGTAAACGTTGTTAATCCAAGCATCCATTTCTTGAATGAACTCACTAGCAGCTTCCTCCTTTTGCCGAATGCTATATAATTTTCAGATATCTGTTATATCTCTTTACATTATATAACAACCAGCCGAAAAGCAAGCAGACTAGACGGATTTATCCCAAGCAATCCGTAGATTACTTGGGATATTCCGACTAGCTTAAATCAAATTATTCTTGTCCAAGAGTTTTCTTGTTTTGCAAAATTTTCTCAGTACGCCATTCTAGAAGCTTGCTATAGCCTAGCTTTTCAGCATCTTTTTGAGCTTTGTCAAGAAGCTTATCTACTTCTTCATCACTCTTTGCAGTAGCAGTATCAGCATAAACTTGCAAGAACAAATCTGTTATTTGAGCACGAGCATCACCTAACTCGCTGTCCGGCTCAGGGTTTGTGTAGTTAACAAATGCTGTAATATCATTTGCAGAAGGCCATGTAATTTCGTTTTGGTAGTACGCAACCCAGTTTTGATCTTTCTCAGGCAATTGCTTTTCGATTGCAATTTTAGCAGGGTCGATATAGTCCGTGTTGCCAGCGATCATAACAGGGTCATTTTTCCCTTGAATTTCTGTAACCTCTATAGGATTAAACTTATCAGTGATCAAAATGTTCCCATTCTCGTCAAGTCCAGTCCAGTTTTTATCTGCTCCCGGCTCGCCGAAGAACTGAATTGCCATCCCTTCCGGGCTTGTGCAGTAGTCAAGGAATGCAAAGATTTTCTCAGGATCTTTTGCAGCAACGGTAATCACACTTACGTTCCAGCCAAGCGTATCATATCCGCCCGGGTGAACTTTGCTTTGATCTACACCAGCCTTATGGATTGGCTTGATCATAAAGTATCCGCTGTCCGGATCCGTTTTTATAAGATCGTTATGAGCTTGAGACGCATAAGTAGTTGGACCGCTTCCTGCATAAATTGCCGCGCGGTTGTTCATCAATTTTTCTAGAACTGCACCACGGTCTTGTGTAAACATATCTTGAGAAACTAATTTTTCACGGTATAGCTTAGCGATAAACTTCTGTGCTTCTCTAAATTCAGGAGCATCGAATAAGGATTGAAGCTGGTTATCTTTCCAAACACCCAGTACATCACTGCTCAAAGATTTGTACATCAAGTTGTCGCCAAACGCTGTATACAATACGCCAAGTCCCTGTGCGTCAACAGCACGGTCCGGCTCAAAAGGAACAACATCTGCGCCATATTTGTTTTTAACAGCTACAAGATAGTCGTAGAAATCGTCCAATGTTTCAAGCTTTGGCTCGCCAAGCTCTTTATAAATTGTTTTATTAACGACGTATCCTGCGTTACCGGTAGGTCTAGTTGCATACCAGTTCGGGAATTTATAAATCTTTCCGTCTGGAGAGCGAAGCAAGTCAAGGTTTTGGCTGTCTACCCATTTTTTCAAGTTTGGATATTTGTCTAAATAGTCATCAAACGCAACCAGCTTGCCGGCTTCGTACAAACGCTCCACATCCGGATGGTAACGATCCGTATAAATTAGTTCTGGCAGCGAATCATCGGATGTCATCATTGTTGCCATCAACTGAGAATGGTTGCCTTGCGCTTGAATAGACTTAACATTCAATTGTTTGTTTTCTTTCAGGTACTTCCAGAAAGGCACATCTTCCATCTCTAGCGGGAAGTCCAACCAACCGTAGTGTGCATAAGCAGAAAATTCAAATGGCTCTGATCCGAATTCCCACGCAGCATTTTCGTTATTTTCTTCTTCTGTATTACCTTCCTCAGAGCTTACAGGAGCAGTGTTGGACGGAGATGGCGAAGGTTCATTGCTATCCTTGCCACCGCAACCTGCCAGTATGGATCCCAGTGCAAAAACAGCAAGCGCAGACACTATTAACGATTTTCTTTTCTTTTGCATTCAAGTAATACCCCTCTCAATTGAATATTTATGTTTAAGGCGCATATGCGCTTAAAACCAAAATAATTTTTTCTTGCAAACAAATTTCCAAGTTACTATTCTTTCAGGGAACCGACCATTACCCCTTTAACGAAGTAACGCTGTACAAATGGATACACGAGAATAATGGGAATGGTTACGACCATAATAGTGGCATTAATAAGTGATTTGGATGTTATGCTGCGACGTGCCATCTTCTCCGAGGTCATCGAATCGATTCCGCCCATCTGATCAGACAAAATATTCGCATTCAAAATTCTGCGCAATACTGTCTGAACTGGCCATAAATCACTTTGCGTTATATAGATCGATGGCATAAACCAGTCATTCCAATGTGCAACTGCTGTAAATAATCCCAAAGTCGCAAGAACAGGACCTGAAAGCGGCAGAACAATTCGGAAAAATATTCCCCAGTTGGTGCAGCCGTCAATTTGTGCGGATTCTTCCAGTCCCGCTGGCAGACCTTTGAAAAACGTCCGCATAACGATCATATTCCACACACTAATTAAGGATGGAATAATATAAACCAGGAAATTATTCATCAATCCAAGAGATTTGATAAGCAAAAATGTAGGTATTAGTCCGCCGCCAAAATACATCGTAAAGACGAACAGAAATAAGTAAATTTTGCGTCCCATCAAATGATTTTTGGTCATACCATAGGCTAGTAAGGCTGTCGCAAACAGTGCAGTCACTGTACCTATCAAAGTACGGGATATGGAAATCATAAACCCGTTTACAAGGTTTTTATCCTCGAAGACTATCTCATAGTTTTCCAGAGTAAACTGTCGTGGCCAAAAGGTTATGCCACCTTTGGCTGTATCAAGCCCTTCGTTCAAAGAAATAACTAGACCGTTCCAGAACGGATATAGTGCAGTAAATGACAAGATAGCTAGAAAAATATAGATGGCAAGAATCATCATCTGATCACTGAAGCCAAGCCGTTTAATTTTCAATTCTGGACACCTCCCCTTTCGATTGCCGTTCTACCATAAGCTGTTGCCGGATCTGCGGGCGAGATAGTTCGCCGTTGTCAACATGCCGATACTGATTACGGCTTTAAACAATCCGACTGCAACTGCGTAGGAGTATTTTTGATTCTGCAATCCAAGGCGGTAGACATAGGTATCCACAACGTCTGACACTGGCCTCAAGAGCGGGTTTTGGGCAAGGATCAAAATATCCTCAAAACCGGCATTGAGCAAATTCCCCATTGCCAAAATCATAAAAATAATAATAACCGGCATAATGGTAGGTATTGTAATCAAGTAGATTTGCTTAAACTTGCTTGCCCCATCAATATCTGCCGCTTCATACATATGCGGGTCAACCCCGGCAATCGCGGCTAGGTAGATAATTGAGTTAAATCCGATTTCCTTCCAAATGTTAGTCGAAATGAGAATCGTCCAAAAATATTCCTTTGTTGACATAAAGTTAATCGGTTCATCAATGGCTCCGACCTTCTCTAACAAAATATTTACACTTCCGCTTTCTGTTGAAAGCAGAGACATTACAAGTCCACCAATAATTACCCAGGACATAAAGTGAGGCAAATAAGTAATGGTTTGCACAATTCGTTTGAATCTCATATGCCTTACTTCATTTAACATTAATGCGAGTATAATCGGCGCTGGAAATCCAATTGCGAATTTGAGCAAGCTGATAATAATCGTATTTCTCATAATCCGTTCAAAATCTGGCGCATTAAAAAATGCTTGAAAATGTTTGAATCCGACCCACGGATTAGCGAAAATATTAGCTCCGGTAAAAATCTTGTAATCCATAAATGCGGTTATTACACCGTACATTGGGATATAGGCAAATACCAGAACAAGCAGCAAAGCTGGCCAAACCATCAATTGAATGTCAATTTGCTTCATAAATCGCTGGAAATTACTTTTTTTCGGATTTTTCCCTGGCTTGTTCGACTGAGGCTCCGTTGGCAGCTGGTCTGCCGTAATTTGCGACATGCTGATCCTCCCTTTTTGTGCTGTTTTGCGCTGTCGTTATATCTATATTTTATAGATTCTGGAAGGGGAGAAACCATATAACAAACAATCGATTTTTGATACATTGGCGTGTACTTGTTAAACATTGAAAAGTATCAATTTCTTGTTTTTTTATCATTTTCATAAATTAGGTCAAGAAAAATTGCTTTATAGGGTTAATTATTGAGGCATTACCGGCTTGAGGAAGCCAACCAACTTTCTGAGGAATGAGCTCGAAGTATCGGGTATAAAGACCCTCTTGCTGTTATTTGCGAGAAACCATCTTTTTTGACGGAACGCTGGGCAAGTTAACGCAATATAATAACATCACAGCCCGCAGAGAGGGATTGCTTTTACCATCGCTGCACACGAATAAAAGCCCATTTTGAACGGAGGCAGCACCATTATATCGCTTGATTCATATGATATTTTGACTGTATCCCTTATTGTAACAATAAATACCCGTGCAAGGAGGGGTGACACACATTGAGGGGAAACGACCACAAAAGTAAATTTTTACTAACAAACCGCGAGCGTGAGGTGTTCGAACTTCTGGTTCAAGACAAAACAACTCGCGATATCGCTCAGCAGCTTTTCATTAGCGAAAAAACCGTTAGAAACCACATCTCAAATGTTATGCAAAAATTGAACGTTAAGGG
This sequence comes from Paenibacillus nanensis, assembly GCA_040396195.1. Lineage (GTDB taxonomy): Bacteria > Bacillota > Bacilli > Paenibacillales > Paenibacillaceae > Pristimantibacillus > Pristimantibacillus nanensis_A. The sequence continues at coordinate 367,837 of JBEBPB010000002.1, forward strand.
TCGTTCACAAGCGGTTGTCGAGCTAATTAAGCTTGGGGAGTTACAAATCTGACCTTTTGTCAGAGCTTTTGCTCTTTTTCAATTGCTATAGATGCGACAAGGGCTTGCCGTGCTGTTTATTCAGCATCGGCAAGCCCTTCCTTATGTTGATTTTCTATTGTACTTGCTTCTCCCATGCCAAATTACTTCATTTCAGCATGTACGATCAGTCTATGTGTTGGATTAACAATAGGCTCGCATGTAATTAACGTAAGCTTTTTGTCCGTGTTGTTATAGTTAAGCACCGAGACATCCGAAGGATCAACGATCGACACATCATAGACGGTGTATTCAAACGTTTCTTTACCTTGAGTTACTGTTATTTTGTCACCGATCGACACTTCGTCAAGACGGTTGAACAAACGGCCGCTCGCACGCATACGATGAGCGGATATTGCCGCATTTCCGACCTTGCCAAAGCCCGCAGTTTCTGAAAGATGAGCTGCAGCATATTTCATATTTTTTTGAGTTGCGCCTTCCAGAACTGGCAACTTCAAATTTATGCTTGGTATTTGAATCGTTGCGATAGCAGGAGCTGCCTTCTGTTGCATTTGCGCTAATTCATTCTCATCCTCGTCCTCTTCCGATTCCTCTTGAACGGCTTGTGCGCCATTGCCGTTTTGCTCTTCAAACAAGGCGGTCAAATCATTGAATTCCGCCTGCGCCTTCTCCCTGGCACTTTCCTCTGCAAGCTCCTGTTCCCATTGTGCCAGCATTTTTTCCTGAACCTTATTATCATACCATTCAGCTGCAACAGGATAGGCAATTACAAATAATCCGACAACAATTAGACCATAAGCCAGCCATTTCTTCAACTTCCTCACTCCCTATGTCTGTCCCTTCTCATGGCTCTTTTCTTTAAAGACCCACTGCTTCATCCCTGCAAAATTTACTGCAAGCACAGCTGCCGTTACAATCGCTTTAGCAATCGCTGTTTGCATCTGCAGCCACTGTACCAATACAGCTATTAAACAAGCAGACAGCAGCAGCATAATTAAATTCCATATGAGGAAGCGGATTCCCCTTTTATCACGTCTGATCGCAACACGATCTTCCGAGTCGTATCTTGCCTTAATATCAGCTGTCTGTGGTGCTGGTTTAAAAGTAAATTTGCTGTTTAGTACATAACTGCTGGTCATGCCAGCTGCATATCCGCAAATTTGTGCCAGTACAACAGGAACCGCCCATGCAGCTAACAAGGAAAAAACAGCGATATCAATCGCAGTATTCAACAAGCCTACAAGGTTAAATTTAATAAACTGTTTTCCTGTATATTTCAATTCCGCCATAGACATCTGCTTACGCATTATTGGCTCCTTCGTTTCGCTTTTCATAAGCAGATACTGAAGCTCCCGGCTCGCCCTCGTCAGCGTGTCTAATAATATACAAAGGACGGTTTTTCGATTCATCGTATATGCGTCCGATATACTCACCAATTACACCAAGCAACATTAAAATTATTCCATTGAAAATCAATATGATCGCAAGCGTAGATGCCCAGCCCGCTTCCGTATTTGAGAATAATCTTTTCCACAAAACATAAAGCAAGTATATAAAAGCACCTAATGATATTGTAAATCCGGCATATGTTGCAATTTTGAGCGGTTTATAGGAGAACGATGTAATGCCGTCCAAAGCAAATGAGATCATCTTTTTGAGCGGATATTTTGTTTCCCCCGCAAATCGCTCTTCTCGTACATATTCCACACTGGTCTGCTTAAAACCGATCCAGCTGATCAGCCCTCGCACAAAGCGATTTTTCTCTTTCAAGCTGCGAAGCACATCACAAACCTTACGATCAATCAGCCTAAAGTCTCCTGTATCAACGGGTATATCCACATTTGTCATGCTTCTAAGCATGCGGTAGAACAATGCCGCTGTCCATTTTTTAAATAAGGTTTCACCTTTGCGCTTCAGCCGCTTGCCGTACACAACCTCGTAGCCTTCCTTCCATTTTGCAATCATTTGCAAAATAATTTCAGGTGGGTCCTGCAAATCAGCGTCTATTACAATTATAGCATCGCCGCGAGCATAGTCCATTCCCGCGGTTATTGCAATTTGATGTCCAAAGTTACGAGAAAAATCAATTAATCGTACATGGTCATCTTCATCTCGTATTTTTGATATCACTTCGATCGTCTTATCCTTGCTGCCATCGTTTACAAATATAAGCTCGTATCGTCCATCCGCTGCACTCATCACTTCACTCAAGCGACGATAAGTGTGCTCAATCACTTCTTCTTCATTGTACATAGGCACAATTACACTATATGCTACAGATTTTGCTTCCATTTCTATTCCTCCTGCTAATCAATTAGAACACCCAAGTAGGGAACCAGCGCAGCACGTAATCGATATACTGCCAAGGCACTGCAAGTCCGGATAACGCAGGATAAAACAGCACAAAAAGGATGACGGCAGCAGCAACATATCCATAACGAATCCTAACAGCGCGAGGATATCGCTCTTCTACTATTTTAAACAAATATACAATACTTACAACCATAAATGGAACCATAGCAAAATAATGGTACAGGAATGTTTCTCTTGTGACAAGCATCCAGGGAATATATTGCGAAAAATAAGCAATCCAGACCGTATACATCGCTTTATCCCTACGCTTGATACTAAACCATACCGTAAGCAGAACTGCGAATATTCCAGTCCACCAAATGAGCGGATTACCAAATGCCGCAATCGTGGATTTCATTCCTTCATCCACCATTTTCCCTGAGAAATACCAGACGGGGCGTTTCATAAACGGCCATTCCCACCAGGATGAGCTGAACGGATGTGAAGAAACGAGATTACTGTGGTAATTGAACATATTTTTTTGATACTCGATAAAAGCTTTCAGTGTATAGCCGCTATCCATTGCTTTCAATACAGGAATATAGCTAAGCATATAAATGCCGAGCGGTATAACGACATAAAACACGATACAAAATGCGAGTGTGCTGAACAGATAACTTGGAAATTTAGTTGCTGCCCGAACAAGCTCTGCAGGCTTCTTCGCCTGATCTGCGTCCTGCTCTATGAATGAAGTAGCCGCTTCATCTATATTATTTTTGGCCGCCCTGTATTCTCTATAACGATCAAATAATGAAAGAGCTAGCATGACAGCAAGCCCTGCCCCGCCATACACTGCTATCCATTTAGCCGCTACCCCCAGTCCGAACATAACGCCAGCGGTACCGAGCGGAATAAACGTTTTAAGCAAGCCATCCTTATAGAAACTCATCGATACATATCGATGCATAAAATAAAACATCAGCATAATAAAGAACACGCCGTATACATCGATTGTTGCAATTCTCGTTTGAGAGAAGTGCATAAAATCCGCCGCAAAAAGTATGGTAGCCGCAGAAGCGTACGTCACTCTTCCCAAAATGCGATAGGCTGTCATATACAAAATAGGCAGCATCAAAATCCCGATAATCGTGCCGGCAATCCTCCAGCCGAAAGGATTAAGCCCGAACAGCTTAATGCCCATAGCAAGGATCAGCTTGCCCAGAGGTGGATGCGTGCTTTCATATGCTTTAATTCCTTCCAAATGCTCATATGCCGTTCTGGCATGATAAATTTCGTCAAAATAACTGCCATACCAGTAATCATTCATCGGCACCATCAAGGCTTGCTCATCAAACAACTGCTCTATAGCGCCTCGTCGAGCCTTTTCTTCCTTATCGTAGACCACTTCTTGTATCGCGACAGGTTTGTCCATACCCTGCTCATAAAAACCAAGCTCATGCATAGAAAATCCTGATTCAGTCACTGTCAGCTTCGCATATCTTGCCTTCAGCTTCAACTCTGCCGTATTCCAGGCGAATACAGAGACATGCGTATTCTCTAATTCCAATGGATTCTCCCATTGACCTGGCTCAACAGCAAATTCGATCTTGTATTTTCCATGCCCGACTCCACCAAAGCTGGTTACCCGATCCAATTGTTTGGCTGCGCCAAAATCGACATAAAAGCTTTGCCCGCTTTTTTGCGGCTGCCAAACAGTAACAGGTCCTTCCACGGAGCCAAGATTAAAGAGCGCAACTATCGCATAGACAGCAGTAATGATGAACATTACCAGCCAGCCCTTGCGTGAAAGCCTTCTCTCCCCCTGCTTTTTCTGTCGCGACTCCTTCTTCGTCAGACTATCTATATATCGCTTTTCAACAAGCGCCGACTCTTCATATTCCTTCACACTTCGATTGCCGCAAACATATAAATCATAGCCTGTATAGAGCAGGTAAAGGAATAACATCAGGTTCACAATGGTGCCTACTATAAATAAGCCTTCAACTGGCACTTGTGAGGTTTGCTTATTATAAGCAAGCACAATGGCGATGTTAATGAAATTAGTAATCGAAAATCCATAAAATAAATGAAGCAGTCTTCGATCAAGTGATTGGATATACGCAAAAATAGCAAGCAGTGCAAATGGAAACATGTAGCGCTCATGCATTTTGGTTACAAATAAAAATACGGTAGCAATTAAAAGAAATGCGATAAAATAGCTCCGATTGATATGTTCTTCTCCAATTGCCGCTTTTATTTTTATTCCGCTTCTTTTTGTCGACATAGAATAATAAAGCGCAAGCAACACAGCCAGCCCAATGGCTATTACTCCCCATACTGAATAAGGAATAAACAAAAACTTTTGCTCGATGCTCTTCCAATTGCCACCCGTCAAGGCATAAATATTGAAAGAGTTAAGAACGGCGTATGGATAAGAGGACAAAGTTGTTTTGTACAATTTGATAAGCGCTCCAACGCCTCCATGCCCCCAAAAGAAGGGCAGTGCCAAAAGAATAAAGGATGCAAAGCCAGTAATCGCGCTAGTTAGAACAGTACGCAGCTTCTTATTATGAAGCAACATAAGCAACAGCACAGGCATAAATATAAACGCCTGTGGCTTAATTAATGCTGTTATAGCAAATAAAATGGATGCCGCAACGATTCGTCGTTCTGTCATTTTGATAATTGACCAAACGAGGAATAAAGAGAAGATGGAGTCCACTTGTCCCCATGCAGCAGAATCGGTCCATATAATAGGATTGAATACATAGAGCGCACTTAATAATACTGCTGCTTTGCCATCCATCTTTTTGGAAGCTGCATGATATATAAGCCAAGCTGCAATAAGATCTGCAATAATTGCTGGCAACTTAAACAATATTAACGATAACGATGAGCTGTACGCAATATGAAACCATTGATGAAACTTGCCCAGACCAAACAAAACATAGACATAGCCGGGCGGATAATCCAAAAACACATCGCCTGAATAAAGCCCTGCCAGGCCATTATCAACAGCCAGCTTTGCCCAATGCTTGAATAGCGCAATATCATTTACAAAGCCCTCATGCCCTACGGCGATTGCAAGCCGGAAAAAAAAGGCTGTCAGCAATACCATGAAAATAGCAAACCCGAATTTTTCAGATGAAGGCGTCGGAGAAAGCGCCGCCTTATCCATGCGTCTGACTGTGTAGCCAAAATAAAACACAGTAAATAAAACGGCAATAAGCATAATGGGCCAAATGGATATAGACCGCGGTTTGTCCTGCTTGCCTTCGTTTTCGGTTGATTGTTTTTGCGCAGCTTTGGCCGCAAATACTTCAGCGCCTGCTGGAATCTGTTCAAGCCGTTCCACAAATACATCATCAAACCAGGCTTGTCCAACATTGGATCGAGAGTAACCGCCTGCACTTAAGCCGATCGTCATTTTCTTTTGATCAGCCTCTGTTTGCACATATAGCTCAATTTGCTGCCACTTGCCTGCTGTATCAAGAACCTCAGGGTAATAAGCTGCAACATCTTCGATCTGGATATGCGCGCCTGCAGCTTCCGGACGAAAGCCCTCAGCCTTCACTTGTGTACTGATTTTGTAATAAGCTGAGCTTTCAACATCAATTGTTTGTACTGCCCGCACATGATTGTCCGTTAAATTATGAATCGATAAACTTGAGCTGCCACTAAAGGATTGCTCCTTATCCACACTGACTTGATGTGCGTCTTGCCCTTCAACCCATGATTTGATTTCCCATCCAAGAATTGCAGATGAGCCGCTTTGCTCCTCGAAACTTCCGTTTTTGATTGAAAGCTCCGCTGCAAACGTACTAATAGGCAGCAGCATGGAGATCACCAGCAGCATACCTAGCGCTAACATATGTATATACCGTTTAATAAGTCATTCACCCCGTCACTAATATGCCTTAACTATTACTTACTTTAGCCAAATCGTTATGTCAGGTCAATCTTTTCCAGCTCATACCGGTTCTTTATTTTAGACGAAGCAACTGCTCATTTTGTTTTGATTTTATCCAAATCAGACTAATCTTTGCTTCAAAAACAAAATAAACGTCCCGATCAAGCGGAAATCGAATTGGAGAAGCGCTAGTGCCCGCCTTTGTATGCAAATTTTCACCCTTGTATTTTCACCTTTGTAAGGAGAAATTCAGTAAAAACTTGCATACACCAGCGGTCGAAAATCCCTTTTTGTTTGCCGTGACAAATAAACTTTATATACTAGTAATTTTAGCTAAAATCATAGAAATCATCCAAACGATGCCAGTTCCAATCGTAAGCAGTAACATATTGTTCGGCTCCGTAGCGATCAATTAATAATTTACCTTTCCACCCCTTCGTCACATTTAACGCATCATAAACATAAGAGGAATGCTCCATAAGTGTCGCAAGCGGCAGTTCACTATGATCAACAGCTATAATGACAGCATCCATTCGACGAAGCAACTGCTCTGTTAGATTTTCACTTTCATAATACCGATGACTAATGGTTATATTTTTAATATACGGATCATGATATAGCACGCGTATGCCTCTATCCTCCAGCTCCTGCATGATTTTTATTGATGCTGAATCGATGTAATCAGCTGTGTCTTTTTTATTGGCAACGCCGTAAACCAATACACAAGCATCCTCAACAGAACCATTTAATGAAAACTGACGCAGCCGTTCAATTGTTTTGTCTGCGATATATTGGGGTGCTTTTCTATTTAAAACAACAGCCTGTTCTATTAGCTCGGATTTTTCTCTGTATTGCTCAAGTTTCCACCGCAAAAACGAAGTTTCTATAGCTTGCCCGCTGTTGCCTGCCTCAATACCGGCTTGCAGCGGTTTGAACATATAAGGATTTTCTGCTAAGGATGATGCTGTGGCCTCTGCAATTTCCCAAATATTCAGCTCCATTTTCTCGCATACCGATGCCATTTCATTCATGAATAATGTGTGGACCAAACGGCTATTGGATTCCAGAAGCTTAATCATTTCTGCCGCCGATGGCGACGTGACTTTACGTATAGGGGAAAAGATACAGCTATACAGCTCCTCTACTCTTTTTAAACCTGCTTCTGACATAGCACTAATAATTTTTGTTGCCTCTGTTTTACTTGTGGAAGGTGATTTTGATAACTCAGGGCTATAGCCTACATAGTATTGCTCCTCAGTCATCAGATCGGATTGAGCAAGCAATGGCGCAAAAACTTCCTTTGTAAAACCGGGATAAACCGTGCCCTCCAAAACAACCAGTTGACCTTCCACTAGATTTCTGCTGAGGTGATCGCCAGCTATCATTAAATTAGTAGAATCAGGTTGACCTTCTTCATCAAGCTGAGCAGAAATACAAACAATAATAGCATCCACTTGCCGCAAGTCTTTATAATCCTTAGTAAGCGCTAATCGTTCTGAAGCAATCGCCGCTTGCAGAGCTTTCATACTTTCACAGTCCAGTTGATTAGATTGACTTTGCAGCATAGCAAGATTGCGTTCATCAGTTTCTAATCCAATGACATAAAACCCTCTATTTAAAAACATAAGTGCAAGCGGAATTCCTCTGCCGCCGAGTCCCGCAATTGCAACTTTTCGTATATTGTGTTCAACCGGCTGTAATGGCCGAAGTGTCATTTCTTATCCCTGCTTTCTCTCTCACATTGTTTTTTATACTATATGTAAACTAGTAATAAAACGAATAGACGAGAGCACGGCAATTCAAATAAAGGCGTTTGAGCAACATGCAGTACTCAAGCGCCTCTATTTATTTTATTTTTCTGGTGGAAATATGCGGTCAACAAGTCCATTAAACTCTGCTACATAGCTTTGAATCGAATGCCCCAGCATCACATCAGTCATATAAGACTTCATTCTGCCTGCAAACTCCGGTTTCGCAGATACATAGACCTTTTCAACTGATAATTGTGATTTTTTTACTGCCGCTACTATCTGTTCCTTTATAGCTTCAGTCAGCTTGCCCTCATCGGTTTCTTTCATATACATTTTACGATGCTTTTCAATATCTGCTGCATGAAGCTGGCTAATATTTGTTCTGCTTTCTGCTTTGTTTGCTTTCTCGTTGACTTCTGCCTCTCCAAACGAAACCGCAACATAAGCATTGCGATCCGCCAACATGACATAAGCCTCATTAATACCGTTTAGCTTCTTCACTTCGTTTGCTGCATCCATACTCATTTCAATTCGATAAACCTTATGATTGCCAACCAAATTGTTGCCATTTTGCCATTCACCATTAATGTGGTTTGCAGAATTTTCTTGATCATCAGCAAAGCGTTTGTCCTCTAAAAACAAAATATTTTCGCCGATATTTTTAGCCTCGGTTCCAGACTCTTTTTTGCTTGAATTACAACCAGCTGCCACAAGTGCAACTACAGATGCAATTACAGCTATTCGAATTATATTTTTCATGGTGTCCTCCTAGTTCATTTATCGAATGACTTGCCTTTATGATGCTCAACCCAAACTGAACTATTCGGATTATTCAAATTTATTTTGACAAGTGAATTTTCAATCCATTATAATTAGCACCAGATACTAAAACCTAGTATTAATATCTGATGCTAAACAGGAGGGATATTATGACTAGCAACACCAATCAAAGATTTTCTTCTGCTATAACTGCTTTAGGCTCCTATGTACCTGAAAGAATTTTAAATAATGCTGATTTGGAAAAAATGGTCGATACAAACGATGACTGGATCATAAAGCGAACCGGCATCAAAGAACGTCGAATAAGTGCTGATCATGAATTTACAAGTGATTTGATTTATGGTGCTGTGCAAAACCTAAAAACGAGATTTCCTGATGCTTTGTATCATGTCGATTATATTATCGTTGCTACAACAACTCCTGATACATTTTTCCCGAGCATGGCTTCGCGTGTTCAAGGGAAATTTCAAATTGCTAACAGCGGGGCTATCGATATTAGTGCGGCATGCGCAGGCTTTACTTCCGCAATTTTGATGGCAAACAGTTTTATCAGTTCCGGTATGTACAGAAAAATTTTAATTATTGGAGCAGAAGCCTTATCCAAAATCGTTGATTACACCGATCGAACCACTTGTATTTTATTTGGAGATGGAGCTGGCGCTTTTGTAATGGAGCGAGCTGAGGAATTATCAAATTGCGTGCTTGATCATTATACAAACACAGAGGGCGCATTAGGAAAGCATGTATATTGCAGTGCACTTCATAGCAAGCTTGATGATATTATGATGCCAAACGGGAAATTAGTTCAAAATGGTCGCGAGGTTTTTCGTTGGGCAGTATCTCGAGTTTCAGCTGGTGCTAATAAACTGCTTCATGACAATGAACTGAAGTACAGTGATATCAGCTGGTTTGTTCCGCATAGCGCAAATATGCGAATTGTTGAGGCTATACAGGAAAGAACCGGATTTACATTAGAGCAAACCCTAACCAGCATGGAGCTATATGGAAATACATCAGCTGCTTCTATACCGCTTGCAATAGATGATGCCTTCAAAGCTGGAAGACTTGCTGCTGGAGATTTAATGCTGCTATACGGCTTTGGAGGTGGATTAACAGAAGCAGCCGTTTTGCTGCGCTGGGATTTAAACAGTTCCACAACAAAATAGCTGTTCATGTGTCCTTTCGAGCCAATTTCCCCAACATTTTCATAACAGAAATGAATTACTCTGCTCAAAAAAATTAAGGCTGTCGCTTCACATAAACAGTGAAGATACAGCCTTAAACTAACTGAACCTGCGCGGATCGAATGCATTATAATCGAAAAACGACGATATATTACGCATTTTATCAACATCCGTATCCTGCTCTACTAGCTGTGCTATAATTTGTCCGGTAACAGGACTTAACAATATGCCATTGCGGTAATGCCCGCAAGCAGCAAGTATCCGCCTATCCTCTGATGCAAATCCGATAAACGGGTATCCATCCTTCGTTGCTGGTCTTATGCCAGCCCAACTGCTCATTATCTTCTCATGCGCAAGCTCGGGCAACCATTTGCTGCTAGCACGCAATAGCCGATCTATTCCTTTTGGCGTAGTCTCTGCCGTAAATCCGGCAACATCCTCCGAGGCACCGCATATCAATCTTCTGTCACTTTTCCCCGCCCAGTAGGCATGTGCCGAAAATATTAAATGGTTGATAGACAATTGTGTCGGTTCATAGGAACAAATCTGTCCCCGTATCGGATGGATTGGCAATGATATGCCTAACTGCTGCTCAAAGCAGCTTGACCAGGCTCCGGAGCATATGATGGCACGCTCGGCAGTAATTCGTTCTTGTCCGTTTGCAAGCGAAACTTCAACGCCGTTTCCACTATTTTGCAATCCCGTTACCTCTCCCGTATTACTCCGTATTGTCACATTCAGAAGTCTGCAGCATGCCTCAAGCGCCATTACAAGCTTTGGAGCATCAACATGGCATTCTGTTTCACAGTAGAGTGCAGCGATGACTTCACTGCTAAGCGCAGGCTCAAGCTTATGAATCTCGTGGCGATCCATTAATTCCGATTTAGCTCCATATTGATTTTGCCATAACATCCTCGTTTGCAGAGGGAGCAAATCCGCTTCATGGCGGCAAATATACAAACTGCCGCTTCTTTGCAAATATACGGACAATCCAGATAATTTTTCAATCTCCTTTGTCCAATCAGGAAAGAGTTGCAAGCTCTCTATGCATAATCGAAAAAAAGCATCGGGCTGATCCAGCAACTCAGAATAGGGCGCTAGCATCCCGGCTGCTGCGCCAGAGGCTTGACCTCCAATTTTTTTTGGTTCAATTACAGTGACGCTAACTCCTTTTTTCGCCAATTCATAAGCACAACTCAAACCGATAATGCCACCGCCTAGCACAAGTACAGAATGACTCACTGTCGCACCGCCTGTTTGGCATCCTTATCTTCCTGACGATCAAATAGCACGCCATCCCTGCCGCTGCTTGCTGATGCATATTTCTTTTTCGGGATACGTCCTGCACTTCGCGACAACAATCCTGCTTCTATGGCAAGCCGAAAAGCATGTGCCATCGAAATCGGATCATGAGCCTTTGCAATCGCAGTATTAACAAGTACAGCGCTTGCTCCCAGTTCCATCGCCTGTAATGCATCCAACGGTGAGCCTATTCCCGCATCTACAATAATCGGAACTGATGCTTCCTCCACAATCAGCCCAAGATTATATGGATTTAACAGTCCTAGTCCTGTTCCAATCGGCGAACCTCCAGGCATCACCGCTGCTGCCCCCGCTTCTTCCAGCCTGCTGCAAAGCATTGGATCGTCGGATGTATACGGCAATACGGTAAAGCCCTCTTGAACAAGCCGCTCAGTAGCCTTCAAGGTTTCAACAGGATCAGGAAGCAGCGTCCGGGGATGTGAGCATATTTCAACCTTAATCCAGTCACCAAGTCCGGCAGCTTTTGCCAAGCGAGCTATACGTACCGCTTCCTCTGCGTTATTTGCTCCTGATGTATTCGGCAAATAACGCAGTTGACGATCTATAATATGTTGCATGATCGAATCATCTTCTACGCTATCGAGATCCATTCTGCGAACAGCAAATGTAATCACTTCCGCTTGCGATTCGGTTAATGCCTCCTGCAGCACAAACGGACTAGGAAATCTGCCGGTGCCAAAAAATAATCGGGATTTCATCTCAACACCCGCTATTTTGAAGCTGTCCCGCTCCTTTGTCATATTTACCCGCCTCCTACAAATTGAATCAACTCGACGTGGGCTTGCGGAGCAAGAATATGCTTATCCCAGCTGCCACGATCCACCAGTTCGCCGTCTAGCTCAACAATAATATGTTTTTGCTTGTGAGAGTGCCCCAATTCCTTTAATAAACCATTAATAGAACAAGCTTGCAGTTTTACAGATCTGCCGTTTACAAAAATCTTATCATCTATATATTGTTGCTGACTTTCATTGTTCAAAATGCTGCGAAACTTCCTGCATACTGCTTCGGTAGAACTGCTGTCAGTAATTGCACGAACCGCACATATTCTCGTAGCCCCGGCTGCAACAACCTCTGCCGCATTATCCAAATCAATTCCGCCGATAGCAACGAATGGAATCGATATTTTAGCTGCTACTTCTGTAATATATTGTACTGTTACTGCTTTTCGTCCCGGCTTGGTTGGCGTTGCGAATACAGGACCCGCTCCAATATAATCTGCACCGCCTTCTTGGGCAGCCATTGCCTGGTCCAATGAATGCGTGGAAACACCGATTATGGCATCATTGCCCATAATCTGACGAACTTCCTCCAATTTCATATCCTCTTGCCCAATATGCACACCGCAGGCTCCTACTTCCTTGGCAATAAAAACATCATCATTTACAATAAACGGAATATTATACTTTCGGGTCAATGTGCGCAATTGGTGCGCTTGCTCTACTATTTCAACACGATCTCCTGTTTTATTGCGCAATTGAACAATATCTACGCCGCCTTTGATCGCCTGTTCCATCACTTCCAGCATGGATCTCCCATCAGCATGAGCCGCTCCTGATGTAATAGCATACAAATTAAAATCTACCTTCAATCTCGTTCCCTCCCTCTCGTACCCATTTTGAAGAGACAATATGGGCTTTCGATTAATCGAAAGCCATAATATATTTATTACAAAGCTGTATGGCTCGTTTGGTATCGGAAATTCCTTGGACAAAAACACGTCCATCAGCAAATACGGTCAGGCTTGTTTTTTCTTCAACCTGGAGCCGTACTAGAAATGGATTACGCAGCACGTTTTCCTTCTGTTCAGTCCAATTTGCCTGTAATTTATCCAGCTCTATTTTTTTGGTAAGTGTAACCTGCACCGTATCACGCCCGCATAATATTGCAGTACGCATAACATTTTTGGTTTCCGACTTTTTATCACTTTCGGCAAAGCTGTTTTTGGGGCTATTTCGATCGGTCTCTTTGTTTAAATACTTACCGCAAATATCGCAATCTCTGCTTGCATCCGGCAATTTTGCTTCATGCATTCCAAAATCCCATATGTTAAAACGAATCCAGCTTCTCCTCAGCACGCTGTAATTGCCTGTAAGCCACTTTAATGCTTCGATAGCTTGCAGTGCAGTAACCATCTCAACAGCAGGCGACAAAACGCCGATCGTATCACAATTATCCGTTTCCCCATGCTCAGCTTGGGGACCGATAATGCATCTTAAGCAGGCTGTCTCTCCCGGAAGCAGCAACGCGCTCATCCCTTGCGAACCGGCTACGCCGCCAAATACAAAAGGGATACCTTTGCGAAAGCAAGCTTCGCTTGTAATTAATCTGGTCAGGATATTATCTGTCCCGTCTAATACAAGGTCAACTCCTTCAAGCAGTTGATCAATATTCCCTTCATGCACATCCAAAACATATGAATCGATCTGAACCTCTTTATTCATCTGCCTCAGTTTTTCAGCTGCAGCCTCCGACTTTGGCATTATCTGCTCCGCATCCTTCTCAAAAAACAGCATTTGACGCTGCAAGTTACTCGGCTCAACAAAATCCCGATCAACCAATCGCAGTTCCTTAACTCCCATACGAGTCATATGCTGAGCAAGTGAGGCGCCCAGCGCCCCGCTCCCTATGATGAGCACCGTATTGTTAGATAGCTTTTCTTGACCTGACTTGCCGATAGGCGCAAATCTAATTTGTCTTGAATAGCGATCCGCCCAAAATGTATCAATTTTAGCCATAAATCTCATGACCTGTTGCTTTGAAGTCATCGGCTTTTTCCTTCATTCCCGCCTCAATCGCTTCAATCGAATCGAGCCCTTTCTTTTCGGCATATTCACGTATATCCTGCGTAATCCGCATAGAACAAAACTTAGGACCGCACATGGAGCAAAAATGAGCCGTTTTTGCCCCCTCTGCCGGAAGCGTCTCATCGTGATACTCCATAGCGCGTTCCGGATCAAGCGACAAATGAAATTGATCGCGCCAGCGAAACTCGAATCTGGCTTTAGACAAGGCATCATCGCGCTGTCTTGCCTGTGGATGCCCCTTCGCCAAATCGGCTGCGTGAGCGGCGATTTTGTAAGTAATAACGCCTTCCTTCACATCCTCGCGATTAGGCAAGCCCAAATGCTCTTTTGGTGTAACATAACAAAGCATCGCTGTACCATACCAGCCGATCATTGCTGCACCTATGGCAGAAGTAATATGGTCATAGCCTGGAGCAATATCAGTAGTAAGCGGGCCAAGCGTATAGAACGGAGCCTCGTCACAAGCTGCCAATTGCCGATCCATATTTTCTTTAATCAAGTGCATCGGCACATGCCCCGGTCCCTCAACCATCACCTGTACATCGTGCTTCCATGCTATCTTTGTCAACTCTCCAAGCGTATCCAGCTCGGCAAATTGAGCAGCATCGTTAGCATCTGCAATCGAGCCGGGACGAAGCCCGTCACCAAGCGAGAAGGCAACATCATATTGTTTCATAATTTCACATATTTCTTCAAAATGTGTGTACAAAAAGTTTTCTTTATGATGAGCCAAACACCAAGCAGCCATTATAGAGCCGCCTCTTGATACAATACCTGTCACACGCTCAGCAGTAAGTGGAATATAGCGCAATAACACTCCCGCATGAATAGTAAAGTAATCCACACCTTGCTCCGCTTGCTCGATTAATGTATCGCGAAACACTTCCCAGCACAGATCTTCCGCCTTGCCATTTACCTTTTCCAAGGCTTGATAGATCGGTACAGTCCCTACTGGAACAGGTGAATTGCGAACGATCCATTCACGTGTAGTATGAATATTTTTTCCTGTCGACAAATCCATTATTGTATCGGCTCCCCAACGAGTCGCCCAAGTCATCTTCTCCACCTCTTCCTCTACGGAAGAAGCTACAGCCGAATTTCCAATATTGGCATTGATTTTCACATGAAAATTTCTGCCGATAATCATTGGCTCACTTTCGGGATGATTTATATTCGAGGGAATAATTGCTCTGCCTGCCGCAACTTCACTGCGCACAAACTCCGGTTCCATTCCTTCTCGTATCGCGATAAATTCCATTTCTGGCGTTATAATGCCTTTGCGGGCATAGTGCAGCTGTGTTACATTATAGCCTTCCTTTGCTCGCGTTGGCCTCGTATTTATATTGGGGAACATCTCTACTCCCTTTTTCAGCATCGACTCTTCAGAAACAAATCCGTTATCCTCCGGTTTTATAACTCTGCCTTCATAATGTTCCACATCGCCTCGAGCCTCAATCCATCTGCTGCGCAGCTTCGGCAAGCCTTCGCGCACATCTGCCGCATAAGAAGGATCGGTATAAAGCCCGCTTGCATCATACACTCGTATCGGCTCATTATTATAGGCTCTTCCACTGCGATCTCTGCTTTCAGACAAGCCAATCTCACGCATCGGAACTTGGATAGTGGAATCACTACCCGCAACATATACTTTTTTACTTCCCGGCAAAGCCGTTTTAAACATCGACATAACAAAAAACCTCCTAAATGGAATAGTTAAAATCCCACCTGGAGGTCACTACAGACATATTAGAAAGTTTGATACATGCCTACTAAAGAAAGGATGAGGCAATTTTTCATTGCAACATGTTTCTTTAATATAAGAATAGGCCATCAGCTCAATCCATTCACTTCTGAATTGAAGTAAACCAATTTGAACATGATTTTAAGCCATATGCATGCGACAAGCAACAACAGACCAGCAGCATATTATTCCTGCTCCTATCAGATGTATATGCCTCTTAAAGAAACGACATGATAGCTGTTGTGCTCTACCACTTTCCTACGCTGGCATGACCCAGATCAGGTTCTAAGGGACAAAAGCATACGCTTAATCTCAGCCTCAATGGCGCCCCTAGTGGATTTCCTTTATTCGACTATAGCCTTAACATAAAGATTATGTCAACCTCTAATCGATGATTGCTCTTCTATTTTTAAAATCTACATCCTTGTAATACATATCTTTTACTAGTAGATTGGGACCGCAGCAAGAAGCTTGCGGGCAATAACAATTCACCCCGTCAGCTAGCGGCAGGGACAACCAGCGATCGAATAAATCATCCAGCTCGGCATCTGCAATATTTCCAAATGCAGGAACCTCGGAAAAGTCCGTTACATATACATCGCCAGTAAACAAATTGACATTTAATCGATTACGCCCGTCTGGATCATTCCTTACCGTTACATTCTGTTCCTCAGACAATCTTTTCAGCAGCATTCTCTCTTTCTCCACTGTACTGCATGGATAAAATGGCAACGTGCCAAACAACATCCATATTGAACGATCGCGCTGATCCAGCAGCTTTTCGATAGAATCCAGCATCTGTCCTCTGGTTATTATTGGCAAATTTTTAGCAAAAGAGCTAGGATACATCGGATGAACTTCGTGACGCTTACAGCCCATCTCCACAATCAACTGATGTATCTCGGCTATTTTGTGATGCGTTCTGTAGTTAATCATCGACTCAGCGGAAACGAGTACATCCGTTTCACTAAGTCGTCTTGCGTTATCGATCATCCGTTCATACATCTTGGCCGCTGCTTTTTCCGATACCGAATGTCCTGCATTCGCAAACCCGATCTGATGGAAATCTTCAGCTGATGTATAGTTAAAGGATATATGCATCACATCAAGATAGGGAGCAAGTATGTCATATCTGCCATATGGAAGCGTAACATTGGAATTTATTTGCGAACGCAGCCCGCGCTCACGTGCATACTTCAAAATAGGAAGCATATATTCCTTGACGGTTTTTTCTGAAAAGGACGGCTCGCCGCCTGTAAGGCTAATTGTCTCCAAATGCTCGACTTCATCAAGTCTTTGCAGCATTCTTTGCAACGGAATTTTGTCTGGTTCCAAATAAACGAGAGTATCGCCCACCGCACAATGCTCGCACCGCATATTGCAAAGATTCGTTACTGTCATCTCTACGCTCGTTAATCGATGTCTCCCATATTGCTCAATAGAACGAATCGGATCCCAAGGATCATATTGCGGGGACAGCGGAGTAAAGACCTTGCTATTATTGTAACGCTGTTCTATCATGTTCATGCTTGATAACACCTGATTTCATTTATTTTTGCCTAGTCATGCTATTATATCTATTGTAAACTTGACTTCTTTATGAAGCAAATGATTATATGCACAGTTGCAGCCGATTCAAGCAAAAAAGGAGCCTTACGGCTCCCTCCGTTCAATCAGATTCCAGAAACTAACGATTTAAATTCATTTACTGAATCTATCATCACATGCAATTGACGTGACAAATCTATTTCATAAGGGGATTTAATCTCCTCGCCAGCTTCATTATACAGCACTCTTACGATCGGACGATGCGGATAACCGGAATTCAAGCCCGTTACAACTCCGCTTTCTCCCGTTTGCAAATGTACGGTTATGCCAATTGGATAGATAACGACCTTATCCCTGAATTGCTGCAGCATATGCTGCTCATACAATGTTCCGGAACCCGCATATAGCCGTTCTACTGCATGGTGCGGCAGCATCGGCGCCTTATAAACTCGGTTCGTTGTCATCGCGTCATATGAATCAATAATACCGATCCATTTGGCATATTCATGAATTTCACTGCCCCTGATTCCTCTAGGATATCCGCTGCCATCAAGCCGCTCATGATGTTGAAGGGCACAGTGAGCAACTGCCCAAGGTAGATTAGGTTCATCCTTCAGCATCTCATACCCCATTCTCGCATGCTGCTTCATAATTTCAAATTCATCAAAAGTCAACTGTCCCGGTTTTTGCAATATGTCGGGAGATATTTGTGTTTTTCCTATATCATGCAGCAAAGCTCCCATACCAAGCATCATCGTCTCTTCACGGTTATATCCCGCAGACAATCCGAGCAGCGAAGTATAGACACATACATTGAGCGAATGCTGGTAAAGATAGTGATCGACGGAGTTCATTCCCATCAACATAATCATCGCGTCTTTATGATTAGCCAGATCATCAATAATAAGGGCCATCATCTCTTTGAACGGCTGGGCTACGTACGGGTAAGTAGTCCCTTTCTTCTGCTTCGGACGCTCCATTAAAGTACGAAAATTAGTCCGAATTTCTTTAAGAGCAATTCTAAATGTCTCATCTTGAATAACAGAAGGAACCTCAATATCTTCTGTTCGAGCATCTTCTATATAAACATATTGAATGCCGCATTGCTCCAGTCTGCCAATTAACCGCTGGGTTAGCTCTATTTGCTCACTGAGCAGAACAATGCCTTCTTCTGAATAAATCCGCTTGGCTAATTTCATGCCAGGCAAACATTTTGATACTGGAAGCAAGCGCATATGATCGTTCCTTCCTCTGCTAGTCTTAAACAATTATGTTGTTCATCTGTATGAATTAAACGATGTCAAAAAACATGCCTAATATGCTTATTTCCTTCTACTATTCGACAGTTTTCCTCAATCTCCTTTTTCCTTTTAACGCTTTGTTAAAAACCATCTTTTTTGTTTGCATTTCATAAGTGAGTCTTTATGTTTAAGCTCTTCTTCAATAACATGCCGAATAAATTGCGGCATAAAAAATTGAATTTCCGATGCATTAGCCAGACTTTCATAGCCGACTCGAAAGCTGAACATATCGATTGTTCCAGTCTTATATAGCTTATCGTCATCGAGTTGTTCCCCGTTTATATAAATGGATGTTATTTGTCTACCGCTTGGCAAGGCACTGTCGAATTCAATCTGTACTCCTGCCAATGCAAGCACACCAAGCTTTTCCCCACGGAATCCAAACCCTTTGATCGGCTTATAGATATATTCCTCCTGCAATGACTGTTCAAAGGCTAGACGTAAATCATTGCCTTTCAACAAAGCCAAAGACGGATTTATGGGAGAGGGGCATAAGGAGTGCAACTCGCCAAAAGTCACATCTCCTTGTGCCAAGCCGCCAAGCAATTGCCCCGCATTCACAACGCCTATATCAGCTGATGTCCATCTCCTCAAACCTTCTGCCAACAGATTGCCAAAATCAGATTCGGCGTCCAATCGCGTTGGAATAGCAGCAGGCAAATGAGCAATAACGCGGCTTAGATTCTGAGTTGCTCTTTGTTTGTATGCAGCAATAATGGCTGCTGCACCTTCCTGCTCTGTCAGTGCCGCAGTTGGCATACATTGTGCACGAAAACTTGGCTTGCCCGTTGCTTGATCCCAATACACCTCGACTCTGCCCGCATATTCTCCAAACTTGCCTGCAGCACACACAACCGTATTGTTAATATACAAAGGTTCCTCCAGCAGATGATGAGTGTGAGCGCCAAGTATAAGATCGATACCAGACAGTTCCTCCGCCATTTGGCGATCAAGCGGCAGACCAAGATGGGAAATAACAACGACTATATCGGACTCCATCCGCAGTTTATCCACTTGCCGCTGTATGGCCGCAAGCGGTTCAATCGTTTTCCAACCAAGCAATTTGTAAACATTATGAAAGTTAGCTGTTGCTGCAGTAAACCCAATCTTAAGCCCATTTTTCTCTATTACTGTTCGGCTTTGCAACCAATCCGGGAGCTCATCAGTAAGCAAATTCATTGCATTAGCGCAGACAACAGAAAACTTAGCGTCTCCGTAAAGCCCGGCAAGCTGCTCTTGCGAAAAAGTTAAACCTTCATTATTGCCAATCGTTGCAACCTCATAGCCCGCATCATTAAGCAAAGCGACATTTACTTCTCCGTCCGTCCCTTCCGTTTCTTGTCTCATTCTGTCCATATGATCACCACAATCAACGGCTAGCACTCTCTCTTGCCCAAGCACCCTTCTTTCTTCCGCAATCGCTGTCGCTATTTTGGCAGCATTCTCAAGTCTGCTGTGTATATCATTACTATGATAAAGTACGAATCGTACATCTGATGCATTTCTCACATTTGCGCCCTCCTTGACTCTGCAGCTCACCGTACAAAAATCTCTTCTAAAACATTATAATATCCCAGCTTATCCTTGTATACCAACCAAATAATAAGTTACAATTGTCCTAAAATTCCCAGCTGTTAAACCTATACAAATAATTACTTTTTTCACAAAAAAGCGATTCTTAACATTAAAAACCAAATATCTTCCGAACGATCATAATCAAAAACAAGGTCATTTCTTGCCGAAATTTTAGGTATTATGTCTCATTTTCTAATTCCTCTTATTGCCAACAACGCAATTGCTTGATACCATAGTGTTGGAAAGCTTGGAATTTAATTAATGTTAAACTGAGGTGTCTTAATGAGAGTACATATTACGGACTTAATCGATGGGGACAGGTTGAAGAATGATGTGTTCAATCCATACGGATTGCATGTCCTTTCGAAAGGAACCGTTCTATATAAGCAAGAGGTTTCCCGGTTAATGCAACACCATATCGATTATATTGAAATTGAATCACGAAACAGTGAACCTGCTGCTGCTGTCGAAACCCGTACTCTCGAATCAACCGTTACTCCTAAATGGCTGCCCAATGTCAAACCTGTTTATCAGCATACCGTAAAAAGTATTGAATCTTTTTTTGAAAAGGCTTTACATGAAGGTGTGGTGGATGAGCAAGCAGTATCTGATGCTTTTAATCCTCTACTTGATCATCTTCAATTAGAGCGCGATGTCGTTTCCATGCTTCTATTGCTAAACACCACAGATAATTATACGTATCAGCACTCTGTACAAGTCGGTATGTTGTCTTATTATTTGGCCTCATGGATGGGTTATTCGCAAGAGGATGCTGCTTTCATCGGGAAAGCAGGTTTTTTGCATGATATAGGAAAGTGCAAAATTGATTATGAAGTTTTGAATAGACCTGATAAGCTTACTGCCGAAGAATATGAAGAAGTTAAATTACATACAGTTTACGGCTATGAAATTATTAATCACTCCATGCCAGATTCTATTGTTGCAATCGGCGCGCTGCAGCATCATGAACGAGCAGACGGAAGCGGGTACCCTCATGGTTTGAAGGGAAACCAAATCCATCCCATGGCAAAAATCATTGCTGTATGCGATATATACAGCGCAATGATCTCCGCCAGGGTTTATCAGAAAGAACGGGATCTCCTTTTCGTATTAAAGGAACTTTACAAACTAAGCTTTGATCAGCTTGATCCGTCTACTACCCACACTTTTATACGCCATATGATTCCCAACTTTATCGGCAAACAGGTTTCACTAAGCAATGGAGATATGGGCGTTATTGTTATGACTCATCCAGCAGAATTCTTCAGACCGCTAGTTAAAACCGAAAACCGTTATATCGATTTGTCTATTGATCGCAGTTATGAAATTACACATGTTTATTTGTAATAGTCTTTTATATTTATTCAGGCGCTAATTAAAATCAAGAGCCATATCAAGATCCTCTTTCGGTCCTCTTCCGGCACCAGGATCTTAATACGGCTCTAGTTTTTTCTATCTTTTATTGATTCACTTTATTGGCTTGCTTATACTTCATCAACTCAGATACAGTAACAAAAGTAAATCCTTTTTCTTTTAGCACAGGCAATATCTGTTTTAACGACTCTGCAGTTTGATTTTTTCCATAAATGCTGTCATGCATCAGCACAATATCACCGTTACGTGCATTATTCAGTACCTTGTTAACAATATAACCAACTCCGGGAGATGCCCAATCTCTGGTGTCCTGATGCCAGGACCATAATACAACTGTGTACCCCTGGGACTGCGCTACTTTAATCACATCGTCATTAATAATGCCGCCTGGCGGTCGAAACCACGGAGTAAATTGTTGGGTTACCTCTAAAAGCTTATTCTTTGTACTTTCTATTTCTTTGTTTATTTTTTCCAGAGGATAGGCTTTATCGAAAAACAAATGATTATACGTATGATTAGCTACCTCGTGACCTTCTTCTATTTGCCGCTTCAAAATATTCTGATTAGCATCAATCCGATTGCCAACAACAAAAAAAGTAGCTTTTGCATCATATTGTTTTAAGATATCTAAAATTTGCGGGGTTGTTTTGGCATTGGGTCCATCGTCAAAAGTAAATGCAATCAGCTTTACATCCATCGGCACTTCCCAAACTACTTCGCCGCGTTGTTCGTAATATTCCCTGTCCTTTCGAGGAGCATTGTAATCATATCCTGTAGTCACCATAAGAAGCATCCCCATCAAAAAAATCCCCATCATTTGCTTCATTGAAAATTTGTTGATTTTCAAAATATGTCCTCCTCTACACTGTGCCTGATAACAACTTATACTACCCCGTTCAGCGAGTTTCTATCCTTCTTTCAACTCTGGTTTAGCAAGTTTGCAAAGAAGTATGTTGAAGCAATTTCAGGGAAAACTAGACAACAAATCAGTCCTGCAAAAAAATAATGATCAGGGGGTATATTATGATTCATTTACAAACACAATTAGAAGGAAAAAGAGCAGTCTATGGTCATATTTCAGATGATCTTTGTAACCATGGCTACTGTTTGGGAAGCAACTGGGATTATTATCAAGGCAGTTTTGATTCTGTCTTACATTCGGATAACGGGGAAACCATTTATTTGCGACTCCCGTTTGCCGTAACAACTGGAAAACTAGATCATCCTCATGCAACGATTCAATTTCAAAGGCCCTACATTGTCAAGCATGTCGTAAATTTGGGAATTGATAATGAAGCGAACTCCTTATTAGATGCAACGGGTCTTTCGCAATTTCAAGCACCACTTGATACAGATGGTCAAATACGTAATAAAAGTCGCTGGGAATCAGTTGGCGAAGAGGAGGTTAATCGTATTTTAGATTATCTTCATTAAGCCCTGAACAGACGTAAAGCCGACTGCATACTTATGGCAATGGGTATTCCACAATAGTATGCTATCGGCTTTATGGTTCAAAACCAGCTTGACTTATATAGATTTGTTCCTTGGCGAACACAGTACAAAACATGCTATAAACCTCGTTGATCAACTTCTCTTCATACCATGGCTCGACACCAAATGCTCTATACATATGCTCCATACCCAATCTTGCTGTCCGTTGTCCCCCGCTGCCGTCTCCAAGCCAGTAGTTATCCAGGCATACCCTTCCCGTCACCTGACTTAACTTCTTAGGAAATTCAGGACTAAATGGAAGAATAGGCGCAACTGCTGCTTGTACAGCAATCCCCTCATCCACAAGCTTTTGCATAGCAAGAATACGAGCGGCAATTGGCGGAGCCTTGGGCGTAAATCGTTTTCTTATAGCATCCAAATCTGTTTCGACCGTCATACTGACACGAACCCTGTCTCCAAATTTCTTCAACAAATCAATGTCTCTAGTTACAAGCGGACTTCTTGTTTGAACAAGCAAAAAATCTACTGGGGATTGGATCATTGCCTCAAGCAAGGATCGGGTCACTTTTTCTTCACTTTCTACAGGCTGATATGGATCCGTGCTTGAAGACATAAAAATAGTTACTTTTCCTTTATGCTTCGCACGATTAATCTCTTTCTCAAGCAGTGCTGCTGCATTCTTTTTAATATCAACCCATGTCCCCCACTCTTCTCCTCGAAACAATGCCACAGGCATTTGACGGACATAACAGTATGAACAAGCAAACGAGCAGCCGGTATATGGATTAAGTGAATGACTGTAGCCCTTCAAAAATCCGGTTCCTTTATTCAGAATAGATTTCGGTTCCTTATAATTAGTATAGTAAGTCATCGTTTTTCTAACCTCAATAATGTTTCCTTCATAGCAAGCCCCCCTCTATAACCGGTTAAAGTGCCATCCTTTCCAATAACTCTGTGACAGGGCACTACAACCAGCAACGGATTAGCTCCAATTGCCGCAGCAACAGCACGTACAGCTGATGGTCGTTCTAAAGCCTTGGCAATATCGGAATAAGTTACCGTTAATCCATATGGAATTTTGCACAATTGTTGCCAAACAGACTGTTGAAAAGCGGTCCCGTAATACTGCGCAGCAAAGGAAAATATCGTTCGCTCTCCTGCCAGAGATTGCTGCAGCTCCGTTTCACATAAACTGAATTTTTCTCTTGCTTCTGCAAAAACAGCTTGTGGAAAATGCTTATTCACCCAACTAGTCATTTCCTCGAAAACGGCATTAGGAGAACCAATATATATAATATGATCATCATATCCCGCTATATAATAACTTGTCTGTTCACTAACCATACATGTCCAATTAATTGTTTCTTGTACAAGCTTCTTCTTCTCCACTGCCTTCCATCCTTCCCTGATGTAATTTTCTATACCTTGCTGGTGTAACAGCCAACTCCCGTTTAAACCATGTGATAAAGTAACCCGTATTTCCAATTCCCACGCTTTCTGCAATTTCTTCCACAGACAAATTAGATTGTTTAAGTGCCTCTTGAGCCTTTGATAACCTGAGCTGCTGCATATATTCAGTCGGCGTTACCCCCATTATCCGTTTGAAGGTACGTTGTAAATGATAAGGGCTGCTATGGGTCGCTTGCCCAAGCAATTCTAGCGTAAGCTGCCGTCTATAATTCTGGTTCATATAATCAACGATGCTCAAAATCCATTCTTCATCCGGCAACTTTTCATTTGTTGGCTTGCATCTTTTACATGGACGAAAACCAGCTAGTAAAGCTTCCTCTGCGCTGGAATATATCTCTACATTATCTCTTCTCGGTGTTCTTGACCTGCAGGATGGCTTACAAAAAATACCTGTAGACTGAACAGCATAGAAGAATAAATCATTATAAGCGGCATCATTCTGCTCAATAGCCTCCCACCACTCATTCGTAATAGCTGTAGCCCTTCTGGCATGATCCTTATTATATTGATTGCCCTCGTTCTTGTTGTCCGGGACTGTTTTCACCTTAATCACCTGCCTGTACAAACTGTTATAATCCTGCGTTTCTCATTTTAGTATAACGGCTTCATCCATTAAAAATAAACAGGGCTAGCCGTAATAGCAAGATAACAAAATTTTTCTACTAGTTATTATGATACTATACAGCCAACTTCAAAGCAGAGAAATACCAGCAAAACAGGAACTTCAAACCAGGAACTTCAAACCATTGCTTCATCTTGGCTGGAAAAGTTACGCTGTATACTTATGGAGACTGCTCTATTAGGTTAGTATAAATACAGTTTTCCGCCCAAATGCAACTAAATATAACATTGGAGTTAATAGCGGTTGGTGTACATTATGCGAAAAAAAACAAATAATAAGTAGTATAGGAGGTATGAAAAATATGATAAGTATGAATTTAAAGCAGTTACGCAAACGCCACAATTATACCCAGGAATACATTGCTGAAAAACTGCAAGTATCTCGCCAAGCTGTAGCCAAATGGGAAAAAGGCGAGTCCGTACCCGATATTTCAAGCTGCATAACGCTAGCAAAGCTGTATAATGTAACGCTGGACAACTTGGTGCATTATGAGGATGAGGGGTCAGGGCTTGATGTTCCGCCAAAAGGCAAACATTTTTTCGGCACTGTAACCGTCGGTGAACGAGGTCAAATTGCTATTCCAAAAAAAGCCCGTGAACTGTTTCATATAGAAGCCGGACATGTATTAATTATTGTTGGGGATGAGGAACGTGGACTTGCAATTGTTCCAAAAGAATACACCAAGAAGTTTTTCATGCTTATTAATGAGGAGGAATAATTAAGATGACTGCTGCTATAACAATCAATCAACTAACAAAACACTATGGAAATAAAACAGCAGTTGATCATATCTCGCTTAATATAAAGCAAGGAGAATTGATTGCACTGCTAGGTGTTAACGGTGCTGGAAAAACTACACTGATTAAAATGCTCTCCTGTTTAACAGCCCCTTCCTCCGGCGAGGCAATTATATTAGATAAAAGCATTATTGCGGATACTCAACAAGTAAAGAAGCATATCGCTGTTTCTCCGCAGGAAACAGCCATAGCTCCTAACCTTACTGTAATAGAAAACTTATTGTTAATGGCTGGAGCGCACTGCTTTTCCAAAGAAAAAAGCTTGCATAAAACAGCTGAGGTCATAAAGACCCTCTCCCTCGAGTCCGTAAAGCATCAACGTGGCAAAACATTGTCTGGCGGATGGCAGCGTCGTCTAAGCATCGCAATGGCTTTAATTAGCGAGCCTGATATTTTAATATTGGATGAGCCTACACTTGGGCTCGATATTTTGGCACGACAGCAACTATGGCAAGTAATTGTTCAGTTAAAGGGCTCCACAACAATTATATTGACCACACATTATTTAGAAGAAGCAAAATCATTAGCAGATCGCATTTGCATTATGAAATCAGGTGAAATAAAGGCGCTTGGCACCGTTGAACAGTTACTTGCACAGACTGGCACAACAGCGTTCGATACTGCGTTTATTCAACTTATTACCAAGGAGTGATTATACTGAATAGCTTTACTGTACGAACTGCAAAAGAAATACTGCGCGATCCCCTTTCCTTATTGTTTGGCATCGGCTTTCCTGTTATTTTGCTCATTTTATTAACTGCCATCGGAAAGAACGTACCAAATCCATTATTCGAGCTTGAAAAGCTAACGCCGGGCATCGCAGTATTTGGCCTATCCTTCATGTCGCTATTTTCAGCACAGCTTATTGCCAAAGATCGTTCCTCTTCCTTATTGGCGCGTTTATTTACTACGCCAATGACCTCAGTCCGTTTTATAACTGGATATACGCTGCCCTTATTGCCAATGGCGCTTATGCAAAGTATTGTCTGCTATATCACAGCTGTACTTTTAGGTATGAAGATAACTATCAGTATCCTTCCCGCTCTTCTTTTGACAATTCCTGCAGCAATCATATTTATCGGCATAGGATTGCTTTGCGGAAGTCTTTTCAGTGAAAAAACCGTTACCGGCATATGTGGCGCACTATTAACTAACTTGTCCGCATGGCTTTCCGGCACCTGGTTTGATTTGGATCTGGTTGGCGGTATATTCAAGAACATCGCACGCGTGTTGCCCTTTGCCTCATCAGTTGATATAGGAAAGGCTGCACTTTCCGGCACCTACTCTGCTATTTTCCCTCCTATTTGGCTTGTACTTGGTTATGGAACAGCTATCGCATTGCTTGCTATTATTATATTCAAAGGCAAGATGAAACTGCATTAGGTATTAAAAATAGCCAGCCACTGGAAGCAATCTAAATAGAAAAAAGCTTTGTATTCAAAACATAAACAGCAGTTTTTGAATACAGAGCTTTCAAATGCAAGAATACTTTATGACAAGGAGATGATCTTATTCGCTTAAGTTTCCAGTGGAAGGATCCAGCCATGATCATCATAATGAACGGTAGTCCCAGGTTCATGCCATAGCTGATCAATTTGATCCAATTGCCATTTTAATGTGTAGGAATCATAGGATATTCCGCATTGTCTCAACAAATAAACCCTGTTGCTGTTAACCGCACGAAGTTGTTGCCAAAACTGCGTTTGCATCATATTTTGCAACCAAACCTTCTCATGATCCGTATTGCCACAAATGATATAAAGACGGTCGGCATCCAGTTTATACAGTTGATCAAAGCTGACCGCAACACGGCGCGGCATCGCGCTATTCTCCACAGAGTGTTTCATCAAAGAGGTTGGCTTGAAACCCATTACTTCATAAAAGGTTGGAAAAAATCGCGACGCATGAACCCAGACAAATCCATCTTCCAATCTTATTAAGGACGCTGTCTCCTGTCGTTTTATATTATGTTTGCACCAATCAGCAGCAAGCTTTCTCTTTTCCGCGTATTCTTCCATCCATTTTTGGGCTTCCTTTTGTTTCCCCAGCACAGCAGCGATACGTTGCAATCGCTCGAATGGCCTTATATCCCAGGGTACAGTAATTACCGGGGCGAACTGCTTAATATCAGCCAAATATTCTTGCTGCATATGATCCGATGCAATAATCAAGTCCGGCTGCAATTCTTTGATTAAAAGCGGATCAGGGGTCAACTTTCCAATACTGGCTATTGCACTGTTGCAATATTGAATTTGATTTAGTGTTGTTTCCACTTCACCAAGCGGCACTACACCTAAGGCAAGACATTCGCCTGCATAATGAATGGTAACAATTTGGGAATCAAGATATCGCTGTTCAATATAGGTTTTGGGCGGGCAGCCTACATTATTGCGGAATAGTCTTGTAAAGTAGTGTACATCCTCAATGCCGATATGAGAAGAGATCGAATTTAGCGTAAAATCAGACTGCAGCAAATGTTCACGGGAACGATTGATTCGGTAATCATGCAAATATTCGATAGGTGCTTTCCCCGTCAACCGTTTGAAAATACGGGTATACTGCCGTGCACTCAAATTAGCTGCATTAGCCAATTGTTGTACAGAAAGCCGTTCTGCAAAATTATGCTGTATATAATCAATGGTTTTCATAACTGCTTTTACTGAATCTGAAACATTAATATCCGGTCCTTGCTGCTCCATAATGGTACAAATGAGCTGTTGAAAAGCAATATGCGACTGAAAAATTTCCAATGCGTCCCGCCGCACACTGCTATTGTCAAATTTTGCGCATAGCGCTTCAGCCACTGTATAAAATCGCGGAAATGGCTTCAAACGGATAAGCTTCCCGATTGGCAAATAGTGTTCAGGTATAACTTCCACATGCCCTGGAGGTTGAAAACTAAAGGTAATCAAACATGCTTTGGTGCCAGTCTTCGATGCGCTTATTGCATCAAATGACAGTTTCAACTCATTTTCAATCAACAAAATAAGGCAGTCCCCAGGCAGTAAATTATATTCATTTCCATCAGCCCTGCAAAGCATCTTTCCTTTCTCCACAACAAGCAGCCCAAGCGAGGGGACAGATTGCTCGGCAAACCATTCCTTGCCGCTTCCTCCTGCCATAATCTCTCCTGCTTGCATATACATACAGCTTAAAGCCCTGACATCATCAAACGTGTCGCTTTCTATTTCATTTGAACTTATCTGCTTCGCTCTGCTATAATCCCGCTGATCTACATAGTTATCTCTTATCATTTCAAAAAACAGCTTTGGCAAAGCGGTTTTCCGGTTTGCTTAATCCCAAATTATCACGCAATGTACTCCCCGTATACTCCGTTCGGAATATACCACGATTCTGGAGTTCAGGAATAACGAGATCGACCAATTCATGAATAGCGGAAGGCAAAATATGCGGAATAAAAGTAAAACCGTCTGCTCCATCTTCCACCAACCATTGTTCTAATTGATCAGCTATCTGAATCGGTGTGCCAACTATATTAAAGTGTTGTTTTTGATTTTTTGTAAAATCATACAACTGTCGTATCGTCTTCCAGCCTTCAAGGTCGGCAAGCTGCTTCAATTTCACATATTTTGCTTCAGCCGGGTTCGTCAAATCCGCTTCAGGCAAGGCA
This sequence comes from Paenibacillus nanensis, assembly GCA_040396195.1. Taxonomy (GTDB): domain Bacteria; phylum Bacillota; class Bacilli; order Paenibacillales; family Paenibacillaceae; genus Pristimantibacillus; species Pristimantibacillus nanensis_A. The sequence continues at coordinate 397,434 of JBEBPB010000002.1, forward strand.
TCGTCCAGACTGCGGTCAGTGATATCTTTTCCAATTACATAGGAAACGATATCAAGACGCGCTGTGTTTCTTCCTAATTGGGAAAAGTATTCTTTTTTCTCCCTTGCCTCCTGTTCCGTTGATCCGATTGACAATGTCAAGCCCGGCATGATCAGCAGATCTTGCGGACGGCGAGAGTATTCAGGCAGCTTCTGCTTGACTGAGGCATAAAATTGTTTGGCTTGTTCTAAATTGCCGAGCATTGTAAATATCACATCCGCTGTTTCGGCTGCTCTTTTTATAAACGCTTCTGACTGTCCGGCTTGAACCATAACCGGATGGCCCTGAGGAGGACGAGCAACGTTCAGCGGTCCTTGAACGGAGAACCACTCGCTGTCATGGTTAATGTAGTGAACTTTATCCGAATCGGCAAATATACCGCTCTGCTTGTTTTGAACAATCGCTCCATCCTCCCAACTGTCCCACAATGCTTTAACAATCTCAACAAATTGATCGGAATGCTCATGTCTTCTTTCTTGCACTGGCCGGTGCTCATTCTTGAAATTGACAGATTCCAGCTCACCGTTCGAAGTTACAATATTCCACGAGGCTCGTCCCTTGCTCAAATGATCTAGCGTGGCAAACATTCGTGCGGTATGGTATGGCTCAGCATAGGTTGTTGATTGTGTTGCAGACAATCCGATATGCTTGGTGACAGAACAAAGCGCGGATAATAATGTAATAGGTTCGGGCCATACATTGACGCCATATTGAATTTCATCTGCTGTTTTTCCCGGGATTCTGTACTGGTCAGCCATAAACAAATAATCTATTTTCCCTTGTTCTGCCTTCTGCGCCAAAGCAGTAAAAAAAGCGAGTGGATCTTCTGGGAAAGATTCTGCATTGGAATGACGCCAACCGCCGTTCGAAGCTCCCGGAGCGATTAGCAATGTAGCTAATTTGAGTTGCTTTTTATTTGCTTCAGTCATTTCTGCCCCTCCAAAACCTATCATATATTTCATTCAATTAATTGTGTTACTGCATTTCACAAATATTCCTTATTTCTGTTCGAACAACAATCTGTCTACTTCATCAAGCGCCCAGTCCAACGTACTTACGTCTGAAATCGATAACCTTTTGTCTATAACATAGACTTGATTATTTTTCACTGCCGGAATTCTGCTCCAGATTGCCCCTTTTTTCGTCTCCTCAAATACTTGAATAGATTCTTCATCATTAACAATTACAAATATGCGATCAGCGGTAAACTCCAATAGTGATTCCTCAGAAAGAGCAACAACTCCTGTAAATTCTTTATCTTTTTGCAACTCTTGCAGTTTTTCAGGAGGAGTCAAACCCAGCACATCGTAAACTGTTGGAAATACGCGAGTTGCATAAGTGTACAATGCCTTTTGAGCAAATTGAATAACTATTCCTGACTCATTTTCTTTAAAAATAGGCTTAACCTTTTCTTGCAGCTTCGTAACCCGTTCATTGTATTGCGCAAGCCATGCTTCTTCTTCTTTTTGCAATCCCAAAATATCAGCCGCTATATGAAGTGACTGTAACTGTTCTCCAAAGAATGGAACAGCCACAACTGGAGCAATCTTGCTCATCGCTTCAATCTCATCTGGAGCCGTGCGCGCTGAAGCAATAATAAGATCAGGATCAAGAGCAATCATTGCTTCTTTATTAGAAGCATCTGAACCAATACTTGTAATCCCTGCAATATCTTCCTCCGTATAGAAACGCAGCAATTGTTCGCTTGCTCCTACCGGTTTATATCCCAATGAAAGTAACTCCCCTATGAAAGATGTCGCTACTACTCTTTGCGGCTTAACAGGGATCGTTACTTCTCTATCTAATGAATCCTTAAAAACTCTGGTTTCTACTTTGTCACCATCCGTATCTGTTTTCTCTTCATTTTCTTTTTCATTGTTTTTCTGTTTATCCTGTTTTGACTGCTGTTTTTCCGAATTTTCTCCGGCATTTTCTTGATTTTCCCCTCTACTGTTTGGTTCCACCTTACTTCCGCAACCTGCTGCCAAAGCAAGTATTATTGCCACTGCACACAATAAAGTTAACATGCGTCTACGTTGAATCAATTAAAACCCCTCCATTGATATTGATAATCATTATCGTATTTAGTATAGATAACTCCTGATGTATTATCAATGGATAATCGAGACCAATTTTCTTCAAACAAATGCGACATGCCAAATGCCAAATGCTCTTCCTCTAGCATCCGGTTTGCTAACAACAAAAAAAGCACCTTAACCGGTGCTTTGTTCCTCACATAAGTTTAATTTTGAAACGAAGTATGCTTTACTTTCCATTTCTGCAAAGAAATAAAAACCCAGAAGCCATAGATTCCAATGGTTATTAGACAAAGCAGCCACCACTTTATCCAGTTGCCAAACAAACCAATAGCTGTTCCGTTGAACTTTAAACGTCTACCTTCAACTACAGTATGCTCTATCTCCCACTTATAAATCATTGTAATACTCCAAGGTAAGCAAATCCCTAGTGTGAAGACAGTAACAATTATTCCAAGAATTTTCCATCCAATAAATTGAAGTAACCCTCCATCAAAATAAGAATTTACTTCAGTGCGATAGACCGATTGAGTGGTTGCTGGCGCTGTATTGACAATTTGATTCAAAATAATCGCTCCTTTGACAATAACTATAAAAATTATTAATTTAATCCCATTGTCCCATGTCTCATTTCACAAGTCCATAGGAGGTATTGTCTTATTATGTCGAATGCATGATTTAATATATTTATAAAGTTGCATATTTTCTATTAAAAAGCCTAACCTACTTAAAAATGCACATCTATCTATAGCAACTTCTTTGAATTTACATAAAATAGATTATCTCATGAAAAAAGGAAGGTGACTACAGTGAGAAATTTTAGAAGACCAATTACGATTTTTCTTCACCCAGGCCAAAAGGTATTGGTTGTTTGTAAAAGACATCGTCGTCGTCGCGTAGTCTAATTGCTTTCGATAGAACGCCTTCTTATGCAAGGCGTTCTATTATTATGGATATCCGTTATTTAATGACCTTTACTGCCGAACATTACTCCTTCCTATTTACTTCTTTTCTTAATTATTGGGATAATATATTAATCTTGTGGCAAATAATCTGGACCCGATTGGGTTTCAAACTTTATAGGTATGATTGAAACTACCTTCGTCCATAAACAGAACACATGTTCCCTTTTTAATGAATATTTTTGAGGGATTATGTATAAGAGTACGGGTTTATGATCACCTTATAAAAAAATGAATGAGGTGACCTATATGCATACAGTATGGAAAGGCGCTATCAGTTTTGGTTTAGTACACATTCCAATCAAAATGCACACAGCTACAGAAGACAAGGACATTCACTTTAGACAGCTTCATAAGGAATGCGGAATGCCGATTAAATACGAAAAAACATGTCCTCATTGCAATAAATCCGTGGAATCTGCAGATATTGTAAAGGGGTTCGAATATGACAAAGACAAATATGTAATTATTAATGAAGAAGAGCTTGAAGCGCTTAAACCGGAATCAGCCAGAACTATAAAAATTGTTGATTTTGTTGATTTAAATGAAATCGATCCTATATTTTTCGTCAAGCCTTATTACCTTTCCCCTGATATGGCTGGTACTGGTGCTTACAGTTTATTACTTGAAGCAATACGTCAAACAGGAAAAATTGGAATTGCTAAAATTAATATCCGGAATAAAACAAGTCTTGCTGCAATCAGGGTCGTTGAAAATTGTCTTTGCCTTGAGACGATGAATTTTCCTGATGAAATTCGAGCGGTCAACCAAGTTCCAAATCTTCCTCAAAATATCGAAGTAAATGAAAGAGAACTGGAAATGGCAAAAACGCTTGTCGAGCAACTAAGTGAGCCTTTTGAAGCAAGCAAATATACAGATGAATACCGAGCAGAGCTACTTAAACTAATTGAAGGCAAAATTACAGGTGAAAATCCTGAAGTCGTTACCGCTCCTGCTACGGGTCCAAGTAAAGTAATTGATCTAATGGAAGCTTTACAAGCATCTTTGCAAGTTGTTAGAACGCCGACAGACAGTGGACGTGCCACAACCCCGAAAAAACCAAGAAAAACAACAACCAAAAAGAAAGAGAGTGTTTCTTCCTAAATGCAATTACCGATAGGCCAACGGCTCCGATAACAAATAGTATTTTGCCAAGTGGTGAAGAGTGGGGCTATCAAATAAAGTTGGATGTTGTACGGGCTCTGATCAAGATGGATGGTAAAGAGGTAAAGCCAGCCTTCGGATAATCCTCCTTCCCACTTATACAAAAGCAGAAGAAGACGAACTAAAATAGTTCGCCTCCTACATAGAAATTTATATCTGAAATTTTCAAAGGTTATAGGTTAATCCGTGCGGAACAATACATTACAGAAAATAATTCAAAGTGGGTGGCGAATCATTTTGAAATGTTTAAATAGATATTTGAGCCCATTCCATCATGATGGGATGGATTTAGAAATTAATGTTATATTTGATTGATAATGTCGAATAAAGCTTCGTTGAATAGCTCCTTCTGATCAAGCATCGTCAC